>NZ_JBFAKP010000060.1:0-1032 GCF_040655795.1 Nonomuraea sp. NPDC050310 | reverse complement strand
GCTTTGTGGTCAAGTCCTCGGCCTATTAGTACCGGTCAGCTCCACACCTTACAGTGCTTCCACCTCCGGCCTATCAACCCAGTAGTCTGCTGGGGGCCTTACCCACTCTCGTGGTGGGAGACCTCATCTCAAGGCGAGCTTCCCGCTTAGATGCTTTCAGCGGTTATCCCTTCCGAACGTAGCCAACCAGCCATGCACCTGGCGGTACAACTGGCACACCAGAGGTTCGTCCGTCCCGGTCCTCTCGTACTAGGGACAGCCCCTTTCAAGTCTCCTGCGCGCGCAGCGGATAGGGACCGAACTGTCTCGCGACGTTCTAAACCCAGCTCGCGTACCGCTTTAATGGGCGAACAGCCCAACCCTTGGGACCTACTCCAGCCCCAGGATGCGACGAGCCGACATCGAGGTGCCAAACCATCCCGTCGATATGGACTCTTGGGGAAGATCAGCCTGTTATCCCCGGGGTACCTTTTAGCCGTTGAGCGACACCGCTTCCACACGCCGATGCCGGATCACTAGTCCCAGCTTTCGCTCCTGCTCGACCCGTCAGTCTCACAGTCAAGCTCCCTTGTGCACTTACACTCGACACCTGATTGCCAACCAGGCTGAGGGAACCTTTGGGCGCCTCCGTTACCCTTTAGGAGGCAACCGCCCCAGTTAAACTACCCACCAGACACTGTCCCCCACCCGGATCCACGGGCGCGGGTTAGACGTTCAAAACGACCAGAGTGGTATTTCACCAATGACTCCACCCAAACTAGCGTCTGAGCTTCCCAGTCTCCCACCTATCCTACACAAACCGTTCCAAACGCCAATGTCAAGCTGTAGTGAAGGTCCCGGGGTCTTTCCGTCCTGCTGCGCGAAACGAGCATCTTTACTCGTACTGCAATTTCGCCGGGTCTGCGGTTGAGACAGCGGGGAAGTCGTTACGCCATTCGTGCAGGTCGGAACTTACCCGACAAGGAATTTCGCTACCTTAGGATGGTTATAGTTACCACCGCCGTTTACCGGCGCTTAAGTTCTCACCTTCGC
>NZ_JBFAKP010000059.1:0-1044 GCF_040655795.1 Nonomuraea sp. NPDC050310 | reverse complement strand
ACCGGCGTCAAGATCGGCCAAGGCTGGGGAACCTGGCGGCACGTGTTCTAGACCCCGAGACCACCTCCCACCGCCGCCGGCCACGCGCCGGCGGCAGTTCTCACTCGCATTCCGTGCGTTGCCGAGTTCGGCCTTGCGTGCTGCTTATTCTCCACCGAATAAGCAGCCCAGCAGCGATTTCCTGCAGGCCCGGCGACTGCGGAACCATCAAGAGGATCAGGTAAAGATGCATAAGTTATCGCAGGCACACCTCAAGCGGCCGGTAGTAATGCTGGCAGCCGTCGTGGCGCTGTTCGCGACGATCGCCGCCGCGCCCCCGCCATACCCGCCGGACGAGATCCAGCCTAACGACGTGGGTACCACGTTCGCCTCTCTATCCTGCGTCGCGGGCGGACCGACGCCACAGGACGGCGTCGTCGCTGCCGCCCTCAATGCACAACTGACCGACAAGATGCGTGGCCACATGAACGCCTACAACACCTCGTGTGCGCGTGCGGTGGTGGACGCGGTGCAGGCCCGTGGATTCAATCAACGTGCTGGGGCGATTGCCATATCCACAGTGATCGTCGAGACGAGCATCGCGAACCTGGACGGAGGCGATCTCGATTCCGTCGGTCTCTTCCAGCAGCGGGCGACCTGGGGAAGCTTCGCGGAGCGCACGAATCCGGCTATCGCCACAGGGAAATTCCTCGATGTGATGCAGCAGTTTTACCCCAACGGTTCCTGGAACACCGCCCCCATCGGCGAGGTCGCAGCCGATGTGCAACGCCCTGCGGCTGAGTATCGATACCGCTACGGCGTCGAAGCCAACGACGCCATCAAGATCGTAGCGGCGCTCTGGAAAGGCCGCTCCGGTCAGGTCTCGGATTTCAACGGTGACGGCCGCGCCGATGTGCTCGGTGTGAACAGTGCGGGGGACCTGTACTGGTACCGCAACAACAGCAACGATGTGAGCACCGGCGTCAAGATCGGTCAGGGCTGGGGGACTTGGCGGCACGTGTTCGCCGCCGACTTCAACGGTGACGGCCGCGCCGATGTGCTCGG
>NZ_JBFAKP010000058.1:0-1461 GCF_040655795.1 Nonomuraea sp. NPDC050310 | reverse complement strand
TCAGCGGCTGCCGACCGCCTTCAAGATCCGCAGCGCGCCGGTCAGCAGGCCGGCCCAGGCCTCGGGGGAGACGCGGCCGGGCGGGGAGAAGCCCAGCAGGCGCTGGTGCGCCACGGTCTGGGGCTCGGTGTACTTGAGCAGGCCGTCGGCGCCGTGGCGGCGGCCGAGGCCCGAGTCGCCCATGCCGCCCATCGGCGCGTCGATGCTGCCCCAGGCGGCGGCGAAGGCCTCGTTGACGTTGACGGTCCCGGCGTGCACGCGGGCGGCGACCGCCCGGCCGCGGGCCGCGCTGCGGGACCAGACGCTGGCGTTCAGCCCGTACGGCGAGGCGTTGGCCCGCGCGATGGCCTCCTCGTCGTCGCGGACGGAGTAGATCGCGACCACCGGCCCGAAGGTCTCGTGCGCGTGCAACGTCATGTCCGGGGTGACGCCGGTGAGGATGGTCGGTTCGTAGAACAGCGGCCCCAGGTCGGGCCGCGCCCGGCCACCGGCCAGGACGGTAGCGCCCTTGGCGACGGCGTCCTCGACGTGCGCGGTGACGGTGGCGAGCTGCGCCGGGGTGGTGAGGCTGCCCACGTCGACCGTGTAGTCGTAGGCGGCGCCCAGCTTGAGCCGCTCCGTCCGGGCGACGAACGCGGCGACGAAGCGGTCATGGACCGGCTCGGCGACGTACAGCCGCTCCACGGAGACGCAGAGCTGCCCGGCGGACGGGAAGCAGGCGGCGACGGCGCCGTCGGCGGCCCGGCCGAGGTCGGCGTCGTCGCAGACGATCATGGCGTTCTTGCCGCCGAGCTCCAGGGACGCGCCGATGAGCCGCTCGCCGGCCTCGCGGGCGATCCGGCGGCCGCTGGCGGTGGAGCCGGTGAACATCAGGTAGTCGCCGCCGTCCATGAGCGTGTCCCCGAGGGAACTGCCGCGCCCGACCACCAGCTGCCACACCCCGGCGGGCAGGCCGGCCTCGGTCATCAGCTCCAGCGCCCACAACGCGGTGAGCGCGGTCTGGGTGTCGGGCTTCTGGACGACGGCGTTGCCGGCCATGAGCGCCGGGATGGCGTCGCCGGCGGCCATGCTCAGCGGGTAGTTCCACGGCGAGATGATCGTGACGACGCCCTTGGGGTGGCGCAGTTCGGTGGTGTGGGTGAGCACGGGGATCGCGCCGCGGCGGCGGCGGGGCGCGAGGAGCTTGGCGGCGCTGCGCGCGTAGTAGCGGGCGGTGATCGCGGTGTCCATCACTTCGAGGAAGGCGTCGCGGCGGGTCTTGCCGCTCTCGGCCTGCATCAGGTCGAGGGCCTGCTCCTGACGGGCCAGCACCAGGTCGTGGAAGCGCAGCAGGACGGCCCTGCGCTCGGCGATCGGGGTGCGAGCCCAGGCGGCCTGGGCGGCGCGGGCCCTGATGAAGGCGTTCTCGACGTCGGCGGGTGTGGAGACCGGGAGGTCGGCGAGCGGGAGACCGGTGTAGGG
>NZ_JBFAKP010000057.1:0-1467 GCF_040655795.1 Nonomuraea sp. NPDC050310 | reverse complement strand
CCGCCGAGGATCGAGCATCGGAGAAGTCCTTGCACATCGAGCCATGTGGTCGGGACGAACACTAGGAAGTAGGGTGTTGATATGTCAACACTTGGGCCGGGGGAGGCGACCGAGCTGTGGCTGCGGTGGAAGCGCGCCCATGAGATGGTCCGTGCCGCCGTCATCGCCGAAACCACGGCGGCGTCCGGTGTGTCGGAGCCGGAACTGGGCGTCCTGGTCTGCCTGCACGAGTCCGGCGGGAGCTTGCGGCAGAACGCCCTCGCCGCCGCCCTCGGCTGGGACCGGACCCGGCTGTCGCACCTGCTGACCCGGATGGCCGACCGCGGCTACGTCGCCCGCGACAAGATTCCGAACGGGGTGGAGGTCACGCTGTGCCCTGCCGGCAGGCACGTGATCGACGCGACGTTGCCGACACTGGAAATGGCCACCCGACGTCACCTGCTGGACCGGCTCGGCCCGGACGACGCCAGGACGCTCAAGGCCCTCATGGACGGCCTTCTGTCGGGCGAAGGGGCGGCAGCAGAGGCATCCAATGCGGAGCCATGACGCCGCACCCTCCCCAGCCACCGCCTCGTCCTGCCAGGTCCACCCAAGGCATTCCTCACGCTACGCCGTACCCTGGCGGGGTTGTGGGTTCAGCCGGCTCCGAGCAGCCACGGAGCTCATGCTGAGGGGGCGCGTATGACGGGTCGCCTGCGAACAGTCGCAGCCCCAGCGCATGGGGAAGAATGTCACGCTGTGCTTGATCTCAACGCGTTGCGCGCTCCCCGAACCCGCGCTCCCGGACCTGCCCTGCCGCACGTCAGCGACTTGACCGGCCCCGGCGGGCTACGGCTGCGCCACTACCGGCCGGCCGACGAGCCCCGGCCGTTGATGGTGTTTCTGCACGGTGGCGCGTTCATCCTGGGCGACCTCGACAGCCACGATCGCACCTGCCGCCGGATCGCCGCCGCCTGCGGTGTGGAGGTGCTGGCCGTCGACTACCGGCTCGCACCCGAGCATCCGTACCCGGCGGCGATCGACGACGCGGTCGAGGTGCTGCGCTGGGCCAAGCCGTGGGCCGTCGCCGGGGACAGCGCGGGCGGCTACCTGGCCACGATGGCTTGCCTGCGGCTGCGTGACGCCGGGGAGCCGTTGCCTGCCGCGCAGGTGCTCATCTGCCCGAACACCGACCTCACGCTCGCGTCGGCGAGTGTGCGGGAGCAGGGCGGGTGGGGGCTCGATCCGGCGTTCCTGCGCGAGGCGATCTCCTACTGGACGCCCGACCCCGCCGACCCGGCCGCGAGCCCGTTGAGCACGCCCGGTCTGCACGACCTGCCTTCCGCCGTGGTGATCACCGCTGAGCGCGACCCCCTGCGTGACGAGGGCGAAGCCTATGCCGAGCGGCTGCGCGAGGCCGGTGTCGAGGTGATGGGCAGGCGGGAGGAGGGCCTGGAGCACGGCTTCATCCAGAATCTCGACGAGGCG
>NZ_JBFAKP010000056.1:0-1564 GCF_040655795.1 Nonomuraea sp. NPDC050310 | reverse complement strand
TGGGCTTCTCCCCGCCCGGCCGCGTCTCCCCCGAGGCCTGGGCCGGCCTGCTGACCGGCGCGCTGCGGATCTTGAAGGCGGTCGGCAGCCGCTGATGGGGCGACGGTCGCGGTCATCGGCGAGCGCGCCGTCGGAGTGGGGGTAGCACGAAAAGCCGGAGATTGGAGGCCGCGGCGGGGCTCTGAGTCCATCGTCTCAGCTGCCCTGAAGGCTGACGGTTTCCAGCGCGAGGAGCAGTTCGGCCGCTTCGGCCGGATGATGGACGGAGCGGCCGGTCAGGTCCTGCAGCCGGCCGAGGCGGTATCTGACCGTGTTGCGATGGCAGAACAGGGCTCGTGCTGCGCCCTCCGTCGAGCCGGCCGCGGTGAACCATGCCCGAGCGGTGGCAAGCAGGTCTTCGCGGTCGTTGGGGGGCAGGTCGAGCAGCCTGCCGAGGATACGGCGGGCCAGGTCGGCGGCGGTCTCAGGATGGCCGGCGATCAGAGTGGCGAGGGGGCGCTCTCCGTAGTGGCAGATGTCATTGGCGCCGGGCGGCAGGGCGGCCAGGGCCAGCCGGGCCAGGCGCACGGCCGCGGCGGTCTGGGAGATCTGTCCGTATGGGGGGCTGACACCAAAACGGCCGCCGCGCAGGAGGGGGAAAGCAGCGGAGGCGGGCAGGCAGAGTACAGCCAGCCGTTCGGTGGGCAGCTGACGCTGCACGGTGGTGTCCGGTAGCTGTGCGGAGGTCTCGGTGGCGATGACGTGGAAGCGGCCCCGGTGCGGCAGCCCGAGCGCGTCGGCGCCCTCCCGGATCCGCGCGGGATCTGTGCTGAGGAGCGCGTCGAACAGCCGGTCACGGTCAAGTCTGGCTCGCAGTTCTCGCTCTGCTTCGGCCTCGCGGTAGGCCGCGCGGATGGCCTCCGACATTCGATCCAAGCCGAGCCACAGCTCGCCCGCGTTCTTGATGAGGGACCCATGCTCGCCGGGGGTGCTTTCGGCGACGAAGCACTCCCACAGGAACTGGGTGCCGATCCGGTAGCTGTGCAACAGGGCCGCTAGCGGTATGCCTTGAAGCGCGCGCCGGTGCGCGTTGGCCTCGGCTGTTGAGGTCGGCAGCGCCTGCCCCTCCTTCAGGTGGGTGAGGGCCGTGCGCAGCTGCTCGGCGCAGACGGCGGTCAGGTCTTCCTCGGCGACGACCGCCAGCTCGGCCTCGGCCTCCCGGATCCGCCGGGCGGCCTCCGCGGCCAGTTCGTCGGCTCTGGCCAGCAGACGGGCGCTCAGCACCGGGAAGCCTGATCCGTTCACCAGCGACATTGTGCCACCGCACAAGCATGAGAACCAGATTCTGGTTCGAGAGCCGTTGCTCGCCCGCGTGTCAGGTGTGACTCTTGACCGACAGGGCGTGTTAGCACCGTTGTGCGCATGCACCGTCAGCCCACCGATCACGGAGCGGACATGAACCTCGATCCCGTCCCCGCCGACCAGCTCATCTTCCGCCTGCCGCAGACCTTCGACACCGTCGAGGAGACGCGCCGTCATCGCCAGGAGCGGCTGGTGGCCGCGTTGCGGCTGTTCGGCAGGTTCG
>NZ_JBFAKP010000055.1:0-1571 GCF_040655795.1 Nonomuraea sp. NPDC050310 | reverse complement strand
ATGAAGTGGTTCTGGGACGCCTACACCACCGACCCGGCCCAGCGCGCCGAGGTGTACGCCTCCCCGCTCCAGGCCTCGCTGGAGCAGCTTCGCGGGCTGCCCACCACGCTGGTCATCACCGACGAGGCCGACGTGCTGCGCGACGAGGGCGAGCAGTACGCCAACAAGCTGCGCGAGGCCGGCGTGGACGTGACCTCGGTCCGGGTGGCCGGCATGGTCCACGACTTCCTGCTGCTGGACAGCCTGCGTGACACCCGCGCCGCCAACGTCGCCCGCAAGCTCGCCGTCGACGCCCTGAAGACCGCGCTGCACCCGCGGTAGGCGATCCGTGCCGCTGCCCAGTGTTGACACCGCTCACATGTCGCGCCTACTCTCATGTGTGCACCGCTAACATCGGATTGGAGGAGGTCGAACCATGCCATCGGCACCGACCGACACCGTCGAGGTCAAGCTGGGCAGCCGTACGGTCACCGTCCCCAAGGGCGGCCTGTACGACCGCTACCGGATGGACACCGACCTCGACGAGGTGGCCCGCGACCCGCGCGTCAGCAGCGTGGACTTCTTCCGGCGCCTGCCCAAGACCAGGGCCGACTCCCCCATCGGGCCCACACTGACCCCGAACTTCTACTACCGCGCCTCGACCGCCCGGCTGACGATGCTGGCCCCGTCCCGCGCGATCCGCGACCGGCTGCCGGCCGAGCTGGCGCCGCTGGAGATCGCGCCGGGAGTGGGCCTGGTGTCGGCCATGTTCTTCCGTTACGACGTCTGCGACATCGACTTCTACACCGAGGCCGCCGTCGGCATCGCCGTCCGGCCCGCCCGGCACGGCCGGCTCGGTTTCGTGGACCTGCTCGCCGCCCTGAAGAACGACAGCCTCGACTCCTACGTGCTGTCCCTGCCGGTCAGCACCGAGATCGCCCAGGTGCGCGGGCACGACGGCTACGGCTTTCCCAAGTGGGTCACCGAGCTGGACGTCGACATCGACGCCCGGCGAACCACCGCCCGGGTCGCCAACGACACCGGCGGCACCGACCTGGCGCTCAGCGCCCCCACCCCCCGGCAGCGCGCCCACCCGAGCGGAGCCAGGGTCTCCACGCTCACCTCCTACACCCGGATCGGCGACGCCTGGCACTCCACGCTGAGCCAGACCAACCTGCTCTCCGCCGGAAGCGTCCGCCTGCCCCGCGACCTCGGCCTCCGGCTCGGCCGGGGGCGCCTGTCCGACGACCTGCGTTCGCTGCGGCCGATCAGGACCATCCAGTTCGACGTCGTCACCGAGGGCCAGATCGCCCTGCACCTGCCGGTCCCGTTCTCGGTGCCGAGCCGTACCCGGAAGCCAGGAACCCCTTCATGACCACCGATCGAGCCCTCCAGCCCGCCGCCGCCCTGCCCGCCACGCTCGCCCCGGCCCTCCTCGGCCGGCTGAGCGCCCGGGTCGCCGCCGCTCCGGACGCCGCGCGGGTCACCACGCAGGCCCCCTACACCGGTCTCCCGCTCGCCGACCTCCCGGTCTCCACACCCGCCGACGTCGAGAACGCCTTCATCAGGGCCCGCGCCGCCCAGGCCGCCTG
>NZ_JBFAKP010000054.1:0-1590 GCF_040655795.1 Nonomuraea sp. NPDC050310 | reverse complement strand
GCCGCCCGGGTGCGGCATGCGCACCGTCTTGTTCGGCGGTTCCTGTTCCGTGCGCCGCGCGTGCCTGCCCCACCGTGACCTGGCAGGCCTGGGCGATGTCCGCCCAGGAACTGCCCTCCGATCGCAGCGCCTGCACCGCCCGGCGCAGCGCCGCCTCATACCCCCGCCGAGCCTTGGCCATCGCCTGCAGGTCGGCCGAGTCCACCCGCACGCACACGGCCGGCCCCGCCCCGTCGCCGGCGCGCAAGGCGAGCGCGGCCTCGGCGCTGGCGCCCAGCTCGCGCAGGCTGCGGCCGTGCACGACGAGGCCGTGCTGGTCCGCGCGTGTGATCCACCAGCCGCCGCGCCGGACCGCGACCACGACGATGTCACGACCGCCGGCCGCGCTCACCGGCCAGCCTCCAGCAGAGCGATGACCTCGTCGGCGACGACGGGAGGAAGGCCGCCGCGCGGCAGCACGATCTGCCGATCACCGGCGAGGAACACCGTGTGCGTCTCGTTCTCCCGCACCGGCAGCAGCGCGATCCCGCGCGCGGCGGCGGCCGCGTGCACGCGGTCCCACCCGGTCGACCTGCTCGCCCGCAGCTGGGCCGCCACCAGCTGCGTCTGGTGCCACTCCTCGACGGTGACGATGGCCGGGTGTGCCGGCCGGCGCGACCACACCCACGCGGAGATCGGGGTGGGCCGCTCCCGCCTTTGGCGGCCGGCCCGCCGCCCGTAGACCTGGTAGCCGGTGTATTTCGGCTGGGCGAGCATGCGGCGCACCTGCCGGCCGCACCACATCGCCTGACCTTCGGCCAGAGGATGCAGGTCCAGGTCGCGCGCCAGCCTCCGGGCAATCTCCCGGTCGCCGAGCCGCTCCAGCCGGCGCATCCCGAACACCTGCGACACGGTGTCGGCCCGGCGCCCGTCCGGGTGCAGGGCCAGGCGCATCTTGGGCCGCCGCTCGCCGAACCGCCCGGCCGGCGGCGGCGCGTCCGGGTCGAGCTCCGCGATGTAGCCGTAGCAGGGCGGGCCGTGCCGGTAGCCGTTAGCGGCGTGCTGGCGCTGCCCGCGCATCGACATCTCCATCAGCTCGTGCCGGCCGATCTCGGCCTGCATCTGCGCCGAGCGCCGCGTCGTGAGCCGGCCGGTGGTCATCCCGCCCTGAGGCTCGTTGGCGCAGTCGATGGGCACACCACGCGACAGCAGGTGCCGCTCGATCTGGAGACTGGGCAGCATGTCGCGGGCGACGCGGCCGATCCGCTCGCACGCCACGCGGTCCACCTCGCCGCGCTCGACGGCCTCCAGTAGCTCGCCCAGGCCGCCGTCCCGCGGCACGGGGACGCCGAGGCGGGCGTAGTCCTCGGCGCAGATCTGGCTGCGCTCGTCCAGGCCGAGCATCCCGGACTCCACGTCCCAGAAGTGGGCGACGAACACCTCACCCGGGCCCAGGAGCAGGCTCGCGTCGGCGAGCTGACCGGCAAGCGAGGAGCGCGGGTCCTGGTTGTCCTTGGTGGAGCAGCGGCCGAGGAACGCCGTCCTGGGCCTGGAAGCCGTCGCGGCCTGGTATCCGGGCAGGTCGCTCAGGTCGATCGGGGCATCGAACAC
>NZ_JBFAKP010000052.1:0-7090 GCF_040655795.1 Nonomuraea sp. NPDC050310 | reverse complement strand
CGCCCAGGCCTGCCAGGTCACGGTGGGGCAGGCACGCGCGGCGCACGGAACAGGAACCGCCGAACAAGACGGTGCGCATGCCGCACCCGGGCGGCAGCCATGAGCCTTGCTCGCAGTCGGTGCGTCCCCCCACGGTGGTCGTCCGTCCGCCGCGACTGCTCAAGGGCGGCATGCCTGCCTTCCTGCCCGTTCTGCGGCGCGTTGGTCGTCAAGGCGGCTTCGTCGTGGTGTGCCACCCAACGTGTACCCAACGGCGACCCAACAGTGAACGTCTAGCCTGCGCCGCAAAGAACGATCTGAGGGAGTTGCTCGTGACCAATCGCAAGATCAGTCGCCTGGGAATGGCCGCACTCGGTGTGACCGCGGCCGTGGCCAGTCTCACCCTGACCACGCCTGCCCAGGCCAGCACGCAGAGTGCAGCGCTGGTGGTCTACTCCTGCAAGTACGACGCGAACGTGCGGTACAACCCGTACATCCGGCCGGACAACATCGCCTACACCTGCAGGAAGGGGACCACCATCTATCCGGACTGCTACCTCTACATCGGTGACACGGTGAACGGCAGCAAGCTCTGGTACAGCCTCAGAAACCGTCACGACGGCACGGGATTCTGGATTCACTCCAGCCAGGTCTCGCAATCCGGTAGCGGCGGCCTGGGCCGCTGCTGACGCCGGGTGCGTCAGCGCCGCTAAGCCCTGGCTCGTCATCCCGTTCGGCGCGAACGACGAAGCCGCGCGCAGCGTTGTGACGGTGGCGGTCTTGGTGAGGGTGATGGTCCCGGCGGTCCGGCCGGGCCATCACGGCGTGGGACGGCGGTCGGTAGGTGGTCGTGGTGGCGTCGACGGTCTCGATCGCGGCGATCAGGCGGGCGCCGAACCGGGGCGCGAGCCTCCTGCCCGCCGGGCGGTGCGGTTTGGTGCCGCCCGGCGGATGCCGTCAACCGCGTCGCCGCATGAGGGGGCTCCTGCGGTCAGAAGCGGGTGATCTTCGGGACGGCCTGAACCATGATCCGCCCGTGGGTGAACCACAACGTCGGCCCCTGGTCAAACTCCTGGTAGCAGCGCAGTTGCACCAGTCCGGGTTGCGTCATCGTGACAGCTACCCCGAAGGACAGGGCGCCCCACCCTCCCGGAACGTTGTTGGCCAGTTGCATACCCGCGTTGGGGTTGGGCTCGTTGGGCAGCTTGATGTCGCAGCGGGCTCTGCTCGCCTCGGCCGGCCTGTCCATCTGTTCGAAGTCGGTGTCGGCGTGGATGGTGTAGGAGCCGGCCGCGGGAAGCGTCACCGAGGCGACCACGACGGGGGCGGCGCCTGGCCGGTGTACGCCTGAGCCCTCGTCGTAGAACACCTCGCCCGGCGTCGCAGTGAGCGCGTCGTCGGCGGTCGCGGATCCGGTGATGGCGATGCCGGCGAGAGCGACGGCTGCGAGGAACGCGATCTTCTTCATGCTGGGGACGGTATGGAGCGCGTCTTGGACGCGGGTTGTGTCCGGCTTGAGCGACGGCCCGCACCTTCAGTGTGATCGGGCCGCCCCTGCCCGGTGCGGGGCTGTTCGGGGGGTAACGTACGATCACCGAATGGTGTTCGATTCGCCCACCGACGACCGCTTCCTGTCGGCACCTGAGCCACACGACAAGGGAGAATGCCGGCACTGCAACGTCCACATCGAGGCGTTGCCGGTGCCGCACAGCGGCGCGATCTATTGGGCGGCGACCATGCCGCAGGACGGCGTGCTCCTCCCGAACGAGTGCCCGGGCCTACCCCGCGGGGAGACGTCTTTCGGCCGGCACGAACCCGCCTAGAAGCGATCGACCGCCTTAGCCACCGTGGCGTTCGCATTCTCCGGGAGCGTATCCGCACCCAGATGCCCACGATGCGGCCGGCACAGCCGACCGCATCTCCCTCCCCCACGGATCCGGTCGCAGCGCCCAGGTGATCGAGAGCACCCCTCCGGCCACACCAGCCCTTGAATATGCAGCCAGGCCTCGGGTGATCGCGGGAGGGACGCGCTCGGCCGGCTCAGTCCGCCTCCAGCCCCTCCCGCCATAGCCGCTCGGCCTCCCCTACCTGCCCCTGGTGGACCAGTAGGCCGACCAGCTGGCAGATCTGCCATGAGAGGGGGTTCGGGCCTGCCGGTCTGTCGGACCCACCTGCCAAGGTTGCCCGTGTGAGCACCGAACCCTCCACATCCGCCAGAGCGGACGTGCACGTAAGCCACCACCAGATGCTGGTCAACGACCAGCCGGGCGCCGAGCACCCGTCCCACGTCCCCAACGGACTGACGGCGTCGGCCCCCGGAGCGGCGGTGATCCTGACCGGCATCCACACCGGACTCGTGGACGTCACGGTGCAACTCGCCGACGCTCGCCCTGCCAGCACGGCGCAAGGTTGGGATGAGGTGGAGGAAGTGGAGCTGATCAGCTTCACGGGCGAGACCCGAGTGGCGGGCCTCATGGGCCACCTGCCGCAGGCTCTTCCCAACCTCACCCCGCACGGGCCCGGCCGCTACGGCATGCGCGTGCACGCCCGCGGCCGCGACATCGATCCCAGCGCCGTGCCGAACGTGCCCTTCGAGTTCTACCTGCTCACCATCTGGCCCATCGAGGTGGGGCCCAAGGCGTGCGCCAAGCTCGGCGTAGGCGTCGCGCACGAGCTCGGACTGCCGGACAAGAGCGCCGAGATCAAGCGCTGGGCCAGGGAGCACGCGCGGCCGGAAAGCGAACCGGGACGCATCGCCGCAAACCTCAAGCCTGCCCTGCCCACGCCCGTCATGGGCAGCGCTCAGGCGAGCGAACATCGATTGCGGATCGCCAACCCCTACCAGGAGCCCGCCGTCGAACCGGCCTTGCCTGAGGGCTTGGTCGCCGCCGCTGCGGACGCGGTGGTCATCAGAACGCTCAAGGGCCGGGGCGTGGTGGGGGTGCACGTGCGGTGGGATTCGTCCAGGCCTCGCAGGCCCGGCTCCGGCTGGGAGGAGGAGCAGGAGACCGAGTTCGTCACGACGACCGGCATCATGCAGATCGCCGGCATGCACACCCATGACGGAGCGCCGCCCCCGAACCTGACCTACCAGGGCGCCGGACGCTACGGTCTGCGCGTCCATGGGCGAGCACGGCCGGGTGGCCGGTTGTCGAACCGGCCCGGCGAGTCGTACCTGCTGGTGGTGTGGCCGATCGCGCTCGGAGCCTGAAACGCCCGCTATCCCACGCCCTGCCACATCTCCCAGCCGATCCTTCATCGGCGGTAGCTCTCCCCACCTTCGACGGCTTGCGCGCCAAATCCCTCCTAGGGCCCGGCGGTACGGCCGGGCCTTAGGGGCAGGCGGGAGGTCAGGAGGCGTCGAGGGCGGTGATGGCTGCGATCAGGCGGGCACCGAGCCGGGGTCGGGCCTCGTCTGTCTCTTTGTGCAGCGTGTAGTTGTACGGGCCGCCGGCGGACCCGTCGACGCCACGGGCCGTGTCCAGGTGGCCGCGCGTGATCCCTGAGATGTTCTCGCGCGTGGTGTCGGCGTCGGCCGGTCGGGCGGCGAGCGCGCGTAGCGCGGTGACGCTCTGCGAGACGTCGTAGTGCTCATGCAGCGGACTGGCCTGGGCGGCGGCCGGGAGGGCACCGGGTGAGAACAGGCGCTCCAGGACGTCGGCGGCCAGCTCCAGCAGCGGCGGCGGCAGCGGCTTGTTGTGGTAGGCGAGGGTGGACAGGTGGCTCTGCAGGTCGATGACGACTTCCTGGCGCTGGGAGCAGACGAGGATCCAGTCGGCCAGGGTCATGGTGGGGTCGTCGGCCGCCATCTCGATCATCGTGCAGGCGATGCGCCAGCGGCGGGCCAGCCGCTCGTGGGTGGGCACATACGGTGCTCCGGGCTGGGTGGGGGTCTCGTGCAGGATTTCGACCACCTGCAGCCGGTCGGCGGGCAGGTAGTGGGCCAGGTCGACGTCGGAGGAGGTCTTCCAGGTGGTGGTGACGGGCCAGCCGGCGCGGCCGTCCTGCTCCAGGCGCAGCACCTGGCCGGGGCGGTAGCGGGCCGGCTCGTCGGCGTAGGGGCTGGTGGTGGCGGTCTCGCGGGTGACTACGGCCAGGGCCTCGCGCCGCCAGTCCTGTCCGGCGATCTCGGGGCCGGCCGTGCCGTACTGGAGGACGGGCGCGGTCACCACGGGGACCGGGGCCGGGATCGGCACGACGTGCACCCGGCACCGGCGCTCGCGGCGGTTCAGGGCCCAGCGGACGCGGTCGGCCAGGTGGGCCAGCCGGTCGGCGGTGATCTCGGCGGGCGGTGAGCCGGAAGCGGGCACGGCGTTGCCGGGGCCGTCCTCGAACAGCAGGCGGGCCAGCAGGATGGCGGTCTGAGCGTGGCTGTGCGCGGGATGGACGAGCACCGCAGGGCAGCGCGGCACGACGTACTGCCACTGTGCGAGCTCGGTGGCGATGGCGTCCAGGTCCTCACGCTCCAGGCCCGCCGCTGCGCGCTGGTCCTGCTCGGCGCCGGGCGTGAGGTGGACCTGCAGCCAGACCGCACCGGTAGCGACCGGGACGCCGGGCCTGGCCGCCGCGGTGGCGGGCGGTTCGCCGGCGGATCGGTCGGCGGCGGCGAGCTGGCGGGCGGCGACGTTGTACGGCACGCCGTGTGCGGCCATGTGCTCGCGGATCTCGCGGGAGCGGGCTCGGCGGCCCTGGGACGGGGTGTGGCTCATGACGGTCCTCCAGCGGAGTCCCACGCCCTCCGCGAGGTCACCAGGTCATGGCTCGCGTCAGGGGTCGTACGGCGCGCTGCGTCGGAGACGGCTTGTCCTCGGTCGCCCGGGCGGTGACGGCGTGGGCGTCGGTGCCGTGGGCTCGGAGTCGGGCAGGCGCGCTGCCACTGCTGGCCAGCGTAGGCGGCGCCCCCGACAATGTCAGCTCCTCGGTTACTCGAGGTCGCCGGTTACTCGAAAGCGCCGGCGACGAACATGTCCAGGCCGTCACCTCCGGCGGCACGGACCTGGAGCGCGCACACGTGCCGGTAGGCGGCCGCCTGGCTGGCGGTCAGCTCCAGGTCGGCGGCGGGTGGGCAGGCGGCGATCGCGGCCGCCAGCTCGCGCACCGGGCCGTCCCACTCGGCGTCGGGTTCGGCTGCGAGCATCGCCGCGATGCGGGCGACCGTCTGGTGCAGGTCGCCGGCCTCCAGGTCGTAGGCGGCCGCGGCCTGGTCTGCGGCGTCGGCGATGTCGGCGGCGGCGGGATGGCCGGGGTCGGCCAGCACCCGGGTCAGCACCTGGGCGAGTGCGGTCAGGGTGTCGGCGTCGTCCTGGTCGACGTCGATCGCGCGCAGCGGGGCGAGCTCCATGCTGCTGCCCGGCGGCATGCCCCAGCGGCGGTCGATGACGCGGGCGTACTGGCGGCCGGTCAGCCCGGCCTCGATCGCGGCTTGGCCCTGCGCGGTCTGCACGGTGACGCGCACCCGCTGCCAGGCGGCCAGGGCTCGCCCGCCGGCGAGCGGGGCGGGCAGCTCCAGCGGGACCAGGCCGCGTTCGGCGTCGGCGGCCGGGTCGGCGGCTTCCCAGCGGGTCAGGGTGTCGAGCCAGTCCTCGACCGCCCACAGCTCGCCGGGCGGCGGGGCTTCGGGGTCGACCGTGTCGAGGACGAGCACCAGGCGCTTGCCGGTCTTCGGGTTGATCATCGCTGTCCTCCGCGGTCGGTGGTGTGTCGGTGGGCGGCGCGGCGGTCGCGCTCGTCCAGGGCGCCCAGCTCGGCGGCGGCGTCCAGGAAGGCGAGGCGCTCGTCGTACGGCAGCGCCTGGAAGGCGGGTGAGCCGAGGATGGCCTGCTGGTCGGCGGGCGGCAGCCGCCGGAACAGGCCGGCACTGATCCGGGTCCAGTTCAGGCGGTCCATGCTCAGCCGATCCAGACGTTGCAGTGCGCGCACCAGTCCCGGGCACTGGCCACGTCGGGAAAGACCCGGTACGGGCCGTAGATCGCGTGCGGCCAGCGCTGCTCGTGCGCGGCGGCATGCTCCTCAGGGCTCTGCACAGCGGCGATCGAACGCAGGTGGGCGTCTTGGGCGCGGTAGTCGGCGGCGCTTTCGCGTTCCTCGGCCGCGTACTTGCGGGCGTCGCGCACGGGGCGGCCGCCGACGCCGCCTTCGGTGGCCACCTGCTCCCACAGCGCCGCCCGGCGCTCGGCGATCTCGGCCATCAGGTGCGGCGGTGGCCCCATGAACTCATCCCGCAAGGCTGCGGACCGGTGGATGAGCGAGCCCATCAGCTCGGCCAGCGGGTCCATGCGGACCATCCCGCCCGATACCGGCCGCTCGCTGTCGCTGCCGGGAGGCTCGCGGCCGTCGGCGGCCGCGTGGGCCAGGGCCCACCGGTCGAGGTAGGCGGCGGTCTCCTCCGGCCTCGCGGTGCCGTCGGGCATCCGGGAGCCGACGTAGGTCTGCAGGCCGCCGATGCCCCACATCTCCTCGATGACCAGGGGCCGGCTCAGCGCCTTCTCCCACTCCTCGACCACGGCGGCGAACCGGGAGTGCGCGGACTGTTTGGTGATGTCGAGCTGGGCGCCGATCTCCTCCCAGGAGATCCCGGCCTCACGCTGGGCGATCACGGCCCGCTCCAGCACACGCTGGGCCTGGCGGACCATCGCGGCGGCGTCCTCGACCGCGTTGTCGGGCCGGTGGTAGATGGCGACCCGGGACGTGGCGCGCTCGGCGAGCTCCTGGGCGGCGGAGGCCAGGGCGAGCTGGGCCAGGGACTGGTTGGTGTAGGGGGCCTCGCCGGTGCCGGCGGCGGGGTCGTGAGGGTTGGGCGTCATATCAGCACCTCCACCGTCAGAGTAGGCCTGACAATCATGTTTGTCAGTCCTATTCTGACAATCGGCCGTGTTTGGTGTGTGAGGCGTGTATGAGGCGAGTGGGAGATGGGTCCACAGCGAGGCGGCCAGGCGAGCGCCAGGCGGCTGGGGCACCCCCGCCGCTGGGAAGGCGCCGCGGGTAACGACAGACGCTGCAGCGGCGATGAGGCGATCATGACAACAGGCGACACGGGCGGCTGGGCGCCGGTCGGGTCCGGCGGCTTCGGCCGCGGGGCCGGCCGGGGCGCCACCGGAGGATTCTGTCCGCC
>NZ_JBFAKP010000051.1:0-7173 GCF_040655795.1 Nonomuraea sp. NPDC050310 | reverse complement strand
CCCCAGCCCCCCACCCCAGCCCCCCCACCCCAGCCCCGGCCTCCCCAGCCCTCCCTGGCTCTCGGCTCCCGGCCTCCAGCCTCCCGACCCGCCGTCCCTGGATCCGTCGGCCACCCACTTCGGGCCTCGGCCACCTCACCTGCTCCGACCACCCAGCCCCTCCGCTCCCTGCCTTCCGCCTCCTGCCTTCCCTGGCCCTTGGCCACCCCGCCCCTGAGCCTTCCGCCCCTGCCTCCGCGGACAGCCCACCTTCCTCCCGGCCCGCCACGGTCCTCCCATGGGACCGGAGCCCCCGGAAAGCCGAGATGACCGGGGTTGTTCATAAGGGGTTGTGGCGGGTGTCATAGGGGTGTCAGGGCGGGTGGAGATATCTGGAGCGTGGATCGCAGAGCGTTTCTCGCCGGTGTGGGCCTGGCGCCCCTGATGTCCGACCGTGCCACGGCCAGGAGCCGGAGCGTGGGGGATCCGTTCACGTTGGGGGTGGCGTCGGGTGACCCGTCCAAGGACGGGTTCGTGCTGTGGACCAGGCTGGCCACCGACCCCCTGGGCCTGAACGGGCGCGGGGGGATGGCGGCCAGGGATGTGGACGTGGAGTGGCAGGTCGCCGCCGACGAGCGGTTCGCCTCCGTCGTCAGGTCCGGTACGGCTACCGCCGCCTGGAAGGACGCGCACAGCGTGCACGTGGAGCTGGCCGGCCTCCAACCAGGCCGGGAGTACTTCTACCGCTTCCGAGCCCAAGGCCACCTGTCCCCGACGGGCCGCACCAGAACCACCCCGACCGGGGAGAGCTCGCCCCTGCGGTTCGCGGTCGCCGCCTGCGCCCACTACGAGCACGGCTACTACACCGCCTACCGCCGCCTGGCCGAGGAGGAGCCGGACCTGGTGGTGCACCTGGGCGACTACCTGTACGAGTACGGGCCGAGCGGCTACACCGCCCTGGCCGGCCGCGTCCGCACGCACACGCCTGGCAAGTGCGCCACGCTGGCCGACTACCGGCTGCGGCACGCGCAGTACAAGAGCGACCCCGACCTCCAGCGGGCCCACGCCGCCGCGCCGTGGCTGGTCGCCTTCGACGACCACGAGCTGGAGAACAACTGGGCCGGCCCGGTCTCCAGCACCGGAGCGCCGGCCTTCGCCCGCCGCCGGGCCAGCGCCTTCCGTGCCTACTACGAGAACATGCCGCTACGCCGGGCCTCGCTCCAGGGCGCGGTGCTGCGCGTCAACCGGCGTGTCTCGTGGGGCACCCTGGCCCGCTTCCACCTGCTGGACACCCGGCAGTTCCGCGACGACCAGGCCTGCCTCGACGGGGTGCGGGCCGGGTGCGACGAGCGGCTGTCCGGCGGGCGCACGCTGCTGGGCCGCGCGCAGTGGGACTGGCTGGCCGGCGGGCTGGGCGCGCCGGACGTGCGCTGGAACCTGCTCAGCCAGCAGATCCTGATGATGCAGCGCGACTACCGGCGCGGCCCCGGCCGCGAGGTGAACCTCGACTCCTGGGACGGCTACGCCGCCGAGCGCACCCGCCTGCTGGGCCTGATGACGCGGGCCTCGAACCCGGTCGTGCTGACCGGCGACGCGCACATGCACCACGACGCCGAGCTCAAGCTCGACTTCGACGACCCCGGCTCGCCGGTGGTCGCCCGCGAGCTGGTGACCTCCTCCATCGCCAGCGACGGCGACGGCTACCGCGACCGGGCGTGGATCGCCGAGTCGCTGGCCGAGAACCCGCACCTCAGCTATCTCGACCAGCGCCGCGGCTACCTGGTCTGCCGGGTGGACGGCGAGGGTCTGGCGGCCGACTTCCGCACCCTGGAGTACATCTCCAAGCGCGGCGCCGCCGCCAGGACCACGCACCGCCGGCTCATCCCAGCTCAGCCAGCTCCGCGGCGGTGAGCTCCAGCTCCGCGGCCCGCGCCGAGTCGCGGGCCGACTCGGGCCGGCTCGCGCCCGGGATCGGGATCAGCACCGGCGAGGAGGCCAGCAGCCAGGCCAGGCAGACCTGCTGCGGGCTCACCCCGCGCCCGGCGGCGACCCGGTGGAAGGGACCGGGCTCGAACGCGGGCGCGCCCGGGTCGAGGGAGCTGCGCGAGATGCCGCCGAGCGGGCTCCACGGCAGGAAGGCCACGCCCAGCTCCTCGCAGGCGCGCAGCACAGGCTGGCTGTCGCGCACCAGCGGCGAGTACTCGTTCTGCACCGACACCAGGTCCTCGCCGAGCACCTCGCGCGCCTGCAGAAGCTGCGCCACGCTGACGTTGGAGAGCCCCGCCGCGCGGATCTTGCCCTCGTCGAGCAGTTCGCGCAGCGTGCCCACGCTCTCGGCCCACGGCACTCGCGGATCCGGCTTGTGTAGCTGGTAGAGGCCGATCGCCTCGACGCCCAGCCGCCGCAACGACGCCTCGCACGCCCGGCGCAGGTGCACCGGCCGCCCGTCCACGCCCCACGACCCGTCGCCGGGCCGGGTGCGGCCGCCCTTGGTGGCGACGAGCACCTGCTCCGTGCGCCCGGCCAGCGCCCTGGCGACCAGCTCCTCGTTGTGGCCCTCCTCACCGGCGTGCCAGTGGTAGGAGTCGGCCGTGTCGATCAGCGTCACGCCGGCCTCGATCGCCGCGTGGATCGTCGCCAGCGCGCGTGCCTCGTCCGGGCGGTTCTCGATCGACAGGGGCATCGCGCCCAGGCCGACCGGCCACACCTTCGTCGCGCCGAGCCGTCTCATCGGACCTCCTCGATCGCGCTGTCCAGCCAGTCCCGGGTGTGGGAGAAGGCGAAGCCGAGGCTTTCGGCCCGGGCGTTGGACATGGCGTAGCCCCGGCCGAACGAGAACGGCGAAGCCGGCTCGCCGACGCTGAACCGGGCCGGTCCGATCCGCTGGCACAGGTCGAAGACGTCCAGCTCGCCGTGCGAGCAGGCGTTCAGCGGGCCGGTGAAGTCCTCCCCGGCCGCCCAGGCCAGCAGGCGGGCGATCTCGGCGTGGTGGATGAAGACCGAGCGGCGCGGCTCGGCGTGCACGAGCACCTCGCGGCCGTCGCGGATGTGCTCGACGTAGTGCCGCAGCCGGCCCGTCCACTCCTCGCCGCCCAGCACGTGCGCGGACCGTACGGTCACCACCGGGAAGACCGGGTCGGCCGCGAGCGTCGCCTCGGCCAGCCGCTTGGCCGCGCCGTACTCGAGCTCGCCGGCCGGCACCGGCTGGGCGAGCCAGCGCAGCGGGTCGGTCTCGGCCAGCGGCTCGGCCGTGTCCTGATCGGCGTAAACCTCGATGGTGGAGGTCATCACGTACCGGCCGACCCGGCCGCCGAACGCCTGCCGAGCCGCGACGGCGTCGGCCGGGGTGTAGCAGACCTGGTCGATCACCACGTCGAACTCCTGCGCGCGCAGGGCCGCCACGTCGCCCCGGTCGGCGACCAGATGCCGCACGCCGGGCGGCGGCTCGGTGGAGCCGCGGTTGACCAGCGTGACCGCCCAGCCCTCGTCCCGCAGCAGCTCGACGACCTGGCGGCCGAAGTACCGGTTCCCGCCGATGACACAAACCCTCTTCATGAGAACATGAGTCTTCCAGGGCTCCGGATCATGTTGAAGGCAGAAAAATGGGTATTGAGGCGATTCCACGAAAAGAACCACGGCAGATCCGCCCCGCCGCCGTGGAATCCCTGGACGGCATCGACGCCCAGCTCCTCGACCTGGTGCAACGGCAGGGCCGCATCACCCTGAGCGAGCTCGGCCGCCGCGTCCGGCTCAGCCCCGCCGCGGTCACCGAACGGATCCGCCGCCTGGAGGAGACCGGCGTGATCACCGGGTACGGCGCGGCCGTCTCCCTGCCCCACCTCGGCTACGGGCTGCAGGCCTTCGTCCGGGTCAACCCGCACGGCGGCTACGGCCTGCGCCACCCGCGCACCCAGCGGCTCACCGAGCGGCCCGAGGTGCTGGAGGCCCACCACGTGGTGGGCGAGGACTGCTGGATCCTCAAGGTCGCCGTCGCCGACACCGTCCACCTGGAGGAGCTGCTGGAGGAGATCTCCCAGCTCGGCCGGACGACGACCTCGATCGTCATGTCCTCCCCGGTGGAGCGGAAGGTCGTCACCCCGCTGGCCCGCTGACCGTCACCGGTCCTCGCGCAGGCGCAGGACGTAGGTCGCGGTGAGCGCGACCGCCCGGTCCTCGTCGCCCGTCAGCTCGGCGAGCGCCCGCGCCGCCGTGGGACCGGGGATGTCGGCGAGCGCCTGGGTCAGCCGCCGGCGCTGCTCCGACCCGGCCCCGGCGGCGAGCCGTTCGGTGAGCCCGGCCGCGATCCGCTCGGCCAGCTCCGGCCGCTCGGCCAGCGCGCTCAGCGCGTCGGCCGCGTCCACGTCGTTGGTGCCCTCCACCACGGTCTCGACCAGCGCCGGAATCGCCTCGGCCACGCCACGGGCCCCGAGCGCCAGCGCCGCCCGCCTGCGCACCACCACATCGGGATGGGTGAGCGCCTCGCGCAACACCGCGGTCGCCTCCTCGCCCGGCAGCTCGGCCACGGCCTGGACGGCCCGCTCACGCACCTCGGCCGCCGGGTCGGCGAGGCCGTCGGCCAGCAGCCCGAGTCCGTCCCCCGAGCGGGCCAGCGCCCAGCGCAGCGCCCCGGCGACGTTCGGGTCGGACTCGCTCAGCGCCGCCTCGACCAGCGCCGTCACCGGCACCTCCGCCGCCGGTGACAACACCGCGCTCTGCCGCCGCCCGGCGCTGGCCGACCCCAGTTCCTGCAGGAGCGAGACCACCTGGAGCACGTCCTCCCACCCGGCCGGTCCCGCGGCGTCGATCCGGCTCAGCCGGGTGAGCAGCTCGGTCTCGGCGGCGATCCGCTCCCGCGTCCGGCGGATGAGGTCGTCGACCAGGCCGGCCGGCGTGAACCCTGGATCGTCGAGCGCCCGCCCGACCTCCCGCAGCGACAACCCCAGCGAGCGCAGGCTCTCGATGTGGAAGATCCGCCGGATGTCGTCGGTGGAGTACTCCCGGTAGCCCGCGCCGCTGCGGCCGGTCGGCCGCACCAGGCCGAGCGTCTCGTAGTGCCGGAGCATCCGCGCGCTGACCCCCGAGCGCCGCGCCACCTCGCCGATCAGCACGTCCCCGTCACTCCTCCCGGCCGGCGCCGCCCAGGGCGACCACCCGCTTGGCCTCCTCGATCGCGAACGCGAACCCGGCCTCCGGGTCGCGCAGCAGCCGCTCGGTGGCGATCGCGTGCGCGCGCACCCCCGGCTCGGCCGCCTCCTTCGCCGCGCGCAGCGCGGGCTGGATCACCTCGCCGAGCGCGACCAGCGCCCGGCTCAGGCTGAGCTGCGTCTCCCGCCCGCCCCGGCCGAGCTGTCCGGCCAGCACCGCGGCCAGGCCGCTCTCCTCGCCCTCGGGCACCAGCGCGACCGCCGTGCGCCAGGCGGCTCGCGCCACCTCGTCGTCGGCGTCGGTCAGCAGCTCGCGGGTGATGGACGGCCACGCCCGCAGGTCGCCGATCTTGGACAGCGTGTGCAGGGCCTGGCTCCGGGCCTGCGCTCGCTCCGACCGGAGCTGGACGAGCAACCGGGGGACGGTCAGGTCCGCCGGCTGGCGGATGAGCGCCCAGGTCAGCATATCGCGCACGAAGAACTCGGGCTCGATCGCGCACCGCTCGACGAGCGGCTCGACCAGCCCGGGGTCGGGGGTCGTCCCGGCCGCCATCGCCGCGCGGAGCCGTACCGACGCGTCGCCGTGGGCGAGAGCCTGGTGAAGGGAGTTGGTGTCTTGCGTCATGGGCCCAGTGAAGGGCTTGTCATCGTGTCAAGGTCAAGCGCCTGACCGGGGGATTCAGCCGAAGGTGTACCCGAACAGGCCGGGCCCGCCGGCCAGCTTGCGCGGAGCGCCGGGGCGCAGACCGGCGTAGGGGCCGGGCCGCCGGATCCCGGGCAGGACCGAGACCGTGCCCCGGGCCGGCGCGGCGACGACCAGCGAGGCGAGCGGGCGGGCCAGGCCGAGTGCGCGGTAGCCGCGCCCCGACAGGCGGGTGACGGTGAGCGCGGAGCCGAAGTCGGCTCCAGGGCCCTTGAGCAGCAGGTTGCCCCGGCGGGTGAGGCCGCCCGAGCGGGTCCCGGCCAGCACCTGGACGGCGCTCTCGCCGGGGACGCCCACGGCGAGCTCGTCGTCGCCGTCGCCGTTCAGGTCCCCGGCGGCCAGCGAGGTGCCGAACCGGTCGAAGTAGCGCGGCTTGCCGTCCAGGGCGTTCTGGGTCCAGGCCTCCCGGCGGCCGGCGGCCAGGCCGCTCCGCGTGCCGTACAGGACGTGGACCATGCCGTCGCCGTAGTCGAGGGCGCGCTGGTTGGCGGTCAGGCCCTCGCCGGGGGAGCCGACGGCGAGGTCGGCGCGGCCGTCGGCGTCGAAGTCGCCGGTGGTCAGGGCGGCGCCGAAGGCGTCCCACTTCTCGGCGGAGCCCTTGAGCGCGCGGCTGTCCTGGGTCAGCAGCAGGGCGCGGCGGCCGGAGACGATGGTCACCGAGCCCTGGCCGTCGTGGGTGAGGCTGTCGGCGGGCGCGCCGACCGCGAGCTCGGCGCGGCCGTCGCCGTCGAAGTCGCCGGTGGCCAGGGCCGCGCCCCACTGGTCGGTGACCCGGCCCTGCTGCCCGATCCAGCCGGTGGCCTGGGTCAGGCGGGTCAGGCCGCGCATGCCGTACAGGAAGACCGCGCCGCCGGAGCCGTGCGTGGGAGCGCCGATGGCCAGCTCGTCGGCGCGGTCGCGGTCGAGGTTCCCGGCGGCCAGGGCCGCGCCGTAGCGGTCGGAGGCGGCTTTGGGCGCGCGCAGCGCAGGGCCGGGCCGCAGGCCGGTGGGCGAGCCGGTGAAGAGCTGGACCACGCCGTGGCCGTCGGCGCCGGCGACGGGCCGGCCGTGGAACTCCTCGGACGCGCCGACGGCCAGGTCGGCACAGCCGTCGCCGTCGAAGTCGCCGGTGGCCAGCGCCGAGCCGAAAGAGTCGCCGGGTTCGGCCTCGCCGGGGACGCCGGGGGAGTCCTGCGACAGCTCGGCGCGCCGGCCCGAGCCGTACAGCAGGGTGACGGCGCCGGCGCGGGCGTGCCCGCCGACGGTGGCGTACGGCGCGGCCACCGCCAGGTCGGCGCGGCCGTCGCCGTCGAAGACCCCGGCCGCCCCCGAGCAGGCGCCCTCGGCGGCCGGGGAGGAGGTGACGGC
>NZ_JBFAKP010000050.1:0-7347 GCF_040655795.1 Nonomuraea sp. NPDC050310 | reverse complement strand
CCGCCCTTTCCCTCTCGCTGCTGGCCTACCTCGTCTTCTACCAGCTGATCCTGACGACACTCCTCGGCTGAGCGTGCATGGGCAGCACGCCGTGAGCTGGAAGGAAGCGGCTCTGACCGCACAGCCGTGGTGCCGCCCACGGCACCGGCGAGATGGGTGGCGACCGCATGCCACCCGTCCTCCGCCGCCGGGCCTGTCAGAGCAGAGGAGCTCTCACTGCTGGGCTGTGCGGCGGGAAGCTACAGAGAGCATCGGCGGAGGGGAACGCAGACGCGCCCAGGGGCGGAGCCCCAGCCCTGTTGATGATCAGAATCGATGTCCGGGGACACGTAATCCAATGGAAGTCGGACCGCTGCCGGGCCGCCGGACGCAGCAGTGTGCCACCCGCGACGCGGCCCGCCGCCATCGTGCGGGCCGCGTCGTCGGGTGGCTCGCGGGACCAGGCGATCCCGCAGGTCAGTTCGCGGGGCGGCGCAGGAAGAGCCAGGCCGTCACCGCGCCGGCCAGCACAAGGGCCGCGTTGACCAGGATCGCGGTGCTCACCCCTTCCAGTACCGTGGCGCCGCCGGACATCCCGGCGGTGGCGACCGCGCTCATGATGGGGATGCCCATGGTGATGCCGACCTGCTGGGTCATGGTGGCCAGGCCGGTGGCGAGGCCCTGCTCGCTGTCGGGCAGGCCCGAGGTGGCCGCAACCATGAAGCCGACGATGGCCAGCATGTTGCCGACGCCGCCGACGAAGGTAGCGACCAGGAGCAGCGCGAGGGAGCCGCGGTCGTCGCCGAGCAGGAACAGGGACGCGGTGGCGACGGCCTGGACGGCGAATCCGGCGGTGATCACCGTCCTGACGCTGGTCCTGGCCAGGACTCTGGGCGCTATGACACCGCCGACGACGGTGCCGAGGCCGAGCACGCCGAAGGCCAGACCCGTGGCCAGCGCCGAGTAGCCGAGCACCTTCTGCAGGTAGAGGGTCAGCAGGAAGACCAGGGAGGTCTCAGTGAGGAACGCGATGAGGCCGGCCAGGTTCCCCCAGCTCACGGCGGGGCGCTTGAGAATGGGCAGCGGCACCAGGGGCGCGGCGGCCCGCTTCTCCGCGAACCAGAACGCCACCAGCAGGACCACGGCGACCGCCAGTGACGCGAGGGTCGTCGAGTCGCTCCAGCCGTGTTCGGCGGCGTTGGTGAGGCCGAAGACCAGCGCCAGGAGACCGCCGGTGACGGTCATGGCGCCCGGCAGGTCCATCCGGGGACGGCCGGCGGGCCGGCTCTCGCTGATCACGCGCGGCGCGGCCACGAGGACGGCCACGGCGACGGGAACGTTGACGAGGAACGCCCAGCGCCAGCTCAGCAGGTCGGTCAGCAGACCGCCGAGGATCGCGCCCGTGGTGAAACCCGCCGACATGAGTGCGCCGTTGAGTCCGAGCGCCCGCTGACGCAACGGCCCTTCTGCGAAAGAGGTGGTCAGCAGCGCCAGTCCGGCGGGGGTGACCATGGCGGTCGCGAGCCCTTGGGCGACCCGCGCGACCAGCAACATCTCAGGGTTGATCGCCAGCCCGCCGACCAGCGAGGACACGCCGAGCAGCGCCATTCCCGCGAGGAACAGCCGGCGCCTGCCGAACAGGTCGGCGACGCGGCCGAACAGCAGGGTGAAACCGGCGGCGCACAGGGCGAACGTGGTCGCGATCCACTGCAGGTTGGCCAGCTTGAAGCCCAGCCCTTCGCCGATCACCGGCAGGGCCACGTTCAGGATGGAGAAGTCGATCGCCAGCATGAACTGGGAACCGAGCAGGAGTACAAGGATGAGCTTCTGCCGGCCGGTCATCACCGGTCTGGCGGGAGCCGCTTCCTGGAGCAGGGTCATGGTCAGCCTTCCTCTATTTTTCGGACCTCCTAAACGTCGGGTCTCGGGTGTGGCCGCAACAAGGCTGAAGGCGGGAAGGATCGATCAGCCATGGTTATCGACGGAGCTCAGAGCGTGTCCAGGACCCTTTCGGGCCCGCCGAGACTTCTGGTGAACTCATGGGCGCTCCGCGCGAAAGCCCGAACCTTGGCCGTCCCGCGGGCACTCGGCCACACGAGCGCGTACTCGATGGGCGGGGCGTCCCGGAAGGGGACGAAGGCGAGGCCGGGCTGCATGTAGTAGCGCTCACCGGCAGCGGAGACCGGGCAGACGCCTTTGCCCGCCAGCACGAGTGAGAGCACGTCCTCCCAGTAGAGGATGGCCTGGCCCTGAGGGATCGGCCGGCCCGTGGGCGTCCGGCGCGGGAAGTGATGCTCGCGCCAGTGGTCGGGGACGGCTCCGCCGACGGTCAGCAGGGTCATCTCGGCCAGATCTTCCACGCTGATCGACGCGTGGCGGGCGAAGGAGTGGCCGGCCGGCAGGAGCAGCGCCCGGGGCTGGGAGATCAGGACCGGGCCCACGGTCAGGTCGGGCTCGTCGATGGGCAACTCGGTGACTTGGAGGTCGACCCCGCCGGCGCGCAGCGAGGCGTAGGGGTCGCTGATCTGCACCTGCTGGATGTGCAGTTCGATGCCGGGGTGGCGGGCCGAGAAGCCGTCGGCGGCCTGGAGGATGAGGTTGCTGGTGAACGAACCGGAGAAACCGACGCGCAGCACTCCCGTGATGCCGCGCCCCGCCGCCGTCGCTTTGGCGATCTCCTCCTGAATGCGGCGATGGGCCGGTTCGATGCCGCCCCGCAACTGCTGTCCGATGGCGGTCAGGGCCACCTGGCGGCTGGTGCGGGCGAACAGCTTGACGCCGATGCGGCGCTCCAGCTTGGCGATCGTCTGGCTGACCCGGCTCTGCGACACCCCTGTCCGCTCTGCCGTACGCCCGAAGTGCAACTCCTCGGCCAGCGTCAGGAAGATCTCGATCTCGTGCCGCTCCATGCCCTCCACCTCGAACGATGAGTTCTGCGAATGAATCATGACATATGTCGTTCTTGATGCTGTACGTCCTCTTCGTCACGGTGGGACGGCGAACACCGGCCGAGGAGGCACCATGATCGACAGACGGCTACGCAGGCCGTCGGGGATCCGCTCGCTCCGGCTCGGCGCGTTGCGGATCAGCTACGTACCCGACGGCGTGGTGCAGCTCAGGCCACGTGGCTGGCTGCCCGCGGCCACCGAGCGCGACTGGATGGAGCACGCCGACCATCTCAACGACACCGGCCACCTGGTGGCGGGCATCGGCGGGCTGCTGATCGAGCACGGCAGCCGGGCCCTGCTCATCGACGCGGGGTTCGGACCGCGTGCCGTACCGGAGGACCCCGATCACCCGCTGGTCGGCGCCATTCACGGGGGCGCGCTGCTGGAGAACCTGGACCGGCTCGGGCGCGCGCCCGGCGAGATCCAGACTGTGGCCTTCACCCATCTGCACGCCGACCATCTGGGCTGGGCCTGCGTCGACCCGCCGGTCTTCACCGGCGCCGCCTTCCTGGTGGCCGAGCAGGAATGGGCGCACCGCCACCTCGCCGAGGAGCACGGCGTCACCGGCCTGATGCTCTCCATGCTCGCGCCGCGGCTGCGGCTCGTGCGCGACGCGGAGGAGATCTTCCCTGGTGTGCGGGTACGGCTCGCCCCCGGCCACACCGCGGGGCACGCTGTCTTCGTCATCAGCTCGGGAGGACGGCGGCTGCTGGCGTTCGGCGACGCGCTGCACTCCCCCGTCCAGGTCCGCCACCCCGAGTGGTCGTCGGGCGCCGATCACGACCCCGCCGGGTCGGCCCGCCAGCGCCACTGGCTGCTGGCCGAGCTCCGGCGGCCGGACACCCTCGGGTTCGGCGTGCACTTCGCCGACGTGGTGTTCGGCCGCGTACGCCAGGACGCCGACGGCGCCACCTGGCAACCACTGTGAAGCACAGAAGGAGTCATCTGATGGAATACCGACGCCTGGGCGCGTCCGGCCTCAAGGTCCCCGTACTGAGTTTCGGCGCCGGCACCTTCGCCGGCCGAGGCGAGCTGTTCGGCGAGTGGGGCGACACCGACGTCAGGCAGGCCCGCCGCCTCGTGGACATCTGCCTCGAGGCCGGCGTCACCATGTTCGACAGTGCCGACGTCTATTCGGGCGGCGCGTCGGAAGAGGTCCTGGGAGCGGCCGTCAAGGGCCGTCGCGACGAGGTGCTGCTGTCGACGAAGGCCGGACTGCCGATGGGCGACGGGCGGGGTGACGCCGGGACCTCGCGCACTCGGCTGATCAAGGCGGTCGAGGACGCGCTGCGCCGGCTGGGCACCGATCACATCGACCTGTTCCAGCTGCACGCCTTCGACGCGGGCACGCCGGTCGAGGAGGTGCTGTCCACGCTCGACGACCTCGTACGCTCCGGGAAGCTGCGCTACGTCGGCGTCTCCAACTTCTCCGGCTGGCAGCTCATGAAGTCGCTGGGGGCCGCCGAGCGCCACGGCTATCCGCGTTACGTCGCGCATCAGGTCTACTACTCGCTCGTCGGCCGGGACTACGAGTGGGAGCTGATGCCCCTCGGCCTGGACCAGGGCGTCGGCGCGCTCGTGTGGAGCCCGCTCGGCTGGGGCCGGCTCACCGGCAAGGTCCGCCGTGGCGCGCCGCTGCCCGCCCGCAGCCGCCTGCACCGGACCGCCTCGTACGGCCCGCCGGTGGACGAGGAGCACCTGTTCACCGTGGTCGACGTGCTCGACGAGGTCGCGGAGGAAACCGGCAAGACCGTCCCGCAGGTCGCCCTCAACTGGCTGCTGGACCGGCCCACCGTGGCGTCGGTCATCATCGGCGCCCGTGACGAGGAGCAACTTCGCGACAACCTCGGCGCCATCGGCTGGGCCCTCACCCCGGAACACGTCGCCCGGCTCGACGCGGCGAGCCTCCGGACCGCCCCCTACCCCTACTCCCAGTACCGGCGTCAGGAGGGGTTCGCCCGCCTCGACCCGCCCATCGCCGGCTGAG
Source organism: Nonomuraea sp. NPDC050310 (assembly GCF_040655795.1). Taxonomy (NCBI): domain Bacteria; kingdom Bacillati; phylum Actinomycetota; class Actinomycetes; order Streptosporangiales; family Streptosporangiaceae; genus Nonomuraea; species Nonomuraea sp. NPDC050310. Next base: position 2,433 of record NZ_JBFAKP010000050.1, on the reverse strand, counting down.
CGTCGTCGCCCGCCACTGACAGCTGCGGTACGGCAGGCGACCGGTTGTGCCGCCGGGGGGTTCATGGTGAAATCCGCCCGTCCAGCCCCCTGAGTTCCGCGGCCACCGCCCGCAAGTGCTCGATCATCGCGGCGGCCGCGGGCAGCCGGTGCTGCTGTGCCGGCGTGGCGGTCATGACGGTCCTGGTCAGCGACGGTTCGTCCAGCGGCCGCACCACCAGGTCGGGAGCGGTCGCGGGAAGGGTGAGGAACGGGGCGAGCGCCACCCCCAGCCCGGCGGCGACCAGCCCTCTCACCGTCATCTGGTCGTCGGTCCTGAACGCGACGACCGGCTCGAATCCCGCCTGCCGGCACGCCCGGGGCAGCACGTCGAGCGTGGAGCCCCGGTGCACCCCCTGGATCCACCGTTCCTCGGCCAGGTCGGCCAGCCGGATGCGGGGGCGTCCGGCCAGGCGGTGGTCCGGCGGCAGCGCGATGTGCAGCGGGTCGACGAGCAGCGGGCGCACCTCGACGTTCGCGGGGGCGGTCAGGGGGACGACGGGGAACTCGTACACGAGCGCCAGGTCCAGCTCGTGCGCGGCGACCGCGGCCACGGCCTCGTCGCGCTCGACCTCGATCAGCTCCACCGAGACCGCGGGCCGCTCGCGCAGGAAGGCGCGTACGGCCATGGGCATGAGCGTGGCGTTCGCCGTCGTGAACGATCCGAACCGCAGCCTCCCGCCCGCTCCGGCGCAGATCGCGGCCAGCGTGCTCTCGGCGGCACGCAGCTCGGTCATGATCCGCTCGGTGTGGGTCAGGAGCGCCCGGCCTGCCTCCGTCAGCCGCACGCCCCGGGCATGCCGTTCGAGCAGTCGTGCCCCGGCCTCCCGCTCGAGCACGGAGATCTGCTGCGACAGCGCCGAGGTGGTGTACGACAGCGCGGTAGCGGCGCGGGTGAGCGACCCGTGGCGGGCCACCTCCTGCAGAACGCGGAGTCGGGCTACATCGAGCATACGGAAACGCTAAACCCTTTATTAAGAAGCTGTCGATTGTCCTTAACGGACGGTGCGCTCATGCTGTCGGCATGCGATTCGGAACCCCCTACGCCGAGGTCTACGCCGAGGACGCGTTCGTGCCTGAGAAGGAGTCCCGGCTCAGCGTCCTGGCCAACGCGGTCTCGTACGGCACGGGCACCTTCGAAGGGATCAGGGCCTGCTGGAACCCGAATCACCAGGAGCTCTACCTGCTGGAGGCGCGGGCCCACTACGAGCGAATGGCCCGCTCGGCCCGCATCCTCGGACTGGAGCTGCCGTACGACCCGGACCAGCTGACCCGCCTGACCATCGAGCTGCTACGCCGCAACGACGTGCGCGCCGACGCCTACGTGCGGCCCCTCCTGCTGCAGGCCGGCGAGCAGCTGGCCGTCCGGATGCACGACTGCGGCACGCGCCTGTACCTGGCCGCCACCCCCATGCCGGGCGACTACATCGACCGGGGCGGGGTGCGCTGCATGGTGAGCGCCTGGCGCAGGACCGGCGACGCCGCCGTGCCCAACCGGGCCAAGGTGATCGGCAGCTACGTCGGTCCCGCCCTGGCCAAGACCGAGGCGCTGCGCCACGGCTTCGACGAGGCCATCATGCTGACCGGCGACGGCCACGTCGCCGAGGCCACCACCTCGAACGTGCTGATCAGAACCGGCGAGCGCTGGGCCACCCCCGCCGCGACAGACGACATCCTTCCCGGCATCACCCGCCGGCAGGTCATGCACCTCCTGGGTGAGACCACCGGCGCCCTCGTCGAGGAACGGCGCGTGCATCGCTCGGAGCTCTACTCCTGTGACGAGCTCCTGCTGTGCGGTACGGCGGTGCTCGTCGCCCCGGTCGTCGAGGTGGACGGCCGGCCCGTCGGAGACGGGCACCCGGGCGAGGCGACGCTTGCCGTACAACGCCTGCTGCAGGCGATCAGCCGCCGTGAGAATCCCGACCATTCCGAATGGACCACACCCGTGTACGGAGCCGCCTGATGCTGACCCACCTGAACGCCATCCCGCCCACCCGGATCTGGAAGGACGTCCTGGCCCGCGTGGTCCAGGGCGAGCAGCTCACCCTGGCCGTCGTCGAGCTGCCACCGAACGGCCTGGTCCCCGAGCACCGCCACGTCAACGAGCAGATCGGCCTCTGCCTGCAGGGTACGGTCACCTTCCGCGTGGGCCAGGAGACCCGCGACCTCGGACCCGGCGGTACCTGGCGCATTCTCGCGGACGTTCCTCACGAGGCCCAAGCGGGGCCGGAGGGCGCGGTCGTGGTGGAGGTGTTCGCCCCGGTACGAGACGACTGGGCCGAGCTTGAACAGGCGCCCCCGACCACACCGAGCTGGCCCTCCACACACTGAAGCCGACCAGGCGGCGGCCGGCTTGGCCGAAAGGCTTCGCAAAGCGCATCCAAAGCACCCCCGC
>NZ_JBFAKP010000049.1:0-8400 GCF_040655795.1 Nonomuraea sp. NPDC050310 | reverse complement strand
ACCAACTCCCACAATCCCTCCGGCACGATCCACCCCCATTCACTCCTTCCCACGCCTCACCAACGTCCCACTCACCACATAGGACACGGTCTTAGACCGTGACTCATTTGGCGAGTCGGCGGTAGCAAATGAGGGCTGCGGCAATGGCGACGAAGGAAGCGAAGTGGCCAGCCCGGCGCTCGTACCGACGGTGCAGGCGTCGGCAGCCTGCCAGCCACGAGACCGTCCTCTCGAGACCCAGCGGTGCTTCCCCAGTCGCTGGCTGGACTCGATCCCGCGGCGGGCGATGCGCGGGATGATGCCTCGGCCGCGTAGGAAAGCCCGCAGGTAGGCGTAGTCGTAACCCTTGTCGCCATGCAGCTTGGCCGGCCGACGGCGACGCGGGCCACGACGGGAGCGGATCGGCGGAATGCCACGCACCAGCGGCTCCAGCGCCAAGCTGTCGTGGGTGTTGGCGGCACTGATCGCGACAGAGACCGGCAGACCGGTCCGTTCGGTGATGAGGTGGATCTTCGACCCTTTCTTGCCGCGATCGACAGGATTCGGGCCCGTCAGCTCCCCCCTTTCACAGCTCGCACACTGACCGAGTCGATCGCACATCGAGACCAGTCCAGTTCGCCACGGGCGCCGAGCTCGTCCAGCAGGATCCGGTACAGCTTGGCCCACACCCGGGCGGCGCTCCATTCGGTGAACCGGCGATGCACTGTCTGCCAGGAAGCGCCGAACAACGGCGGGAGCTGCCGCCAGGCGCAACCCGTGGTGGCCACGTACACGATCGCCGCCAAGATCACCCGATCCTCGACTCGCTGCCGTCCACCACCCTGTGGGCGAGTGGGTGCAGGCGGGACAACGCGCTGGAACAGCTCCCACAACTCGTCAGGCACCAGCCGTTGAAGGAAGACATCCACGGATGATCTAACGACTGACCACCAAATAAGTCACGGTCTAATCCAAATTCCACATCAACGATCTAGCCGCGGATGCCCGACCGTGAGATGCCCTCGATGACCCATCGCTGTGCCACGAGGTAAAGCAGGATCACCGGGAGGCTGGCGATCACCGCTCCGGCCATCAGCAGGTCGTAGCGGATGTTGTTGGCCCCCTGGAAGTTGCCGAGCCCGGCGGGGAGTGTGAGCGCCTCCGGGCTCAGCAGCACGTAGATGGGCCACAGGAAGTCGTTCCAGTTGGCCAGGAACGACAGCAGGAAGAGCGTCGCCAGCGCCGGTTTCGACAGCGGCAGCGCGATCGAGACGAAGATCTGCCAGCGGTTGCACCCGTCGAGCTCGGCCGCCTCCTCCAGCTCCGTGGGCAGCGTGAGGAAGAACTGGCGCAGGAAGAACACGCCGAAGGCGCCGGCCGCGGCGGGGACGATGACGGCGGGCAGGCTGTCGACCCAGGCCAGCTCGTTGACGATGAGGAAGTTGGGGATCAGCAGGACCACCGGGGGCACGAACAGCGTCGCCACGATCATCGAGAAGATCGGCGTGCGGAGGCGGAAACGCAGCCTGGCCAGGGCGTAGGCGGCGGGCGCCGCGGTCACCAGCACCAGCGCCGCGTGCCCGGTCGCGGCCAGCAGGCTGTTGAGGAACCAGGTCAGGACCGGGCTGTCGGGGCTGGCGAGGATCTCGCGGTAGGCGTCGACGGTGACCGGGTCCGGCACCCACCGGGGCGTGGTCGACTGGGCCGCCTCGCGCGTCTTGAACGAGGTGACCAGCATGTAGAGCAGCGGGCTGAGGTAGAGCGCCGCGATCACGGCCAGGACGAGGTGCAGCAGCGCCCGCCGCAGGGAGCGCAGGTCTCGGGTCATGGTCGGCGCCTGTCTCTGAAGGCGCCGAACACCAGGACGCTGACCGCCATGAGGAACGCCGCCAGGATGAAGCTCATCGCGGAGGCCGTCCCCATGTCGAACTGGCGCAGGCCGGTCTCGGCGATCAGGTAGATCGCGGTCTTGGTCTGGTCGGCCGGAGCCCCGGCGGTGATCAGGTACGACTGCCCGAACATGTTCGCCGAGGCCAGGACGGTGGCGTTGACCACGAACACCAGGACGGGACGCAGGCCGGGCAGGGTCACCGCCAGGAAGCGCCGCCACGGCCCCGCGCCGTCGACCATCGCCGCCTCGTGCAGCTCGCGCGGAATGTCCTGCAGCCCGGCCAGGAAGATGACGGAGTTGAGCCCCAGCGTCCACCACACGGTCACGCCCACCAGGGCGATCCACGCGGGCGGCAGATCCGTGGTCCACTGCACCCCGAGCCCGAGGTAGTGGTTGACCAGGCCGATGTTGCCGTCGAGCAGGAAGCGCCACAGCAGGCCGACCACGGCCACCCCGAGCACGTAGGGCGCGAAATAGACGGCGCGGTAGACGTTGCGCCCGGCGAACCGGCCGTTCATCAGCAGCGCCACCAGCAGCGGGAGGACGACGAGGATGGGGACGGAGGCCACGGTGAAGATCCCCGTGGCCCGCATCGCCGTCCAGAAGCGTCCGCCGTCGACGCTTCCGGGGTCGAACAGCTCGGCGTAGTTGCCAAGCCCGACGAACGGCTTGGCGGGCAGGTTGATGTCCCACTCGTGCAGCGAGGTCCAGAAGCCGAAGCCGATGGGCACGATCATGAAGACCGTGAACAGCGCCAGGTAGGGCGCGAGGAACGCGTACGGCGTCCACCACCGCATGCGCCGTGCTGTCACAGCGCTCACTGAGCGTACTTCCGCTTGTTGTCGGCCAGGAGCTTGTCGGCCGTGGCCACGCCCTCCTTCAGCGCGTCCGCCGGGCTCGCCTGCTTGAGCACGGCCTTGGCCACCGCCAGCTCCAGCGCCTTGCTCTGCACGTCGCCCACGCCGGGCAGGGCGGGCAGGAAGCGGAAGAGGCCGACGTCGGCGGCCAGCTTGACCTGGGGAAGCTCGGCGATCTCCGGCGCCTGCCTGGCGGAGTTGCGCGCCGGGATCATGCCGGCCTTGGCCCACTCGGTGGACTGGCGGCTCAGGTGGTCGATGAACGCCTTGGCGGCCTGCACCTTGTTGGCATCCTTGCCCGCCTGGGAGGTGAGGACGAAGTTGTGGGAGGCGCTCCAGGCCGCCGCGGCGCCGCCGATGTTGGGGATCGCGGCCAGGCCCCACTTCAGGCTCGGCGCGTTGCCCTTGAGGTCGTTGATCTGCCAGATGCCGTCCCAGGTGAGGCTGACCTCGCCGTTCTTGAAGGCGGCGTACTGGCTGTCGATGGCCACCTTGGCGGGGCTGTGGCCCTCGTCGATCTGGCGGACCATCCAGCTCAGCGCCTCCGCGCCCTGGTCGGAGCCCCACAGCGCCCGCGTGCCGTCCTCGCTGTACAGCTCGCCGCCGTGCTGCCAGAGCAGGCTCATGAACATCAGGTGCGCGGGCCACTTGTTGGGCATCCAGAAGGGGTGGGCGACCCCGGACTTCTTCAGCTCGCCCAGCGCCTGCTCGTAGCCCGCCTTGTCGGCGGGGGCCTCCTGCAGCCCGATCTTCTCCAGGTGGGCGGTGTTGAAATAGTCGGCCAGACAGTGCACGTCGAGGGGCACGCTGTAGCGTTTGCCCGCGTAGACGCCGGCGTTCCACACAGCCGGGATGAAGTCGCTCTCGGTGAGCTCCAGCGCGCCCACCACGTCGTCGAGCGGGATGAGCACCTGGCGGGCGGCGAAGGTACCGATCCAGTCGTTGTGGATGATCGCCACATCGGGGCCATTGCCCGCGGTGATGGCGGTCGGGACGGCGGGGTAGAGGTCCTCCCAGCGCCGGGTGACGTTGCGCACCTCGATGCGCCCGGCGTACTGCTTGTTGAAGGCGTCGACCATGGAGCGCATGTGCGGCCCGTCGCCGCCGGTGAACCCGTTCCAGTAGCTGAGGGTGACCTTGGGACCGGTGTACTCCCCGCCGGTGAACGTCGGCGCGGCGGCGGTCGGCGTGGCGGCTCCGGACCCGATCTTGGTCCCTCCGCCGCACGCCGCCACGGCCGCGGTCAGGCCTGCCGCTCCCGACAGGCCGAGAAAGCCGCGACGGCTCAGGTGGTGCGTCATGTCCTTACTCCTTTACGGCGAAGCGAACCATGGTCCATGAGGTCGGAGGGAGGGTGAGCGTGGCCAGGCGGTCCTGGTGGCGCAGGCCGGAGCCGGGGCGGGGCACCACGCGGTACGGCTCGGCCGCGCTGTTGGTGGCGCGGGTGTCCTCGTCGGCGAGTTCGACGTGCTCGACGGGTTCGAGCCGGTCGGGGAGCACGACGTCCAGGTCGCAGGCGGCGCGCCGGTCGCGGTTGACGACGAACAGCGTCATCGCCCCGGTGGCGGGGTCGTGGGTGGCCGTGGCCCACACGGACGGGACCTCCCCGTACCTGGCCGTCTCGATCGTGGCCGAGTCCGGCTCCACGCGCAGGACCTCGCCGCGGGCGTGGCGGGCGGTCAGGGCGAAGGGGTGGAAGATGCTCTGCCGCCAGGCGGGCCCGCCCGGCTCGGTCATGATGGGGGCGATGACGTTGGCGAGCTGGGCCTGGCAGGCGATGCCCACCCGGTCGGCGTTGCGCAGCAGCGTGATGAGCAGGCTGCCGACGACGACGGCGTCGGTGACGTCGTAGCGGTCCTCGATGAGCCGGGGTTGCCTGGACCAGTCCAGTGACGACTCGCCGCCGAAGCGGCTCTGGTACCACACGTTCCATTCGTCGAAGGAGAGCCTGAGCCGTTTGCGGCTGCGGAGCGTGGCCGCGACGTGGTCGGCGGTGGCGGCGATGGAGTGGATCATGTGCTCCATGTCGGCCGCGCTGGCCAGGAAGGAGTCGGCGTCGCCGTCGGAGGGGTCGTAGTAGGCGTGCAGGGAGATGTAGTCGACCAGGTCGTAGGTCTCCTCGAGCACCTGCGCCTCCCAACTGCCGAAGGTCGGGATGGAGCTGTTGGAGCTGCCGCAGGCGACCAGGGAGAGGGTGGGGTCGAAGCGTTTGAACGCGCGTGCCGTCTCGGCCGCGAGCCTGCCGTACTCCCTGGCCGTCTTGTGGCCCATCTGCCAGGGGCCGTCCAGCTCGTTGCCCAGGCACCACAGGCGGATGTCGTGCGGCTTGTCGGCCCCGTGCGTGCGGCGCAGCTCCGACCAGCGGGTCCCGGAGGGGAAGGTCGCGTACTCGACCAGGTCCAGGGCCTCCGCGACGCCGCGGGTGCCGAGGTTGAGCGCCATCATCGGCTCCACCTCGGCCTTGGCGGTCCAGGCCATGAACTCGTTCAGCCCGAAGCTGTTGTCCTCGACCGTGCGCCAGGCCAGGTCGAGCGTGGTGGGCCGGTGCTCGGCAGGGCCGACGCCGTCCTCCCAGCGGTGGTTGGAGACGAAGTTGCCGCCCGGGTAGCGCACCAGCGTGACGCCGAGCTCGCGCACCAGCTCCAGGACGTCCGTGCGCAGGCCGTCCGGTCCGGCGCTCGGGTGTCCCGGCTCGAAGATCCCCGTGTACACGCAGCGGCCCATGTGCTCGACGAAGGAGCCGAACAGGCGCGGTTCGACGGGGGCGACGCGGAAGGCGGGGTCGAGGGTGAGGCGGGCACGAGTCGTCAAGGGGATGGCCTCTCCGTCGGGGGGCTGTCGTGTGTTGCAGTGTTTCTACAACGTTGTTCCAACGTTGTAAATGGGGCTGGAGCGCTTACCATCGACTGCGACACCGAAGAGGGGGACGTCATGGGAGCGAGCCTGCGGGATGTGGCCGAGCTGGCCGGTGTGTCGGTCAAGACGGTGTCCAACGTCGTCAACGGCTACACCCACGTCTCGCCCGCCACCCGGCTCAAGGTCGAGGACGCCCTGACCCGGCTCGGGTACCGGCCCAATCTGTCGGCCCGCAACCTGCGGCAGGGCCGTACCGGCGTCATCGCGCTGGCCCTGCCCGAGCTCGACGCGCCGTACTTCGCCGAGCTGTCCAGGTTCGTCATCCAGGCCGCGGCCGAGCACCGCTGGCTGGTCGTCATCGAGCAGACCGACGGCAGCCTGCGGCGCGAGCGGCAGGTCCTCGACGGCGTGCGCGACCACCGCGTCGACGGGCTGATCTTCAGCCCCATCTCGATCGGCGCCGACGAACTGGCCGCGCGCACCGACGACACCGCGCTGGTCCTGCTCGGCGAGCGCATCTACGACGGGCCCGCCGACCACGTCGCCATCGACAACGTGCGGGCGGCCCGCGACATCACCGAGCACCTCATCAGCCTCGGCCGCACCAGGATCGCCGCGCTGGGCGTGCAGGACCAGTCCGTCAGCGGCACCTCTCCGCTGCGCCTGGCCGGCTACCGTGAGGCGATCGCCGCCCACGGCCTGCCGGAGTTCACGGCCGAGGTCGAGCGTTACCAGCGCGCGGAAGGGGCCGCCGCGATGACCAGGTTGCTACGCTCGCCGTCGCCGCCCGACGCGGTCTTCTGCTTCAACGACTTGCTCGCCCTGGGCGCGATGCGCGCGGTGCTCGCCTCGGGGCTGCGTGTCCCCGAGGACGTGGCGCTCGCGGGGCTCGACGACATCGAGGACGGCCGTTACAGCACGCCCACGCTCACGACGGTGGCGCCCGACAAGGCGCAGCTGGCCGGCATGGCGGTCGACCTGCTCAAGCTCCGTCTCGACGGCCGGTCAGGCCGGCCGCCGAAGGAGATGCGCGCCGGCTACCGGCTGATGATCCGCGAGAGCACGACGGGATTCCGGCCCGGCCCGCTCTGAGGTCAGCCGCTCTGGCGGCGGCGTTTCATCTCCGCCTCGGCGACGTGGCGGCGGCCGTCGAGCAGGCGGTCGCGCACGTCGCGTTCCAGCTCGCGGAAGGTGGCGTAGTAGCCGTCGTCGTAGTCCTCCACGATCTGGAAGGTCCAGCGGTCCTCGATGACGTCGCGGCCGATCAGCTCGGTGCCGATGCGCGCGGCCAGGTCACCGTGGCCGACTTGTTTCAGCTGGTCGACCACGATGTCGAGCATCAGGTCGGCTCGGCCGGTGAGCTGGTGGAAGGCGTACAGGTGTCCGCGCGCCCGCTCGACGGTCTCCAGCGCCTCGGACAGCTTGCCCACCGCCTCGACGGTCGTGTCCGCCGCGCTCTGCGGCCTGCGGTGCGCGGCATCGGGTTCATACGTCATGCACCTGTCTCTTCCTCAGGTGGCCGCGGTCAACCCCCTGCTCACCGCCCTGGGACGATGTTGACCAGCCGGGGCGCCCGCACGACCACGCGCTCCACCGGCCGCGATCCCAGCGCCGCCCGCACGCCGGGCTCCCCCAGGGCCAGGCTCTCCAGCTCGGCCTCGGCGATGCCGGACGACACGGTGAGCCGTCCCCTGAGCCTGCCGTTGACCTGGACGACGCAGGTGACCGTCTCCTCGGCGATCAGGGCGGGATCGGCCGTGGGGTAGGGCTCGAAGGCGAGGGACCCGTCGTGGCCGAGCCGGCGCTACAGTTCCTCGGCGATGTGCGGCGCCAGCGGGGCGACCAGCAGCGTCCGGGATTCGGCGACCACGCCTGGCGCTGGCCCCGCGGTTCGGGTGACGTGGTTGGTCAGTGAGATGAGCTTGGCGAGGGCCGTGTTGAAGCGCAGCCCCTCCATGTCGGCGCGCACGTCGGCGGTCGTCCTGGCGAGCAGGCGCAGGGTCGGCTCGCGGGCCTGCACGGCTATACGACCGCCTCGGCGATCGAGAGTGTCCAGGGGACCGCGTTCGGCGCCCCCGCGCTCGTGCCGGTGCTCGACGGTGTGGCCGAGGACGGCTGGGCGGCGGCGCTGGCCCTCCTCGGCAATATAAGCGACGACGCCGTCCCCTGCTCGGTAAGGATCACCCCAGATGGACAGCAGACACAGCTGACCGTGATCTGGCCAGACGGCACCGGCACCACGCTGCCCTTCTAACACCGGGCCGGATGGATGTCCCGATGCTCGATCCGCCAAGCGTGCGGTAGAGACTTGTCCCGAACCCGTCCACCCAGCTCAGCGAACACATCCGGTCGCAGTACCTACGGCGGCGGATGCAGACGGGCCGGCCGTTGTGCGCGATCCGGAGGACGCGGTCGCACAGCGACATGGGGATCCGCGCGAATCCGGTCGGCGAGGCGCCTCGAAGGAGCCGTGGATGGCTTAGCCCGCGTGGAAGTGCAAGGGCTGATACATGCCGCCCAGCAGGCTAGGGTGCCAGCTGTTCACGCGGCGGTACGGCTTGGGCCAACCTGCACTGCGGCGGAGCCGGACCTTCCCGGGTGAGGGCGTCCCGAAGGTTTTAGCCCGCCGAGCGGAGAACCATCGGAGGACCAGCTCAAGCGGGGTTGCGGGGTGTAGCGCGCGTTAGGCCGGCGCTGGGCCGGTCGGTGCCGCCGGGTGCGCGGGAGTGTCGCGGTGGAAAATCGCCAGGAGGGCGAACCAGACCAGGATCATGATCCCGGCCGGGCGCAGGAACTCCTCGGCGAGCAGGGTGCCGG
>NZ_JBFAKP010000048.1:0-13675 GCF_040655795.1 Nonomuraea sp. NPDC050310 | reverse complement strand
CCTAGAAAGAACCCACGAAAAGGAGAACCCACCATGGCCAAAGAGATCAGCTTCACCTGCGGGTGCGTCTGGCACGAAAACGGGTGGGTGGACCGGTGCCCCGACCACAAGCATCTACCCACCCAGAAAGAGAGATCATGACCTCCCCGACCGATCTTTCCGGCCTCTTCCCCGACTCGTGGATCCAGGTGGTGATTACAAGCTTCGGTTACGGCCACGCCGCCGCACCGACCGCAGATATCACCCTGGATACCCGCCGCTCCCTGCGGAACCCTCACCACAACCCCGCTATGCGGGAGATGACCGGACTGGACATGGCCGTTCGCAGTCACGTCATGACGACCCCAGGCGCGGCCCGGATGCTGGCCAGTCTCACCGCAATGGTCGCCGGCATGCTCGACGACTACGCCAACGCTCGGGGCCTACTTGTGAGGGTGGCAGTCGGGTGCGTCGGTGGTCGTCACCGCTCCGTGGCCATCGCCGAAGAGCTGGCCATCTCCCTACGCGCTCAGGGCATTGGCGTAGAGGTAGACCACCGAGACATCACCAAGCCCGTACTCCCCCCACAGCAGCACGCCTAGGAAGGGATCCCTAGAAATGGCCATCTTCATCAGCAACGGCGACGGCGACGACCTCAACGAGGACATCGGAATCATCATCCAGGGGAACACCGGCCCTGTTCACCTGGGCAAAGGCGACATCATCATTGACAGTCCGATCGTCACCGGAAAGGGTGCCATCTTCGTCAAGGGCGACAGCTCGGGCATCTCGAAATCCTTCGGCAAGAAGCCCAAGAAGCCCAAGAAGCCTACGAAGTAGCTCCGCTGCACAAGGTGAGGGGCACCTAGTGATCACTAGGTGCCCCTCACCTTGTGCTTAGAAGATGTCTACGCCATGCACGTGCGCGATCTCCGCAACCTCATCGGCCGGGAGCCCGTACTCCTCCATGACGATCTCCAGCGCGCCGGCCTCGTCACCGCGCTCCATGGCATCGCAGTAGTCCTGCAGCGCCGCGCCGTCCAGGATCGCGGCCATGTGCCCGTTCTTCCACATCCGCGCGGACTTCCGCACGTCGGCCGTCACCGCGACCCGTACCGCACCCTTCGACCTGAGCTGATCAACCTGAGCCGACTTGGCCACCTTCTGGAGCCGGTGCTGCGCCGCCGCGCTGGGGGTGCGGGTGCCTCGCAGGTAGCGACCCAGGTTGTCTCTGGCGTTCTTGTACGCGCGGGACTTCGGGTCGCCGGTCCCGGCCAGCCGTTCGACCACCGCGCGCTTGCCCAACCGGTCAACCAGCTCCCCGAGCGTGGACCGATCTTGCCGGGCCGGGGTCGCGCCGTACACCGCGCCCTGCATGGCCGCCTTCAGTGCGGCCTTTGCGCCTCTCCGGAACCTCACGGCTCGCGCCTCCCTTTCTTCAGCTCGCTCGTGAATCGATCGTGGAACTTCGGAGTGCCCGGAGCGTGACCCAGGTTCTCCAGGAGCACCAGGCCCTCGTTCTTCCAGCTTCCGCCGCGCCCTGTGGGCTTGGTCGGGTGGTCATAGGCGAGCCCTCCAGGCCGGGCCGCGATCGGGTCAGTCTCGGACGTGGTGAAGTAGGCCGCGTCCACGTAGCTCGCGATGGGTCGCCGGTCAGCGGCCAGCAGGTTCCGGTACATCCGCGCGCCGGCTTCCGCCAGGATCTGGTCTCGCCAGTCGGGCCGCCACAGCAGATCAGGTCCCCGCTTGTCCTCCGCCCTCGGGCCTTCCGCCCGAGCGAGGTAGCCGGTGAAGGACTTGTAGAGATCGGCCGTCAGGGCGTGAGCGACAGCGGCGGCCGGGTCCCCGGCAACCTTGCCCTTCAGCAGTCCGAGCCTGGCAACCCTGATCGTGTCGTACAGGCTCGCCAGGACCTTCCGGGAGTCCTCCCAGACCCAAGCGGCGGTGATCTCAGGGAGCACGCCCAGATCTTCCAGGAGGGCCGCGTCAGGGGTGGTCAGCCAGAGATGACCATCCCGCGCGGGCTTGAACCGCAACTCGGGCAGCAGAGCGTCCAGGCCGGTAGGTGCCTGGGCTATCCGCCAGTAGCCAGCGAGCTTGCGATTCAGGGCACGCGGGCCGTCCGTGTAGGTCGGGTCTCCCATCCCAAGAGGGATGTTCATGGCGCTCAGGTAGGCCGCGTTGCGGTCCAGCCTGATCACCGCGCGGTCCTTGCGCTCTTGGGGAGTCAGGGGCCGCTGCCACTTGCTGGCCAGCATCTTGGAGTAGCCGACAGCCGGGGGCACGGCTCCAGCCAGGATCGTCCGCGATAGCGACTCGCCCAGCTTGCGGCAATGGCGGCGGGCCAGCAGCGCGCTTGTCGCGTTCGGGGACCAGTAGTAGTCCGCGCCCAGCGCGTCGGCCAGCAGCTCCACCGCGCGCAGCAGCGTTGCGGGCTCCAGGTCTCGCGGGTTCCCTTCGCCGTCGTACGTCCAGGCCGCGCGGGTCTCCAGGTGCGGCAGGACGATGGAGCGTGAGCCCTTGTCGCGGGTGGCGCCGCGTGGCCAGACCACCATCCACGGGGCCACTCCAACAGGGTCACCCTGGATCGCGTTGTCATCGGCCCAGGCGTGCGGGACTCCCGCGTCTGTGGGCACGTCGGCATGGTCATCGACAGTGGGCAGGCCGAGAGCGTGCGCCGCTCGTGGCGTGATCCATAGCTGCTTGATGTCGTGGTGGTCTGCCAGGGCCAGAGCCGCGCTCTTGCTCGCGGGCAGCGGGCACTCCTGGGGGCTCGCCGCGCCCGCGAGATGCAGGCCGGTCACGTCCAGGACGGCAGCGCGGTGAGCGTAGGAGCGCCGCACGTACGGGGCTTTCTGCGGCCCTGTGCGGCCCTGAGGGGCCTTGCTAGGCGATGGGGCCGGTGCGGGCTCTACAGCGCTCTCAGGGCCGCTCTGGGGCTCCGGAGCGGGCTCTACGGCCGGGGCCGGTGCGGGCTCCACGGCCGGGGCAGGGGCAGGCATGGGCTCATCCGGGGCGCACATCGGGTGCAGCCCTCCGAACAAGTCGCGCACCGCCGCATCCACCTTCAGCCCGCACGCCGGGCAGACCTCGGGCACAACCGCCGGCGGAACGGGCGCGGCCGGGGCCGGGGGTGAATCCGCGGGAACCCCTCCAGCTTCCTGGCCAGGGTCGCAGTCCTCTTCTTCACCCTCCAGCAGCTTGCCCAGATCCAGGACGTAGCAGCGGGGCCGCCCGTCCCACAGGTCTTCATTCTGTGCCGTCGCGGACTTCAGGTAGCCAGCGTCCACCAGGCGCGCCCGCAGATCCGCCGACGCGGGCAGGCTCCAGCCGTCTTCGGCGACCACGCGCGCTGAGATCACGTCGTAGATCTCCTGCCAGCGGCCAGAGCGCAACCGGAGCGTCAAGGGCCGCCACGGGGGCCGCCCTGCCGACTCACCAGGGACGTAGGCCACCACCGCGCCCACCGGGTCGCCCTTGCCCGCAGGGATCAGGACCTCGCTCCCCTGCCTCCAGCCCAGCGCGTGAGCCCCATAGCCGGGGATCTGGGGGGGCAGATAGTGGCCAGCGTCGCCGCGCCGTACGTCGGCAGCCCAGAACGGCTCACCCGCGAGGGCCTGCCGCAAGTGCTTCGTCCACAGCGCCACCGGGTCACGGGCGATGTCGCGGCCCTTCCTGATGCCCGAGCGGCGGGTCTGCTCAGACGCCGCTTTGGCCATCAGGTCCGCCGCGTGCTCCAGCATCGGCGCGGGGTCCACCTCCAGCAGCTCCCGCATCCTCTCCGCCAGCAGGTAGGCCCCACCCAGCAGCCGGGCGTACCCGTAGGTGACGCGCCCGTGCCCGCCATGCGGCCAGGACTCCGCGACCTGCTTGCCCCACTCCAGCGCGGCATACACGCGGTCCAGGTCGCCCAGGCTGGCCTGAATCATCGCTGCGTGCGCCCGCGACAGGGGCCGTCCGTCGCGCTGGATCTCCGAGAGCACCGCGAGGTTCACCGGGGCCGCCAGCTCCAGCGCCACATACCGGGCCGTCTCCGAGCTGTGCTTGCCTTCCTCGGGGAAGCGCTCTGCTGTGGCCAGCACGCAGCAGCGCGGGAAGACCTGACGGGCAACCACGCCCTGGCCGTTGCGGTATCCACCGCGCGCGCCACCCGAGCCGGTAGCGGTGTTGTCGCCGATCGCTGAGAGCCGCTTCCACGCTTCGGCGATCTCCTTCGCGGTCATCCGGCCGGCGAACCAGTCGTCCACGGTGCCCACCAGGCCGGACAAGGGGTGAAGGACCTGGTCAGCGGCGAACACGGTGGACTGGTTATGCCGCATCTTGATCGTGACCGGGACTTCTACGCCGCGCCCTCCGCTGAAGGTTGAAGACTGCGCCGCGATGATCGCTCCGGAGATCGCAGTCTTGCGTGAGCCGGTGTCGCCCGCGACCGCGACCGCGATACGTCCAAGATCAGGCAGAGCGGAGAACGGAGCCCACGCGAGTTGAGCCAGCAGGGCCAGCGGGATCTCAGGTTGATCGGGAACCAGGTCCAGCACGCGCAGCAGAGCTTCAAGGTCCTCCGCAGCGCTCGCGGCCGGGGACGGGTCGTCCATGTCCAGTACGGCCACGCCCTGTACAGCGCCGATGCCGCGCGGGATCTCTGCCGTCAGCCGGTCATCGGTGCCGGTCGCGGTGAGCGCTGCCTTGCCCGGCCGCAACCATGCCCACTCGCCACCCTCCAGCCGTACGGGGCCGGTGCAGGCGTAGCCGTACGTCCAGCCCACGTCCGCCCGGAGGGTAGCCGCAACCGCTCGTACGGCCACCCCGATCGTCTCCAGGTTCCGCTTGGTGGTGTGCGGGCGGATTCCGAGCTGGTCAGGCCACTGCGGTTCCCGCGCGTCCAGGTCCGCAACGCTGACCAGGGTGCTCAGCCGGTCTGTGCCGGGTGCGTGATAGGCCACCTGAAACACGGTGTCGGTCAGCACACTTTCGGGCGTGCGGTCCGCTGTCAGGTCCCGGAGCTGGGCAGCCCTGGTCACCGCCAGCTGGCCTGGCAACAGGTCGTACAGCTGCCCTTCCTTCGTGTGCGCTTGCAGCGCCTCAGGGGTCTGGACAAACCGCCGGCCACCCAGGGAATGAACCCGGACCTGGACTGTGGCCGCGTCCCTCAGGTCTGGCCGCCGCGCCGACTCGCGCTCAGGGGGCGGCAGTGCCTCTGCGCTCACGTCATCACCTGACCAGCGAAGCGCGCGCGGCGGGGCATGACGACACAGGCATAAGGAGTCACGTAGACTCTCCTCATAGCGTTGTTGCGAACACCCCGCCGCCGGAGCTGGACACTCCGGACAACACGGCGGGGTGTTTCGTGTTTGTGAGGGCTCAGCCTACGCCCGAGACACCGGAGGTTTTCTTCCTTGGGCGTGCGTGTCGGCAACTTGCGACCATTCACGGCCTCACCACCGTCATGTGCTCCCCGGCCCTCAGGCACCGGTAGTAGAGCTTCCCGTTGATGTGATCAACCAGGTCGGTTTGATGTCCGCAGACCTCACACAGCAGATCATCGTCACAGATATCCAGGTCAGGCGTCTCGTTCGTGTTCTTGATCATTAGAGGCTTTCCTTTCAAGAGGGGTGCAGGGTCCCCAGCCGAGGGCCGGGGACCCTGAAAGATCACTTCGTGTGCTGGCACGGCGTAGAGGTCTGGATCGCGCCCGGGGCGCAGAGCTGGCAGGCGTGCAGCGGGGTAGCCGCAGTGCCGGTCTCGGGGTAGTCCGGCCGGGCCGGGATGGGAACCTGGAGCCGCCGCTTCATGCCGCCGCCGCCTCGTACAGCGCCTTTGCCATGGCCGTCTCCCCGCAGCCCTGGAGCTGCCGGACAACCGTCGCCAGCTCCAGCCGCTCCAGGAAGGTGTCCTCCGCCGACTCGGCAGCGGGCAGCGCGTTCTCGCTCTGGCTCCAGTCGGTGACGCGCTCCGTGGACCTCTTGGGCCGGTAGTAGTCGAGCGCCGCGTGTCGGACGATCGCCGAGAGCCATCCCCACGCCTGATCGTTCTCGGCACGCAGGGTGTGAACCCACCGCACGACCCTGAGCCAGGCTTCGCCCGCGACGTCATCGGCTACGGCGTGGTTCCGGGTCTGGCGGTAGGCCAGGGCCGTCACGCGCGACGCGTAGAGCCGGTACAAGGTCTCCACCTTGTCCGCCAGTTCCGGCGAAAGGGCCGAGTCTGCCATAATGGTCATTGGATCTGTCCTTTTCTCTTGGAGGGATTGGGCTGATTCTCGGGTTTCGCGCGCTTTCCCTGAAATGAATGGCGCGCGAAACCCTTTTTGTTTTCCGCTCAGGACGCGCCCGCGCGCTTGGCCTGTGAGCGCCATTCGCGTAGGTCAAGCTCAGTCCATGCCGGAGAGATTCCCTTTTTCGTTTCGCCCTGAATCGGGCGGCGTTTGCGTGCCTGAATGAAGGCAGCTTCTGTCATTTCCAGAAGGTTGGCAGCGGCTTTCACTCCGACGATCAGTTCGCTGCTCTGTCCCGCTTCGCGATCGCTGGCCACGTTCGTCTCGGACTCGGAATACTCGTCGTTTCTGATCAGGGACATTCGGAGCCGACGCAGTTCATCGAAATCGTCCCCGCCGTCACCAGGAATAACGCCGGACTGGCTCACTTCCGGAGTGGCTGAAAGCTCTTCGGTTTCGGGTCTGTCCAGGACATGTCCCGGTACGCTCGGGGCCGTCTCCCCAGCCCCGTAGGCAGAGTCCTGGACCGGGACACTAGCCTCTAGGAGGGCCTGGAGCCGCTTCGCCCGAGCCTGATTTTCGCGATCCGCGATTGCTTTTCCGGCCTCTGCGAAACGTCTCGCATCGGCATCATCGACGCGTGCCAGGGTGATTTCCTCGACGCTATCCACGCCGAGCCCAAGCATCGCGCGGCCTTTCTTCATCGGAATGGACTTCTTTGCGACTCCGGCGAAAAGCATGAACCACGCTGACCGGGTTTGCGGTCCCGACGCGATTCGCCACATACGCTGATCGCGGCCGTCCGAGTCGAGAAACACCGACAGGTTGGCTTGCTGGCAAAGGTCGATCCAGTACATTCCTGCCGCGCGACCCTGCCAAAGGGCTTTCTTTTCCTGCCGAAGCGGGAGCGGCATTCCCTTTTCGCCACGTTGCTTCGCCCAGTCCTTCAGGTCCGCGACGTAAGAGCCGCGCTCATCTACGAGCATGAACCAGGGCTGGAAATAGAGTTCCGGGTTTTCCTTGATCTCAGGGAACCGCTCAATGAGCGAGTAGCGCCATTCCATTTCTTCGACGAAGGTCGCTACCGAGTCCGCCCACCCGTCCGCCGTGGTTCTGATCACCACGTTGTCCAGGTCTTTGAACAGGGTGTATCCGACCCGCTTGGGGTCGTTGATGAAGACCTTGCCGCCGTTCCCGGCGGTGTGCCCGACGTAGACGTTCGCCGTGGTGGTCTTGCACCACCCTGTGGTCGCGGACATGACGCCGTGCGGGGTCAGGTCCTTCAGCGGGAGCGTCACCCACTCCGGGCCTGACTTGCCGGCCCTCATCCCGATCGGGACATTGGCCACGTCGAACCGGCGGTTCGCCTCTTCGTCGTACCAGCAGGCGGCCGGGGGCCGGCGCGGGTGCTTCAGCTCCACCACCAGTTGCGCCGCGTGGTGGTGAGCCTCCCAGGGGCCTTCGGGCAGTCGGGCCAGACCCAGGCTCTTCACTTCCTTGACCACTGCGTCGCTGGTCAGCTTCGCGTCGAGCTGGACCAGGACGCGGGCGTCGTCAGCCTCCAGCGGGATACGCAGCATGGGCACCGCCAGACGGCCCAGCAGCCGCTCCAGCGCGGGCCAGCGGCGGGCCGCCCTCGTCACCCGTTCGTCCAGGGCGATGGGCACCATGGTGAGCCTGAGCCGGGGCAGGGCGATGTACTCGCTCGGGTTACGCTTCTCCCCCAGGAGCATCGCGACCCCAAGAGCGAACGTGCCCACGTTCCGCTCGTAGGCCCAGTCTTGAAGCATCCTGAACACCGCTCGGGTCAGCAGGTACAGCCCCAGAGCCGTGCCCAGGCACAGCACCGGGAGCGGGAACTTGATCGCGGCGTAGACCGTCGCCCCGACCGTCCAGCGCCAGAACATCCGCTGGTAGCCAGGGATGCGAGACCACCAGAAGCGCGGGTAGCGCTCGCCCCGGAAGTTCGGCCGGGCCTCCGGCCGCTCGGGTGCCGGCCGGTCGAACGTGGAGTCCCAGGGGCCGGGCCGCCGCAGGACCAGGCCACCAGTCGCCAGCCTCCAGAACGGGCCGACGAACCGGCGGACCTGAGGTGACAGGACACACGCGATCAGCAGCGCCACCAGGCACACGACGATCTGTCCGGGGGTGGTCTGCGTGAGCCAGAGCGTCACGTCGACGAGCGGGTGATCTACTGCCAGCGGGAGCATTGTCACTGACCTCCCTTCGGGGTCCGTACGACGCTGAGACGGGGCTTCTGTGGGGTGGTGACCGGAGGGGCCAACAGGTCCTCGATGGTCTCGGCGACCATCTCTCGTACGGCCTCGCGGTGGGCCTGGGGGTGCTCCCGCTTCCGGGCCGGGGGGTTGGCCACACCCGACAGGTCAAGCCGGGTGATCAGGTTGCTGAAGCACACCGCGCCGACGATGATGCCGACGATGAGAGCGCCGACGATGGGGAGAATGGTGGTGTACACGGTTGGATTCCTTTTCTGACCGGGGGCCAGGGGAGTTGCCGCTCCTCCTGGCCCCACTTCCTGTTGTGGGATCTAGCGAGCTTTCTAGCTAGAGCAGCTCGGTCTCCATGCTCCAGAACATGACGGTGCCGCGACCGTGCGCGATGCCGGCCTGGGCGCAGCACAGGCTGTAGATCGACTTGTACGCCTCCAGGCGGGACGTGCCAGGGATCGCGTCGTACTTGCCGAAGGTGGTGGAGGTACCGAAACCCGCGCCGGAGGGCCACTGAAGGGTCATCACCCACGCGTACTCGGTCGTCGTCTTGCTGATGTCGGTGCTGGGGGGGTTGGCCACGTGAGGCATCGGAGTGCGCCTTTCGTCTTGTTGTGGGATCTAGCTCGCTTTCTAGCGAGCTTTCTTTCTAGCTAGAGAACATTCATCTGGAGTTGTGGGATCTTGAAATCGTGAGGGATTACGCGGGCTGAAGCTCGCGGTCCTGCGCCTGCTCCGTGGTCTCCTCCTGGACAACCACCGGACTCTTGCGGCGACGGCCCGAACGACCCGACGCCACGTCATAGGCGTACGAGCGGTCAACCACCTTGCCGCGCTCCTTCAACCACTCCCACGCCGCCGGCACGGTCCCGTCCGTGGCCGCCAGCGCCCGCCGTACCGCGTCGGCCTTGGTCATCGTCGCCAGCTCCACGCGCTCTCGCTCGACAGGGTCGGGCTCAGGCTCGGGCTCAGGCTCGGGCTCAGGCTCGGGCTCGGGCTCAGGCTCAGGCTCAGGCTCAGGCTCAGGCTCAGGCTCGGGCTCAGGCTCGGGCTCAGGCTCGGGGAAGACCTCTTCAGCGGGCGGGAAGGCCACCGGCTCAGGGTGCGGGTAGAGCGCCAGCGCGGGACTCTCGGGGAAGACCTCGGTCCAGTCCTCCGTGTCCTCCTGGTGATCGACGCGGGCCGCCGCAGCGTCACGGTGCTTCAGGTGCCCGAGGCCCGCACCCAGGCCCAGCACCAACACCGGCATGCACGACACCAGCGCCGTGATCTGCCAGGGAGCCACCTTGAACCCCAGGACCACCAGCAGGTGGTACGCCACCTGACCCAGGCACCCGAGCACCAGCGACCCGATCGCGGACCACATCGCGAACCGCTTCGTCTGGAGGGTCACCCAGCGCTGGGCACCCAACCAGGTCCCCAGCGCGTAAGCGCCGTACGCCTCCACCCCGATCGGAAGCGTGATCGCCGTGTTGATCTCCAGCTCATCCATGATGCCGGGCAGCGGACGGACCACGCCGAACCCGCACATCGAGCCGAGATCCACCCAGCCGGTCCACGTCGCGACCGCCGCAGGCAGAGCCAGCAGAACCACCGGCCACCGGGACGGCTGTCGGGTCACGCTCTTCACCTCGTTCATGTTCTCGTCTCCTGTTGTGGGATCGGCTTACACCTCTTGGTATATCAACCTTGGCGTACCAACACAAGATTTGGCACGCCAAGATTTTTGTTGGTACGCCACCTATCAACTTGACACTCCAAGGTTTTCCCAACCCAGAGGAGACGATGACCTTACTTGGTATGCCAACCTTGGCATGCCAAGCGTAGAATCTGAGAGCACCAGCACCCGACCCAGAAGGAGCCCCCATGCCAGAGCTAGGCAGTGACCACATGTACGAAAAGATCGCGGGCGTCTTGCGTGATCAGATCCTTATCGGCGACCTTCGTCCGGGTTCCCGTCTCCCCACCCAGGCCCAGCTCAGCGACGACTTTCATGTGTCTCGCACCGTGGCCAGGCAAGCCCTGGACCTGATCGAGGCTGAGGGCCTCATCGACAGGATTCAGGGCGGAGGAGCCTTCGTTCGCCGTTACCAGCCGCTCCTTCGCCGTTCGGCCCTGCACTACCGCAGTGACCCAGGAGCGCCCTTTGCCGAGGAGACGCTGGCCAGCGAGCGTGTTCCTCGCTACAGCCACCGGACTTACCCCGACAGAGCAGGGGCGGACATCGCGAAGCGTCTGAACATCCGTGTAGGCGACGACGTCATGCGCACGATCTACACCTCGTACGCAGACGATCAGCCTGTGATGATCGTCGATTCCTGTGAGCCTCTCGCTATCACTCGGGGGACTCCCATCGAGCGGCCGGAGGAAGGACCCTTGCTTGGGGCCGGCATAGTGCCTCGCTTCACTTCCATCGGTCTTCGCCCGACTGCCGTAGTCGAACGCCTTCGCTCTCGCATGCCGCGTCCCTCGGAGATCGAGGCTCTCGAACTACGCCCTGGCACTCCCATCACGACCATCGTGCGTATCTCTTACTGCGGCGACACCCCCGTCGAGACCGCTGATCTCCTCCTTGCTGCTGACTCCTACGAGCTGGAGTACGCCCTGAAGGTTGATCCTGAGTGACCCACCCAAACAGAGCGGCCCCCCGAGATGACCTCGGGGGGCCGCTCTGTTTGGTACCAACTAGCAGTTGACCAACTCAGGGTTCTGGTTCAGAAGCTGAGCCGCTGAACTGGTGAAGCGTTCGTACGACTGTTCGGTCCCGGCCTTGAACACCGCTACGCGGTGGCAGTTCTGGAACGCCAGACGGACTCCGTGCTTCCGCTCGATCGCGGACCTCATGGCATTGCTCGCCATCATCCGAAGGACCTGGCCAGCAACCTCATCGGTGAGGACTGTGCGGTTGTCGGCAAACTCCGCCCCCGACGCTTCCAGCTCATCCACCAGGCTTTCCACCAGCTTCCATGCGTCGGGAAGCGATGAAGCCACGCAGTCCAGGAAGTCATCGTCCGCGACCGTACCCGTCTGGGCTTCGGCCAGCAGCTCGGGTGAGACCTTCAGCGACATTGAGTCCCCTTCTTGTTGATCGGCGATTACTTCTCCACTTTCTCTCTTTGGCTCTTCACTCAAGAGTGTCCAAGTGGTCAGACTTCACCTGCTAGCTAGCTAGACCAGCTCGGGATAAGCACTCTTCAGCGCGTGCTCAATCACCTCACGCTTAGTCCACCCACGCTCAGCCGCGACCGTGTTTACCAACGCGTCGATCTCTGGGGCCACCCTCGTGTTGAGTTGGACCGTAGGAATAGCGCGTCTCGCAGGGGTTGGGGACACTGGCGCCTTACCCGGCCGGGTCGCCGGCCTCTCCTCTGACGTACGAACCGCCGGCCTCTGTGCACGGGCTGGCTCCGGGCTCGCCAAGATAGGGTCTGTACCCTCGTCCGGAGCCGGACGCGGCCTGCTGCGCGGCTCCGGCCGCTGAATAGGCGGGGTCATCGCAGCACCTTCCTTGCCAGCTGGCGGTATGCCTCGAACGTGCCCTTGCCACCCTCGTAATCGCCGTAGAAGGTTCCCGCGGAACGCGACTCCAGCACCGTGACCCGATCGGGCACGAAGGGCTCCAGGACCAGGCCAGGGTGCGCCTGCCGCAACTCCGCGATAGCGCGGAGAGCATCCCGCGTCCAGACCGAGCCCCGTACCGCCGCGCCCACGATGATGCCCGCCTCCTGGAGCTCTACCCGCGCGCCCAGGGCCTGCCTGTGGGCCTTGAACCGCCGTACGGTCAGGACTGCCCCGTCTACGCCGTCTAGCCCGTCCTCGTTCGGTTTGGCCGCGTACACCACGGTGTCAGCAGCCGTGAGCGCGTTCTGTGTGATGAGCCCGCCCTGGCGGTTTGGGCAGTCCAGGACCACCAGGTCCGCGTCGATGCCACGGAGCGACGCTTTTAGTCGCGTGTCCGCGTGGTCATCAGCGGCCTTCTCCCGGTTGGCCACCTCTCGATTGCTCGGGATCATCGTGAGATTGTCTGACCAGTTCTCACCGGAGGGCACGGCGAGCTGAGCAGCCCAACCCTCCGGATCGTCGTTGCCCAGGATGGCCCCGACGTGCAACCCCGGCTCCACCGGGTCGACGCCGACCCACTTCGTTGCTGCGCCTCTCGGGTCCAGGTCGATGAGCAAGACTTTCCGGCCGTCTCTGGCCCCCGCCATAGCCAGCGAGACCGCCGAAGTTGTCTTGGTCACCCCTCCCGACTCCGAGTAGACCGCCAGAATCTGTGTCATGACACCATCTTGCTTGCTTTCTAGCTAGCAATCCAGCGGAACCGCAGGTCAGGACTTCTCATCACCCACGCCTGAGAGCGAAATCCCAGCTCAGAGAGGTTCTCATCACTCGCAGCGCTCGCGCCGGGGGATTCTCATCGGTACCCCTCCTGAGCGAAACCGCAGGTCAGGACTTCTCATCACCCACGCCTGAGAGCGAAATCCCAGCTCAGAGGGGTTCTCATCACTCGCGGGGAATTCTCATCGCTATTCTCATCGCTCGATCCTGAGCGAAACCCCAGCTCAGAGACGTTCTCATCATTCTCATCGTTCTCATCACACAGTTTTGCTGTGTAGAGAACGCAGAGAGCGGCGACCCCTTCCCCAGGGCCGCCGCTCTCGTACATCAGTTCTACACCTCTTTGCCTGCCGCTCGCTCCAGAGCCTCTTTCACCCAGTCCGTGAGAGACAGGCCGGCAGCGGCGGCGGCGTTCATGTATCGGGCTCTCTCCATCGGCGTCACTCGCACGTTGAGCTGGACCCGGCCAGTCTTCTGCTCCCCCGTCAGCTCCTCCCAGGAGTGCTCCCGTACGTCGCTGGCGACGGTATGTCCGGCCGGGAGCTGCTTCTCCGTCAGGAGCCGGCGGTTCCCGAGGAACACACCTCGCTCGGAGTAGGTCCCCAGGTGCGGGGACCTCTCCAAGGCGTCAGAGACCTCCTGGGCCTTCAGTCCTTCGGGCACTCCCGTGATCCAGCCCTCCACGATGTGACGCTTGTCGCGGGCTCCAGCGGTGAGCGTATAAACGATGCCGTAACGGGCCATGATCTCCCTTTCTAGATCGAGTCGTGCAGGTCGTCCAGGCGCTGGATAACCTGCTCTGCCATGTACTGACGGTCGGAGCGCTCGTTACTGAGTTCGGTGTGCATGTAGTGGATGATCTCTGCGAGTTCGGCCTTGACGCTCTCCAGGTCCATGATCTCCCTTTCTAGATCGC
>NZ_JBFAKP010000047.1:0-19136 GCF_040655795.1 Nonomuraea sp. NPDC050310 | reverse complement strand
GCCAGCGCGACCTTGCCGCTGACCTGGCCGGTGGCCGGGTTGGTGATGTCGGCGGTGCGGGCGTCGCCCTCGACCTCCACGCCGCCGATCCAGTGCTTAACGAACTTCATCGTTCAGAGTCTCCAGAGCGGTGACGATGATGCCGAGGCCCTCGTGCGCCTCCTCGACGGTGAGCGTGAGCGGCGGGGCCATGCGGATCGCGGTGCCGTACAGGCCGCCCTTGCCGGCCAGCAGGCCGAGCTTCTTGGTCTCCTCCATGAAGCGGCCGGCCAGCGCCGGGTCCGACAGCTCGACGGCGAACATCAGGCCCTTGCCGCGCACGTCGGTGACGATGGGCAGGCGCTTGGCCGCCTCGCGCAGGCCGTCGATGATGATCTGGCCGGTGCGCGCCGCGTTGGCCTGCAGGTCGTGGTCGAGCACGTAGTCGAGGGTGGCGCTGGCGGCGGCCATCGAGATCGGGTTGCCGCCGAAGGTGGCCAGGCCGATCGCGGGCAGGGCGTCCATGAGGTCACCACGCGCAACGACGCCGCCGACCGCGAAGCCGTTGCCCAGGCCCTTGGCGAAGGTCAGCATGTCGGGGGTGACGCCGTGGTTCTGGATGCCGAAGAAGGACTGGCCGGTGCGGCCCCAGCCGGTCTGCACCTCGTCGGAGATGAACAGGATGCCGTGCTCGTCCAGCACCTCCTTGTAGGCGGCGAACAGGCCGTCGGGCGCCATGGTGAAGCCGCCCACGCCCTGGATTGGCTCGGCGATCAGCGCGGCCACGTCCTTGGAGACCACGGTGGCCAGCGCGTGCCGCAGGTCGGCGACGCAGGCCTCGATGTACTCGGCGTCGTCCATGCCCTTGAAGGCCGGCAGGTGGCGGTCGGCGCCGTGCAGGAAGTGCACGTTGAGCGGCGACAGCGAGTTGTTCTTCCAAGTGGTGTTGGAGGTCACCGAGATGGCGCCGAAGGAGCGGCCGTGGTAGCTCTGCCGCATGGCGAGCACCTGGTCGGTCTTGCGGGCGTAGGTGGCCAGCAGCAGGGCCGTCTCGTTGGCCTCGGTGCCGGAGTTGGTGAAGAAGACCTTCGCGTCCGGGATGCCGGAGACGCGGGCGATCTTCTCGGCCAGTTCGACCTGCCCGCGCAGCAGGTACACCGTGCTGGTGTGGACCACTCCGGTGGCGAGCTGCCGCTCGACCGCTTCGCGCACCTCGGGCACGTCGTACCCGATCATGTTGGTGAGGATGCCGGCGAAGAAGTCCAGGTAGCTCTTGCCCGAGGCGTCGACGACACGGTTGCCCTTGCCGCTGACGATCTCGATGGGCTCGGAGTAGTAGAGGGCCAGCCAGTCGGGGAGGACGGCCCGGTGGCGCGCGAGGAGGTCAGACATGGTTCGAGTATCCCGTGTCCGCAAGATCGGTCCCACCATCAACCTGTCGGCTTGCGGCCAAATTCCCTGACAGGTTGCAAGGACCCCTAGGGGATGCCCCGTCCGCCTGGCGGTGTACGTCCCGGAGGCGGGGTTACCTCCGGCGAGGCAGCGCCGGTGCCATCCGCCGGGCGACGACCGGGAGGGGGGTCGTCGCCCACTATCGGATCAACGACGAAACAGGAGATCCGAGATGACCGTCACCATCGACCACCGCACCGCCACCGCCGCCACCGCCGCCCCTGTCCACCCGGGCCCGCCCAAGCTGAGCCGCGAGGAGTTGCGCCGCGCCGAGGCGGAGACGCTGGGCACGCCGCGGATGAAGTACAGCCTGCTGGCCCAGCTCATGTTCAAGCCCGTGGACCTGCTCTACGGGAAGAAGGGGTCCTTCACCAAGTTCGCGATGCTCGAGATCATCGCCCGCGTGCCGTACCAGGCGTGGGAGCGGATGGGGTACTGGGCGGTCCATCGCCATCGCACCCGCTCGACGCTGGCCAAGCGGGTCTTCGAGCGCATCGTCGAGGCCCGCGAGGACCAGGACAACGAGCAGTTCCACCTGCTGATCATGGAGGATCTGATCGACCGGCAGGGGCTCAGGCGCAACTGGCTGCTGCACCGCGCGGCGCCGTGGGCGATCTCGTTCTTCTACTACCACGTCTCGTGGCTGCTGTTCCTGGTGCACCCGAAGTGGAGCTACCGGCTCAACGCCGAGTTCGAGGACCACGCCGAGCACACCTACATGGACTTCGTGGCCGAGAACCCGGACCTGGAGTTCGTGCCCGACCCCGGCACCTACGCCGACGGCTACGGCCGCTACCGCTCGGTGGCCGACCTGCTGCGACAGATCGGCCACGACGAGCGGGTGCACAAGCTGGACAGCCTGGAGAAGATGGCCGCGCCCCGCATCCGCTAGGCCGCCACGGGCTCCTGAGCGGCGGCGGCGCGCTTCCTCAGCAGGACCATGCCGAGGAGCGCGGCCGCCGCGCTGAAGGCCGCGCTGACCCACGAGCCGGTGGACATGGCCACCCCGAAGGCCTGCTCGGCCTGCGCCGGGAACTGCTGGAAGGCCAGGCCGTAGGAGTCGGCCACCGAGGCCGGCACCGAGGCGGGCAGGTTGGAGGCGAAGACGCCGGCCAGCACGCTGCCCAAGATCGCGATGCTGATGGCCATGCCGACCTGTTGCAGGGTGTCGTTCATGGCCGAGCCGACACCGGCGTGCTCCAGCGGGATCGCGCCCATGATGGTGGCGTAGCCCGCGGGACCGGCCAGGCCGCCGCCGACGCCCATGACCAGCATCGAGGTCAGGATCATGAGGTAGCCGTCGGCCAGGGCCAGGACGACGAAGGCCGCGGAGATGATCAGCAGCCCGGCGACGATCAGCGTCTTGTTGCTCAGCTTCTTGCCCAGGGTGGCGCCCAGCCCGTTGCAGACCGCGGCGGCCACCGCGTACGGCAGCAGCGCCAGACCGGCCTGCATCGGGGAGTACCCGAGCACGAACTGCAGGTAGTAGGTGAGCAGCATCATGACCGCGCCCATGCCGAAGGACATCAGCAGCAGGGTGAAGGAGGCCCCGCTGAAGTCACGGCTCTTGAACACCCCCAGCGGCAGCATCGGCTGCTCGGCGCGGCGCTCCCAGAAGACGAAGGCGCCCAGGCTCAGCACCGCCACCGCGATCACGGGCAGGTTCCACTCCCGCTCGATGATCACGTAGACGGTCGAGGTCAGGCCCACGACCGACAGCACCACGCCGACCGGGTCGATCTTCCGCCGCACGTCCCCGTAGGTCTCCGGCATCAGGACGAAGGCGGCGATGATCGCGATGATCGCGACCGGGATGTTCAGCAGGAAGACCGAGCCCCACCAGTAGTGCTCCAGCAGGACGCCGCCCAGGGTCGGGCCGAGGATGACGCCGACCATCGACACCGTCATCCAGCCGGCCATCGCCTTGCGGCGCTCCTCGGCGTCGAAGACGGTCATCAGGATCGACAGCGTGGAGGGCATCAGGATGGCGCCGCCGACCCCCATCAGGAAGCGGGCGGCGATCAGCATCCAGGGCTCGGAGGCCACGACCGCCACCAGGGAGGCCACGCCGAAGACGGCCAGGCCGATCACCAGCATCAGCCGCCTGCCGTACCGGTCGGACAGGCTGCCGGCGGTGAGCAGGAGTCCGGCCATGGCCAGCACGTAGGCGTCGAGGATCCACTGCACGTCGGAGGCCGTGGCGCCCAGTTCCGTGGTGAGGGAGGGGATGGCCAGGTTGAGGACGGTGCTGTCGATCACCAGGACCAGGAGGGACAGGCAGAGCACGAGGAGGATCCACCAGCGGCGGGGATCTCGAACAGCGTGCGATTCTTCTCGTACAGTGTGCGACTTCACTCGCACACTGTACGACAAGTCTCGCACAGTGTGCGAGCCGGTTTAATCTGGAGGCGTGAACAAGCAGTTCAGCTCGGTCTGGACCCGCGAGCCGCGCCCGGTGAAGCCCGCCGGCCTCAGCCGCGACCAGATCGTCGCCACCGCCCTGGACCTCCTCGACGCCGAGGGCCTCGACGCCCTCAGCATGCGCAAGCTGGGGGCGCGGCTGAACGCCGGGGCCACCAGCATCTACTGGCACGTGGCCAACAAGGAGGAACTGCTCGAACTGGCCTACGACGCCGTCTGGGGCGAGGTGAAGCTGCCAGAGCCGGAGGGCGAGACGCTGCCCCCGCTCCTGGCCTGGCGCACCGTGGTGCGCGCGTTCTGCTTCGACCTGCGGGCCGCCATCATCCGCCACCCGTGGATGGGCGCGCTGCTCGGCCGGCTGCCCGCCCTCGGCCCCAACACGCTCGGCATCTACGACCGGCTCCGCAAGTCCTTCCGCGCGGCCGGCTTCGCCGGGCTGGAGATCGACCTCGGCTGCGCGACCGTCCTGTCCTACGTGATGGGCCAGGTCATCCCGCAGACGTTCTACTTCACCGAGCACGGCGGTCCCACCGAGAGCGACATGGCCCGGATGCTGGAGATGGCCGAGCAGGCCACCCGCGACTTCCCCGACCTGATGGCGGACCTGCGCGCCCTGCACACCGCCGACCACCGCGGCACCCAGGTCCTGGCCTTCGAGTGGGGCCTGATGTGCGTGCTGGATGGTCTGGAGGCCCGGCTGAACGCCTGACAGTATCGGGACATGAACGACTTCCGCGCCGCTCGCGATCTGCTGCTGGGTTCCGACTACGCCACCGCCCGCCGCGACTTCCGCTGGCCCGAGCTCGCGGAGTTCAACTGGGCCCTCGACTGGTTCGACCACCAGGACGGCGTCGCGCTCAAGTTCGCCGGCGGCCCGTCGTTCACCTTCGCCGACCTGACCCGCCGCTCGGGCCAGGTCGCCAACTGGCTCCATGCCCAGGGCGTACGGCGAGGCGAGCGCATCCTGCTGATGCTCGGCAACCAGATCGAGCTGTGGGAGGCCATGCTCGCCGCGATGAAGCTCGGCGCGGTGATCATCCCCGCGACCACGCTGCTCACCGCCAAGGACATCACCGAGCGCATCGAGCGCGGCGAGGTCAAGCACGTGATCGCCAACGCCGCCGACGCCGCCAAGTTCGAGGCCGGCGCCTACACCCGGATCTCGGTCGGCGAGGCCTACGGCTGGCTGCCCTTCCACGAGGCCTACGAGGCCCCCGCCGAGTTCACCCCCGACGGGCCCACCCGCGCCGGCGACACCCTGCTGCTCTACTTCACCTCCGGCACGACCTCCCAGCCCAAGCTGGTCGAGCACACCCACGCCTCCTACCCGGCCGGGCACCTGTCCACGATGTTCTGGATCGGCCTGCGGCCGGGCGACGTGCACCTCAACATCTCCTCGCCCGGCTGGGCCAAGCACGCCTGGAGCAACGTCTTCGCGCCGTGGAACGCCGGGGCGACCGTCCTGATCCACGACTACCAGCGCTTCTCGGCGCCCAAGCTGCTGGAGATCCTGCGCGACGAGGGCGTGACGACCTTCTGCGCGCCGCCGACCGTCTGGCGGATGCTCATCCAGGAGGACCTCGCCGCCTGGAAGCTGCCGCTGCGCACCGCGGTCGCCGCGGGCGAGCCGCTCAACCCGGAGATCATCGACCAGGTGCAGCAGGCGTGGGGCCTGACCATCCGCGACGGCTACGGGCAGACCGAGACGACCGCGCAGATCGGCAACGTGCCCGGCATGCCGGTCAAGCCGGGCTCGATGGGGCTGCCGCTGCCCGGCTACGAGGTGGTGCTGGTCGATCCGGTGAGCGGGGAGCCGGGCACGGACGGGGAGATCTGCCTGCCGCTCGGCGAGGGCCGGCCGCTCGGGCTGATGGCCGGGTACGTCGGGCGCGAGACCTCCTCCGGCGACGGGTACTACCACACCGGTGACGTCGCCACCCGGGACGCCGACGGGTACATCACCTATGTCGGGCGCACGGACGACGTGTTCAAGGCCTCCGACTACCGCATCTCCCCGTTCGAGCTGGAGAGCGTGCTGCTGGAGCACGAGGCGGTGGCCGAGGCGGCCGTCGTGCCCTCGCCGGATCCGGTGCGGCTGGCCGTACCCAAAGCCTTCGTCGTGCTCGCGCCCGGCTTCGAGCCGACCGAGGAGACCGCGCGCTCGATCCTCGACTACTGCACGGCCAACCTGGCGCCCTACAAGCGGATCCGGCTGCTGGAGTTCGCGGAGCTGCCCAAGACCATCTCCGGCAAGATCCGCCGGGTCGAGTTGCGTGAACAGGCCGCCGGCACCGAGTTCCGCGCCTGAGCGTCTCCGGGACGGCACGCAGCGCGAGCGATTGCACAGCACTTTGTAAAGGGATAAGTCGCCCTATTTACAAGCTGATCGGATAGGCTTCGCGCGTGCTCCCCACCATCGCCGACGTCCTCGCCCTGGAGACCGTCCGCCGAGGCAATCCCCGGGTCGTGGCGGGCTCCGACCGGCTGGACAGCCGGGTGCGCTGGGTGCACGTGGGCGAGATCGCCGACCTCGCCCACCTGCTGCGCGGCGGCGAGCTGGTGCTCACCACCGGCGTCGCGCTCCCCGACGACCCCGACAAGCTGGCCGCCTACATCGTCGAACTGGCCGCCGTGGGCGCCGCCGGGCTCGTCGTCGAGCTCGGCCGCCGCTTCGTCCGCGAGCTGCCGCGCGCCGTGGTCAAGGCCGCGGAAGAGCACGGCCTGCCGCTGATCGTGCTCGCCCGCGAGACGCCGTTCGTGCAGATCACCGAATCGGTGCACTCGCGCATCATCGACATCCAGTTGGAGGAGCTGCGCGCCTCGGAGCAGCTCCATGAGGTCTTCACCGAGCTGTCGGTCGAGGGCGCCTCACCCACCGAGGTCCTCGCCCAGGTCGCCCGGCTGGCCGGCCGGCCCGTCGTGCTGGAGAACCTCGCCCACCAGGTGCTGGCCTGCGAGTCGGCCGGCCGCGACACCGGCACCCTGCTGGCCGGCTGGGAGTCGCGCTCGCGTGCCGTCGCCCCCGCCGAGCGCACCGCCTACGACCCCACCGCCGGCTGGCTGGTCACCACGGTCGGCGCCCGCGGTCAGGACTGGGGCCGGCTCATCCTCGCCTGCGACGCCCCGCCCACCCCACGCGACCTGGTCCTCGCCGAACGGGCGGCCACCACCCTCGCGCTCGGCCGCCTGCTCGAACGCCACCAGGAGTCGCTGGAACGCCAGGCGCACGGCACGATCCTCACCGGCATCCTCACCCACGCCTACTCCGACCCCGACGAGGCCGCCGCACGCGCCCGCGCCGTCGGCGTCCCGCTCACCGGCCGCAAGCTGATCAGCGTCGTCATCCGCCCCATCGACCAGGCCGAGCAGGCGCTCGACGGGCAGGCCCTGCTCGGCGAGCTGGCCGAGGCCACCGCCGCCGCCTGCCGCGACGCCCGGCTGCCGGCCCTCGTCGGCGCCCTCGACCAGGACCGCGTCGGCATCCTGCTCCCCCTGCCCGCGCGCACCGCCGCCGAGCCCGCGCTCACCGCCCTCGCCGACCGGCTGCGCATGCTCTGGAAGCCCGGCTCGGCCTTCGTCCTCGCCGCCGGCTCCGTCGTCGAGTCGGTCAGGGACGTACGGCGGAGCTTCCTCGAAGCCGAGCAGGTCGCCGACGTCGCCGTCCGCCAGCCCGACGGCCGCGCCTACTACCGGCTGCCCGACCTGCGCCTGCGCGGCCTGCTCCACCTGCTGCGCGACGACTCCCGACTGCAGACCTTCGCCGAACGCGAGCTCGGCCCCCTGCTCGCCCACGACGCCCAGCGCGGCGGCGACCTCACCCGGATCCTGCGGATCTACCTCGACGCCGGGCGCAACAAGGCGGTCGCCGCCCAGAAGGCGCACCTGTCGCGGCCCGCCTTCTACGACCGGCTGCGCCGCCTCGAACGCATCCTCGACACCGACCTCGACGACGTCGAGTCGTGCCTGTCGCTGCACGTCGCCCTGCTCGCCCTGGAATCCTTCCGCCGAGACACCACCCGATAAGGACCCGCTCGCTGTGCTGCCCTTCGACGGCGCTTTCGCCCTCTCCGTCCGCGACGCCGACCTCGAACCCGACCCCCTGGACCCGGCGTCGATCGTCTCGGGCACGCCGGAGACCTTCCACCTGTCCCTCGGGGACGGGCGCGGCATCTGGGAGATCACCCCGGGCGTCGTCACCGACGTCGAGCGGGACGAGATCTTCGTCGTGCTGAGCGGCCGGGCGAGCATCGCCATCGCCGGCGGGCCGACCGTCGAGGTCGGGCCCGGGGACGTCTGCCTGCTGGCCGAGGGCGCCCAGACGACCTGGACCGTGCACGAGCGGCTGCGCAAGGTCTACCAGGCGCACTGAGTACGGCTTCATCGGGGAATTTGAGTAAAGGGGTACTCAAGTTCCCGGCAAGGCGGCCGCCGCATGCTGACGTCATGAAACGTCTCGCCTTTCTCGGAGCGGCCGCCGTCCTCATCGTCCACGCCTCCCCCGCGCAGGCGGAGACGTCTGCCGTCAGCGCCGCCGCGTGCGCCGACGCCGACCTGGTCATCCAGGACAAGTCCGCCTTCCCCGACACCGCGCGCGGCCGCTACGACTACAACCGCCAGTCGAGCCGCATCGAGCAGGCGGTGCTCTGCCTGGTCAACGCCGAACGCACCGGCCGCGGCCTGCAGCCGGTGAAGCGCTACCTCGCCCTGCGCGGCACGACCGTCGCGCTCAGCAGCGCGGCGTGGAAGCACGTCACCGCCGCGGTGCGGATCCGCTGGTGGGGAACGGTGGCCCAGGTCGGCAAGTGCACGCCGCTCAAGTACGACCCGAGCCGCTGCGACCCGCACATCGACCCCGAGACCGGGACCGACCCCGCCGCCCGGGCCAAGGCCGCCGGGTACTGCAAACGCGGCACCTGGCAGGTCGGCGAGAACGCCTACACCGGCTGGGGCCGTGCCGCCGTTACCCCGAGCGCCGCCGTCCGCTGGTGGATGCGCAGCCCCTCGCACCGCGACACCATCCTCACCCCCGGCTACACCGAGATGTACACCAAGGCGGCGTACGGCAGCGCCGACCCGGCCGCCTCGGCCACGCCGGGCGCGACCTACGTCCAGTTGTTCGGCCGCTGCGCCTGATTCAGCCGGACGAGCAACACGACGAACCGCTCCCGCTCACTCACGGTGAGCGTCTCCAGCAGCACGGCCTGGACCCCGGCCACGCTGCGGTCGAGCTCTTCGAGCTGGCCGTCGCCCGCCGTGGTCAGCGTGATGATGTTGCGCCGCCGGTCGTCCGGGTCCGGGGTGCGGTGGACCAGCTTCCGCTCGGCCAGGT
Organism: Nonomuraea sp. NPDC050310; assembly: GCF_040655795.1. NCBI lineage: Bacteria > Bacillati > Actinomycetota > Actinomycetes > Streptosporangiales > Streptosporangiaceae > Nonomuraea > Nonomuraea sp. NPDC050310. The sequence continues at coordinate 9,955 of NZ_JBFAKP010000047.1, read as the reverse complement.
CGTTGATCGCCGCCACGATGTCGCTGCGATCGATGCCGGTGCGCCCCGGCCGAGCAGGGCGTAGTGGTAGGGCCGCGACCCGGTGCCGGACAGCGCCTGGCCGATGACCCTACTGGCCGTGGTGGCGAGCTGGTTGATCAAGCGGCACGGCGGGGTGCGCAACCTGGCCGGGGTGAGGCCCTCGGCGTTGCCGACCACGCCGAGCTCACCCAGCTCATCTACCGCCTCTACACCTGCCTGGACGAGGGCCGCTTCGACGAGCAGCGCCCGGGCGTCGTCGGTGAGCTCCCCTGTCTGTTGCCGGGGCATGTGCGGTTCGAGGTCGCGCGGGTTGTCCAGGACGGAGTCGAGTTCGCGGATGAGGTCAGCCGGGTGCAGGTCGAGGCGGCGGGCCAGTTCGATGATGGTCATGACGGGGAGGTCGGCGAGGTATTCGAGCTGCATGGTGTGCGGCAGGTGGGGATGAATGCCGAGCAGGTCGCCCAGTTCCCAGATGGTGAGCGCGCCGGTGTGCAGGCTGGTCTGTCCATGCGCGGCGCTGCCTCACGCTCGGCTTGGTGTTTGGCCGCTTGGCCCGGTGCGGTGCCGGGTTCAGTAGTCCTCGGGGCCTTGGTAAGTGCTGGGGTGTTCGACGTGCGGCAGGCCGGCGGGGTCGAACAGCGCGTACAAGCTGACGACGTGGTTCCTTGGGATGGCTCTTGCCGCCGAGCTGCTGCAGCAGCGACGGTCGGTATCCACTCCCCTCCAGTGCGCTACGTCATCAAGCCTTTGCATCTCGCAGCGGACACGGCACCGCGCTGTCCCGATCCGCCGGCCGTTGAGGGCGTCACCCCCGATGATGACGGGGCGGGAAAAGAAAAGCGGCTCCAAGCAAAAAGCGGCCCAGGAGAGATGGATATTCGTCCAGCATTCTGCCCACGAAGGCGGCCAATCGCCGGACAGCTCGTTCCGCGGTCGAGAAAGAATCTTGCCGCCCTTCTGGACTCCTAACGAAGTGCGGAGTAACGATGGATGGCAAGAGGAAGAAACGAGCAGCGGGAGGTTTCCATGCTCAAGGAACTATGCGCTGCCGGCGCGCTGGTGGCTGCGGCCCTCGCCCCGGCGACAGGATCGCAGGCGTCGGCCTCGGCCGCGAAAGACCAGGCCGTCAGCACGCCCGCCGCGTCCATCTCGCTCGCCGCCGCCTGCACTTCGTCGCTCGCCCCGAGATGCAAATGGCTGAAGGATAAGAAGAAGGAATGCCTTTACTGCAAGACGAATAAAGGCGGATACCGGAAGCAATACTGCAAGAAGGCCGAGCATTCGAAGGTGCGCGAATGCAAATACGTCAAGGAGCCGACTCCGGCTAGCCCGAATCGTTACTGCATCGTATGCGTACATCCGACCACCGGGAAGCAGCTGTCCAAGGAATGCTACTCCTAGCACCGTTGCCGGATTTCACGGCTACGCGGCCTCGCCGCATTCGGCCCCATAGGCCGCGGGGCTCTCCGCCACCCTGCCGACCAGCTGGAAGTGGTTGGTCGGCAGGGTGGCGGCGCCTTCGTCGCGGACCGGACCGGCCGGCGGGCGACCGGGCCGCGGCGGCCGCGGGTCAAGGAGCCTCCCGAGGCCCTGGCTTCGTGCCGGGTGGCGGTGGCTGCCGCTGGTCGGCGCTGAGCAGGTCCAGGCGCGACACCAAGTGAAGCTGTCCGGCGGGACGCGGCACCCTCCCCCAGCCGGGCGCCGCGGCTTGACCTGAACTCCCCCGGCCCGCCACGCCATAAAGCGGTCGAATCCCCCGGCGGCTGATGCCAAGCTGACCTGGTGATGCCGAGCGACACCCGAACCGTGGTCCTGGTCGAGGGCGAGAGCGACCGGGCCGCCGTCGAGGCCATGGCCCACCGCCACCATCGCGACCTGACAGCAGAGGGCATCGCCGTAGTGCCGATGGGCGGCGCCACCAGCATCGGCACCTATCTCGCCAAATACGGCCCCCAGGGCGCCGACCTCCGCCTGGCCGGCCTGGTCGATCTCCGCGAAGAGCCCGACTTCCAGCGCGCCTTGGAACGAGCCGGGTTCGGCCCCACCCTCACCCGCACCGACCTGGAAACCCTCGGCTTCTTCGTCTGCGTCGCCGACCTCGAAGACGAACTGATCCGCGCCCTCGGCACGGAGGAGGTCGAACGCGTGCTGGCCACCGGCGGCGACCTCAGCTCGTTCCGCACCCTCCAAGGCCAGCCCGCCTGGCGCGGCAAGCCCGTCCAGGACCAGCTCCGCCGCTTCATGGGCGCCGGCAGCGGCCGCAAGATCCGCTACGCCGGCCCCCTGGTCGCCGCCCTCACCCCCGACCGCATCCCCCACCCCCTCGCCCGCCTCCTGGCCTACCTGTGATCACCCACGCCCACGCCCACCGCCTGACCGCCCACAAGACCGTCTCCACCACCCTGGCCGGGCTCGGCGACCACGAGCTGACCGAGCTCGTGGCCCACGCCCCCGGGCTCGGCTCCGGCCTCGGTGGCCGATCGGCTCTGCTGGACGTCGCCGGGATCCCGGTGTTCGTCAAGCGGGTCCCCCTCAGCGACCTGGAACGCCGCCCCGACCTGGTCGGCTCCACGGCGAACCTGTTCGAGCTCCCGCTCCTCTGCCACTACGGCGTCGGCACCGTCGGCGCGCCGAGCTTCGGGGCCTGGCGGGAGTTGGCGGCCCACGCCATGACGACCGGATGGGTGCTGACCGCCGAGCACGAGGGCTTCCCGCTGATGCACCACTGGCGGGTCCTGCCGGACTCGGCGCCACTGCCGGACGAACTGGCCGACGTCGACCGGGCGGTCGCCTACTGGGGCGGCAGCGCCCGGGTACGCCACCGGATCGAGGCCCTGCGCCAGTCGTCGGCGAGCCTCACGTTGTTCCTGGAACACCTCCCGCTGAACCTGCACCAGTGGCTGAGCGGCCACGACCGGATCGCCGACGCCTGCACCGAGGTGGAGCGGGAGCTGGCCGCGGGCGTGGCGTTCATGAACAGCCGCGGCCTCCTGCACTTCGACGCGCACTTCGAGAACATCCTGACCGACGGCCGCCGCCTCTACTTCGGCGACTTCGGCCTGGCCCTCTCGGCCGGGTTCGAGCTGGCGCCGGACGAGGCCGCCTTCTTCGACCGCAACCAGCACTACGACCGCGGCTACACCGCCTCCTGCCTGGTCAGCTGGCTGGTCACCGCGTTGTACGGACTCCGGCCCGACGACCGGGACGGCCGCTTCGCGCTGGTGCACGCTTTCGCCGAAGGGGAGCGCCCCACGGGCATCCCGGCCGAGGCGGCCGAGGTCATCCTGCGCAACGCGCCGGCCGCAGCGGCCGTGGCCGGCTTCGTGCGGGAGTTCCGCCGGGAGTGCCCGCGGTTCTAGAGCCGCAGGCGCAGGGTTTCGACGGCCTGGCAGGTTTCCTCGAGGTGTTCGCCCTCGCCGTACACCGCCGCGACCCGGCCGAGGAGGTCGCGGAAGCGGGCGGCGTCCTCCTCGCCCAGCACGCCGAGCAGGTGCCGTTCGACGTGCCGGAGGCCCTGTTGCGCCTGTTCCCAGATCTCGCGGCCCCGGGCGGTGGCCACGATGCGGCGGTTGCGGCGGTCGGCGGGGTCGGGCTGGCGTTCGACGAGGTCGAGGGCGACCAGGTCGTCGACGAGGTAGGTCATCACGGTCTTGTCGATGCCGAGCTGCCGGGCCAGGGCGCCCTGGTTGGCCGGGGTCTCCTGGACGGCCGAGGCCAGCACCTGGAAGCCGCGCGGCCCGCCGGGCAGGGCGTCGATGACGGTGTCGGCGGCCTTCACGTAGACCCGGAAGAGGGTGCCGAGCGCCCAGCCGAAGTCGGCGTCCAGCCCGCCCTCGGCTCGTTCCGCGTCCGTCGTCACGACCGCCATCCTACAGGAGGTTGCTGTTTAAACCTTCTGTATGACATATCATCTGTCTTACAGACGATTGCCTTGGAGGGTCCCATGGCCGACTACGGTCACGATCTGCTGTTCGGCGTTTTCCTCAGCCCGGCCGCCCCGCATGCCGGCCGTACGCTCCAGCTCGCGAAGCTGGCCGACTCGGCCGGGCTCGACCTGGTCACCGTCCAGGACCACCCCTACCAGCCCGCCTTCCTGGACGCCTGGACCCTGCTGTCGGTGATCGCGGCGAACACGCAGCACGTCCGGGTGGCGGCCAACGTGGCCAACCTGCCGTTGCGACCGCCTGCCGTACTCGCCAAGAGCGTCGCGAGCCTCGACATCCTCAGCGGCGGCCGGGCCGAGCTGGGGCTGGGCGCGGGCGCCTTCTGGGACGGCGTCGCGACGCTGGGCGGGCCGCGGCGCACGCCGGGCGAGGCGCTGGAGGCGCTGGAAGAGGCGATCGCGGTGATCCGCGCGCTGTGGTCGACCGGCGGCAGCTTCGACGGCCGGCACTACCGGCTCGACGACGCCCAGGCCGGGCCGATGCCGCCGCACGACCCGGCGATCTGGGTGGGCGGGATCCGGCCCAGGATGTTGCGGCTGATCGGCCGGCTGGCCGACGGCTGGCTGCCGAGCATGGCCTACGTCCCGCTGTCGCAGCTCGGTGCCGGCAACCGCCTGATCGACGAGGCCGCGGCCGAGGCCGGGCGCGACCCGGCGGCCGTCCGGCGACTCTACAACATCGGGCCGCGCGACGCCGAGCCCGCCTTCCTCGCCGAGCTGGCGCTGGAGCACGGAATGAGCACCTTCATCCTCGCCGGCGACGACCCCGCGGCGATCCAGGCCTATGCCGAGGAGGTGGCGCCCGCCGTCCGCGAGCTGGTCGCCAAGGAACGGGGCACGCCCGAGCCGCAGGCCCCCGCGGTGGAAGCGCTGTGGGACGAGGCCACTCGCCCGCACGCCCCCGCGGTGACCGGCGGCCGGAGCGGCGAGGGCCAGCACCTGGTCGAGGTGCACGACCACCTGCGGGGCGAGCTGGCGCAGCTCAAGGAGATCATGGCGCAGGTGGTCGCGGGCTCCATGGACCCGGCCGCGGCGCGCGGGGCGATCAACCAGATGACCGTCCGGCAGAACAACTGGACGCTCGGCGCCTACTGCGCGTCCTACTGCCGGCTGGTCACCACGCACCACACGCTGGAGGACCAGAGCCTCTTCCCGCACCTGCGCCGCGCCGACCCGCGCCTGGCCCCCGTGCTCGATCGCCTGGAGCAGGAGCACCACGTGATCCACGGGGTGCTGGAGGAGGTGGACCGCGCCCTGGTCGCCCTGGTGGGCGAGCCGGACGGCATGGACGGCTTCCGCGAGGCGGTGGCCCGGCTCGACCGCACCCTCTCCTCGCACCTGAGGTACGAGGAGGAGGAACTCGTCCCCGCCCTGTCCCGCCACGGCTTCCGCTGACCCGGTCCCCCCTTGCTTCCGGTCAGAGCGGCGAGGTGTAGATGATCTTCCAGGTGCCCGAGTAGCGGCAGTGCGCCGACGGCGCCGGCGACTTGGCCTCGCTGCACACCTTGAGTTCGACCTGGTAGACGTCCTTCAGGACGTAGGTGAAGTGCTTCGGCGTGCGGTAGGAGCAGTCCCTGAGCTTGCGCTCCTTGAACACGAAGGCGTTCTTGACGCGGACGGCGAACTGCATGAGCAGCCACGCGCAGGTGCCGGCGGGCCGGGCCCGGTCGGTCAGCGTGCCCTTGACGGTGACCTGGTCCGCGGTGGGCAGGGTGTCGTGGTCCTCGCCGACGGCGACGAGGGTGCCGGAGGCGCGGGCCTTGTCACCCGGCGCCCGGTACGGGCCCCAGCCGGCCGCCGCCGTGGCGGGCGGGGTGAAGGCGAGGACGGCGGCGAGCGCCACTAAGAGGGAGATGATGGTTCGCATGGGCGTAGTGTGCGGGAATCTCCTGGTGAGAGCCTGAGTAACCCCCTACCCATGTCTTTTGCCGACAAGTCGGCCTACCGTCGGGGGCATGCCCCTGCTCGCCAACCCCCTGGAAGCGCTCGCCTTCCGGCTGTCGCTGGTCCCGCCCGTGCTCGCCGACTACTTCGGCGTCCTGGGCTTCCACAGCCTGCTCGCGGGGGTACGGCTGGGCGTGTTCGACGCCCTGGAGGCCCGCCCGATGCGGCCCGGCGAGCTCGCGGTCGAGCTGGGCTGCGCCGAGGCGTCCACGGCCTCCCTGCTGCGGGCCCTGGCCGGGCTCGGCTACCTGAAGGTACGGCGCGGCCGATACGCCCTGACCCGCCCGGCTCGCGTCTGGTTGTGCACGAGCTCGCCCACCTGCCTCGCCGAGGGCCTGGAGTTCTGCGAGCGCAGCGTGGTGGCCTTGTGGAGCGGGCTGGAGAAGGCGGTGCGCGACGGCGGCCCGCCGGTCCCGCTGTACACGCTCACCGAGAGCGACCCCGAACTGTCGCGCGCCTTCCAGGCCTGGGTCGCCACGCTGGCCCGGCAGCAGGCGCCCTTCGCCGCCCGCGCCATCCCGGTCCACCGCGACGCGCGTAACCTGCTCGACCTCGGCGGCAGCCACGCCCAGTACAGCATCGCGCTCCTGCGCCGCCACCCCGACCTGCACGCCACCGTCCTCGACCTGCCGCAGGCGCTGACCGCGGCCGAGCCGCACCCCCGGCTCACGCTGCGCGCCGGTTCCTTCCTCGACGACGACCTGGGCGAGGGCTTCGACCTGGTGCTGCTCTTCAACGTCCTGCACGGCCTCGACGACCGGCAGGCGGCCGGCCTGCTGTCCCGGGTCGCGGCGGCGCTCAACCCGGGCGGCACCGTCGTCATCGGCGACCAGTTCCGAGGCCGCGCCCCCGGCCGCGCCAGCCGGACGCTCATGGACCTGCTCGACCTCAACTACCTGGTCGCGGGCGGTGGCGGGGTGCGGACCTTCGCCGCGACGGCCGCGCTGCTCACCGCCGCCGGCTTCCACCGGCCGCGGCACCGCCGCCCGCTCCGCTCCCCCGCCACCGACCTCGCCGTCGCCGTCCGGGCCTAGGCAGTCAGAAGCCCATCGCCTGCCGTACCTCCTCCAGGGTCCGGATCGCCACCGCGCGTGCCCGCTCGTTCCCCTCGGCCAGTACGGCACGCGCATCCTGCTCGGTGAGCTCGGCCCGGCGCTTGCGGATCGGCCGGAAGAACTCGTTGACCGCCTCGGTCGTCAGCCGCTTCAACGCCGCCGCACCCCCGTCGCCGATCTCCTCGGCCAGCTCCCGCGGCTCCCGCCCGGAACAGAGCCCGGCGATGGTCAGCAGGGTCGCCACCCCCGGCCGGGTCTCCGGCTCGAAGGTGATGCGCCGGTCGGCGTCGGTCACCGCCCGCCTGATCAGCGCGGCGGTCTCGTCCTCGCTCGCCTTCAGCGCGATCGAGTTGCCGCGCGACTTGCTCATCTTGCCGCCGTCCAGGCCGCCGAGCAGCGGTGTACGGCTCAGCATCGCCTCCGGCACGGGGAAGACCGGCGCGTACCGCTCGTTGAACCGGCGCGCGATCGTGCGGGTCACCTCGATGTGCGGGAGCTGGTCCTTGCCGACCGGCACCAGCGTGCCCTTGCAGAACAGGATGTCGGCCGCCTGATGCACCGGATAGGTGAACATCAGCCCGCTCACCGCCGCCTGCGAACTGTGCGCGATCTCGTCCTTCACCGTGGGATTGCGGCCCAGCTCGGCCACGGTGACCAGGCTCAGGAACGGCAGCAGCAACTGGTTGAGCTCGGGCAGCGCGCTGTGCTGGAAGATCGTGACCTTGGCCGGGTCGAGCCCGATGGCCAGATAGTCGAGCAGCACGTCGGTGATGTTGCGCTGGATCTCGCCGGGCAGGTCGCGGTCGGTGATCACCTGGTAGTCGGCGAGCAGGACGAACACCTCGTGCGTGTCCTGCAGCGCCAGCCGGTTGGCCAGCGAGCCGAAGTAGTGACCGATGTGCAGCGGACCGGTGGGCCGGTCGCCGGTGAGCACGGTCATGGGGAGTCCTCTCGAAGGTTCGGAAGGCGCCCCAGAAATGGCGAAAGGCCGTCCCCGGGGACGGCCTTCACGCATGTGGAAGTCAGCGGCCGTCGGGCGGCCGCCACCACATGCTGATTCGTGTCATCTCCCCATTGTGTCCCAATCAGGTAACCACTCCAACCGGGTTCGCGTGTTCTCCCCACTTGGACAGTTCCGGCTCGCCAGGATGGTTCGGTCCCGTTAGCCCCTTCTGGAGTTGTTTCATGACACGACGCCCCCTCGTCGTCGGCCTGGCCATGGCCACTTCGCTCACTCTCGCGGCCTTCCCGGTCTCGGCCGGCCTGGACACGACGACCTTCCCCGGCGGGTCCTTCCCGCTGGGCGCCGCCGCCGCGCCCACCAAGACGCAGAAGAGCGTGGCGCCTGGCATCGAGCTGTACAACGTGCTCGCGGGCAAGTCGACCGACGGTTACACCGTCACGATCCTCATGCCCAACGGCCGTGACCACGGCACCCGCGAGGCCGCCGACGCGGCGGCCGCCGCGGTGGAGGCCGCCGGCGAGACGCCCAGCGTGCAGCCGGTCGTCAAGCCCCAGGTCGCCGACGCCCCGGGCAAGGAGTACTTCGCCGTCCGCGTCGGCCTGTGGTCGCTCAAGGACAAGGACGACGCCGCCAAGACCATCAAGACGCTCAAGGACGCCGGGATCCGCTCCAAGCTGGACTACCTCGGCGACGACGGCGCGCAGACCACCGGCCCCTGGGACCTGCGGGTCCTGACCGTCGACAGCCGTACCTTCCGCGGCTCCTTCGCCGCCAGCCTCGGCACCAGCGTCGCCAAGCGCGAGACCACCTCGGCCATGGCCAAGGGCGCGCTCGCCGCCGTCAACGGCGGCTTCTTCAACATCCACACCCTGCCCGCGCTGCGCGGCGAGCCCGTCGGCGTCTCCGTCGTCGCCGGCCGCCTGCTCAGCGAGGCCGTCCCCGGCCGCTCCGCTCTCGTCCTCAAGGGGCGTACGGCACGCGTCACCGAACTCAAGACCGCCGTCAGCGTCACCGCCCAGGACGGCACCCGCACCGACGTCAAGGGTGTCAACCGCAACGCGGGCACCGACGAGTTCGTCCTCTACACCGAGGAGTGGGGGGCCAAGACCCCCGCCAACGACGGCGCCGACGCGGTCATCGACGCCAACGGCAAGATCGTCTCGCTCCGTACCTCCGGCGCCGCGGTGCCGGCCGGGCACCGGGTCGTGCACGGCTCCGGCGTGGCGGCCGAGTGGCTGTGGGAGCACGCCTGGGAGGGCTGGACCCTCCAGGTCACCACGACCGTCACCGACCTCCGTACCGGCAAGCCCCTCCAGCTCACCCCCGACCTGCACGTCGTCGGTGGTGGCGTCGGCCTGGTCCGTAACGGCCGCATCCGGGTCACCGCGAAGCGGGACGGGCACGACTCGGTCAACATGGTCCTCCGCCGCCACCCCCGTACCCTGGCCGGCGTCACCCGCAACGGCAGCCTCATCCTCGCCACCATCGACGGGCGCAAGCCCGGGATCAGCGTGGGGGCGAACATGATCGAGGCCGCCCAGGTCATGCGCTGGCTCGGTGCCGTCCAGGCGATCAACCTGGACGGGGGTGGGTCCACGGCCATGGTGGTCGGCCAGAAGGTGGTCAACCAGCCGTCCGACGGCCGGGAGCGGGCTGTGGGGGACGCGGTGTTGGTGATGCCGTCCTAGAGGGTGCGGCCGCCGGCTCGGCTGGCGGCTGCTCCCTGGACCCGGATGCCGGCTTAGCTGGCGACTGTCTCCGAGCCTCCGATGTCTCCGGGCCTCCGGTTCTGAGGGCCGACGTCACCCGCGATTTCCGGGGACGTCGGCCTCATTTACGGGTGCGCCCGCTCCATCTGGAGAACCACGGCACCTGATGGTCCTGAAACGCAGAAAGGCCCGCCCGGACACCCGGACGGGCCTAACCCTCGTGTAACGCAGTAGAGCCCGCCGGGAAACCCACGGCGGGCCCTACTGACCAATATTTGTGCGGCGGCGACCTACTCTCCCACACCCTGGCGAGTGCAGT
>NZ_JBFAKP010000046.1:0-19798 GCF_040655795.1 Nonomuraea sp. NPDC050310 | reverse complement strand
CAACTCCCACAATCCCTCCGGCACGATCCACCCCCATTCACTCCTTCCCACGCCTCACCAACGTCCCACTCACCACATAGGACACGGTCTTAGCAACGCGACGCCGTACCGGCTGTCGCTCCCTACTGGCTGTCTTGCCCAGTGACGGACGCACGCACGAGCCGCTGCCCAAGCCTCTGGCAGATTTGCTGGGCGGGGTAGTGACCACACTCATGGCGATCACTCCCGAGACTCGACTCCACGCTGACTACGGCCTGGTATTCCTGGTCCGCGAGTGAGCCATCGGCGCAGATCTAGAGGGGAAGGCGACGGAGACTCTCCGGATGAGTGTGAGACCGCGGCGCAATGGAGCAGCGCAGCTGAAACTCCCGGCTGGGAAGGCATCAGCCTCCATGGCGGCAGGGCACCTGGTCACCGCCGCACGCCCGGCCTCGATCCGCCTCGGCCCCGCGCTGGCGGAGGCCGTCCTTGGACGTCCGACTAAATCATTTCGGCAGCTTAGTGCCTGCCTGGTCAGGTTTTTTGATAGATCTGGAGGATCAGTCGTCGAATAGTAGCCCGAAGCGCCCATCAGCTCCCCACCTGTTCCAGCAAGTCCAGGCAGAGCCAGAAGCCGTCCATGCTCACCTCAGCCAGCACCAGGTGACGGCCGCCGTCGGAGTCGTTCACTCGAAACTCCACCGCCACCGAATCGCTCGTCCCCTCGTCGTCGATCAGGCGGAGCTGCAGCACAGTCTCGCCATCCAACCGCCAGCGGAAGGCCAGCGTCTCCTCGCCGTGAAGCGGCCGATTGGTGGCGCAACTCGCTCGTGCAGTCGGCGGAGAAGACGACGTCCGCCAGCGGCCGACCAACTGGCCGGAGCACTGGCGGGTGGTTCCTCGGTGGGATCTTGCTCCGACCGTACGGCACTTTGACCCGACGGTGCCTGGGGGCCGTGCAGGCCAGGAGTGCCGTGCTTGGCCATGGCACCATTTGTGAAGTCGCGCTGCCCTACGAGGGCCGGGGTGGTCCGGCGTCGCGCAGCATCACCCCGCCCCCGTGGGGCAGCGCGGTGCCGGGCAGGTCATGACTCGTTTCGGTGATCTGCTCGCGCGGTGGTGGCTGAGGCGAGCCGGGTCTGTAAGTCGGCGACCTGCGCACGCAGGTGCTCGGTGCCGGCCTCGGCGACGCTCTGGCCGGTGCGTGCGCTCGTCAGCTCTTCCTGGCGCCGGTCGAGGTCGGCGCGGTGGTCGCGGGCCTGAATCTCCAGCCGCTGGCGTAGGGACTGCAGTTCGGCTCGGGCTCCGCCCAGGTCCGTCTGCAGATCGGCGATCTGGCTGGTGGCGTCGTTCAGCCGGGCGGTGGCGGTTTCGGCCTTGTCGCTGAGCAGGCGGTCGGCGCTCCGTTCGGCGGCCAGCTCGGCCTCGGTGGCGCGTAGCCGCGCCTGCAGGTCGCCCAGTTCGATCGAGGCGGTCCGCAGCCGCTTTTCCCGCTCGCCGGCCTCGGCGCGCAGCGTCAGCAGTTCGGCCTGGTCGTCGACCTTCTTCGTCTGGGCGTCCAGTGCTGCCTTCAGCGTGCCCAGCTCTTCGCCGCGCTCGCGCCGGTTGTCTCGCCACGCCTTCTCGGTCGAGTCCCGCTTGGTCTCGGCCTCGCGCTGGGCGGCCATGGCCTTCGTCTGCGTGCGGACGGCGGCATCGCGCTCTTGCACGGCCTGGTCGCGCTCGGCCAGCGCGAGCAGCCGCTCCTGGCGGGCGTGCTCGGCTTCGGCCAGCGCTGCCTGGCGCTGCTGCTCGGCTTCGTGCAGGTGCTCCTCGATCGCGTGCTCGGTCTGGCGCAGCTTGTCGGTGACGTCGGCGAGCGGCGCGGCGACAGGTGCGAGCACCGCGGCCAGCTCGTTCACCGCGGCACCAAGTGCGGCGGCACTGTCCTGGATGGTGGCCAGGACGGCGGGCGCGGCGGTGCGCTCGGCCGAGGCCTTGTTGCCGCAGGCCTTGCAGCAGTACTTCGCGGGGCGCCGCGGCTGCCGGGTTCGCGGTACGACTTGGCCCGCCCGCACTCGCCGCGCTCGCAGCGTCGTCGGGGTCGGCGGCCGGCCGGTAGTCGACGGCCAGGTTGTTCATCGAGGCCCCGCCCAGGCGTTGACCCGCCTGCACGCCCACGCTGGCGATTAACCTTATCCGCAAGATGTGAACGACACGCTGGCCCCAGGACCCTTTTCGCCGTCCCCGATCAATAGTCTCGCTCGGCTGGTCGGGGCAGGGAGATGGATCCGCGACGGCGTTGTGAATTTTCCGCGAGGCGTTCACGGCCCAGGCTGACATCTGAGGGCCGGATGTCTCCCACACAGCGGCCAGCCGATGAGGGAGGCGGCGAGATCCCGGCCCCCGATGACGCACCCGGCGCCCGCGCTGGCATCGTGCTCACCTCCGGCCGTCGGGCCGGAAGGCGCCGCGCAACGCCTCCCGGCCGCTCGCGTCCCGACGCGAGGGCTTGCCCGGTGTTCATCCGGGGACGACGGACACCGGTGATCATGGGCGGATTTGTGGCCCGCCAGCGGTCGAGGGGTCCCAAGTCCTCATGCCATCACTGTCTGGCCCCAACGAGAACCCAACGGAAACCCAACAGCGGCTCTCTACGGTCGACGTGACAACGAGACTGAAGCGGCGTTCAGCCGCTTCTGGGATGGGAGGTTTGTTCATGAAGTTCAGACGAATTAGCTGGGGACTGACCGCTGTGGCGATCGCCGCCGCCTTGTCCGCGGGGGTTTCCTCGCCTGTCTACGCGGCCAGCAGTACCTGTTCGACGCCGAAGAGGGCAGACAACACGTACGGCCCGTGCTCCACCGGCATCCTGGCAGCGACGAACGGCTGGATCAGTTGGGAGGCGTCGCCTCACATGACAGGCCAGCTGTGGGACGTTGTCCTCAACGTCAAGGTCGGCCCGTCGTACACGTGCGGCGGAACGAACTGTGGCGCCGTCATCCGCGGTTTGACGAACCGCTACCAGCTCAAGATCACCCACCTTCACCCACTCCAGTCCGGCTGGGGACGCATTAGCAACAGCTAGGCCGCAGCTGGGAACCATCCGGACTTTGCGCCCCTGCGTTACTCAGATATGGCGAAGGCCCGCACTTGACGGGCCCGCTTGTCTAGCTGATCACAGAATGATGTTCGCGCTGGTCATCAAGCGGGGGTCCCGGAACATGCCTGACCAGAATTAAGGGCTTGTCAGACGTATTGGCCCAAACGACAGGCATGTAGCTCCCGGGCGGCGTGGGTGCTAGGGCCCGCCATCGACCAGGTGTTCACCTAATGTTGCGATCGAAGGCGGGCTTGATTGCGGCTGCGCTAGAGCACTGCTGCAACACAGGCACTGAGCTTCGCGCAGCTCCACACCACCACCGCCGCCGGCCGCCACCTTCAGCACGTCACGATCCAGTTTGCCGATCTTCGGGCGCGGCCGTGGCGGCGCTGAGGCGGGCCTGCAGGTCGGCCACCTGCTCACGCAGGTGTTGGGCGACGGCCTCGGCGACGCTCTGGCCGGTGCGTGCGGCCGTCAGCTCCTGACGCTCGCGCGGTCGAGTTCGGCGCGGTGGTCGTGCGCTTGCTCCTTCAGCCGGGTGCGCAGGGCCTGGAGCTCGGCTCGGGCTCCGCGCAGGTCGGCCTGCATGTCGGCGAGCTGGCCGGTGGCCTCGTTCAGCCGGGCGTCGGCTGTCTCAGCCTGGTCGCTGAGCCGGCGGCCGTTGGCCCGTTCGGCCACCAGCTCGGCCTCGCGGGCGACCAGCCGCGTCCAGAAGTCGGCCAGCTCGGTCGCGGCGCCCTGGAGCCGCTCGTCGCGCTCGCTCACCTCGCCGCGTAGCGTCCGCACCTGCTCGGCCAGGCCGTCGGCCTTCTTCTCCAGGGCCTCCAGTTCGGTCGTCAGCTTGCCCAGCTTCTCGCCGTGCTCGCGCAAGTCCTTGCGCCAGTCCTGCTCGGTCTTCTCCCGCCTGGTCTCGGCCTCGCGCTGAGCGGTGAGCGCCTGTTGCTGCGCGCGGACGGCGGCCTGGCGCAGCTGCTCGGCCTGGTGCAGCTGCTCCTCGATGGAGTGCTCGGTCTGGCCCAGCCGGGCGGTGACGTCGGCCAGCGGGCCGGCGATGGGGTCCAGAACCGCGACGAGCTCGGTCACCGCGGCGGCGGCCTCCTGGGTGGTGGCCAACGCGGCGGGCGCGGCGCTGCGTTCGGCCGAGGCCCGGTTGGCGCAGGCCTTGCAGCAGTACTTCGGCGGGGCGCCGCGGCTGCCGGGTTCGCGGTGCGGCTTGGCCCGCCCGCACTCGGGACGCTCGCAGCGTCGCTGGGGGTCGGCGGCCGGGATGTCGGGGCAGTCCCGGCTGTGGCCGGGCCCGCCGTAGGCGACCGCTCTGATCCCGGCGAGCCCGCCTGGACGCGGCAGCCGCCGCTCCGCGCTGCCGTCGTCCGGGCCGGGGACAGCCGCGGACTCAAGGGCGGTGCTGGGGCGTCGTGCTGCTCACGAAGGCCGGTGCCCGGCGTCTGCTCCATGGCGACATTTCTTCACCTCCCAGGATGAGAAGAAATGTTTAATCCTTGGGGCTTATGACTAGAAGAAAGCTCTAGTTGACGTAGCGATAATGACGATTATCGCCATGTCGAGGGTGTAGGGTCGGGGCATGGATGGTGCTGAGGGAACGGGCCGGCTGGAGTTCCGGAGCCGGCCGTGCGCGGGCGCGGGCCGGGTGTGCCCCTGGCGGCGGGATGCGGACCTGACGGCCTTCTCCGACGAGGACATGCGCCGCCTGATCGCGGCCAGCGAGGGCGACACCCGCGGCGGCGCGTTCTCCTTCGAGGTCGCCGAGCGGATGTTCGACGGCCGCCGCATGGCCTGCCATCTGGATCAGCCCGGCACGGCGCACGCGATGCGGCTGTGCGCGGGCTGGCTGGCGGTGGTCGGCCCGCACCACGCCCGCGCCCGGATGAGCATGCTGTGCGGGCAGTTGCCGCCCGAGGCCCTCTACCCCGACACCAGCGCCTGGCCCGACCTGGTCGACGACCTGGAGGAGCTCCTGCAGCGCCGCGAGGCCCAGCTCGCCGAACTCGACGGGGCCGACGAGGACGACGAGGTCGCCGCCCGGGAAGGGCGTGCGGGATGAGCACCCCGGCCGGCTCATCTCCCCAGGACCCGCTCGACGGTGCCGAGGCGCCGCCGCTGGACCCGTCCGCCGCCGCCGAACCCGCCGCCACGCCCGCCTCCCCGGCCGCGGTGGTGGATCTGACCGCGCTGACCGGCGGCGCCGTCGTCGTCTCGAGCCCGCCGAGGCGCGGCGCCCCCACGGCCGACGACAAGACCGACGACGAGGCCGGCGACGGTGAGGCGGCGGCGTGGGGCGAGCTCATCCCGCTCGGCGCCCTCCCCGTCGAGCTGCCGCCCAAGGGCACCTCTCCCCCGGCGCGCACCGCCACCGAGCTCGCCGCGCTGCTGCGCACCGCCGGCGCGGGCGAGCGGCTGCTGCAGGCGACGGGCGGCTGGCTGATGTCGGAGCGGCGCGCCTCGCCGGCCACGCAGCAGGCCTACATCCAGGACGTGTCCTGGTGGCTGTGGTGGGTGCAGGCCCGCGGCCTGATCATCGCCGATGTCGACTTCCTGGAGACCGACTTGTACGCCGCGGCTATGCGGCACGCCGACTGGGCCAGCGCCACCCGGGCGCGCCGGTTGTCGGCGGTGCGCAGCTGGTACGGCTACCTGATGCGAGCCGAGGCCGCGCAGCGCAACCCGTTCGACGGGATGGAGCTGCCCAAGGTGCGCTCGAAGGTCACCCGGCATCTGACCGGCGGCCAGCTGCAGGCAATGCTCAGCCACGCGCTGGCGTTCGAAAGCGTGCGCACGCAGGCGATCATCGCGACGCTGCTCGACACCGGCTGCCGCATCAGCGAACTGCTCACCCTCACCGTCGCCGACTTCGGCTACAACGCCGGCGAGCGGGTGCTGAACCTGCGGGCCAAGGGCGACCGGGTCCACCAGGTCGTGATCGGCCGGCGCACCGCCGACCTGCTGGACACCTATGTGCAAGAGCGCGGCGCCGGCCAGGGGCCGCTCTTCATCTCCCGTACCGGCCTGCCGCTGCGCCGCTCGTACGTGCTGGAGCTGGTGCAGCGGCTGGCCGGCGCGGCCGGCATCGAAGAGCCGCAGACGCTCGGGCTGCACTCGATCCGGCACAGCGTCGCAGCCGATCTGGCCGGGCACCTGCCGCTGGAGGTCGTGCAGCGGCGTCTGGGGCACGCCGACCCGCGCACCACCCAGCGCTACACCCACGACGACGGCCTGCACCGCGATCCGGCGCGGCACGCTGACCGGCGCATGGACGCCGCTCGCGCCAATATCAACCTGCAAGACGGTCCCAGCGCAGATCGTCACTCATGACTTCGGCAGGTGTGCATGATGGTCGGCGCCACAGTGATCGTTCGGGGCTGTACAGGTGGTGTGGCGCCTACATGATCAAAGTGAGCAGTGGAGCCCATGCGATCATGGTGGCCGTCTGTAGGTAGATCTTTCTTTATCTCCCTTTTACGCCTATATTGTCGCTCCGAAACGTCAGATTCAGACAGCCCGTAAGCCTGATGGTTGCGGGCTGTCTGCATGTAAGGAGCACGCGTGACGCACGTTGTGGGGCATGGCATGGCCGCGCCCCCCTCTTCACGCCGCCGCGATCGCCTTAGGCGCATCCTTGCGGTGGCCGTGACCACCACCTTGACTGCAGGTTTGGGCGTCGGCCCGTCGTGGGCTGAGGAGCCGGACTCTCACTCAGCAGTCGCAGCCGCGCAGGCCGACCGCGCCACCTCGGGCGGAACCCCGGTCGTGGACGAGGTGATTGAGATCGCCAAGAAGCAAGCTGCTAAGAGCGGCAAACGGGTGGAGATCCCCGACCGCCATACCGAGACGTCGACTCTCTACGCCAATCCGGACGGCCGGACGCTTCGGGTGGAGTTCTCCCAGCGGCCTGTTCGCGTGAAGAGGGCCGACGGCAAGGGGTTCGTCCCCATCGACACCACCCTGGTCGACCGGGGTGGAGTGATTCAGCCAAAGGCGATCAAGGGTGAGCTGAGGCTGTCCCGCGGCCGGGACAAGACCTTGCTGGAAAGCAAGGGCGTGGCCGGCGCGGCGGAGGTCGCCAGCTCCGCGGTGTTGCCCGCACCCGTTCTGGAGGGCAGCACCGCTACCTACCCCAACGCGTACGGCAAGGGGATTGACCTGGTGGTGACAGCCACACCAACGGGCTTCAAGCAACGGCTGATTCTGCGAGAGCGTCCAGCCGGGCCGCTCACCTTCCGCATCCCTGTTGATCTGCCCGAAGGCATCACCTTCGGCCGGGCCACCGATGGCAAGCTGGTCATCAACGGCAAGGATGGCAAGCAGGTGCGTGACATCAGTCGCGCCCCGCTGTTCGACGCTGTGGCCGCCAACCCCAATGGCGACATCGAACAGGCGCGCGTCGGTGCCGCAGCCGTCGGCCTCGAGGGCGGCGATACGCTCGTCTACACGCCTGATGCTGCCTTCCTCGCCGACACCACGGTGAACTATCCCGTTGCGCTGGAGACAGCTTCTCCGGACTGGTGGGAACCGCAGGTCGCTCAGGACACCTTCATCAACGACAACTACAGCGACCCCGACCAGTGGTACGACAGTTGGAATGGCTTCCACCTGGACCGCATGCTGGCTGGTAAATCTAACAACGGCTCGGTGCGGTGGCGCAGCTACCTGCGGTTCGCGAACTTGGATCCTGGCTCGCCCTGGTGGGGTGCGAAGATCGAAAATGCCGATCTCCGCTTGTCGAACTACAAATCGAACACCTGCGGCGGATCGGTCGGCTCCGGCATGACGGTGCGTAAGGTCACCTCCCCATGGGAGGAGGCGACGATGACATGGAGCACCCAGCCGTCGGTCACCACGGCCGGACAGTACACCGAGTATGGCGCCTACAGCCCCGACTGCACTTCGACACCGTCCATGGCCCGCGAAGGTGACCTATGGTTCACCGTCGAAGAGATCGTGCAGTCCTGGGTCGACGGCGCGCCGAACTACGGCTTCCAAATTGCCGCGGGGAATGAGTCGGACAACACCAACTGGCGCTGGTTCCGTTCCAAGGAGCACACAGCTCCAGCCCCGGCGCATGACCCAGTGCTCGGCGTCGACTTTGAAATGCCCGTCACCATCATGACGTATTTCTCCGAAGTCGGTCCGCGGCGAAGCACCCCTCCCACGTATCAGGAGGCGCTCGCGCTGGACGAAGGATTGCCCGAGGGCACAATTCCTATGACGCCGCTGCTCACTGACACGGACGCGGCCGCTCTCATGGAGCGCGCGCAGCCTACCCGCTACGAGGTCGGCAGCGAGAAGCTTGCACCGACGGCCGACGACGCTGCGTGGCTGGAGCAAGAGAACGCTGAAGACCGTGATCACACGGTGCCCACTGTAACCTCTACCAGTCCAGTGAACGGCGCGGCTGGCGTCGCGCCGTCGACCGCGGTGACGGTCACGGTCAGTGAACCGGTGTGGGAGCCTTCCCTTACGGTGCAAGACGCTACCGGCACCCATGTGCCAGGAGTGATAATCACCGATGCCGACGGCGTCACGCTGACCTTCACACCGAACGCTCCCTTGGCACAAAGCACCACTTACACTGCTACTCTGAGCGGCGCCTACGACGGCGGTGGTAACACTCTCGCCACGCACTCGTGGTCATTTACCACCGAGACGCCAATGGCCGGCCATTGGAAGCTCGATGAAGGAAGCGGACAGACCGCCACCGACTCCTCTGGCAACGACCACGACGCCACCCTCGGCTCCACGACCCGCTGGGTGAACGGCAAGTCCGGGCAGGCACTGTCCAACGTGCCCGACAGTCAACTCCTGAACTCGGCGCTGACCGAGGCCCGCCGGAGCGGGACTCCGATCGAGGTCACCGAGCGCACGACCGCTACCAGCATCACCTACGCGATGCCTGACGGCGGCCTCAAGACCGACATCACCAGCGGCCCGGTCCGCACCTTCCGTGACGGTGCGTGGGTGCCGATCGACACCACTCTCGCCGGGCAGAGCGATGTGCTGCGTCCCAAGGCCCTGGCCGACAACCTCCAGGTGGAAGTGTCTGGCGGCGGTAGCCTGCCGTTCGCGCGGCTGACCGGCGACGGTCAGTCCTACAGCTTGACCTGGCCCACCGCGCTGCCCAAACCGGTTGTGAAGGGTGCCACCGCCACCTACACCGACGCCGCGGGCAAGGGAGCCGACCTCGTCGTCACCGTCCTGCCCACCGGCTTCCGGCACGAGATCGTGCTCCGCGAGCGGCCCGCCAAGCCGCTTAAGATCCGTCTCGGTGTGCAGACTGCCGGGCTGAACCTGGGCGCCACCAAGGAAGGCGACCTCACGCTCAAGGCGAGCAGCAAGGGGCGCAAGGCGCACCTGTTCACCGCTCAGCCGTCCCTGGCCGACAACGGCGACCGGCGCGGCCCGGGCAAGCGCGCCACCGTGACCACCATGGTGCGCACCGCCGAGAACGGCGCCACCGAATTGCTGCTCGTCCCGGATCCGGCGTTCCTGGCCGCCCCGGACACCACCTTCCCGGTACGGCTGACCGCGGCTGCCACCTCCAACGCCAGTACCGATGTCTCTGTCACCTCCTTCGACACAGAGGACTTTCCGACCAGCTCTGACAGCGACAACCTTCAGGCCGGCGTGATGGCTGGCAGCCAGAAGGCCCGAACCTACCTGCGGTTCGACACCACCGGCTTGGCCGGCCAGACGGTCACCGACGCCAAGCTGTCGCTCATGAACAAGGAGTCCTCCGCCTGCGGCGCCGCAGTGTCGGACGGCATCCAAGTCCGCCGGGTCACCGGCACCTGGGATGCCGAGAATCTGTATTGGGCAAACGCTCCCGCCTCGACGACCGAAGACGCTCAGATCGTCAAGGCCGCCTACGGCGAGGACTGCGCAGGAGGGGCAGCCCGCCTCGAATGGCCCGTGACCGGCATCGTCCAAGACTGGGCCGCCGGCCAAGCCAATCAGGGCCTAGTCCTGCAGTCCCCGACCGAAACCAGGACGGTCAACTGGCGCTGGTTCTTCTCCACGGAGGGTGCCACCAACCCGAATATCCCGGGCAGCGCCGGCAGTGAGCCGAAGCTGACCATCACCACCAACGCTCCGGTCTCGACCCCGAGCGTGAGCGCGCCCGCGATCAGCCCAGCCCAGACCGCCGGCGGAACAACGACGACCAGCTCGCTGACGCCGCAGCTGGCCGCCACCGTCGCCGACACCATCGGCGGCACCCTCTCGGCCGAGTTCGAGATCGAGCACGACCCGGCCGCCACCGGCCAGGGCACCGGAGCGATCTGGGCCGGCTCCTCCTCCGCCGTCGCCTCCGGCAGCCAGGCCACCGTGGCCGTCCCGGCAGGCAAGCTCACCGACGGCTGGAAGATCCGCTGGCGCGCCCGCGCCGTCAACACCGGAGCGGCCACCGCGTCGGCATGGACGGCCTGGCAGAACGCAACGGTCGACACCCCGAAGCCGGCCGTCAGCGGCCTGCAGGTCACGCCGTCCACCCCGGTGAACGGCGTCACAGTCACCACCAGCCTGACCCCGAACCTGCTGCTGACCCTCACCGACCCGCAAGGCCAGGCCCTGCGCGGCGAGGTCGAGGTTCAGCACGACCCGGCCGCCACCGGCCAGGGCACCGGTGCGATCTGGGCCGGCGGCCTCGACGGTGTCGCGTCCGGGACTCAGGCCACCGTGGCTGTCCCGGCCGGGAAGCTCACCGACGGCTGGAAGGTTCAGTGGCGTGCCCGCGCCGTCAACACCGGAGCGGCGACCGCCTCGGCGTGGACGGCCTGGCAGAACCTCACCGTCGACATCCCCGACCCGGTCTCCGAGCCGGCCGTGACCGCTCTGCAGGTCACTCCGTCGCAGCAGGTCGACGGCGTCACCGTCACCAGCAGCCTCACCCCCGGCCTGCTCGCGCAGGTCAGCGACCCCATCGGCGGCACCCTGCGCGCCGAGGTCGAGATCGAGCACGACCCGGCCGCCTCCGGCCAGGGCACCGGCCAGATCTGGGCCGGAGGCCTCGACGGTGTCGCCTCCGGCACCCAGGCCACCGTGGCCGTGCCGGCAGGCAAGCTCACCGACGGGTGGAAGGTCCAGTGGCGCGCCCGCGCCGTCTCGGCCACCGCCGCCTCGGCTTGGACGGCCTGGCAGCAGCTCACCGTCACGGTGCCCAAGCCGGCTCTGACCGCCCCGGCCATCACGCCGTCAGCCGTCATCGACGGCGTCAACGTGGTGACCAGCCTCACCCCGGCCATCACCGCCACCGTCACCGACCCCCAAGCCCAGCCGTTGCGGGCCGAGGTCGAGATCGAGCACGACCCGGCCGCCTCCGGCCAGGGCACCGGCGCGATCTGGGCCGGTGGCGTCGACAACGTCGCGTCCGGCAGCCAGGCCACTGTGGCTGTCCCAGCCGGGAAGCTCACCGACGGCTGGAAGATCCGCTGGCGTGCCCGCGCCGTCAACACCGGAGCGGCGACCGCCTCGGCGTGGACGGACTGGCAGCAGGCCACCATCACCCTGCCGCAGCCCGGCACCGAACCCCTCGCAAGCACCAGCGGCCCCGTCATCCGCACCGACCAGAGCTTCACCCTCGCCGCCTGGCTGAAGTGGAGCGACAAGGACGGCGCCTACTCGGTCATCGAGCAGAAGGGCACCCACCAGGCGCCCTTCCACCTGGGCAACACCGCCGCCGACGGCCTGGTCTTCACCTTCACCGACGGCGACCAAGCCCAAGCCACCAGCGCCGGCGCCCGCTCCGGGGTGGAAGCCCCGACCGGGGAATGGTTCCACTTGGCCGGCGTCTACAACGCAGACGCCAAGACCGCCACCCTGTACCTCAACGGCTACCCGATCAAGAACGAAACCCTCACCTTCGCGGCATGGGACGCCCCAACCGCTATGACGCTGGGCTCCCACCTCGTTGGCGCTCTCGACGAGGTCCAAGTCCATCAGCGGGCACTAACACCCGATATGGTCCAGGTGATCGCCGCCTCACAGCCACCGATCGAGGTATCGCCGCGGACAGGACCAGCAACTGCCACCACAACGCAGCAGGCGCCGCCGCACGCGGAAACAGCCTCCGAACCTGATTCCTTCGACTATGAACGCGTCACCGTAGCCGAATGCCAGAAGCTGAGAGAAGAGCGTTTCGCCAACGAACAAGGACTCGAGGTCTACTACCGGCCCTACACTTTCTGCGCCAGCCGCAACCACTTCATCCAATGGTTTACCAAGAGGAGGGGAGGCGGCGACTCCGACACAGTTCTGGAAGGGCTTGTCTTCTTCACCTCTACGATCGTGATGCACTCCTACCTTGGCAGCAAGAAACTGGCCG
Source organism: Nonomuraea sp. NPDC050310 (assembly GCF_040655795.1). Taxonomy (NCBI): domain Bacteria; kingdom Bacillati; phylum Actinomycetota; class Actinomycetes; order Streptosporangiales; family Streptosporangiaceae; genus Nonomuraea; species Nonomuraea sp. NPDC050310. Next base: position 7,403 of record NZ_JBFAKP010000046.1, on the reverse strand, counting down.
GTTCAACAGAACCGGAACGCATCATGCCCGACGGCGTGCCCGGCAGTTCCTCCCGTCGGGCCAACGACGTCGCCGTATGGACCAACATCAGCGACCTGACCTGCTCCGAACCCGTACTAGGAGGCACCGAGAACGGGTGCGACGAACTTCTCACCATCGAAGCGCGCCACACTCCAACGTACGTGGGCGGGGACTGCTCACTCATCTACGCCACCACCGATCGACAAGACCAGCACGGAGAACCCATCGCCCGAGCCGCTTATTACACCGGGGAAGTCCGGGATGCTGGGACTGCGGGGAAGACTGAGCATTATGTATTCCGCTCGATTCCCGACGACCGGGCGGGCAACCTCGACAAGAAGAGCACCTGCACGTTGCGTCCGTGGGCGGAACTGCACGTGAACAGCGTCATTGCTCCGCTAAAGGACTACGCGCTCCCGCTCTGGCACAGGCGCTCCCCGACGGGCAACCTTTCCGACAACGCCCCTTGGTTGCGCTGTGACATTTCGCCGTATAACGAGAGCTACTATGGCGGATGTTACTTCGGCCCTATCAGTCGGATCTATCGAATGGACAGAGGTGTACTCGCTTCCCAGGGGGTGGCCGACCATTTGTATGACGCCTGGCAGACGCCGAACGCGATGCATCCTCAACAGACGCTCGATCGCCCATCGGTTCCCGTCACGTCCAAGGCGATCCCGGGTTTCTGGCGGACCCCGAACGGCGGCCCTGGCGCTGCCTTGCACTACATCCGCAAGGGCACTCGCACCGATGACGGTAAATCAGACCTGCGCCGCCGCAACGCGCACGTGAAGGACAGGGTCTGCGCGAATGAGTTCAACGCCAGCGGCGACCACTGCGACGAGTTTCCCTTCGGCAGCACCCGAGAGGGTGCAGCTCAAGCCATGCTGGGTAGTCTCGACGGACAGACGACCAAGACCTACAACTTCTCTATCAGACCCGTCCCCATCAGCGAAAATGTATCAGCAGGAAATAACCTGGCGCTCTTCTATGCGCGATGGCGAGTTCTGCATGATGACCCGTTTTGGGTAAGCGTTAAGTAGCCGCGTGTGTGCCCGTCAGCGATATGCTGACGGGCACACACATCCCATGTCGTAAAGGATGCGTTTGCCATGATGAAACCTCCGACACACTTCTACGAGATGCTCGAAGGAATAAACCCTTCTCTCACCGACCATCTCAACGTGGTCTGGGTAAAGGGCCGCGATATCGAGGAGGTCGCGGGCGCACTCGGAGCCGATCCGGGCAGCTCGGCGACGGTGACACTCGCAAACCCTTACGAGGACGTGGAGCAGGATCCGAGCTGGAGGGAAACTTCGAACGTCGTCCTCATAGGCGAGCCAGAGGAAGGCGACTGGACGATCTGCATGCAGGTTCAAGGATTCTATCTTGCGCTCCCGGAAACCCTCCAGGCTCTATCCAACAATCAGGGGACAGCCTTTCTGCTGAAACTGAATTCCGTTGATCTACCAGTTTTCTCCCTCGCCGAAAACGGTGCAGTGAGCATTAGGGCGTCAGTCTACGAGGCGCCCGCGCGCCTTCCAAGACTGGCTGGAGACCTGGCATTGCCTCATCCTCGAGACGAGGATTGGGGTGTATTCGACGAAACGCCAGAAATGGTTTCTGCAGGATTCATCATGGCCGCGAGACTGACAGGCGAAGAGGTGACCGAAAGCTGGCTCCAGCTGCATCATGAACGCTTCGTTTTCTCCCATGAGGATTCGTCCGACTTCTAATCTGGCCTTGCGGTGCCCTGGCGCTCCGGCATGGCCTCGCCGGTCAGATGGTAGGTGGTTTGCCGGCCTTGGCGTAGCGCTGGACCAGCTTGAGCGTGTCGATGACGGGCTGGTGAGCGGTGCTGTTGGAGCGGAACTCCATCACCTCCAGTAATTCGATCAGGCCCCTGCCGGTAGTGGTTGGTGTAGGAGGCATTCAGCGTGGTCTGCACGGTGCGCCGGTAGACCGGGCCCTTGATCTTGAACTCGTGCACCAGTTCCCGCAGCGTCAGCTCGACACCTCGCACCGCGGGGAAGACCACCTCGCGTACCGTGCCGTCCGGCGTGGCCAGCGACGCGTCGGCGATGGTGAACAGGAGATTTTCCTTGCCTGAGACCCGCATGAAGGCATTGATGAGCTCCCTCGGTGACCTTGCGCTCGGCGCGAGCGCCGGTGCACCGTGGCGATTAGCAGGTCGACCAGGGCATCGGTGACCTCCCGCTCCCGCTCCACCAGCAGCGCGGCCAGCAGGGTGATCGTCGCCTCCGGCGCGTTGCGGGCCCGTCGGCGCAGATGCAAGGGCGCCTCCACGGCGGCGCGGAAGCGCCACCCGCTCAGCACCTTCGGCGCCACATCGGCGAACAACCCGGCCGGCAGTTCAATGGCCCGGATCGCGTTCAGCTTGCGGATCTCCGTCAGCATTGAGCCCTTTCCATCTTGATCAGCGGCCGTCTTCGGCGGCCTGAAGGACGAGGATGGCCTGCACGACCCCGCCGGCTTCCGCCCGGAAGGCCACCCCGAGCACAAGCCCGACCCCCTCGCCGGCCGCCACTCCCACGCCCACCCCGACGGGCACCCCCGTCCGACGCCCTGCAGCGTCTGGACGCTGGGATACAAGGGGTGACGTGTCGGAGTGGGACATCACCGGCCCACGCAGCGCCAAGCTGACCGGATACCCCCAAGAACCCACCGGCCCCGGCTGGGGGTTCCTGATGTGGACGAAGCGGCCGATGAGCACCAGCTTCACGCTCTCGGTCCGCACCCGCCTGCTCGAATACGGCCGCCGGGACAAGACCCCGAAGTACGGCTTGCTGTTCTCCAACACCGAGCCCGGCAACGACATCGGCTACTACGTCGAACCGCTCACCGCAGACGGCAAGCTCACCGTCCTGGTGATGGAGAAGGGCGCGTTCAGCTGGGAGCGCATCTCCTGGCCGTTCGGCTTCGACCCCGACGACTTCCACACGCTCAAGGTGACCAGAAAGGGCTCGACCTACACCTTCTATCTGGACGGCCGGCAGGTGTCCCGGCGGGAGGTGCCCGGAGTCGACCCAGAAGGCGTGGGCCGGGTCGGTCTGGCCGGGTTCGATGTCCTCGCCGAATTCCGTGACTTCAGAGTGCACAGATGACCTCCCTCATCGCAGGCGGCCGCCGAGCCGGATCCCTGGCGGTCCTTCGAGCTGGTGTTCATGGAGGCGTGCGTACTGAGCGAGCACGACCTCGCGCTGTTCGACCTGCTGGCCAGGGCCAGCGCCCCGAGCGCCGACAAAGGCCGCGCGGTGACGGCAGAGGTGATCGGCCCGCTGGTGGAGCGGGCTCAGGCCGCGGGGAAACTGCGGGGGGACGTGAGCGTAGAAGACGTGGCGGCGTTAATGCGCATGGCAGACGGCACCGCCCCGACGAAGCGCCGCCGCAATGCCCTGCAGGTGCTCCTCGCCGGCCTCGTCGCCCACGCCCACTGACCTAGCACGCTGTGGACCGCGAGCAACTGCTGGTCTGCCTCTAGGACGGCACGTCCCTCATTGTGTGATGAAAGGATGACCACGCCGGTGACCTTCGGATTTGCCTGATTGCCTGATGGTCATGCACTCGACGAGCCTTTCGACAAACATCCCGCACGCCCATAGGCCGGCCGGCTGCCGCCGTACCGGAGCGGCTGTGTTCGCGGCAGCAGTGACCGTGGCAGGGGCGGTCATGCTCGCGGGCTGCAGTTGGATATAGGTGGCCACGGCGTGGCTTACCGCTGCCGCCCCCGCGGGCCACCTACGATGAGGAATGCGGGGCAGCGATCCTTCGGGGGGAGGTCGCACCCTGCGGGAGTATCACCCCGGCCCAGCGTCTCCCGTGTTCCGTTCCGGGCGCTGGGCCGGCCCCGGTATCGAGGTGTCCGGAGCCTGTGATATCGCAGTCATCACCGTCGTCGCAGGGGACGGTATCCGCCACTCCTCCGTCGGGCCGAAGGCCTCTCCACGAGCGGTGGCGTAGCCAACTGAGCCGCCGGCCCGAAGGCCGAGCAGGACTCGAACCTGCGCACACCCCATTAACAGTGGATAACCGACGAACTTCGACCCGCGCCCACTCCGCACCGCACCGGGGGCGCGAGGCCGGGAGCAGGCGCGGATGTGACGATGGCGCCGGACTTGATCTTTTTGCAGAAAGAGGTAACCGACGCCGTTCGACCCGTGCCCACACCGAGCCTCGCGCTCAAGGCCCGCGGAGGGGTTGATCACGATCCACGGTATCGGGCCGTTTGCCCGTTTCGCGACCACATTATGACCAGGGGGCCTGGGGTCACTCGGGGTCGCGGATCTCCACCAGTTCGATGCGCCATGGCAGTTCGGCGACCACGGGAGCCCACCGTTTGCGGCTCATGGTGAGGATGGGCCAGTCCAGATATTGGGAGACGGCGATGGCGTGGGCTGCGGCCATGTCGGCCGGCGGGGTCATGCGGGCGACGACCTCCGACAGGCGGGCCGCTTCGTCCTGGGTGGACACGAGTGCCAACTCGACGTTGTCGAGCGCGTCGATCATGCCTCGCACGACACGCCGCTGGTCGGGCGAGAGCGAGGCCTCCGCCACGGCCAGCGTGATCGCGGGGACGCTGGTGCGGGTGTCGGACTGGTTGAAGATGACCATGAGCGCGCGAACGTCGAAATCGCCGCGGCCAACCTCGACCAGGACGGTGTCGTCCAGGACGTATCCGAGGACGGTCACCGTCCCGCCTGCCGCGCCTGAAGGAGGGCGTTCAGCCGGTCAGCGGTCACCTGCGCGCGGGCCATCGCGTCAGTGTCGTCCTTCACCTCTTGAGCGGCCTCTTCCCAGGCGAGCCGGTTACGGTGCCGCTCGGTGGCGAAGCTGCCGTGCATGCGAACGATGGCCTCGGCCATCGGGACTGAGCGCCCGGATTCCTTGCTAAGTTGGGCGGCCACCTCATGGATGAGCTCACGGACGCGCTCGGGAACCTTGATGCTCGTCATAGGTTCAGACATACCAGAATTCTACTTGGTAGAACCGTGGTATGCACGAACCGGAGCGTGATCATTTGCCCCGCTAGGCGCCGGTAGCTCGGAGGCCTCATATGGCCGGGCGGGAGCCCTTTGCTCAGGGCGCCAGCATTTCCTCGCGTCTCTGTTGGACCGCGCCATCCACCGTTCGGTGGATCAGGCGATCAGCCACATCCACGGTCAACGGTAGCTGCCGGGACGATCCGCCGGCCGGGGCCGTGCGGCGAGGCTTGTGCCATGGCAGTCATCGAAGCCGCAGACCCGGCGAAGCGGCGCGGGAACGCCCCGGTCGAAGCCGGAAAGCTCTTCGGCACCCTCGGCCGGAACGGCGCTGAGCCGCGCCGGCAGCGTCCCGGGTCTGTCTCGATGAGCGCCATGCCTGAACACATCGATCTCGAAAGGCAGCAGAACATGCTCCGCGGACTCACCACCATCAGCTTCTACGCCCACGACGTCGCCGCCGCCCGCGACTGGTACGCCGAATTCCTCGGCCTGAAGGCCTACTTCCAGCGCCCCGAGCAGGGCGACCCGGTCTACGCGGAGTTCCGCGTCGGCGACTACCAGCACGAGCTCGGCATCATCGACGCCCACTACGCCCCCGACGGCTGGAGCGCCGAGGACGGCGGAGCGATCGCCTACTGGGCTGTCGACGACCTTGAGGCGACCTGGGAGCGGCTGCTGGAGATGGGCGCCACCCCGTTCGACAAGCCGACCGAGCGCGGCCCGGGGTTCGTCACCGCCTCGGTGCACGACCCGTTCGGCAACATCCTCGGCATCATGATCAACCACCACTACATGGACGTCCTGGCGGGCCGGAAGGGCTGACCACGGTGACCACCCTGCCCCGAAGCGGGGACGGTCGCCGGATCAGCCCACCGGGGTGACCGGGAGCAGGCCGCGGGCGTCCAGGACCCACCGGGCCACCGGCATGGCGGCGATCATCCGGGGAACCCCGCGTACGGCAGGACCTGCATGATCGCCTCCACCAGCTCGGCGGGGCGTAGTCCCGCGTTGAGCGCCGCGCCGAGGTGGGCTTCGAGCTGGGCCTCCTGCCCGCCGGGCGCGATCAGCACGCCGAGGACGACCAGCTCCCGCCGGGCGGCGTCGAGTCCGGGACGGGCATGGATGTCCCCGTGGGCGAACTCCACGGCCAGGCGCGACAGGTCCGGCGCGATGTCAGCGAGCGCGTCGCAGGCGGCGGTGCGGACCGGGCCGGGGCCGCCGAGCTCGGCCTGGCGGGCGAGACCGCGTTCGTACCGGCCGGTCACGCCGCCGCCCGGGGAGCGCCAGGAGGCGATCTCGCGCAGGTTGGCGCGCGGTGTGACCCTGGAGGCGTGCACGCTGGTGTCGACGTCGATCATGGGGGCGTTTGCCGCGCTCCAGCCGGGCGCGCATGACCGCCATCGTGCACCCTGGGTCAGTTCGATGGCCGGGGCAGAAGTTGGATCACGCCCACCGAAGTGCCCTCGATCGATGAGGCGTGGACGGCGCGGACCGTCCACCTGCCGGGTCCGATCGGGACAGGGGCCTGCTCCGGCAGTCCTCCCCCGTTCGGAAACTCGCGGCCCAGTTCAGCTCCGGCTGTCACAGAGTCCATGAGCACCGCCGGCCCGTCCGTCTCCCAGACGCCGCAGTCCTCCCATGCGGTGGCAGGGTCGGCAAGCACCGCGTGAGCCGCAGCAACCAGATCGGCCTCAGAGTCGGCGCCGAGCCAGCGTACGAACGCTCGGTGTTCGGCCATGTAGCAACTGCTGGCGGGCTCGTCCCCCAGGACCAGCCCGCGAGCCCGGTCCTCGCCGACAGCGATCACTCCCGCCAGCCCTTCCACCTCACCGGCGCGATCGTAGTCGTCCAGAACCTGGCCGCTGCCGATGACCATCCCCGATGTTGTGCACCCATGCCACTGGGTCAGCGCAGAAACGGGCACGGCTATCAACGGGCCGCCCATCGATTCGACCCAGACAAGGGCGGGCTCGCGCGAGCTGGTGGGGGAGAACGTTTTCACAACACCAGTGTCCTCCCGACCGCTGAGGGAGCACCCGGGCCCTCGGCCGATCGGAGACCGTTATGGGGGTTCAGAGCCCCCCTGTGAGGGCCTTCGACGCTACTTGATCTCGTGGATCACCTGGCGGGCCGGGATGACGAACTGACTGACTTTCACCACCTGGCCCCGCGCGGTGACGCCGCGGTGCAGGCTCTCGCCGACGCTCTGGTCTTCGCTGGTCTCCAGGAGCTGCCCCTCGTCGGGGGCCGGACATGCGGGTGCGGATCTGCTCGAAGCGCCGAGCGCCTCCAGCCGGCCCGCTGGAGGAGTCGGTCACTGGCAGTTCTTGTAGTCGTAGCGGCTGGAGTTGTAGGCGCAGGAGTCGACGAGCCTGCCGT
>NZ_JBFAKP010000045.1:0-21997 GCF_040655795.1 Nonomuraea sp. NPDC050310 | reverse complement strand
ATCGACCACGACCAGGCCAAGCTCACCCACGGTCAGATCGGCAACGACCTGGTCGGCTGGATCAACTTCCAGCCGCTGTACGACCAGATCGTCCGGTCGGAACCCGACCTGTTCGACTGAGCGCTGATGATCGGCTGCCGTACCGCTAGCCGGTCACTCGGGCCGCTCTGCCGCGGCGGTGCCCCGCGACTCGGGTAGCCAGGCGCGGTAGCGGCGCAGCGCTCGCCGCTGCTGCCGGCGGTCGGTGAGCAGCGCATAGGCAGGGTGGGTGCCGGAGCGGGGGTCCTTGCCGCGGGCCAGGCGGCGCAGCTGGTGGCGGACCTGCGCCATGCTGGCGGCTGAGGCCAGGGCCTTGTCGGACCAGGTCACCGGCCGTAGCCGGCGATCGGCTTCGCGCTGCTGGCGCCAGCGCTCGGGCAGGTCCGGGGTGACCGCGAGGGCAGTACCCATCCCGACGAGCGCGACGCCGCTGCGGAGAACCTGTTCGGCGGTGTCGCGGCGCGTGATGCCGCCGGTGAGCATCAGCGGCAGAGGGCTGGTGGCGGCCAGATCCTCAGCGAGGTCCAGGAAGTAGGCTTCACGGGCTTGGGTGCGCGCGTCTGCGGCGCGGCCGGTCATGGCGGGGCTCTCGTAACTGCCGCCGGACAGCTCCACCAGGTCGACGCCGAGCGGTTCGAGCATGCCGATCACCTCGCGTGCGTCGTCGGCGTCGAATCCGCCGCGCTGGAAGTCGGCGGAGTTGAGCTTGACCGCGACCGCGAACGAGGGTGAGACGGCGGCGCGGACGGCGCGCACAACGTCCAGCAGCATCCTGGCCCGGTTCTGCAGCGACCCGCCCCACGCGTCGGTACGCCGGTTGACCAGGGGCGACAGGAACTGAGACAGCAGGTAGCCGTGCGCGGCGTGAACCTGCACGCCGTCGAAGCCGGCCTGCTCGGCGCGCTGGGCCGTGACCGCGAACCGGGCGACCGTCTCCCTGATCTGGCCGGGAGTCATGGCGACGGGACGGCCGAAGCGGCTGCTGTGCCGTCCGAGGTCGACGCCCACGTCGGACGGGCCCCACACGACGCCCGGCATGCCGGCCTGAACCTGGCGGCCGGGGTGGTTGATCTGCATCCACATCGCCGCGCCTCCGGCCTTGCCGGCCTCGGCCCACTCGATGAACGGCTGCAGTGGTGTGTCCCGGTCGAGGACGACACCACCAGGACCGGTCAGCGCCTCGGCGTGGACCATGACGTTGCCGGTGATGAACAGCCCGGCACCGCCGGCCGCCCAGCGGCGGTACAACGACGTCAGCCGCCCGTCGGGTGCCTGACCGTCGCCGGCCATGCCCTCCTCCATGGCCGCCTTGGCGATCCGGTTTCCGAGCAGCTGCCCGGAGCGCAGGGCCAACGGTGAAAATAGCTCGTCGGTCATCGGCGTTTCCCCTTCCCTGTCCCGATCAGATATGTTGGCACTGCACACATTATCTGATGATGTGAGCACCGCCAACATCAAGGAGTGTGTCTCGTGTCGCAACCCGGCGCCTCGTACCATCACGGCGACCTGCGCGCCGCCTGCGTGCGCGCCGCGCGGGAACTCCTCGAGGAAGACGGCGGGTCCGGTATGTCGCTGCGGGCGGTGGCCCGCCGGGCGGGCGTGTCACCGACGGCTCCCTACCGTCACTTCGCCGACCGCGACGCCCTGGTGTCGGCGGTCGCGGCCCAGGGCTACCGCGACCTCACCGAGCACCTGGCCGCCGCCCACCCCGCGCCACCCGCCACCTCCGACGACCTGGCCGACATCGCGGTGGCCTACGTCCGCTTCGCCCTCGACCGGCCGGCGATGTTCAGGGTCATGTTCGCCGAACCGTGCGACCCGGCCAGCGAGGAACGCGCCGCCGCGATCGCCGCCATCTCCGGCTACCTTCACTCCCTGGTGCGCAGCGCCTTCCCCGGCTGCGACCCCGAGCCGCTGGCCACCGCGGTCTGGGCGCTCGTCCACGGCCTGGCCTTCCTCCACCTGGACGGGAAGTTCGACACTTCCACACCGCAGCAGGCCGCCGACCGGGTCCGCTCCGCCATCTACGCGCTGTTCTCCCCGGCCTCCACGACTCCCTAGAGGCATACGAGCCCCCAGCGGGACAGCGGCTGTGGCTCCCTCCGTCAGGCGACGACGCGCACCGGGCATCCGGCCGGCGGTCGCTCAGCGCGTCCCGCATCGAGGCCCTCGCAGGGCGGATCAGAGGGCGGTGGTCAGAGGTGTTCGACGACGATCTGACCACCAGCCGGCCAGATCGAATGCAAGCTTTGTCTCCGTCTTCAATGCGGGGCTGGAGAGCCCCGGGTGGGTGGCCCAGGCGATCGCTCGTATCGCCGGCACCGTGGTCCGCGAGGCGACCTTGGACATGCAGCAAGCCGGAAGCGACGCGAAGAACGATGCTCGGCTGGATCGCTTGCGTAACCTGGCTGGGGGGCTGTTCAGCCTTCATCCCCGTCCCCACGATGGATCGATGACTGAAGGCCGGGCGATCACCTGGACTTCGGCGCCCGTCCGGCTCTGCCAGCGCGCCAGGCCGCATCGAGCCACCCGGCCAGATCAAGGTGCCACCAGATCGCAGCCCCCGAAAGCCGATCATGATGCGACTCAGGCCCAGTAGCGTCCCAGGCGTGAGGGGACTGACGTCCCGAGCGTGAAAGGACTGAACGGACTGCGCCAGGGGAACATCGGTGGCTATGAACTCGCTGCGGCCGAGCCCGAGCCCTGATGGCACCGACGACAGCCCGCTAGAGGCGACGGACGGCGAAGTGATGCGGCCGCCTGCCGACCCGCGCGAGCAGGTCGCCGACTGGATTGCGATCGCGTAGGCACCCATACCGGCCCGGAGGCGTGTGTCCTGGGAGTCCAGGAAGCGCAGGGAGCGCTGACCGCCCTGGCGCGCACGTGTGTGAAAGGGGAGCGTGAAACCACGATTGGTGGTCGGTCGACTACTCTATGATGGTGCCGCGGATGCGCCCTGAGGACGCTCATGAGCCCGCAGCAGAGCCGCGGCCTGCGCCGGGACGGCTGGGGGGTGCCCCAGCGCAGGCCGCTGCCTCTCTTCCAGCCAGGAGACATGCGATGCCGACTCACTCGTTACTGGACCACGGCGGCGAGCCGGTGCTGTGCCCGGCCTGCGAAGGCGTCCGGCCGGCGAGCCGCCCGGAGGGCTACACCCTGGCCCGGGCTCGCCTGATCGTCGCCCACGGTTTTTGCACCGAACCTCACCTGGACACCAGCGACGGCGAGACGGATCACACGACGGCGTCTCAGCCCGAAGCGGGCAGCGAACAGGCCTGCGGAGAGAATCAGGACTCATCCGCGCTGAACCTGATCTGCCGGTCTACCGCTCGCTCCGGGGTCGACGACATCCAGGCCATCCAAGCTCCCAATCCCGAGGCCTTGCCGGCCAAGCCCGCCAGGCGCAGCTGAAGGGCAGGCGCTTCACGGCCTCAAGGCGACATCAAGCCTCCGCTCCCCGTGCCCGCCGGATCGGGTCACCACGCATGTGTGCCCTTGAGCGCGCCAGGCTCTGGAGGCCGGACTGGACCGTCCCCGATGCCACACCATCGCCATGGAGACGCAGCCTGGAGACTGCGCCGGTACGAACCGAAACTAGCGAAGGATGAAGGTGACCTTCCACGAGCCTTCAGCGATGACATCGAGGTAGTAGCTGCCCTGGGCGCCGCGAACGTAGGTGATCGCCGAGCCCTCGTCATCGACGACGGCGATCAGCTCGCTGCGCAGCGAGCGCCCGCCGTCGCGGGGAACCAAGACCATAATCATGCTGGTGGGCCGGCCGGACTTCTGCGCGTTGCGACTGTAGGTGACGCTCGCCCGGTAGTCGCCCTGCAGGACGAAGGGCAGGGTGCGCTGGGTGCCGGATCCGTACACGGTGACCGGCGCGCCGGGGTGCGCAGGCGATGTTGGTGCTGGAGCGGGCCGACTCTGTGCGGCGGCCTCGTGGGCGGCCGGCAATGAGGGCGGGGACGACGGTGCCCGGCAGGCACTCAACGCGAGTAGCGCGCCGAGCGTCAGGGCGGGAGCGACGATGACAAGCGAGATCCTCACAGCCCCCTCCGATGCGGACTCAAGCGATCCGCCTAGAGGCTAGGCGCACCTCGAGGCCGAAACGCCCACCTCACGATATCCATCAGCTGGATCCGTTCGCCTTAACCGGCGCATGGGGCGATTTGCTACGGGCGCGAAGGGCCCGGGCGTCCACGGCAGCAGCCTCGCATCATCGCGGCCAACGCGGCAGAGGGCCACCTTGGAGGAATGCACTATGGAGCCTGTGGAGAGCCCAAGCCGTACACAAGGAGCTGGCGCGGCTGGTGCCCGGCGTCACCTTCGAGGTGGCCGGGCACGGCGAGGCCGATCCGGTGGCGCCCAACGCCCTGCCCGACGGCGCCGCCGTGGTGGAGTCGCTGACCTAGGGTCACGCCTCTTGTCACGTCTGAAGCTCCGAAGTTTTCGGCGCTCTCATGCGCATCTCTGCACCAGGCATGGCGGCCTAGAAGGTACCCATCTCTGGCGTTGCGGCGTACCGATCTGATCGGGAGCCGGTTCTGGACGAGGTGACAGCTCGATCTGGGTGGCCAGCGACTCGACTCGCCGACGCGCCTCGGGTTTCGGCGCGCAGTGGAGCAGGGAGCACACCACCGACTGACCGCTGTGGCTGCCGCCACACATGTGGATCGGTACCTCGATCGGGTCCGGCGACTAACGCTGGCGCGCCGACGCGCTCCGTGCGACCCCTACGGCGATCAGGTCCCTCTTGCTGGAGCCGCTGCCTGCACACAGCGACCTGGACAGTGCCGATCAGGCGCGGGCCCGGTTCACCAGCTCCCACTTCAGGACGCCACCGCCCGGCACGCCAGCGGTGGGGAATCGAACGTGGATCCGTCGCACGCCGCTTTCGGAGGCGGGAAGGACACGGCCTGCTGGTCAGCCAAACGCTCGTTAACGTCGGACCCTCCGCGTTTCGGCAGGCCCCTTCACCGTGGACACCCTCCCAGGGGCCAGAGAGCGTCCTCTTCCCAATCCGGCTCACCCGGATCACTGAGCCAGCGGACGTCGGCGAGGCCGAGCCGAACTGAGCGAAGGAGTAGGTGCCGTGCATGTTGACGTCTGGTGGACGAAGAGCGACAGCCGCGCAACGTCTTCCTCGGCCATCGGACGCCCCTCGGCTTTGAGGTGATCAAGGGCCCGGTCCTTCCCGAGGTCAGAACCTCTGACGGGGGTCGTGGGGTGCTGCCGGAGTGGAGCGCCGCGTCTACAGGCAGAAGAATGCCTCGTCTATGGTGATCGTCCATGAGAACCGTAGCCGTCGCTCTTCTGATCGCTGCGCTGAGCGCATGCGGGGCCAACGGCGTCGCGGGCGCCGGCGACAAGGGACGCCCGAGCGGCTCTTCCGCCTCCGCGACGTCCTCACCAGTGACCTCGCCCTCCACCTCCTTACCGTCGGGTAAGCCCTCCGTCACCCCTGGTGAGCCTTCCCCTGCGGTGACCACATCGGTGCTCGAGCCGACAAGCTGTCCCAACGGGACGCTCATCCCAGCCGTCGAGATCCCGGCCGTGCACGCCGACCCTGTGCAGATCCCCGAAGCGAAAGTCGCAGGTGTGACGATTCCCGCGGCCACCATCCCCGGCGTCGACATCCCCGCCCAGCGGGTGCCCGCTCAGTGCACCGAAATCAAGCCCGCGCCCGGCGGCTGTCTCGGCGCGGCCAGCATCCCGGAGACGAGCATCCCCGCCGTGGAGATCCCCGCGGTGGAAATCCCCGGCGCGAGCGCCGGCGGCCTCAAAGTCGACCCGGTCCGCGCAAATGCGGTCAGAGCCGGCGCCGTGCGAGCCAAGGCCGTCTCCACACCTGAGGTATGCCAGCGCAAACCCCAAGGCAGCAGCGGGGTGGTGCCGTTCGTGATCCGCCCGTTCATCATCCGCCCGTTCATCATCAGGCCTTTTGTCATCAGGCCGTTCATCATCAGGCCGGAAAAGTGCAACGACAAGGGCGAATGCATCCCCGGCGTGGAGGTGCCCGCAGTGGAGGCGCCCGCGGTGGAAGTGCCGGCGGTGGAGATCCCCTCCGCCGAGCTGAAGTCCTACGAGTTCGGCGAAAGCGAGGTCCTGGAAGGAGAGGACTCCATCGCCTACAGCCTCAACGCCGACGTCCTGTTCGACTTCGACAGCGCCGACATCAAGCCCGCGGCCGCAACCGCGCTCAAGCGCATCGTCCAGCAGATCAACCGCAAGTCAGCAGACGGCTCGACCATCCAGATCGACGGCCACACCGATGACAAGGGCGCACCCGCCTACAACGTGGAACTCTCACAGCGACGTGCGCACGCCGTACTCGACTGGCTGGCCACCAAGGGCGGCCTCGACCGTGCTCGCCTCAAAGCAACGGGGTACGGCGAGACCAAACCCGTGCGCCCGAACACCACCGATGCCGGCCGAGCGAAGAACCGCCGCGTGGTCATCTCCACCCCGACCTCGTGATCGACGACCCGGCACCACAGCACCGTCGTGCGGATACGCCGCAAGATGGAAGGCGCGCGGCCGGCCTGGGAGCACAGCGGCGGCTGTTGTCCTCGGCATCGCACACCCGGCCTTGACCATCTTCGGCGTGCGCTGCCCTCGTCACCCTCCGCTCACTTGACGAGCCGGAAGCCGCTTCGGGCCGCCCATGCGCGCAGGAATTCCGCGGTGGCGCCTACCGCCGCCCAAGGCTTCTCGGCTCGCCCGACCGCACCCGGCAGATCCGCGACCAGCGCCACCTGATCAGCACGTAGCTCAACGTTGGCGATTCCGCCGATGGCGTCCATGATGCCGGCCGTGAGGAAAGCGGCGACTTGGTGATCAATGGGGTCGTTGCACATGGCAACGACCTCTACCTCGTGGGTAGGGTCGAAGCCGATGAGGGCCACCAGGCCCTGTTCGTCATCGTCATCGGGTTGGGCAGTCTCCGCGTTCACTGGTGTCGCGGCGACCAGGATGACCAGAAACGGCCGCGGGTGGTCAGCGCCCTCCTGCCCGCGAACTCCCAGCCGCATGGGCGGGACCCCGAAGTCGTATGCGCCGGGACGCGGGTTCTCGAACCGTTCAGAGACCGTCAGCAGAAATTCGCGCAGTCGTCGAAGCGCCGGTTCGGGGTCCGCCAGCGCCAGCTCGATCACCAATCCTGGACCGCCCATAGCCGCGAGCGTAGCCCGGCCGAGCGCACCCTGCCTCCCTCGGACAGTCCTGCCTTACGAGGCGCTCTGCCCGGTGATACAGGCATGTCCACTCAGAGTCTCCGGAGGCGACCGCGGCCGCTCTGGCAAGCGACGCCGCTCGGCTTCCGCATCGACCGTGGGTCGATCGGGGAGGGCGCCGGGCATGATCGGGTCCGGTGACGGCTGGCCCGCCCCTTCCGACCTGGTTTCGGGGTGTCTGTCCGAACCTCGGCAGGTGATCACAAGGTGAGGACGGCCTTGCCCGAGATGCGGCGCTCGCGTAGGGCGGCCAGCGCCGCCGGCAGCTTGGACCAGTCCTCCACCAGTCCTGGTGTGGGATGCAGCCGGTCCGCGGCGGTGAACGTGACCAGCACCTCGAGATCTGCGCCCGGCGGATCGGGGTGGGCGTAGGACAGGAAGCTGACGATCCGCGTCCCCTCGTGGCCCACGAAGTCGTAGATGTCGATCGGTGACTTCGCTCCGCTGCTGGACCCGATCAGCACGACGGTCGCACCGGGCGCCGCCGCGCGCAGGGCCTCGGCCAGGGAGGCGCCGCCCACCGACTCGACGATCAGATCGTACGGGCCGGTCGCCTGATCCGTCGCGGCCACCACCTCGCTCGCGCCCAAGGCCGCCAGATCCCGCGTGTGCCGCCCAGCCACCGCGGTCACGGTGGCTCCGCCGAGCGTGGCCAGCTCGACCAGGAACCGGCCGACCCCGCCGCTCGCCCCGGTGATCAGGACGCGCCGCCCCAGCAACGCTCCGCCCAGGCGCAAGGCCCGCAAGGCGGTCAGCCCGGCCAGCGGCAGGGCGGCGCCTTGCGCCATGCTCACCTGATCGGGCAGTACGGCAAGCCGATCAGCAGGCACTGCGACACGTTCGGCCCAGCCCGCCTGTTCGACCAGGGCGGCCACCCGGGTGCCCGCGACAGGGCCCGTCCCGTCGGCCGCCTGCTCGACGACCACACCGGCGATGTCCTGTCCGGGACGCCAGCCGCCGGTGCGGGAGTCCAGCAGGGCCAGCTCGCCCCGGTTGAGGGCGAAGGCCCGTACGGCGACGAGTGCTTCGTGCGGCGCGGGCACCGGCTCGTCAGCGGAGGCGATGATCGGACCGTCCGTTGTGTTGATCACTGCTTTCATGCGGTCCAGTCAAACGCGGGAACACGTTCGCACCCAGACGCGCTTTGCCTGTCGACGTATCACCGATCGTGATAGGACGTCATGGAGATCAGGCAGCTGCGTTACTTCGTCACGGTCGCGGACGAGGGCGGGTTCGCCCGCGCGGCCGAGCACTTGCAGATCGTGCAACCGGCCGTGAGCCAGCAGATCGCGCGGCTGGAGCGAGAGCTCGGCGTCCGGCTGTTCGATCGCTCCGCCCGCCGGATCCGATTGACCGGCGCGGGCGAACGGCTGTTGCCTGAAGCTCGCGCGCTGCTGGCGAGCGAGGACCGCATCCGCCTCGTCGCTGCCGACATCGCCACCGGCCACGACGGCGTCCTTCGCCTTGGCAGCAGCCAGGGCCTGGGCGAGCGGCTCGATCGTGTGCTGCAGAAACTGGAGCCGCGCGTGCAGGTCCGGCTCAGCGCCCTGCCGCACGACGAGCGGCTCGCGGCGGTCCGGACAGGCGAGCTGGACGCCGCCTTCGTCCGGGCTGTGCACACCGCGCCCGGCCTCGAACTGCTGCCCATCTGGACGGACGCCCTCGTGGTCGCCTTGCCCGCCGCGCACCGGTTGGCGGGCTCGGCTGTCATCGATCTGGTCGACCTGGCGGAGCTGCCGCTGCGGCTGGCGCCTCGCGCGCACAACCGGCCGCTGTACGACCTGGTGATGGCCGCCTGCCGCGACGCGGGGTTCGAGCCGGTGGCGGGGCCGGCCTTCACCAATCTGCAGGACACCATGGCCGAGATCGGCGCCGGCCCGCCGTCTTGGACAGTGCTCTACCAGGCCGCAGCCGAGCTGGTGCCGGTGCGTCGCGTGGCCCTGCGCCCGCTGGCCGGCGTGACCGTACCCACCTCGCTTGCCGTACCACCTGGTCCGCCAGGCCCGGCACTGCGGCTGCTCCTGGATGCAGTCAGGCGGTGAAGAGGCATCGTGATGCTCCGGCGGCATTCGAGCCGTGTGCCGGATTCGGTATCCGCGTCAGCCACGGCAGCCGGGTCCCGTCCGCGCCTTCCGCCGGCAGTCGCAGCGCGACGATGCCGAGCGCGGAGTGAAAGCGAACGGAGCATAAGGAGAGAACGCCTCGATGAGGACGTGACCCCATTCCATCGGCTACGCCACCGTGGGCGCAACCCTGATCGCCCTTGCCCGGCCACGGCGTCGCAAGCACCGGACGGTGGGCTAGACGATGAGTTCCGCAGTCTGGGTTGCGGATGTGAGGAGGGTGTCCAGCATCGGGTTGTGACGACCGAACTAGACACCCTCTTGACCGCACGGTACGTCCACGTCGACGACCGGCTGAAGACCCAGCGCAGGCGCGGAAGGTGTCAACTGGTGCGGTGAACGGGGCGTCCCGTGCTGCATGGGGCCGCTGGCGGCGTCATGGTGAGCTCCTCACGGGGCTGTCACGGACGGTTGGGAGTCAGCGGTCGTGAACGGTCACGACATAGCCGTCGGGATCGGCGAAGGAGAACGTCCGCCCGAAGGGTCCGTCGGTGGGCGGGGCGACGATGGGCACTCCCGCCGCCGTCAGCGCGTCGTGCAGGGTTTGAGCGTCGTCGGTCTTCATCCACAGAGCCACGCCGTGTCCGGGGCGCGGCGCGTCGTCCAGATTCACGCCGGGCAGCGGCTCGCGGACGGCGAACGGGATCGGAGCGGTGGCGAAGACCACCGCGTGCGGCGGTGCGGCCGGGTCGCGCTGCAGGCCCAGGTGCTTCTCGTAGAAGGTGGCAGCGGCTTGTACGTCGCGCACCTGCAGGGCTACGAAGTCGATTCCGGTGACGGTCATGCCTTCCTCCATGTCAGAACTTTGACATTCCGACTGTATGTCAAAATGCTGGCATGAGGCAAGAGGGTGCCCGCGAGGATCTGAACCAGCGCATCGGTTATCAGCTCAAGCGGGTCGACGCCGCACTCCGTTCGGCTATGGACGCGGCCCTGCGCCCGCATGGCCTGACCACGCCGCAGTACGCCTGCCTGGAGTTGCTCGACCGCCGGCCCGGGCTGTCCAACGCCGAGCTGGCCCGCGGCGCCTTCGTCACCCGCCAGTCCATGAACGTCGTACTGCACAATCTCCAGACCGCCGGACTGGTCGTCCGCCCCGCCACCGCCCCTCAAGGCCGGGCACTGCCCACGACCCTGACCGACGACGGGCGCACGCGGCTGCATGCCGCCCGCGCCGACATCTTGGCGATCGAGGACAAGATGGCCGAGCCCCTGAGCGCCTCGCAGGCCGAGCATCTGCTCGACGCCCTCGGCCGCATGGCGACCGCGTTGGAGAGCGACTGATCGCGCCTAGATCGCCCGCATGACCAAGATCGGTCCCTTCGTGTTCGGGAAATGGCCAGCGCGAATGGTCACGGCAGCCTGAATCGTGTGCCGAGGTGATGGGCCCGGGCGGCGAAGGTCAGGGCAGACACCTGCTCGCCCATGAGCCGGCCGGCCGGCTCCCGGCCCGGCCGGATGGCTGATGTGAAATCCGTGTCGTGGCTTCAGCGGTTGAAGGTGACCTCCACGCGGCGGTTCTTGGCCCGGCCCTTGGGGTTGTCGCCGCCGTCGGGCAGGGCGTTGGGTGCCACCGGATCCGCCTCGCCGTGCCCGGCCACCTCGAAGGCGACACCGGGCACCATCCGCGCCAGCTCCTGGCGCACGGCTTCCGCCCGAGCGCAGCCATCTGGTGTGTCCGTGTGCTCGGCACCACCACGTACCCGAGCGCGAACTGGGTCATCCGGCTCCCGGCCCTCATGGACGGGTTCTCACCGAGGCGGGCAGCGAGCAGGCAGAGCGCTGAGCGGGCAGAGCTGAGCGGAAGATCGTTCAGGGGGGCCAGCAGCGTGTGGAGCAGGTTCACACAGACCATGCCCCTGGCCGAGCTCGTCGGGCAAGGCGCCCACGACGCCTGGCCGCTGCCATGGTCCGCGGCCCTACCGTGGCGGTCAAGCCCGGGGGAACGCCCGGCTCGACGCCTTCGATGTCGGTGAGCGGCGTGGTCTTCCCCACCGTGCGGGGTGACGAGCTGACGCTGCGCGGGCTGGTGCGCGAGCTCAAGACCAAGGGCCCGGTCTACCGGCGCACTGTGCAGACCGCACTGAAGGCCTCCTGCACCAATCACTACCGGCGCGGCCCGGTGACTTCCGGGCGCCAATCGAACGTGACCAGTCCATCCAGCCGGCAGGGATGTCCTACGCGCCAACCCGGTGAACGTTTCCGGTCACAGCGCTAGGGCGAACACGCCTGCATCATCCTCGACCCCGCGGGACGTGCTCGCTGCGCCGTCGCATGCGAGGTGCGATCACAGGCCGGAGGCGCGACCACCCCCTTCTCCTGTACGGCCCGCACTCTTTTAGTGCACTAGTACACGTGCATCCAGGACAATGGTAGGTGTACTAGGCATTTACGCAGTAAAAGCAGGATGTTTATCATGTAGACTCCATATGCGACACCCCGAAACGCGTCGGGCGTGCTGCTGTTATCGACGTACACAGAAGGAAAGATCAGGTATGCGGCCCCAACCGACCTACGTCTTTGTCCACGGCACCAACGCCAACGCTCACCACTGGACCTGGATCATGCAGGAGCTCGCCCTCCGTGGGCATCGCACGCTGGCCGTTGACCTTCCGGGCCACGGCAGGGACGCCTTCATCCCGGACTCCTACCAGCGCCAGGACGCGGCCGGCCTGCTCACCGAGCCCTCTCCCACGGCGAAGCTCACTGTTGACGACTACGTCGGCCACGTCGAGGACGTGGTGCGCCGTGCGCATCGCAACGGCCCGGTGATCCTGGTTGGCCACAGCCAGGGCGGCGTGAGCCTGAGTCTGACGGCCAACCGCGTCCCGAACATGATCCAGCATCTCGTCTACATCAGCGCCTTCTGCTGCGTGGACCTGCCCACGCCGACCGACTATGTGATCCAGCCCGAGCTCCAGTCGCCCGAACTGGTCGAATTCTTCATGGCGGGCCACGGTGGCGACCCCAACGAACTGGGCGTCAATCGCGTGAACTGGCGCTCGTCCGACCCGGCCGCCCTGGAGGCCTTCCGCGCGCTCGTGGCCCACACCTACAGCGCGGAGGAGGCGCGCACCCTCTTCCAGATGCTCCAGCCGGACGAGCCCGGCAACCTCCCGGACTCCGACGCGCGCGGCCACCGTGACACCTGGGGCCGCATTCCCCGCACCTACGTCCGTCTCACCCTTGACCGCCTCCTGCCGCCCGCCATGCAGGACCGCTGGATCGAAGAAGCCGACCGGCTCACCCCGGACAACCGCTTCAAGGTCCACTCACTCGAGTCGCCCCACTTCCTGCCCCGTGATCTCGCGCTCGTCGACATCCTGGACGATCTCGCCTGACGGGGGCACGGTCTGTCTTCTTCGACTCCATCGGGGACCTCGTAACCTCGATGATCACCGTTCGGGTACGCCAGGAACGCTGGCGTACCCGCAGGTCGAGCCGCAGGGCCGCCAGCCGGTTCTGCTGCCGGACGAAGAGGGCGCCGATGACCGGCCCGGCGACTCCGACCAGCACGTTCGGGGAGGGCTGCCAGCCGTACTCGGTGATCTGTTTCACCGCGTAGACCTGCTAAATCATTGGACGCATGGGAGCGACACGTGTTTGATCGCGGGATGACTGTCTTGTTGAGCACGCCGGGTGTCGGTGACCTGGACGAAGTGGTGCGCGCGCTAGGGGAGTGGCGGCGCGAGGGGACCTCGATGCAGTTGCATCCGGGGGATGTCGGGTTCTACTGGCAGTTCGGCCCGGAGCGGACCGCTGCGGCGTTGCGGACGTGGAGCCGGGAGGGCAGGATCCTCGGGGTCGGCCTGCTGGACGGGTCCGACCTGGTACGGCTGGCGGTCGATCCGGAAGCGCGCATGGACGAGGAGCTCGCCCGGCAGATGGCCGAGGACGTGTCGCGAGGCGAACGCGGCGTCCTGGCGGCGGGCAAGGCCCACGTCGAGGCGCTGTGGGGCGGCCGGTTCCGGGAGCTGTTGCTGGAGGGCGGCTGGGAACTGGATGAGCCGTGGATCCCGATGGTGCGTGACCTGCGCGAATCGGTGGAGGACTGCGGCCTGCGCATCGAGGCGGTCGGCCCCGAACTGGTCGAGGAGCGGGTCGCGGTTCACCGGGCGGCCTTCCAGGGATCGACGTTCAGCGCGGAACGCTGGCATGCCATGGCGGCCGGCACACCGTACGCCGATGCCCGCTGCCTTGTCGGCTACAACGAGCACGGCCAGGCGGTCGCGGCCACGACCGTCTGGTCCGCGGGTGCGGGCAGGCCCGGCCTGATCGAACCCCTCGGGGTGCACGGCGACCACCAGGGACACGGGTACGGCAAGGCGATGGCGGTCGCCGCCGCGGCGGCTCTGCGGCAGATGGGTGCCTCCAGCGCGACCGTCTGCGCCGAAGGCTCCAACGCCGGGGCCGCGGCCACCTATCGCTCTGCCGGGTACCAGCCGCAAGCCGAGGCACGGGACCTGCGCCGGGCGGAGTAAGGCGTGGTTGTACGGACGATGTAGGTGCGGTCCGGACCGCCGCGTAAGGGGCGGATCGGGCCGTCGGGCGGGTAAGCGCCTCGAGCAGGCCAGCGTGCCGTGCTGCTGGCCGCCCACGCCGTACCGAATGAGCTCCTGGCCGCGTGGGGGTGATCGTCGGCGATCACTAGTGCATGAACTCGCCGAAGCCCGTCGGCACCCTCTCATACTGGGGTTTACAGCATAAGCACTCACGCCTGCCGCTGTTCAGCGGGTGTAAATTAGCACTCCTGTCCTAGTGCACGACAAGGAGAGCCGGAGGGAACGGGTGTCAGAACCGGTCTATGTGCGCATCGCCACGGAGTTGCGCGCCCAGATCGAGAGCGGTGAACTGAGCCCGGGTGAGCTGCTGCCTTCGACGCGCGAGATCACCCGCCGCTACGGCGTGGCCATCGCCACGGCGACGAAGGTGCTGACGACGCTGCGGACCGAGGGGCTCGTCCATCCTGTGCCCGGCGTGGGAACGATCGTGCGGGAGCCGGAGCCCGCACCGGCGCCTGAGCGCCGCCCCCGCGCCACCGTCGTCCCGCGCGTACAGAACGCGCCACTGAGCCGTGATCAGATCGTTCACTCGGCCGTCGCGGTCGCAGACGCCGAGGGGGTCGCGTCCTTGTCCATGCGGCGAGTGGCGAGCGAACTAGGTGTCACCAGCATGGCCCTGTACCGGCACGTGTCCAGCAAGGAAGAGCTTCTCCACCTCATGGCCGACGCCGTCTTCAGCGAGCGGCCGCTGCCCGAGTTCGTGCCTGACTGGCGCCAGACGCTGGAGATCGCCACGCGCCGGGAATGGGACATCTATCGGTGCCATCCCTGGGTGGTCGGCATGGTCTCGGTGCTGCGCCCGATGCTCGCCCCGGCGACCATCGGCCACACAGAGTGGGTCATGTCGGCGTTGCGCCGGGAGGGCCACTCACGAGAAACCGCGATGTACGCGATCGTCGCGCTGGCCGCCTACACCATCGGCATGGCAGGCCAGCTCGATACCGAACAGGAGCAGGAGACGGGGGTGAGCACGGAGCAGTGGTGGCGGGAGCGTGAGGTGGAACTGGCGGGCCTCGAGGCTACCGGGCGCTTCCCGCACGTGTTCGAGACCACTGATCCGCCCGACCTCGCCGCTGCCTTCGAGTTCGGTCTGATGCGTCTGCTCGACGGGTTCGAGGCGTACTTCGGCCCGTCGGCAAAGCGCTGAGTGGCGTGTCCCGCCCTTCCGCGACACTTGGTGCATTCCCAGGAGTCGTCGCAACACACGTGATCAATTGCTGTCAGCGGTCAGCATGGCCGCGAGAAGTCCGCGCTGACCCTGAGCGTTGCGGCGATGGCCGCCCGCTCCCTCGATAGCGGGAGTGGGCGGCCGTTCGTCTCGCCTGCTCACGTGATGCGGACGGCGGCGAGATTCTTCGGGAACCGACGCATGTGGGGGGCGTCTGGCCAAGGTCGGTCACTCTGTCCAGCGTGTCGGCGCGGATACGCTGACAATGGGGTCAGGGGGTCACGCTGAGGGGTGTCAGCCAGTGGATCTCCAGGTCTTCTCGTAGGTAGTGCATGCGGTGCTGCTGGAAGTGTGCGAGTTCGGGACGCGCGAGATGCGCGCGCAGGTCGTCGGCCGACCGCCACAGTTCGTAGAACACGAACGTGCTGGGATCAGCCACGTCTCGGTGGACCTGGTACTGCATCGAGCCAGGCTCGGCCCTGGTCGGCTCCACGAATGACAGCAGCAGCCGCTCCAGCTCATCGGCGCGCTCGGGCTTCGGCCGGGCGAAGCCGTAGATACCGACCGCCCCGCTTCCTTCAGGTACGACAATTTCCATACCTGCCAACGCTAGCCATCGGCCTAGGTATGATGCAACTCGTACCTAGGAGTGAGTTATGGATCTGGGCAAGGTGTTCCGCGCGCTGGCCGACGACTCCCGCCGCCAGGTCGTGGCCGAACTCGCGGCCGATCCCGAAGACCGGGAGCGTGCGTGCGGCTCGTTCGACCTGCCGGTGAAGAAGGCCGCGCGCACGCATCACTTCCGGGTGCTGCGCGAGGCGGGCCTGATCATGCAGCGTGACCACGGCAACGGCAGCGCCGTCTCACTGCCCAGGCAGGACATCGAGCGTCATCTGCCCGGCCTGTTGCAGCTCCTGTCCGAGGAGCTGAAGTCCGGCAGCGCGACGGGCAGAACCGGGAACACTGCGGCTGATTAGCCCCAGCAGGAGCACTGGCCGTCCTTGGCGCGGATCGGGGAGGCCGCCGGGATGACCCGCCAGTCCGCGCACGAGCGCTGGGGCCGCTGACATGGACAGCGCGACCTGGATCCGGATCAGTGCCGGCCTGTTCCGCCGCCTGTCGGCGGCCGACCAGCAGGCCATCCTCGACTCATCCGCCTTCCAGGCGCTGCCGTACGCCGAGCGCCTCGCGTTCCTGGACGCCGAGGCCGAGCTGGCCGCCCTGGACGAGCGCGACCGGCGCGCCGTCCGGCACTCCCCCGACCGGAAAGGCTGACCCCGATGGCCGTCCGCACGATCCTGGTGCCCGACCTGGACGACGAGATCACCCACGCGCTGGCCGAGCTGGAGGAACTGCTGCTCACCTATCGTGGGTGGGAGGAGGTCGACGGCCTGGACCCCGGCGAGCTGCCCGACCCTCTGGCCGCCGGGATCGCCCTGGCAAGCGTGCGCTCCCTGTGGGAGGTCCTGGGGCCGACACAGGGCCGGCAGGCCGTCGACCACGGCCGGTCCGCCCGGCTGCTGGCCCCGAACGGCCGCTACGAGCACGCCCCCGTCCGCCTGGTCGACGTCGCTGTCGCCGACGTCCTGGTGATGGCCGGCCTCGCCCGCATGCTCGCCGACCCGGCCGCGCCCGCCATCGTCCACGACGGCCTGGAGGACGGCCGCGCCACGACCGGCGCAACACTCATCCGTTGATGGCCCTCTGCGCAAGCGACCTAGAACGAAAGGCGGCAACCACAAACCCGGCCGACCCCAGCCCCAACAGCGCGATCCCCCACAGCCCAACCATCATGAGCGGGGGGATCGCCAGCATGACCGGCGAGAGCACCACGACGCTCCTGCGCCCTATCGGCGACTGTGCGGCCACTCCGCAGACCACCGCACTCATCCCGAGCGGGGGCAGTTCGGGCGGCACTCCGAACTCCCGGAGGGCGGCTCCCAACTGCCACGTCACGACGGCCACCGCCAGAGCCGCCCCGGACCAGGCCAGGATCCGCCCGCGGCCTACCAGCGACAGCCCTCGCCGCGGCTGTGGCACCCCGGTTAGCGCCGCCGCCACCAGGACAAATGAGCCAACGATGCCGGTGAGTGCCACCCTCTCGTTCGCGCGCCTACCAGCGGCCCGGCTACTGGCAGGCCGTCACCGACGCCGGCCGGGCAGAGCAGCAGCCGCAGACGTCGCTGGATGATCTCGTGCCCGGCTGGCGCGACACCGCCGGCCGCCGGTAGAGGGCGCCCGCTTCGTGAACGTCACGCTCGCCGAGCGCGCCCTGGCCCAGTTCCACGAACTGCCCGCCGCCGCGCAGGCCGTGGTTCGTGGAACGCATCGTCGACTTCCTTGAACGCCCCTGGGATGCCGCCTACGCCCCGCACCACGGCGCGGAGTGCCGGCGCCTGTTCTTCGGCGAGGCCGGGATGGCCACCGTCCGCGTGCAGGAGGACGAGAAGAGCCTCACCGTCGTCGACACCCTCTGGGCCGGGTAACCGCCCCGTAAGCGACAGCGAACGTCCGGATACCGGCCGACCGGCCAGGACCTATTCGTCAGGTCGCACCACGTCAGCGTGCTGAGCAAGCTCTGGCCGCCGCTGAGGCCGGGCTCCTCCCGCGGCTGGGAGAGGTAGGCGGACAAGCAGCTCCACGCGGGAGGTGTGGCTCGCAGAACTCATGAGCAGGGTGGACCGCTCGCGGTGTGGTGAAGCTCAGGGCGTGTCGTGCGCGACGATGTACCGCTCGTGGTGCAGGCGGAGCCAGGTCTCGGTGATCTCTTCTCCCGTGACGCGCCCCGCGAGGATGAATCCTTCCGACAGGATTTCGGGAGCTCTTTCATCCCAGGCGACGTCTTCGATGGTGGAGTGGAGAAGGGGGAGTCCGTCGGTGAGATGCGGGAAGAGCCGGTGCGCCTCATACAGGTCCACGCACTTAGCCGGGCCGCCGTTCTCCGCCCAGAACACTTTGGTGATGTCGCTAAAATGTGTCGCCAGCACGAGGACTTGCCCGCCATTGCGAGAGAGGCTGGAAAGAGTCTCCGGCTCGATGAGGCGCCACCCTTGGACCTGCATGCAGATCGTCCAGCCGCCCTCATCCGCTTCACCGATCAGATAAACGCTTGAGTCGTCGCCCCACGCCGGGTCCAGCTCAGCGCCTTCCAACGGATCGGCAAGCGTCACGCTGGTGGCGTGGTCCAGGCTGGCGCCGAGGCGGTGAGCGCTCTGTTCGACATCGATGCCCCTGATCCAGGCGATGCCGAAGTGGTGTGTCAGGTGCGGGTTGATCTGGAAAAGGATGTCGTGAAAGTAGGATTTGCAGTGCATTGAATCGTTTCCCTTTTGCCGATGAGTTGTCGACCGCGGCGGGCCCGAGTCAATGACCGACACGAGCCGGTCCGGCATGATCTCGAACGCCGGCATCCGCGTGAGCTCCCGCGTCGCGGCCTCGGCGATCGCCCGGGGGCGTCAACCGCCCACAACGTCATGGACTCCAGACCACAAGCGGTTCGCCTGGAACGTCTCCTCGTCCAGGCTTGCGCGGTGGTGTCGTGCCTGCTTGCCGAGACCCTCCTGGCGGGTCACTGGCCGATGGGTGATCGAAGAGCTTCGCTGTGCGCCGAGGGCTTTCCCGCTCTCGAAGCCGCGGCTGTTCTTGATCACGCAGTGCTGGAAGCGGGCCGATGTCTCCGCCAGGCGGGCCGTGCGTCCTTGGTCCTCCCGGGGAGCCTGGCTGGGCTGGGCGGCAGCTTGGCCACTTCATGCGGATGCTGACGTCCAAGTGGGGGGCGCTTGCCCCGCGAGCATGCTGGCCACGGTCGCCCGACAGGCAGCGGGTGCGCCTTGCTCAGCGTGCTGGACGACGAGCGCAGTGGTGGCGAGACGCTGACCAGCACGGGGGAGGGGCGGTGGCCGGTGGGCGGGCGGATGCCGGCGACGGGCGGCCGGGACAAGCTGTCGTTGGGTGAGGAGCAGTCAGCCGGGACGGTGCAGGGGCGCTGGTTCCGCAAGGACAACCGCACCACCAGTGAGTGGCCGAACCCTGGTAGTTGGCGGTTTTCAAAGAGCCGGAGCACAAGCACGTCGTCAACAATTGGGGCCACCACCGGCTCCGAGCGGGGCGATTGGCGGTTCGACCTGAACGCTCCCTGGCCGGACACGGGCCGGGAGCAGACGTCCATTATCTGCCTCGACGGGACTGACCCGAGACCGGCGGGAGGGTCGTCCCTCCCGCCAATCGGGCAGCCCAGCCGCCGCGACGTGGAGTGATGCATTCGGCCGCTGGCCCGGCGGCCGAGATGACCAGCCGTCAGGTGTTCCCGCGTCTCAACGCTCATCCTTGTCAGCGGCCGTGCGCTGGTCGGCGTTCACGCGGGCGGCGGCCACGCGCAGTCCCGTCACCACGGCCGACGTGTCGTCGCCACCTCGGTCACCATTTCCACGCGCCCTTAGGAATACCGAAGAGAGCTCGTTGACCGGTGAACCAGTCTTGATCGATAAATCGGCCGGTGACACGACCGAGGAGCAGGAGGTAATCGTTCATCTCCTCTTGCTCGCTTCCTCCCCGTGTCGGGGACACCTCGTGTTCGGCGAAGACGTCCTCGAGCTCGCCCCCGAAGTTGGCATTGCGTCCCATCTGGCCTCTGTTCTGGCCATCACGCCAGTAGGACAGTCCCTGAACTCCTTCGAAGTTGTACTCCAAGAAGAAGAGTCTGCGACCCTCTGCACTGAGCGGAGCCGGAACCACGCCGGGTCCCTGCAGGCCGATGATGTGCAGCCAGCCGGGGGCGTGCTCCCCTACCCAGACGACCTCCTCGAAGGACAAGGGGTCGTACCAGTCCAACGCTGCTTGGAGATCGCAGTCGAGCCTGCTGGACAGGTCAGCTCGCAGCTGGCGGGCGACGGCTTCGACGTCATCGCCCTCAAGCCAGGTTCCGGCGAACCCTTCTGAGAAGCCGTGCGAGGAGAGAAGCTCCCACTGGTCGTCGGCCGGAAGCGGCCGCGTGCTCTTCGCCATCGTGTATCCCTTCTTGCGGGCTCGCCGCCGCCCAAACTGGGCGGCGGCTCTCAAAGGCGTTTCAGTGCTGGTAGCCGACGTGGATGACGGCGGTGGGATCGGTCCACTCGCGGATGCGCATCATGTCGAGCCCGACGAGGTCACCTCCGTCGGCCCGATCGCGCGGTGGTGGTCGTAGGTGGTCTCCAGGAACCAGGTGAGGTCTGGCGGGTGGTCGCGGGCGTTGAGCTCTGTGGTCCGCTGCTCTATGAACGCAGCCACCGGCATGTCGTCGGGCTAGGCGTGCTGTACCTGGTTCATGTAGCCGGAGAAGAGGGCACGGTGCTCGGCGAGCCGCCCCGGCTCTTTGCTCTCCTCGGACTGTTATCCCCATTCCTCGCCGTCGAACGGGTCGTTACCACGGTGTCCGGTCGACCAGCCGCCGTACGGCAGGAGCCGTGCCGGGACGAACGGGATGACGCCTTTGCGCGACGTCACCTCCACCGGCCGGCGCGCAGGGACACTCCGCATATGCAGCAGGCCGGGAACCGCCGCGGGCCCGCGGCCCAGCCGTCATAGCGAGCACCACGACGGCCGTCCTCTCCGACGCGTACGGCTTCGAAGCGGCCGTTGGAGCGATAGCGGGTAATAGGCCAGCGCGCCAGTTGCAGGTCAGGGTCTGAGTGCTGCTCGGCGAGGTCGTCACGGCGGCGAACGTGCGCCCAACTGGTCGTTGCAGGACGCAAAGCGGCGGGTAGCGGCGTCTCAGGGAGAGTCGTGGGCGACGATGTAGCGCTCGTGGTACATCCGTAGCCACGCGTCGGTGATCGGCTCGCCGGTCACGCGCCCGGCCAGCACGAAACCCTCGGAGATCAACGCGGACATCTCGTCGTAATTCTCAAGGTCCGCTCCTACGGGCGAGATGAGGCGAAGCCCCTTGGTGTGCTCTGGGAAGAACCGCTCTGCCTCGAACATGTCCTCCGATTGTGGGGGGGCGCCATTTTCCGAGTGGTGGAAGGTCGGCATGTGGTCGTTGTAGAAGGTGAGGGCGAACACTTGCCCTCCGTCGCGTGACAGCCTGGCCAAGGTGTCGTCCTCGATGAGGCGCCAGCCCTGCACCTGCATGCAGATGGTCCACTCCCCTTCCCCTTCCTCGGCCTCACCCAGCAGATAGATGCTGGAGTACGGCCCCCAGGCGGGGTCGTTGTCGGCGTCGCGGTAGGCCTCGGCCAGCCTTACGGTGGCGGAGTGGCTGAGGTCGGCGCCGAGCCGGCGTGCTGTTTCCTCCATGTCCAGACCCTTGATCCAGCCGATGCCGAAATGGTGGGTCAGGTGGGGGTCAATGTCGTGGAGCACGTCGAAGAAGTGTGTGGACGACACCATGTCGTCTCCTCCCAGAGCAGTTGGCGTCATCGGGCTGCAGGGTGTGCGGATGCGTGGCCCGATGCGCACGCCCTGCAGACTATTCGGTGCGGGAATCTACTTGACGTCTACCCAGAAAGGGTCCCCCTCGAGGATGCGCCACCGACGTGGCCGAGCATGGGAAAGAATGTCAGGCTATGCTTGATCTTGCCGTGGTGATCACCGCCGAGCGCGACCCCCTGCGTGACGAGGGCGAAACCTATGCCGAGCGGCTGCGCGAGGCCGGTGTCGAGGTGATGGGCAGGCGGGAGGAGGGCCTGGAGCACGGCTTCATCCAGAATCTCGACGAGGCGGCCGTCGCCGCCAGCGAGCGGATCTTCCGGGACATCCAGCGCCTTCTGCCGTGACCGCTAGATGGCCTCGGTAGGGCCGCTGAGGCGTGGGGGACCCTGCAGCCAGCCCGCGATGGTGTCGACGAAGGTCGGGGCGTCGTCGAGCCAGGGGAAGTGCCCCGCGTCCTTCTGC
>NZ_JBFAKP010000044.1:0-25786 GCF_040655795.1 Nonomuraea sp. NPDC050310 | reverse complement strand
GGCGAGCGGTGGCGTCTGCCGCGACACCTGTGGTGGCCACCCCGCGGTGCTGGCCACCACGGCAGACCCGTCACAGTGTCATCGCCGGCAGCGCCCTCGAGGACCAAGGTGTAAACGACGTCGCCCCCGCTCGATCCTTTGGGATCGGGCGGGGGCGTTTCGTCGTGTCCGGGGTAGGGTGCCGTCGGGCGTCCGGTCTCGGGGAAGGGTCCGGACGCCCGCCCTTCAGGGGATGGAGTGCGCGGCGATGATCGCGGCGCGCTCGGCGTCGAACTGCTCCAGGGTGGTCCGCCGCGCATCCGACAGCGCTCGCTCGCGGCGTTGAGCTCCTGCTGGCCAGCGGGAGTGACGCGGGCGCCGAAGCTCGGCGGGTCCAGCAGGCAGAAGTCGCAGCCGTCCACGCGCTCGGTCAGGTAGCGGTGCTCTTCCTTGTGGGTCCGCCAGGCCTGGTTCTCCTGGGCCAGTTGCTCACGGGTGGTCAAGCCGCCGAGGTCGCACCATTCGGGGTGCCCCTCGCGCCGTCCGCAGCTTCCACAGACGATGTCGTTGTCGTACATCGGTCTCCATTCCTGGGGTCGTAGCGTCATCGTCTTACACCGCGGCGGGGGTACGGATCTGCCGCACCTCGGCGAGCCCGCCGGCCTCCTGGCGGATTTCGGAGAGGACCGCCCGGGCGCGCTGCGGGGAGATCTGGCCGCCGCTCGCTGCCACCGCGGCGACGGCCGCGGGCGCTTGCGCGCCGGGGTCGCGGGCGAGCAACTCGGCGATGATCCGCCGCTTGTCGGCGGGCGCGAGGTCGCCGTGGCGCTGCTCGGCGAGCGCCTCGCGAGCGGTACGAGCGTCAGCGCGAGCCGCTCGCTCGGCCGCTCGCCGTGCCTCCTCTGCCGCTTGCCGTTCGGCCTCGGCCTTGGCGGCGAGCGCCTCGCGAGCGGCGCGCTCGCGCTCGGCGGCGCGCTGCTGAGCGGCCAGGCGCTCGGCCGTGGCCAGCCGCTCGGCCCGCGCTCGTTCGGCCTCTATCGCCTGCTCAGCGGCCTCTTTCTCCGCTTGTGCGCGCTCGGCGGCCAGGCGCTCGGCCTCCGCTCGCTCGGCGGCCGCCAGGCGCTCGTTTGCCGCTCGTTCTGCCGCTTGCCGCTCGGCCTCGGCGAGCGCCTCTGCCGCTTGCCGCTCGGCGTGGGCGCGCTCGGCTGCCGCTTGCTCTGCCGCTCGCTGCTCGCTCGCCAAGCGCTCGGCGGCCGCTTGTTCCTCCGCTCGCCTGGCGCTCGCCGCGCGCTCGTCGGCCGCTCGCCGCTCGGCCTCCTCGGCGTCCCGGCGCGCTTGCTCGGCCGCTTGCCGCTCGGCCGTACGGCGCTCGGCCTCCGCTCGCTCGGCTGCTCGCCGGGCGCGGTTCCCGCGCTCGATCATGTAGAGCGCGAGGAGTGCGGGGACGTCGACCACCGCGGCGGTGCCGAGCGCCCGGGCCGTGCCGACGACGGGCGCGAGGAGCTCCACGATCGACGACAGCGACATCAGCATGCTGAGCCCGAAGAGCACGACGACCACGAAGCGGACCCCGCCCGGGGCGTCAGCGACGAACGTGTGGCTCAGCAGGCCGGCCATGAGGACGGGCAGGACGCCGGCGAGCACCGCCAGGAGGACGTCCCCCTGCGCGGCTGCAACGCCGTGGGCGATGTTCAGCGCGAGGCTGACCGTGCCGGTGATGAGGATGATCGTCCACCACAGGCCCCGGGCGGCCTCGGCGGACGGGTGGGCGGGCATGGCGGTGCCCGGGGTGAGGGACATGCTCGATACTCCGGGGGTCGGATATGGGGGGCTTTGGTCGCGGGACGCTACACCGCGGCGGCGGCCGAGCGGTGGAGGCGCGACGAGCGCGCGTCAGGTGGCGTCGGCGCCGCGGGTGTGCCACGAGGTCGACCGGACCTCGCGCAGGGCGGCCAGCATGGCCGGCCGGATGCAGACCAGCTGAAGCAGCATCAGCCCGGGCACGCCGACCAGCCAGGTCAGCCACCGGGTGACGGCTGGTAGGCCGGGGCGGCGTACGGCGTAGCCGAGGCTGGAGGTCCAGGACAGGACCAGCCAGTAGGCGATGGCCTGCCAGCCGAGGCCGTACCCCAGCACAGGCGCGAGGATCAGCAGCCAGACGAGGCCGATGGGGATGATGATCGAGACGAGCAGGTTGAACGCGGTCCACAGCATCGGCCCGGTGGGAAGGTGCGCGATCTCCCACCCGGTGTAGGCCCAGTGGGAGGAGGACCAGCGGACGCGCTGCCGGTACAGGGCGCGCAGGGTGACGGGCATGTCGGTGTAGACGAGCGCCTCGGGGACGGAGACGACCTGGCCGCGCAGGAGCGCGTAGTGCGTCAGGCGCCGGTCGTCGCCGGCGGCGACAGCGCCTTCGAGGTAGTCGGCCAGGTTGTCCAGGACGACGTCGGCGCGGTAGATGGCCAGCGCGCCGGAGCAGGTGGTGAGGCTGCCGCCCAGCCGGGAGCGGGCGGTGCGGTAGGTGAGGCAGATCGAGGAGATCTCCAGGTCGATCAGCCGCGTCAGCCAGCTGGCTGTGCGGTTGCGGGTGAGCGGCAGGCCGGTGGCGGCCTGGACGCTGGGCTCGGACATGGCGCGCAGGAGGGTACGCAGCGCGGTGGGCGCGAGGTCACAGTCGCTGTCGACGGTAAGGATGTAGTCGGCGAGCGGGCGGCCGCGGTCGCGGTGCCAGCGCAGCTCGTACAGGGCGCGTGCCTGAGCCTCGCGCTTGCCGCCGTTGGCCTGCCGGAAGATCTTGACCCGCCGGTCGAAGCGGATCCGGGTCGGCAGCCGCGTGATGTCGATCGGGTCGGTGGACCCGTCGTCGATCAGGTAGATGAGGTCCGGCACGACGGTTCCGGCGAGCAGCGAGTCGACCGTCCGCACGACGGCCGCGAGCGACTCCTGATAGCAGGGCACGATCACGGCGACGCGCCCCGGCGCGACCGGGAGGTGCTCGAACGTGCGCGGCCAGGTCGCGGCGACCAGGACCACGATGAGCACGAGGGTGGGCAGGGCGTTCAGGGCGACGGTCCAGTCCAGATGGAGCGGGCCGGTGGTCAGCCGGTAGGTGATGATCCACGCGAGCGCCACCAGCAGCGCGGTGACGCCCGCGAGGACCACCTGGGCGGACCTAGCCCCGCGTCTGCGCACGCCGCTTCCTGGTGGCGAAGCGGTAGGCCAGGATCCCGCCGATGATCGCGCCCGCCGCGATGGCCATGATCGTCGGTAACTGGAGGCCGATGCCGGCCACCGTGATGCCGGCCCCGGTGAAGGGCAGGGCGTCGTCGTACATGGGGGTCTCCAACAGTTGATGTGGGTGAAACCGATTCACACGGGATTCCGCCCCCCGGCTGGCTGCAGGGATGACGAGGAGCCAGCCAGCGGGGGCGTGGTGGCCCCTGCCCTTCCGTCCTGGGCAAGGGCCACGTGGTGAGCCCGGCCGCCAAGCCGCTGCACCGCAAACTGGCGGCCGGGCCGTCTAAGGGAGGCCTCCCGGCCGGCCGGGGCGGTACGGCTCGGCGGCGGGCGCGCTGACGCCCACGCTGCGGCCCGGGATGAACCACTGCAGGGCGGTCATGTCGGTCAGGACCGGCCCGGCCTGCGACCCGCCGCCGGGCTCGCGGTCCACGAGCTCGGCGTCGACGAGCTCGGCGTCGGGCTGCTCCGTGTGCAGCCGCTCGACGACCAGGTCGTCGCGCTCGTGGTGCACGGCGGTCACAGGTCCTCCTGGGGGTGGTGCCGCTGGTCGGGGGATAGGGGGCAGGGCACTCGGTCGTCGGGGGTCTTGCGCGCCAGGCGCCAGACGCCGGTGTCGAGCTCGGCGATCTCCTCGCTGCACGAGCGGCAGTGGGCGCGGCGACCGGTCTCCTCCAGGCTGGTCACGAGGGCACCAGGTCATCGAGCGGGATCGCGAGCTCGACGCTGAGGTAGCTCGCATCAGGTGCGTGCTCGGCGCTGTCGGCGTCCCGCACCCACGGCGCGTCGATGCCCACGCGGAGCGTCTGCGCCATCTCGTCGAACACCACGCGGCAGGAGAGGACGGCGCCTTTGTGCGTGAGGGGCAACACAGCCGACGTGAGGTCACCGATCGCGGCCATCGCCTGGCCTTCGAGCACGGCCAGACGATCCGGTAACACGATCCGCATCCACGTCCGCGCGGTCTGGATGGAGTCCTCCGTGGCCGGCAACGAGATGTCCGCCTCGAGGCTCATCAGGATCCCACCGCGACCATGGGACGCACGGACGCCTCAGCGGAGTAGTGATCTTCCGTTTCTCGGGTGGCCATGGACCAGGCGTGGCTGGAGCACTCCGCCCACCCGGGCGGCGTGCTCTGCGGGAAGCCGTTGGATGGGGTGCGCACCTCGATGCGGAGCTCGCCGGGCTCCAGCGTGGCGGTGATCTTGATGCGTCCTCCGTGCGGGGAGCGTGCGGTCGCGCCGGCCACGAGTCCGGTGATGACGCTCGCGGCGCGCTCGGCCAGGCCCTCCCCGGCGATGGCACGGATCCACGCGCTGGCGCTGGGGGCGGCATCGGGCCCAGCGGGCAGGGACTGTTCGTAGACCGTTCGTTCCTTCACCAGACCTCCACAAGCGTTATGGGATGCTCGCACTTCGTATCAGCATGGTTGCAAGCATCCTAGGATGATGTCAA
Source organism: Nonomuraea sp. NPDC050310 (assembly GCF_040655795.1). Classification (NCBI taxonomy): domain Bacteria; kingdom Bacillati; phylum Actinomycetota; class Actinomycetes; order Streptosporangiales; family Streptosporangiaceae; genus Nonomuraea; species Nonomuraea sp. NPDC050310. The sequence goes on along the minus strand of NZ_JBFAKP010000044.1, from coordinate 21,115 downwards.
TCTGTTCGGGTGAATTCAGTGGATCGCGATCGCTACTTGCAAGTAGCGGACGACCTTCGCAAGCGCATCGAGGCAGGCGAGTACGAGGCCGGCGCTCGACTGCCGGCAGTACCAGCTCTCGCCGAGCGGTATGGCGTCGCCCGCGGCACCGCACACCAGGCCGTGCAGGCGCTGGCGAAGTGGGGAATGGTCATCTCCAAGAGCGGGTCGGGCACCTTCGTGCGCACCAGACTTGGCGCCCGGCAGCTGATTCGCTGCTACGACCGGATGCGCCAGTCCGGTGCGCCGATCACGAGCGGCCTCGACAGCGTGATGGCCGGCCGAAGTCAGGCGGGATACAGGTCTGAGACCGTCTACGCGGAACCTGACGTGCGCCTGCGCCTTGGCCTCGGGGACCCGGACTTGCAGGACCGGCCAGACGTCATGGCTACGGATGCGCTCTACCACGTGAACGATGAGCCGACGATGATCATCCGTTCTTGGGAGCCGCTTGCCCTCACGCGCGGCACGGAGGTGGTGTTCCCCTTGGAGGGGCCGCTGGGCGGCCGTGGCGTGATCGAGCGCATGGCGGCGCTGGGCCTGGCGGTCGATGCCACCCGGGAGGTCGTGCGCGCCCGGGCTGCGTCGCCGGAGGAAGGCGCTCAGCTTCTGCTGCCCCCGGGTGGCATGGTGCTCACGATCGAGCGGACCTTCTACGCGGGCGAGCGTCCGGTGGAGACCGCCGACTACGTCTTCCCGTGCGAACAGATCGAGTTGAGCTACGCGTGGAGGATTGACCCCCTGCGACCTGCAGGGGAGCAGGGGGAGAATCCGGGGAGAAACGATCTTGAGGCAACTCGACGCACCTCGACTGAACTCGACGCATCTCGCCCCGTGTAGAGCCCCTGACCAGGCCGTCTGGCGATTGCCCTGATCAGGGGCTTGGCTCGGCTGCGTTCACACCGAAGAGGTCACTGGTTCGATCCCAGTATCGCCCACGCAGCGCAGAGGCCGTTTCTCTAGATCTAGAGAAACGGCCTCTGCTGTTTTGGGAGAGAATCGGGAGATGATCTGCCCGGTGCGGCGGCAACTCCCAGGGCTGAGGTCAGCAGGGCCAGGTGGAGGCGGTCACCGTGTAGGTGTTCTCCGTCGACTCGGGGTCGAACCAGACGTCGAACTCGACCTCGGTGCCGTCGACCTCCTTGACCATGCACTCGGGGTCGTGGGGGTGCGGCTGCCAGCCGTGGCGGGCGGCGAGGGACTGGTAGAAGGCCTCGACACCCGCCCGTAAACCGTTGGGCGGAAGGTAGGTGCGGCTGACGGCGGCGTGGTGGTCGTCGGGGTCGTCGCAGGAGCGGCTGGGGGAGCCGAGCGGGATGGCTCCGGGCGGGGCGGCGCGCAGGAGGTCGAAGCGTGCCAGGGCGGCCTCGACGCTTTCGAAGTTGGCCTCGCAGACTCCGCGGTGGTTCCAGCCCCAGGGGGAGAGCAGCGCGAGGGTAGCGAAACCGAGGGCGAACGCCACGCAGCCGACGGCCGCCGGCACCCAGCGCAGGATCGAGGACAGGGTGGTCATCGGGCCGACCGGGAGAGGGTGCCGGTGGCGGTGTCGCTGGTCCTGCCCCAGCGGTAGCCGATCTTGCCGTCGGCGCGGTAGGTCAGGAAGAGGGTCCCCGTGCTCGTGCAGTTGCCGCCGCGCTCGGTGATCGTCTCGGTGACGGTGAGGCGGGTACGGCTCGCCTCGACGAGGGTGAGGTCACCGGAGCAGCGGAAGGTGGTGTAGTCGATGCGGCCCACGGTTTCGCCCATGTAGCCACCGTCGAGTTCGAGACGCACGGGGTAGGGGCAGCGGCTGCAGCCGCCGGTCTCGTCGAGCAGGCCTGCCCAGGTGCCGGCGAAGCGCTTTGGAAGGTCGCCGTGGTCGGGAGCGGGGGTGGGCTCGACGGTCTCGACCACCTGTTCCGGCGTGGGCGTCGGTGTGGGTGTCGGCTCCAGGGTCGGCGTGGGCTTCGGGTCCGGGGCGTGGCTGATCTGGACGTGCACCGTGGGGGAGGCACCGGGAGGGGGCGGGTCGGGATTGAGCCATCCGTCGCCGAACAAGATCACGGCGAGCGCCAGGGGGATCGCTGCGATGCCGGCGATGGCCGCCCATCTGGCCAGCCGCTTGTCTCTCGGCGTCTCGCCCGTAGCCGCCGGTAAGCCGTCAGTCATGCGCGGGATGGTAGCCGAGGGGCCTGGGGTTCTGCCCTCGACTTCGTCAGTCGCTGTGGGCACGAACAGAGCTCCCCGCCTGCCGTACGGCAAGCGGGGAGCGGGGAGCTGTGGCGGTCAGCTCCCCGCCTGCCGTACGGCGAGCGGGGAGCTGTGGTGGTCAGCTGTAGAAGTAGGTGTTGCCGCGGGAGACCGTGCTGCCGTTCTCGCCCCAGTAGGTACGGACCGAGGCGCGGTAGTACGTGTCCTCGTAGGCGGTGGCAAGGCTGGTGCAGGTGCTGCCGGAGTGGCCGTAGTAGTTGTTGTTGTCACGGATGGTCCGGGTAGGGCCGCCGCCGTTGACGGGGGTCAGCGTCACCTCGACCCAACGGGCGCCCTCGCTGTTGTAAGCCTGGACGCAGAAGCTGTCGCTGCTGTCGGTGTAGGAGATGGTGCCGTCACCGACGTTCTTGGAGAACGAGTTGGCCAGGGCCGGCTGCGCCAGTCCGAAGCTGGTCACGGCCACCGCAGCGCCGACAAGAGCAGTCTTGAACACCTTGTTCATCATTACTCCTCGCATCTGGGGCGGATCTTGCTTCCGCCTGTCATGGATCTTGATGGAGTGAGTGATTGCGACAAAAGGTCTCTAATCCACTGTTTGTTAGCTGGTCACGTGGATGTAGGGAGAAATCAACCGGATGCGCGGACGGTTGGGAGGGGGTTTGTCGGGGTCGACCTGGGGTGGGGGTGATGTTCCGGAGGGGTCGGGGTGTTCATCTTCGGGAGGGGTCAGCCGGGTTCGCAGACGCGGCCGTCGCCGTCGCGGTCCTGGTACCAGGCGTACTCCGGGTCGAGGCCGCGCCGGTAGGGGCCCAGGCCGTGGGCGTTGGCCTCCGCGCAGGTGCTGTAGCGCCGGTCGTTGGACTGGACGGGGGCGACCGGTCTGGGCTTGGGGGGCTTGGCGAGGGGCGGCACGACGATGCCGTAGCTCGTCCCGCAGGCGTCGGCGAGGGTGAGGGCCGCCTGGGCGATGACGCGGGCCCGGTTGCGGGCGGCGACGGTTCCGGAGGGGATGGCCTGGTAGGCGGTGATCGCCCGGAGGGTTCGGCGGGCCGCGGCGCCGGTGGCGGGTTCGGCCGGGAGTTTCTGGGCGGCTCGGAGGGTGCTGGCCCAGGCGGTCACGGCTGGGCCGGGGTCGAAGACCTTGCGCTGGGTGGCCTTGCCGAGGGCGGTGAGCAGGGCCACGACCCGGCGGTGCTCGCACAACGGCACCGGGGGAGTGGCCAGGGCGGCCGGTGTCGGGTTGAGTGTCGGGCTGGGCGTCGCGGTGGGGGAGGAGGTGCTGGTGGCGGTGGCCGACGGGCCGATCTCACCGGCGGTGGCCGACGGGCTGAGCTCACCGGCGGTGGCCGGCGGGCTGAGCTCACCGGTGGTGACCGACGGGCTGAGCTCATCGGCGGCGGCCGACGGGCTGGTGTCGCCGGCGGCGCACCCGGACAGCAGGACGGCGGCGGCGAGCGGGGCAAGGATCGAAGCAGTACGCATGATCACTCCAAGAGAGGGTCAGAACACGCAGTCTCGAACCACCCGCTTGCCGACAGCTTTCTGAGTGGACAAACCCGGGCAGAGATGACTTTCGCCCGCCCGGCGAGTCTCAACAGGTGAGCCACCACCGCAGAGAGGAACACGCCATGGCAAGAAGCCCACACCTCGCCAAGCTGGAGCGCCTGGTAGGGACCTGGGACCTGCGCGTCCGGACCGTCGACGGCCAGACCCTCAGCTCCGCCCGCGCCCGCGTCGAGTGGACGGAAGGCGGCGCCTACCTGGCCCTGCGTCAGGAGGGCGACCTGCCGCCGGACGCCCCGGCGGAGTGGCGCGAGAACTCGCCCCTGCCCGTCCTCTGCCTGATCGGCGTGGACGACGCCAGCGGCGAGTTCGCCTACCTCTACTCCGACGCCCGCGACGTCTTCCGCGTCTACCGCATGACCCTCGACGACACCACCTGGCGCGTGTGGCGGGCCGCGCCGGAGTTCCACCAGCGCTACATCGGCACCCTTGCCGCCGACGGGCAGACGATCACCGGCGCCTGGGAGTTCTCCAAGGACGGCGAGACCTGGACGCACGACTTCGCCCTCGACTACCACCGCACCGGCGGCCCCGCCTAGCCTGCCCCTTCCGCCCGGCCGCCGCGCGGCTCTACCTTGCTTTTCGTGAATCTGTTACTGCAGCACGCCCACAGGACGAGCGAGGCTCGATGGTGAGCCCGGTTTCGTTGCGCGACCGGGTCGAGGCCGGTCCGCTGGGCGACGGGGAGCTGTGGCGGGTGGCCGGGGCGATCGCCTCGGCCCTGGCCGGACTCCACTCCGGGGGAGTGGCGCACGGGGCGGTCAACCCCGGCAACGTCCTGCTGACGGCCGCCGGGCCGATCCTGCTGGAGCCCGGCGCGCCCGGAGCCACGCGCTCGGTGCCCGGCTACCTGTCGCCCGAGCGCCTCCACGGGTCTCCGGCCGCGCCGCCGGGCGACGTCTACGCCTGGGCGGCCACCGTCGTGTACGCCGCCACCGGGCGTCCCGCGATCGCCGCGGGGCCCGAGCTGGCGGGTGTTCCGGACGAGCTCCGGCCGCTCTTGGTTCCGTGCCTGGCCCCCGACCCCGGCGACCGCCCTACCGCCGCCACTCTCGCCGCCGCCCTCACCTCCGCGCCGCTCATGTCGTACGGCGAAGCCGCCCCGCCGTACCCTCGCCCCCTCCCGTACGGCGAAGCCGCGGCATCCGGGCGAGCAGCGGGGAACGCGCCCGCAGGACCCGGGACCTCCCCGGCGGCGCAGGTTCCACGGGGAGGAACCGGTGGTCCGGCGGTGGGTGCTCCCGAGGCAGGGGTCGGCGGCGACCCGGGGCCGCAGGGTCAGCGGGTAGGAGCCGGTGGTGATCCCAGGGTTCAGGCTTCCATGGTGGGAGCCGGTGGTGACCAGGGGGTGTTGTTCTCGGCCTCGGTCCCGCCCGTCACCCCGCGAGGCCGCGGCATCGGCATAGCCATGGCCATAGCCGCCGCCCTGACCACGATCGCCCTGATCGCGGTGACCACCCTCCTGATCACCCGCCAGAGCGAAGCCAAGCCCCAGCCCGTCGCCCAGCCGGAGCGCCAGCGCGCCACCCCCACCCCGGCCCGGTCCACGCCCGACGACTGCGCCTACACCAGGGACACCACCGGCAAGGTCAAGGAGACCGGCCTCCCCCCGGCCACCTTCGACCCGAGGAAGCTCCCGGCCACCCTCACCTTCGTCACCAACCGCGGCGCGATCGAGGTGAGGCTGAACACCGCCAAGGCCCCCTGTGCGGTCAACGCCCTCGCCCACCTGGCCAGGAAGCGGTACTACGTCGGCTCCCGCTGCCACCGGCTGGGCGGCCGCGAGTTCCCGATCCTGCAGTGCGGCGACCCGTTCGCCAAGGCCGACGGCGTCTCCACCGAGGACGGCATCGGCACCCCGGGCTTCGCCTGGCGCGAGGAGAACCTCGACGGCGCCGAGTACCGCCGCGGCGTGCTCGCCATGGCCAAGCGCGCCGACCCGAACACCACCAGCGCCCAGTTCTTCTTCCTCTACGGCGACGTGGACCTGCCCCCGGACTACACCCCGGTCGGTACGGTCATCCGCGGCCTGACGCTGCTCGACCGCGTGGCCCGCGGGGGCGTGCGGGCGGAGGGCGCGGACGGCACGGGCGCCCCGAAGCTGGGCGTGCGGATCACCGAGGTAAGGCTGGGCCACCGCGCCCGATAAGCCCCGGCAAGCCAGCCGTTGGGCCGATATTTGTCGATATGGTCACCACGAGCATCATCGACCGACACGGGGGTCGACATGAACGGGCTGCAACCCTTGGGCGGGTCGGATCCGGCTCGCCTGGGCGGCTACGAGCTGGCCGGGGTCCTGGGCAGGGGCGGCCAGGGCGCGGTCTACCTGGGCGTCTCGCCGACCGGCGAGCGCGTGGCGGTGAAGCTGCTGCACGCCCACCTGGCGAGCGACGCGACCGCGCAGCGCAACTTCCTGCGCGAGGTCGAGACGGCCCGCCAGGTGGAGGAGTTCTCCACCGCCCGCGTCCTGGCCGTCGGGCTCGCGGGCGGCCAGCCGTACGTGATCAGCCAGTACGTCCCGGGCGAGTCCCTGGAGGCGCTGATCAGGCGCGAGGGACCACGGGACGCGGGCGGGCTGCACCGGCTGGCGATCGGCACCGCGGCGGCGCTGGCCGCGATCCACCGGGCGGGGATCGTGCACCGCGACTTCAAGCCCGCCAACGTGCTGCTCGGCCCGGACGGGCCACGGGTGATCGACTTCGGCATCGCCAAGGCGCTCGACTCGACCGCGACCACGATCAGCGGGGTGCTCGGGACGCCCGCGTACATGTCGCCGGAGCAGGCCGCCGGGCTGCCGGTGGGACCCGCCTCGGACCTGTTCTCGTGGGCGCTGACCCTGGTCTACGCGGCCACCGGGCGGCCCGCGTTCGGCAGCGACAGCGTGCCCGCGGTGCTCAACCGGGTGCTGCACACGACGCCCGACCTCAGCGGCCTGCCGCCCCACCTGCGCGGGCTGCTGGAGCACTGCCTGGACAAGCGCCCCGAGGCCCGTCCCACGGCCCACCAGGCCCTCATGGCCGTCCTCGGCCCCACCGGCCCGTCCACCCCGCCCCCGCCCGGCCTCACCCCGCCGGCCGGTTCCCCCGCAGGCCCGACCTTGACGGCCGGCCCGCCCATGATGACGGCGTTCGCGGGAGACCCGGCGGCCCCCCACGGAGCCTGGACCCCCGCCGACCAGCACCCGAGAGGCCGAGGCGGGCTGTGGGCGATGGTCGGCGCGGGCGCGGGTCTCCTCCTGATCCTGGGCGTGGTCGCCGCGATCATGCTCACCTCCGCCACCCGCACCCCCGAGGTCCAGCCCCTCCAGGCCGGACCCACCCAGCAGACCTCGGCCCCGCCCGAGCCCGCCACCCTGGCCGGCACCTGGACCGGCGAGTACACCTGCACGCAGGGCGTCACCGCCCTCACCCTCACCATCACCGGCACCCCCGACGCCCTGAAGGCCACCTTCGCCTTCGGCGCCGACCCCAGCAACCCGGGCGTGCCGACCGGCTCCTTCGCCATGCGCGGCACCGTCGAGGACGGCGTGCTGCGCCTGCGCGGCGACCGCTGGATCGACCGCCCCGGCGACTACCTGATGGTCGGCCTCCTGGCCAGGCTCGCCCCCGAGCGCCCGGACCGCCTGGACGGCACCGTCGAATCCGACGGATGCACGACCTTCTCGCTCCACCGGCAGTAGCGATCATCGATGCCGGGTATGTCGTGCTTCGTGGCGCCGTACCTCGAAGGCCCAGACGGCCTGCACGTCGAACCCATCCAGCTCGAGCCGGGCTCCCCGCACCTGCTGTTCGCCCGCATGCGCGAGCCCCGGGCCAACCCCGGCGAGATCTGGTACCGCGTCACCCGGCGCGGGCTGGCCGTGGGCTTCCCCGGCTACTACCAGCTTCACGAGCTGGAGGAGATCGTCGATCTGTCCCACCTCCGCGGCCCGGATGAGCGGACTCAGCGCGGAACGGCGTGAGGACCCCGGAAAGCCTGATAGTCTTTAGACACAACGACGCGGGGTGGAGCAGTTCGGTAGCTCGCTGGGCTCATAACCCAGAGGTCGCAGGTTCAAATCCTGTCCCCGCTACCACGTGAAACGCCTTCCGGGATCATCCCGGGAGGCGTTTTTCGCATGCCGGGATGATCCCGAGGGCCTCCTCGCGAGGCCGAGGGGACCGACCACTACGTTGGTTTCGTGCTTTCCGTATCCCTCGACACGGTTCGTGTCTTCCTGCACGTCCTGGCCGCCACCATCTGGGTGGGCGGGCAGCTCACCCTCGCGTTCCTGGTCCCCGCGCTGCGGCGGACCGCGGACGGGGTGACCAAGGTGGCGGCGAACGCCTTCAACCGGGTGGCCTGGCCGGCGTTCGCCGTGCTGCTGGCGACCGGCGTGTGGAACATGCTGGCCGACGACAACGACGACCCGTCCTACAAGCTGACCCTGAACGTGAAGCTGGGCATTGTGATCGTCTCCGGGGTGACGGCGTTCCTGCACACCAGGGCCAAGACCAAGGGCGCGGTCGCGGCGATGGGCGCGGTGAGCGGCCTGACCGCGCTGGCGGCGCTGTTCTTCGGCGTGCTGCTGTCAGCGTGACCGGGCTAGGCTCGCGGGCATGTGGAGCGAGCTGACCGCCGACACCCCGGCCGCGCGCGCCGTGGAGGCCGAGCTGCTGGCCCGGTGGGCCGAGCCGCACCGCCGCTACCACGACCGCGCCCACCTGCGGGCCGTCCTGGAGGCCCTGGACGAGCTGGGCGCCACCCGCGAGGTACGGCTGGCCGCCTGGTTCCACGACGCGGTCTACGAGGGCCGCCCCGGCTGGGACGAGGAACGCAGCGCGCAACTGGCCCAGGCCCTGCTGCCGCGCTGCGGGCTCGGCCCGGAGAGCGTGGCGGAGGTCGCGCGGCTGGTCCGGCTCACCGCCGCCCACGACCAGGTCCGGCCGGGCGATCGCAACGGCGAGGCGCTGTGCGACGCGGACCTGGCGATCCTGGCGAGCCCCGCCTACGACGCCTACGCCAGCGCCATCCGCCAGGAGTACGCGCACGTGCCCGACGAGGCCTTCCGCCAGGGCCGGGCCGCCGTGCTGCGCCGGCTGCTGGCCGTACCGCGGCTGTATCGCACCGAGACCGGCCACGAGCGGTGGGAACGGGCCGCGCGGGCGAACATGACCGCCGAGCTCACCCGGCTCGGCGAGGCTTGCGCCGGCGCAGGCCCGAGGCCACCAGGCGGCGCAGCAGTTCCTGCGAGCTGACCGGCTCCGCGCCGAGCGAGACCGCCCGCGCGTGCACGGTGGAGGGCACGTCGTAGTGGTCGCGATCGAAGGCCCGCGGCGGCACGCCGAGCTCGCGGGCGAAGGCGTGCAGCTCCTCCAGGGACAGGTCGCTCACCAGGTGCGACCACATCAGGCCACGCGGGCCGGGCCAGATGGGGGGATCGATCAGGACACTCACCCCCCAACCCTACGGCCGCAGGTCACGCACCCGTCCGGTCACGGTCAGCTCGCCGAGGTCGCGCACTACCACGTCGGCGTCGCACTCGATGCTGCCGACGGCGACGACCAGCCCGAACCCGCCCTTGCGCGCCGCCTCGACCCCGGGCATGGCCCGTTCCACCAGCGCCACCCGGGCCGGGACGAGGTCCATCCGGCGGGCCGCCTCCAGCAGGATCGCCGGGTCGGGCTTGCCGGGCAGGTTCATCAGCGCCGCGTCGTGCCCGTCGACGACCAGATCGAACAGGTGGGCCAGCCCGGCCGCGGCCACCAGCCGCCGCCCGTGCCGCGACGCCGTGACCGCAGCGGTACGGCTGCCGCGCTGGCGCAGCTCGTGCAGCAGGCGCACCGCCGACGGGAAGGCGGCCACGCCGTACTTGCCGATCTGGGCGAGGAAGAAGTCGTCCTTGGCGGCGGCCAGCCCGTGCACGCTCGGCGTGCCCGCCTCGTCGTCGGGCGAGCCGTCGGGCACCTCCAGCCCGCGGGCGGCCAGGAAGGTGCGCAGCCCCTCCAGCCGGGGACGGCCGTCGACATGGCGCAGGTAATCGGCGCGGATGTCGAACGGCTCCGAACGCCCCCGCAGGAAGCCGTCCAGGACATGCTTCCACGCGGCGGCGTGCACGCGGGCGGTGTCCGTGACGACGCCGTCGCTGTCGAAGACGACGGCGCCGATCGCGGTGAGATCTATCGTCACACCACCGAAGTTACGCCTGCCGGGGTCCCCAGGCCACGGGCAGGGCGTCGAGTCCGTACACGATGGCCAGCTTGCGGAAGGGCACCTCGTCGAAGGGCACGTCCAGGCGCAGGTCCGGGAAGCGGCGCAGCAGCGCCGGGAAGGCGACGCGCATCTCCATCTGCGCCAGCGGAGCGCCGATGCAGCGGTGGATGCCGTGGCCGAAGGCCAGGTGGGAGGAGGAGGCCGGCCGCTCGGGGCGCGCCTTGTCCATCTCCTCGCCGAGCGCGGGGTCGCGGTTGGCCGCCGAGAGCGAGCAGAGCAGCATCTGCCCCTTGGTGACCTTCTGCCCGAGGAACTCCATGTCCTCGCGGGCGAAGCGCGGGAAGGCCACCTGCACCACGGTCATGTAGCGCAGCAGCTCCTCGACCACCTCGGTGATGTAGCCCTCCTGCTCGCGCACCTTGGCCGCCTCGGCCGGGTTCTCCAGCAGCCACAGCGTGCCCAGCGCGAGCATGCTCGTGCTGGTGTCGTGCCCGCCGGTCAGCAGGCCGTCGGCCATGCTGGCGAGGGTCCGGTCGTCGAGCTCGTCGCCGTGCTCGCGCAGCAGCGTGCCCAGCAGCCCGTCGCCCGGGTTCTGCCGCTCGCGCGCCACCAGGTCGGTCAGGTAGGCCATCGCGTCGTTGACCGCCTGGATGGAGGCCTCGGGCCCGGCCGAGAAGTCGAACCGGTTGGTCGACAGGCGCAGGAAGTCCTTGCGTTCCTCGTACGGCACGCCGAGCAGCTCGCAGACCACGAGCGACGGGATCGGCAGGCAGAAGGACTGCACCAGGTCGATCGGCGAGCCGTCCTTCTCCATCCGGTCGAGGTACTCCTCGACCATCGCCTCGATGCGCGGCTCCAGCCGGCGCAGGCGGCGCATGGTGAACTCGGGCGTGAGGTACTTGCGCAGCCGGGTGTGCTCGGGCGGGTCGCGGAAGCCCAGACCGCCCGGGTCGTCCTGGTTGGACCCCAGCCCGATGATGTTGCCGAAGTCGTTGCTGAAGCGCTCGTGGTCGCCGAGCACCTCTCTGACGTCCTCGTACCGGGTGACCAGCCAGACCGTCTGGTCCCCGGGGATCGCCATGGGGAACATGGGCTGTTCGGCCCGGATGCGAGCGAGCTCGCCGACCGGGTCGAAGTTCTCGCGCATGAACTGCACGAGCGGGAACTCATCCTCTACTGACATGCGATTCCTACCTGGCGGGACACCTTAGCCAAGACAAATCCTGCCGCAGAACGTCCCATTCCGGCGAATCGGCGCTGAGATCCGTCTCAGTCGAGGACCAGGACCCGCGTCTCCAGCGGCGTCTCGGGCAGCGGAGCCCGGGCCTCGAGCGACGGGGGAGCCGGCTTGGGCCTGCGGGGCTCGCGCACCCCGCCGCCGGGATCCTCGAACCGCGGGTCGTCGTCGTCCTCGGGACCGCTCCAGTGCGGCTCCCCGGGCCCGAACCCGGGCAGCGGGCCCGGCTCGCCGCCGGGGAAGACGCGGCGTCTTCGTGATCGTCTGCTCACGAGGCCTCCAACCGTTGCTTCGATTGTGCACTCGTGAACGACCGCACGCGAGGGCGGTCACCGTGCAAGAAATGTGACGAAAAGTCAGCTAGGCCCCAAGGAGCGGTAAAGGCTGGCAAAAGCCGTGCGACCTGGGTGTTTCACGGGGCTGGGGTGGCTGTTTGGCATACAACGGGACGACATTCTGCGATGATCCGGTGCGTATACAGTCGGATATCGAACCTGACGGACAGTCACTGATGCCCCCAATTGATGACATCGCTGCATTCGTCACCGAAAAACCGGCTATCGCCGGACTAATCGGTCTCTTTGCGCTCGTCGGGCTGGTTCTCGCCGTCCTGCTGATCCGGGTGGGCGGGCGCGGCCTGGCGGGCATGTGGCAGCGGTACGTGTTGCCCCGCCCGATCGAGGACGTGCTGACGATCGTGGCCGCCTGCATCGCCACCGGGGTCTCGGCCCAGGGCATGTGGCGCTTCTCCGGAGACGTGCTCGGCCTGGACGGGCCGCTGCGGCTCCTGCTGTTCGCCTTCATCGAGGTCGCCATCGTCACCAGCGCCGTGCGCGCGCGGCGCAACATGCGGGAGAACTACTCGGCCGGCATCGACGGCGTCGCGGTCTGGGCGCTGACCTGCCTGACCTCGGTGCTGTCCAGCATGGACGCGCGCAGCGTCGCCGAGGCGATCTTCCGCCTGGCCGCCCCGCTGGTCGCCGCGTGGCTGTGGGAACGCGGCATGGCCATCGAACGGCACCGCATCCGCGGCACCGGCCGGATCAACTGGCGGCTCACCCCCGAGCGGATGCTGGTGCGCATCGGCCTGGCCGAGGTGAGCGACCGCACCGCGACCGAGGTGGACGTGCACCGCCGCCTGACCCGGGTGGCGCTGGCCGCCAAGCGCGCCAAGAACCTGCGCGAGCAGGGCGCCCCCGACCGCAAGGTGCGGGCCGCGCTGGCCAGGCTGGACAAGGCCATGGACCAGGCGGTCGAGCACACCGGCCTGGCGGTCGACCCGGCCCGGCAGGAGGCGCTGCTGGCGCAGATCGCCGCGCTCTACAACACCGAGGCGCTCATCGACGCCGACCCGCGGGTGCCGTGGGGGCCGCAGTACGCCGACCACCAGCCGGTCCCGGCCCGGCCGCAGCTCCCGCCCGCGCTGGCCGAACTGGTCGAGGACGAGGACGAGGACGTCGAGATCCTCGACGCCACCCCGCAGATCCTCGACACCGCCGAGCGCGCCCGGCTGATGCGCATGGGCCGCACGTACTGGGACGAGCAGATCGAGAAGGGCAAGGTGCCGCGGACCGTCGACATCGCCGCCGAGGTGGGCATCTCGCTGGCCACCGCGCGCGAGTGGCGGGCCCTGTGGAAGCTGGAGCCGCAGGCGCACGCGCTGATCGAGCAGCTCTACCAGGAGCACGGCATCGTCGACACCGGCACCTTCCCCGCGGTAGCCGTACAATCGGCTTCTTGAGCAGCGACTCCAGGACACTCGACCGGGTCAGGAAGCTCCTGGCCAAGGCGGAGGGCACCGACAACCCGCACGAGCGGGCCACCTTCATGGCGGCCGCCTCCGCGCTGATGGCCAAGTACGGCATCGAGCAGGCCACCCTCACCGGCCGGGCGTCGCGATCGGCGCCCGGCGACCGGCTGGTCACGCTGGCCGACCCGTGGGCGCGTGAGAAGGCGCGGCTGGTCTGCCTGGTCGCGCAGGCCGTGCGCTGCCGCCCGCTGCTGATCGGGCGCGGTGAGGGCGGCCAGCGGGTGCACATCTTCGGCTTCGGCTCCGACCTGGAACGGGCCGACCTGCTGGCCACCTCGCTGCTGCTGCAGATGGCCACCGGCCTGGCCGCGGTGGACCCGCCGGCGTCCAACCCGCGGGCCTACCGGCGCTCGTGGCTGCTCGGCTTCGCCGACGAGGTGTACCGGCTGCTGCAGGCGGCCGAGGAGGCGGCCCTGCGCGACGAGGCCGCGCCCGGCACCGAGCTCGTGCTGGCCGACCGGCGGGCCGAGGTCGAGGCGGCGGTCGCCGAGGTCTACCCGCGCATCCGCCGCACGGTGCCGCGCACCAGCGGCACCGGCTACCGCGACGGCGTCGAGGCCGGCCGCCGCGCCGATCTGGAGCGCGAGCGGCTGGCGTCATCCGAAGGATGTAGGACGATCTCGTCGGCCAGCGGGAGCGGACGGGGCTAGGCCGCTTCTAGCCTTGTTTTCGTGGACAAATCACCTAAGACGCTCATCATCGGATTGATCACTTTCGCGGTCGGGCTGGCCCTGTGGCTCTGGGGGCTGGACGAGGAGATCTGGCTCGTCAACCCGCACAAGGCCGGCCTGGTCGTCATGGCGCTCGGCGGCCTGGAGGCGGCGTTCGGCGCCTACAAGCTCATCCGCTGAGCGCCGCGGACACCACCGCGCGCGCCTCCTCCTGGACCCGGGCCAGATGCCCGGGACCCTGGAAGGACTCGGCGTAGATCTTGTAGACGTCCTCGGTGCCCGACGGGCGGGCCGCGAACCAGGCGCTTTCGGTGCTGACCTTGAGCCCGCCGACGGCCGCCCCGTTGCCGGGCGCCTCGGTCAGCACCTCGGTGATCGGCTCGCCGGCCAGCTCGGCGGCGCTGACGTCGGAGGGGGAGAGCTTGGCCAGCACCGCCTTCTGCTCGCGCGTCGCCGGGGCGTCCACCCGGGCGTAGGCCGGCTCGCCGTGCCGGGCGGTGAGCTCGCGGTAGTGCTCGGACGGGCTCTTGCCGGTGACCGCGAGGATCTCCGAGGCCAGCAGCGCCAGGATGATCCCGTCCTTGTCGGTCGTCCAGACCGAGCCGTCGCGGCGCAGGAACGAGGCCCCGGCGCTCTCCTCGCCGCCGAAGCCGAGCGAGCCGTCCAGCAGGCCGGGCACGAACCACTTGAACCCGACCGGCACCTCGTACAGCCGCCGCCCGAGCTCGGCCGCCACCCGGTCGATCATGCTGCTGCTGACCAGCGTCTTGCCCACCGCGGCGCCCTCGGGCCAGCCGGGACGGTGACCGTACAGGTAGGCGATGGCCACGGCGAGGTAGTGGTTGGGGTTCATCAGCCCGTCGGGCGTGACGATGCCGTGCCGGTCGGCGTCGGCGTCGTTGCCGGTGGCGATGGCGTAGTCGCCGCGCCGCTCGATCAGCGAGGCCATGGCGTATGGCGAGGAGCAGTCCATCCGGATCTTGCCGTCCCAGTCGAGCGTCATGAAACGCCAGGTGGGATCGGTCGTCGGGTTGACCACGGTCAGGTCGAGCCGGTGCCGTTCGGCGATCTCGCCCCAGTAGGCCACGCTCGCCCCGCCCAGCGGGTCGGCCCCGATGCGCACGCCGTACTCGCGGATCGCGTCGAGGTCGACCACCGAGGGCAGGTCGCCGACGTAGGCGCCGAGGAAGTCGTAGGGCCGGCCCAGGTCCGCGCGGTACGGCACGCGCCGCACCTCCTTGAGCCCGCCCGCGATGAGCTCGTTGGCGCGGTCCTGGATCCACGAGGTGGCCGAGGTGTCGGCCGGCCCGCCGTTGGGCGGGTTGTACTTGAAGCCGCCGTCGCGCGGCGGGTTGTGCGAGGGCGTCACGACGATGCCGTCGGAGCCCGGGTGGGTGAGGATCGCGTGCGAGACGGCCGGCGTCGGGGTGTACCCGCCGCGCGAGTCGACCAGGGTCTCGACCGCGTTGGCGGCCAGGACCTCCAGTGCCGAGACGGTGGCCGGCTCGGACAGGGCGTGCGTGTCGGCCCCGAGGAACAGCGGCCCGCGCACCCCCTGGGCCTCGCGGTACTCGCAGATGGCCTGCGTGGTGGCCAGGATGTGGTCCTCGTTGAAGGCGCCGTCCAGCGCCGAGCCCCGGTGTCCCGAGGTGCCGAAGGCGACCCGCTGGGCCGCCTCGCCCGGATCGGGGCGCACCGCGTAGTACGCGGTCACGAGTTTGGCCACATCCACCAGGTCGCCCGGCCGGGCTGGCTGTCCTGCACGCTCGTGGGTCATGCAGCTAACCTTACAAACGAGCAAACAGAATGGAGTTCGGTATCCATGCGCATCGGACTGTTCCTGAGTGAGCCTCAGAGCATCGACCAGCTACGCGACTCTATCTCGGCCGCCGCGGCCGACGGTTTTCCCTCGGCGTGGCTGTCGAACATCTTCGGGCTGGAGGCGCTCACCGCCCTGGCCGTCGCCGGCTCGCAGGTGCCCGGCATCGAGCTCGGCACCGCGGTCGTGCCGACCTACCCGCGCCATCCCGCGGTCATGGCGCAGCAGGCGATGACCGCCAACGCCGCGCTGGGCGGGCGGCTCGCGCTCGGCATCGGCCTGTCGCACCAGGTCGTCATCGAGCAGATGTACGGCTACAGCTTCGACAAGCCCGCCCGGCACATGCGCGAGTACCTCGACGTGCTCCTGCCGCTGGTGCGCGGGGAGAAGGTCGACTTCACCGGCGAGACCCTCCAGGCGCACCTCGGCCTGTCCACGCCCGGCGGCGGCTTCCCGGTCCTGATCGCCGCCCTGGCCCCGCGCATGCTCAAGCTCGCCGCCGAGAAGGCCGACGGCACCGTGCTCTGGATGACCGGCCCCCGCACCGTCGCCGAGCACGTCGTGCCCGCGCTCGGCGAGGGCAAGCGCATCGTCTGCGCCCTGCCGGTCTGCGTGACCGACGACGTGGCCGCCGCCCGCGCCAAGGCCGAGCGGGTCTTCGCCGTCTACGGCCAGCTCCCCTCCTACCGGGCCATGCTCGACAAGGAGGGCGCCGCCGGCCCCGGCGACGTGGCGATCGTCGGCGACGAGGACAGCGTGCGCGCCCAGATCGAGGCCATGGCCGCGATCGGCGTGACCGACTTCGTGGCCGCCGAGTTCGGCGAGTTCGAGCGCACCCGGCGGTTGCTCCGCACGATGCTGACCTGACGGCGGCGCGGCGCAGGGCCGCCGGGAGGGCGCCTCAATAGACTCCGGCAGGGTGAGCAAGGTGCTTCATGGCATAGACGTGTCCAACTGGCAGGGCCGGGTCGACTGGGCCGAGCACGCCAAGTCCGGGGTCTCCTTCGCCTTCGCCAAGGCCACCGAGGGCGGTGACTTCGCCGACAAGTGGTTCGAGCGCAACTGGACCGGGATGCGGGAGAGCTGGCTGGTCTGCGGCGCCTACCACTTCGCCCGGCCCAGGGGCGAGCCCGCCGAGCACGTCCGGCACTTCCTGCGCCGCATCCGCGCCGCCGGCGGGCTGCGCCGCGGCGACCTGATCGCGCTCGACCTGGAGACCAACGACGGGCTGCCGCCCGAGCAGGTGGCGCGCTACGCCCGGCGCTGGTGCAACCAGATCGAGCGGCACGCGGGCGTGCGGCCCTTCGTCTACACCTACGACTACTTCGCCAGGGAGGGCAACTGCGCGGGCCTGGGCGGCTATCCGCTGTGGATCGCCTCGCCCAACCGCCCGCGCGGCAACCCGGTCGTGCCCTCGCCGTGGCGGGACTGGGCGATCCACCAGTACTCCAACAGCCCCGTGGACCGCAACGTCTTCCACGGCAGCCGTGAGGAGCTGACCAGGCTGGGCTACGACCCGCGATAGCATCGGTTTCCATCCGACAAGCGCCGTCCCAAGGGAGCCATCGTGTCAGCCGAGCTACGCATCACCCTCGCCGGAGCCGAGCGTGTGGTCGCGGCCGGGACGACGGCCGGTGACGCGCTCGAGGCCGACGGCCGCACCGTCATCGCCGCCCGCGTCAACGGCGAGCTGCGCGACCTGGCCTGGGCCGTCGCCGACGGCGACGTGGTCGAGCCGGTCGAGATCGGCTCCGCCGACGGCCGGGCGATCCTGCGCCACTCCACGGCGCACGTCATGGCCCAGGCTGTGCAGGAGCTGTTCCCCGACGCCAGGCTGGGCATCGGCCCGCCCGTGGAGAACGGCTTCTACTACGACTTCGACGTGCACCACGCCTTCCAGCCCGACGACCTCAAGCGCATCGAGAAGCGCATGCGCGAGATCGTCAAGCAGGGGCAGACCTTCAGCCGCCGCGAGGTGAGCGACGAGGAGGCCCGGCTGGAGCTGGCGGCCGAGCCGTACAAGCTGGAGCTCATCGGGCTCAAGGGCGGCGGCTCCGACGAGGAGAACGTCGAGGTGGGCGGCGGGCAGCTCACCATCTACGACAACAAGGACCCGAAGGACGGGTCGCTGTGCTGGTTCGACCTGTGCCGGGGCCCGCACCTGCCGACCACCCGGGTCATCCCGGCCTTCAAGCTCATGCGCTCCGGCGGCGCCTACTGGCGCGGCAGCGAGAAGAACCCGCAGCTCCAGCGGATCTACGGCACCGCGTGGGAGTCGCGCGAGAAGCAGGACGAGTACCTCCACCTGCTGGAGGAGGCCGAGAAGCGCGACCACCGCAAGCTCGGCGCCGAGCTCGACCTGTTCAGCTTCCCGCCGGAGCTGGGCAGCGGGCTGCCGGTCTTCCATCCCAAGGGCGGGATCATCCGCAAGGAGATGGAGGACTACATGCGCCGGCGGCAGGCGGAGGCGGGTTACGAGTTCGTCAACACGCCGCACCTCACCAAGTCGACGCTGTTCGAGACCTCCGGCCACCTGCCGTGGTACGGCGAGGACATGTTCCCGCCCTTCGAGCTCGACGGCACCGAGTACCGCGTCAAGCCGATGAACTGCCCGATGCACAACCTGATCTTCCGGGCGCGCGGGCGGTCCTACCGCGAGCTGCCGCTGCGGCTGTGCGAGTTCGGCTCGGTCTACCGCTACGAGAAGTCGGGCGTGGTCCACGGCCTGACCCGGGTGCGCGGCATGACGCAGGACGACTCGCACATCTACACCACCAAGGAGCAGATGGGCGAGGAGATCAAGTCCCTGCTCGCCTTCGTGCTCAGCGTGCTGCGCGACTTCGGGCTGGAGGAGTTCTACCTGGAGCTGTCCACCCGCGACGACTCCGACAAGTTCATCGGCGAGCAGGCCGAGTGGGACGAGGCCACCGAGGCGCTGCGCCAGGCGGCCGAGGAGTCGGGGCTCAAGCTGGTGGCCGACCCGGGCGGCGCGGCCTTCTACGGGCCGAAGATCTCCGTGCAGGCCAAGGACGCCATCGGGCGCACCTGGCAGTTGTCGACCATCCAGCTCGACTTCAACCAGCCCAAGCGCTTCGGTCTGGAGTACCAGGCGGCCGACGGCTCGCGGCAGACGCCGGTCATGATCCACCGGGCGCTGTTCGGCTCGATCGAGCGCTTCATGGGCGTGCTGGTCGAGCACTACGCCGGCGCCTTCCCGGCCTGGCTGGCTCCCGTGCAGGTGGTGGGCATCCCGATCGCCGAGGCGCACGTCGCCTACCTCCAGGACGTGGCCAAGAAGCTGCGCGAGCACGGCATCCGGGTCGAGGTCGACGCCTCCGACGACCGCATGCAGAAGAAGATCCGCAACGCGCAGAAGGCGAAGGTCCCGTACATGATCCTCGCCGGCGACGAGGACATCGCCGCCGGGGGCGTCTCCTTCCGCTACCGCAGCGGCGAGCAGAAGAACGGCGTGCCGGTCGAGGACGCGGTGGCCGAGATCGTCAGCGCCGTCGAGCGCCGCGTCCAGGTCTGATCCCGTACGGCAGGCGGCGACCCCGGGGTTCGGGGCCGCCGCCTGTTCCGTGCCTGGCCAGCGCGGGAAAGCCTGGTCAGCGCGGGAAGAGTTCGAAGCTGACCGCCCGCTGCCCGCCGAACGACTCGGCGGTCATCCCGGTGAACCCGGTCAGCAGCTCCCGGACGTAGGCCTCGGGCTCCTGGTCGGTCAGCGCCTCGATGTAGGCGCGGTGCTCCAGCAACGACCGGATGCCCAGCTCCAGCCCCTCGTCGCTGATCGCCGCCGCATGCGTGGGCTGCGGCGAGGCGGCGACCGCCACCCAGCGCACCCCGTTCCACGGCTCAGGCCCGGCGTCGGGGAAGATCCACCGGTTGCCCGCGTCGCCCGCCGCGTCCAGCGTGGCGCGGCCCACGGCCCGGTGGTCGGGGCTGTTCCAGGCCACGCCGCCGAAGGTGTCGCGGTGGTTGAGGGTGATCACCAGCTCGGGCCGGTGGCGGCGGATCGCGGCCGCCAGCTCCCGGCGCAGCGCCGGGCCGTACTCGATCACCCCGTCGGCGTGGTCGAGGAACTCCACCACGCTCACGCCGACGACGGCGGCGCTGGCCAGCTGCTCGCGTTCGCGCAGCGGCGCGGCCTTGGCCGGGTCGAGCGTGTCGATGCCCGCCTCGCCGCGGGTGACCAGCACGTAGGCCACCTCCCGGCCCTCGGCGGTCCAGCCGGCGATGGCCGAGGCGCAGCCGTACTCCAGGTCGTCGGGGTGGGCCACGATGGCCAGCGCCCGCGACCAGTCCTCCGGCATGGGCTCGAGCTGGGGTGTGGTCATTCGGCTCGCCTCCGCGTTCTCTATGCTGCTTGACATGCATGAGCCCGACAACTTCGAGCGGTTGTGGACCCCGCACCGGATGGCCTACATCAAGGGCGAGAACAAACCTACCGGCCCCGGATCCGGGGACGGCTGCCCGTTCTGCGAGATCCCGAAGCTCAGTGACGAGGACGGGCTGGTGGTCGCCCGCGGCTCCGCCGTGTTCGCGGTGCTCAACCTCTACCCCTACAACTCCGGCCACCTGATGGTCGTGCCCTACCGGCACATCCCAGGCTACGACCAGCTCACCGCCGAGGAGGTGACCGAGCTGGGCGAGTTCACCCAGCGGGCGATCCGCGCGCTGCGCAAGGCGAGCGACCCGCAGGGCTTCAACGTGGGCATGAACCTCGGCACCGTCGCGGGCGCGGGCATCGCCGCGCACCTGCACCAGCACGTGGTGCCGCGCTGGGGGGGCGACACCAACTTCATGCCGGTCATCGGGCAGACCAAGGTGCTGCCGCAACTGCTGCCCGACACCCGCGAGCTGCTGGCCCAGGCCTGGGAGTGAGGCCCGGCGGCCGGCGGCCCGCGATGGGGGAGTCTTGGCGGTGACGGGCGTTTGCCCGGGCCGCCGGGCGGGGGATGCCCTGCCGCATGGGTGGATTCAGCCGGCTTGACCGGCGGCTTTTCGCGCGGGTGGCCAAGGCGCGTTGGCCGGGCGCCGAGCAGGTCCTGCCCAGGCTGTCGCAGGCGGCCAACCACGGGCTGCTGTGGTTCGGCGTCGCCGGGCTCATGGCCGCGATCGGCGGGCCGAGCGCCCGCCGGGCGGCCCGCCGGGGCGTCGCCTCGCTCGCGCTGGCCTCGCTGGCCTCCAACACCGCCGGAAAATGGCTCGCCGAGCGGACCCGGCCTCCGATCGACTCGGTGCCGCTGGTCCGGCGGCTGACCCGGCAGCCGCACACCTCCTCCTTCCCCTCCGGCCACTCGGCCTCGGCCGCCGCCTTCGCCGCCGGGGTGGCCGTCGAATCGCCCGCGCTCGGCGCCCTGGTCGCGCCGCTCGCGGCGGCCGTCGCCTTCTCCCGGATCTACGTCGGCGTGCACTACCCGACCGACGTGCTGGGCGGCTGCCTGGTCGGGCTCGGCGCGGCCGGCGTCACCCGCGCGGCGCTGCCGCCCGGTCCGCGCGTGCACGACCGCCTGCACGGCGCCGCCTCGGCCCCCGCGCTGCCGCGGGGCGCGGGGCTGGCCGTCGTGGTCAACAGCGGCGCCGGCGTGGGC
>NZ_JBFAKP010000043.1:0-26870 GCF_040655795.1 Nonomuraea sp. NPDC050310 | reverse complement strand
CCGAGGTGGACTCTGAGCGCCTCGACGTCCTCGACCTGGCGGTCGCAGCGGTACGTCTGGTGATCGTCGGGGGTCGCCGAGTCTCCGGTGCCCCGAAGGTCCAGCATGATCAGCCTCCGGTGGCCGGCCAGTCCACCTAGATCGCCGAGGTAGGCGGAGGCGCGCATGGGCCCGCCGGGCAGGCAGACCAGGGGTTCGCCCTCCCCGGTCCGTCTGTAGGCGAGCGTCGTTCCGTCATAGGAAGTGAAGTACGGCATGCGCTATCTGTACCGCCTTGTGACCTTCGCGGTCAGCGGTGGCCCGTGTCGCTTCAGCCGCGGGCCCGTCACCGCCCGGCAAGCCGAGCCACCTGTCGCTCCTCGACCTGATCCGGACCAGCGGGCGTACTCGGCCATGAGCACGCCCGGCGACCCGGTCTCAGCCGATCGCGCGCAGCACTGCGGCGATGAGCCGGTGGTTCTCCAGCGCCCCGCCGCCTCCGCCGGCGGCGAAGCGGTCGCGCGTGTAGCTGTAGGCGATCTCGTGGTGCGGGTCGGCGAACGCCTGCGCGCTCACGGCGGCCGCGAGAGCCGCACCCTCGCCGACCTCGCCAGACCCACCACGCCCTGGGCAACGTGGAACAGGCCGTGCAGTACGCCCTTCAGACCATCACCACCTGCCAGGCCGCGGGCGACCCGGAGGGCGAGGCGGTGGGACACCACTACCTGGGCCACTCGTTCGAGCGCCGAGGCGCGTTCCTCGACGCCCATGACCACTGCCAGCAGGCGCTGAACCTCTTCCAGGCGGCGGGCAACCGCATCGGCGCGGCCGTCCTCCTGATCGACGTGGGCCGGATCTCCGGGCTCCTGGTCAAGCCCGACCTGGCCCGCGACCACCTGGAGCGCGCCGAGCGGATCAACCACGAAATCGGGAGCCCAGCGGGTCTTTGGAACGCCCTGGTCTCGCGCAGCGAACTCCACCACGTCCAGGGCGAGCACGACGCGGCCCGGCACACGCTCGAACGCGCCTACGCGATCAGCCGCGACCTCGGCCCGCACCTGCAGGCCGAGGCGCTCAATGCCCTGGGCGCCGCCGCCCACGCGAGGGGCGACCACGACCAGGCTGTCGTCAACCACGACGCCGCCCTCGCCCTGTCCACCGAGATCGACGACCCCACGAAGCGGCCCAAGGCCACCTCGGCCTGGCCAAGGCCCGTCACGCACTCGCCCACACCTCCCTGGCCCGCACGCACGCCCAAGCGGCGTTCCTCTCCTGCTCGGAGAACTCGGCACCCCCGCCGCCGACGCCGCCCGAGCCCTCCTGTGACGCCCGCGTCGCCACTGGTGAAACACCATGGGGGCGGGCATCCACTCCGGCGCTGAAACGCTTAGCAGTAGCTCCCCAACCGAAAATTGGCAGGGTGTGCGCATGCGTGGCCCGATGCGCACCGTCTCAACGACCTTCAGTCCCGCCACGGGACCCGGGCGAGGACCAGCCCGCGAACATCGACTGCACCGTGGCCTATGAGGAACCGGCCGACTTCGTGAAACTGTGAACCGGTCGTGAAGACGTCATCGATCAGCAGGATCGTCGCTCCGTCGATGGAGCCGCTAAGGCGCAGCGCTTGGGCGTGTTCGCGTGCTGCGCTCTGTTTGGCGGCCCGGCCCCCGCCGGCCGAGCTCGCGGTTGGCCGGAGTTTGGTCAGCATTGGCTCGTCGGGATGAGGGAGCGGCCAGCTCTGCGTAACATCCTCTGCCCACGCGGCTGCCATGATCGCTTCGATGTGCTGTAGAGGCTGACGGTCGGGTTCGGAGGGGTTGCCCATGATGTGGGTGACGCCCGCAGACCGGCCGGGATGCAGGTTGAGCCACCCCACCACCAGACGACCGAAGATGGTCGCCCAGCCTGTCCGGCCCTCGTACTTGAGTGCCTGGATAGCCTGCGACAGTGGTGCGGTGTACATCGCGATCGCATCGACGCGGCTGAACCCGCGCATTGCGGGCCACGGGTAGCCGCAGATGCGGTTGGAGCAGGTGCTCGTGCCGTCGGCCGGTAACTGCTGGCTGCAGGTCTTGCAGTGCCGTACGGCGACCGGGGTCAGTGTCCGGGCCGCGCACGCCGCGCACGTCGCAGCCGAGCCGCTGGCCACGAACGGGCAGCGGGAGCAGCGTGGGAAGCCAGCGGGTTCCAGCCCGCTCAGACCACTCACAGGTCAGTCAACAGCAGTTGGTCGGCCTCGGCGAGCTGGCGCCGCTGCCAGCTCGCACGCTGGATGCGGGCCGGCTCGGCTAGGCGTTCAAGGACGTCGGCCAGTTCCCCGACTTCGACGGCGCGCCCGTCGGCGAGCATCTTGGCCGCCCATGGCTGTGCGGCCACGAGCGAGCGCAGCAGGAAGACCTGCTTGCCGTGCTCGGCGGCGATCCGGGCCTGCATCTTGGCTCCCGAGGTGTGAGAGGCCTCGACGACGACGGACCCCAACGTCGCGCCGGACATCGTGATGTTGCGGCGGGGAAAGGTCCATCTGGCGGGCGTCGACGTCGGCCAGAACTGGGAGAACAGCACCCCGCCGGCTTCGACGATGTCCTGCGCCAGCCGAGTGTTCTGCGCGGGGTAAATCTTCGACGCTATTCCTGTTCCCATGACGGCCGCCGTGCGGCCGCCGGCCGCCAGGGCGGCGGTGTGCGCGCACGTGTCGACGCCTTTGGCCAGTCCGCTGTAGACGATCACCCCGGCCTCGGTCAGTCCGCGTGCCATCCGGCTGGCCCGCGCCTGCCCTTCCGGGGTCACCTCCCGCGTTCCCACCACGGCGACCGAACGGGCGTCGCGGGCGTTCAAGGCACCCCGGTAGAACAGGAACGGCGGCAGGTTGGGTACCAGCCGCAGGTTGGCAGGGTAGGCGGCGTCCAAGACCGTCACCAGCCCGGCCCCGGCGGCCTCGGCGGCTTCAAGCTCGGCTTCGGCTCGGGCTCGGGCCGCTTTCACATCCGGCAGCGCTTGGCGCAGCACGGGAAGCATGCGGCGGGCAACGGGTGAATCCTCGGGGATGTCACCGGCCAGCAGCATCGCCAGATGCGCCGATGATTGGCACGTCCGGCCCAGCAGGTGCCAGTCCAACGTCGTGGTGTCCGCGCGGAGCGCGCACAGGGTGAGCAACGCGAGCTGCTCCTCATTCGCGATCATGCTGTCCTTCTACTTGGTGGTGGAGATGTTCGAAGGATGAAAGGACCCGAGCCGAAGGAGGCGGCCCGCGCGTTTCGGTCTCACCGTACGCTGTCACACTGACCATTTCGCAGTCGAGCGGCGAGCGCGAAGTGCCCTGCTCGCCCCCACGTAGCCCTCCCCGGATCTGCGCCGATCTCGGGTACGGGGCGAGGAGTGCAGGCTTCGCCACAACCGTCAGCCCGGCCGCGTCGTGCGAGCTGGAGCAGGCTGCTGGTGAATCAGAGCACGGTAGGGTGCGCTGTCGACAGCGCATCTGGGACCGCGGGAAACAACACCCCGTCGCAGACGAGATCATGAGAGCACGCCATGGCCGTGGGAGTGCTGTGCACCGCGTGGCCATCAGGCGGCGATGTCGGCAGGTGGTTGAACAGTGGGGTGAAGCCATGCTCCGCCGCGCCGACGATGGCAGGCCGAGGCACCGTCAATCCTGCGGAAGACATACGCTGCCCCATCGGTGGTTACACTGTGTGACTGAGTTGACGGGTGGCGAGTCGACGAGGGGCATCGCCACCGGCGCGCTCTCGCGGGCCTCGACCCCTCCCAAGTCCAGGGAGCCGAGGCCCGCTTCGCGCGTGACAGCCAGCAGTCCTGGGGCAGATGGCACCGAGCGGACGTGGCAGCGGACGCCGATTATGGGTCGAAGGATTTCCCGCTGTTCGCGGTCCGCTGGTGAGCTCACCGTTGGTGGGCGTAGACGATGATGTTGTCCATGTAGCTTCTGGCCGTGGAGTCGAAGCTGCCTCCGCAGGTGATCAGGCGGAGCTCGGGACGTTGCACGCTGCCGTAGACGCGTTCGGTGGGGAAGCGCGTTTTGGGGACCTGTTCGAGCCGGTCGACGATGAAGATGGCTTGCGTCCCGTCGGCGCGGGCGACGGTGATGACGTCGCCGGGATTCAGCTTTGCCAGGTGGGCGAAGACGGCGGGTCCGGCGACGGTGTCGAGGTGGCCGAGGATGACGGCGGGCCCGTTCTCGCCTGGCTGGGGGCCGTGGCGGTACCAGCCGGCGAGGTTGTCGTAGCGCAGCGGCGGTGCCTGGATGACTCCGTGCTCGTCCAGGCCCACCGTGGTGAGGGGCGCGTCGGTGCCGATCGCGGGGATGCGTATCCGGGTCGGCGGCGCTGAGCGCGCAGGGGAGATGCCGGATGGGTTCGACGCGGTCGTGTCGGGGGTGATGCCGGTCGCGGGCGGAGCGGGGACGCTCCAGTCAACCGCTGCAGCCGGGGGCGCGGCAGTGGTGGGGGGGTGAGTGAGGACCTGCGCGGTCATGGCCAGGGGGACGGTGACAGCCGTGACGATCGCGGCGATCGCGAGCGCCTTGCCGAGCGGGCTCACGATGAACGGCCGTCGGCGCGCGACCGGCTCCGGGCTGGATGGGGGGTCGGGCGGGGAGAGGATCGTCACCCACATCCATGCCCGGGTGTCCGTCCCCTGCCATGCCTGAACGCCCTCGGCTCCAATGGCCGGGCTGGCGGGATAGGCGGGACCGGCAGGTACGTCGGCGCCTCCTGGGGCGCGAGGCGGAGGTGAGGGTTGAGGTCTCGGCCACAGGTCGGGGGTCACAGTCCGTGGATGCGCTTTCGGCGCCGTTCCAGTCCGATGCCGGCCGCCAGGAGGACTACGGCGGCTGCGGCGACGTAGGGGATGGGGTTGGCGGCCGACAGGCCGCCGCCTCCGGTGGGCGCGCCGCCTTGGGGAGTGATGACGGTGGTGTCGCGGTCGTCATCGTTGGCCGGTGTGGGGGTGACGGTCACGGTCTTGGTGGAGGTGGGGGTGCTGGACGGTGTCGTGCTCGGTGTCGTGCTCGGTGTGGGTGTGGGTGTCGCGGTGGGGGTGCTTGTCGGGCTGCCGGTCGGTGTGGCGGCGCCGGTGACGGTGATGGTGCCGAGCGCGGCGGCTGCCGGGTCGGCGACGCAGAGGGTTTCCTGGGTGGTGCCGGCCTTGTTGATGATCAGGGTGACGTCGCCGGGGATGACGGTCAGAGGGCCTGCGGCCGAGGGGGTGAACTCGCCCTTCATGTCCGGCAGGGTGATCGGCTGCCCGGCGCCGATGGCGGTGTTGAGGGCAGAGGTCGTGACCAGGGTGTCGGGGGCGGCTGCGGTGAGGCGGAGCATGCCGCGCTGGGAGACGGTGCCCGCGGGAAGAGCATCGGAGGCACGCAGGGCGCTTTCGAGGTTCCAGCTGATGGTGAGCGGCCGGTTGACCGCGGCGGAGGCCGGCAGCGTCGCGGTGAGCTTGACGGGGGTGGCGGTTCCGGTGCCTAGTGCGGCGCTGCAGGTGTAGGAAACCGTGATCGACGTGGGCACGGCGGCGGAGGCGGAGGCGGTGGCCGTCGTGACGCTCCCTGCGCCGGTGAAGAGGATGGCGAGGGCTAGGGTGCGGCGGGTGACGGGGTTCACGTGCGGTGTCTGTCTTTCTGGTTCTGGTGGGCGTGTGACGGGGGGCAGGGCGTCAGAGTTCGCGGTGCTGGCCGATATGGCGTTCGCGACGACGAAGGCGCGGGGTCCGGCCCGAGGGCGGAGGCGGCAGGCGGGTGCGGCTGTCGACGAAGATCAAACCGGGAATGACCATGAGGATGAGCAGCAGGGCTGGCACGCCGAGCAGGAGAGAGCCGGTGCTGAGACCCGTCTCCTCACCCGCGGCGGCCGGCTCCAGCGGCACCACGGCGGGGAGGCCCTGCGCACCGGCCGGCCCGGGCGAGGGGGCACTGCCTGCAGAAGGCTGCGGCGGTGGTGTGGTCGAGGCGGCCGGCAGACTCACCGCGGCCTCGACCAGCTCGGGTTCGGCGGAGGCGGGCGGGGCGGGCGTCGGTAGAGCCGGCGCGGATACGAGGGGCGCAGGCGCGGTTGACACGGGGACCGGCGTCCCCGGGGTTTCCTGGCTCACCCACCCGGGAGCCGTGGAGGGCTGGCGTTCACGGCGGCGTGACCCGGGGGAAGTGGCAGGGGGCTGAGTGACGGTCACGGTGACCGTAGGAGCGGGGCGGGGCTCTTCCGAGTCGGTGGCGCCTGGATCCGGTTCGATGATGCCGCCGGAGCCCGGTGGTGGCCAGGGGTCTGCGCCAGCGGCCTGCGGCCAGGTCAGCAGGAGAGCGACCTGGACGCAGGCAAGCACCAGCGCCTTCACCACGGCAGCTGACACTACGGGAGAGGCTGCCGACGGGATTGAGGGGCGCCCTGTCGCGCGGGCCGATGAACCGAAACATGCGTCATCGTTGCTGCTCACCGCCACCCCACGATCTCGTCAAACCGGACAAAACGTAAGTAAAGTACAGGAAGATCGCGCGCTCGAGATCCGTGCGTAAGAGGACCCTTTCGCCTCCCCCTCGCGTCACGCGGCTGGGCCGCCTCCGCCATCGCCCCCTGTGTGCCACGTCGGCCGAGCGTCCGGCTGGGCCCTGCCGCCCTTCCTCTGCGCTCGCATCGCGTGTCTCCTTGGGGAGTTTGCGGCGCCGGCGAGCCACCCGGAACGGGATGTTTCCTGAGCTGCGCGAACGACAGGAATGGTCGATATGCGAAGTAACGATCTTCATGTAATCTTCATCCGCTTTATGCCCCTTTTACCTGTTTGGAGGATGGGTGAGACCCTCACCCACGGTGTGGCGTGCCCTCAGGCACCGCACACGCCTGGCTCTTGGTCGCGCCGCGGTCACCACGACGGTGACCGCGATGACGCTGACCGCCGCCTTCGCCGCGGAGAACGCCGCGGCCCTGGCACTCACTGAACCCCCCGCCACCCCGGCGCCCACGGCTGCCCCGCAGCCGGTCGCCGAGCGGCCCGATCGGGTCTCGGCCGCGCTGTCGGCCAGGCTGCAGGGCAGCCGGGTCCGGATCGCGGACGCCACCACGGAGACCTCGCAGTCGTTCGCGAACCCCGACGGCACCACCACGATCGTGGCCACCGCCGCTGTGGCCCGCATCCAGCAGGCCGACGGCTCCTGGAAGCCGGTCGACACCACCCTGGCCAAGGCCGGGAACGTGCTGAAGCCGAAGGTCACCAAGGTCGCCGTCGAAGTCTCCGCCGGCGGAGCGGACGTGCCGCTGGTCAAACTGACCCGCCCCGACGGCAAGTCCTTCGGCCTGAAGTGGCCCACGCCGCTGCCCGAGCCCCGCGTCGAAGGCAACAAGGCGATCTTCACCGACGCTGCCGGCCACCCCGGCGCCGACCTGGTCGTCACCGTGCTGAGCACCGGCTTTCGCCACGACGTCGTCCTGCGCGAGCGGCCGGCTGGGCCGGTGGAGTTCAAGCTCCCCGTCGTCAGCGAGGACCTGACGCTGAGCGAGACCCGGCAGGGCACACTCAAGCTGGCCAACAGCAGCGGCGTCACCGTCGCGAACGGCTCCAAGCCGCTTATGTGGGATAGCAGCCTGCCCGACGCCGCCACGGTGGGCGAGTCGACCCTGTCGCAGCCCTCGGGCGAGCCCTCCGCGACCGCTCCGGCCGTCGAGCGGCCGGGCAAGGTCGGGACGATCGACACCGAAGTGGTGTCCGAAGGCGACCAGCGCGTCCTGGTGCTCCGCCCCGACCAGGCGTTCCTGGACAACCCGGCGGTGCGTTATCCGGTCGTGGTCGACCCCACGACCACGCTCGGCGTCCAGACCGACATCACGGTCAGCACGCACACCTCCAGCCCGTGCTTGAGCCAGGGGTTCACCGGCATCTGCATCGGCAGCGACTGGTACACCGACCTCAACTCCGGCGCGCAGATCCGCCGCACCGAGTACGGGCTGGTCAAGTTCAACCTCACGCCGCTGACCAGCCAACCCGGCCTGACGGTCAGTGACGCCAAGGTGGAGATGTACGGCGGCGCGGACTCCTCCTGCCGCCAGGACCAGGGCATCACGCTGCAACGTGTGACCGGCTCTTGGTCAGCGAGCACGACCTGGTCCGGCAAGCCGGCCGCCACGACCACCGACCAGGTCATCGTGGAGGACCCGCACAACTGCGGCTACAACCCTCCGCGGACCTTCACCTGGCCGGTCACCGCGATCGTCAACAAGTGGCTGACCGGCACCGCCAACCACGGCTTCATGCTCAAGCCGAAGTACGAGTGGTCCTCCGGCACCCAGTGGTACCACGCCGTTCCCACCTCCTCCGAGGGCGCTGCGGCCGAAGCTCCGCGGCTGACGGTCACCTACGGCCCCACCCCGTCCGCGGCCGCGGTCCGGGCGGCGCCGATCGTCATGCACGGCCAGTCCACCGAAACCAACACCTTGACCCCGAGCCTGTTCGGCGAGGTCAAGGGCCCCGAGGGCGGCGTGCTGCGCGCCGAGTTCGAACTCGAGCGCGACCCCGACGTCAGCACGGGCAGCGGCGGCGGCACCGGTCAGTTGTGGACCGGCGGCGTCGACGGCGTCCAGTCCGGCGACATCGCCAAGGTCAACGTCCCGGCCGGCATCCTGACCGACAACGCCGCGGTGCGCTGGCGGGTCCGGGCCTTCACCGGCACCGAATACTCCGCCTGGACCTCTTGGGCCAAGCTGCACGTCGACGTCAGCGCACCGAACGTCGCCGTCACCTGCCCGACGCTCGCCCAGGATCAGTGGAGCGCCCCGGCGGCCACGTTCTCCTGCGAGATCACCAGCAACGGCGGCAACACCACCGGCAGCGACGTCATGGCGTTCCTGTGGGGCTTGGACGACCAAGCCACCCCCAACGTCATCGACGAAGGCCGCACCCTTCTCCCGGTCGGCCGCAAGAGCGTCGAGCTGAAGAACGTGGCCACCGGCTGGCACACCCTGTACGTCAAGAGCCGCGACAAGGCCCACAACACCTCGGCGCTGACCAGCTACAGCTTCGGCGTCGGCGTCGGCGGCCTGACCAAGCCGCGCTCCAGCGACCGCACCCAGCAGAGCGTGGCCCTGAGCGCGAATGCGCCCGCCGCCCGCGACGCGGTCCGCTACGAATACCGCACCGACCCCAACAGCAGCACCTGGACGGTCATCCCGACCGCGGACGTCACCGTCCCCGGCTCGGCCGATCCGATCGCCGCCTGGCCCCAGACCCGCACCCTGCCGGCACCGACCGGTCCGGTCGCGAAAAGCCAGTGGCGGATGAACGAGACCACCGGCACCACGCTCGCTGACTCCACCGGCCACGGCCACACCGCCGCGGTCACCGGCGGCACCTGGGGGACAGGCAAGAGCCAAGGCGGCCTGGTCCTCAACGGCACCAGCGCCTACGCCGCCACCACCGGCCCGCTCGTGGCCACCAACGCCGGCTACACGGTGTCGGCCTGGGCCAAGGTCGACGACCTCAACGGCGAGTACGCCGTGCTCAGCCAGGACGGCAGCGTCAACAGCGCCTTCAAGCTCGCCTACTCCACCGGCGACAAGAAGTGGCGGATGGTCACCTACCAATCCGACACCACCGGCGCCACCCCGGTCCGCGCCCTGTCGACGCAGACCGCGGTCGCCGGGCAGTGGACCCACCTGGCCGGCGTCTACGACGCCACCGCCGGCAAGATACGCCTGTACGTGAACGGCGTCCTGAACGCCGAGGTCGCCTACACCAGCACCTGGAATGCCACCGGCCCGGTCCACGTCGGCCGCACCAAGGTCAACAGCGCCCAGAAGGACTACTTCAAGGGCACCGTCGACGACGTGCGCACCTACACCCAGGCGCTCACCCTCGCCGACGTCCAGACCATCATCGCCAACCCCGAAACCCCATGGCCGGCGACCCAGAAGCCCGCAGACTTCGGCGACCTGTACTGGAATCTCGCCAAGACGATGCGCGACAAGGCGGTCAAGGACGGCGTCACCCAGATCCGCGCCTGCTTCGCCGGCGGCGGCCAGGCCGAAGGCTGCTCCACCCCCGTGACCGTCACTCTGGACCGCTCCGCGTTGGGCGGCACCTATGCCACCGCGTCCATTGGCCCAGGCCAGGCCGCGCTGCAAACGGGCGACTTCACCATGAACAGCACGGACGCCAGCCTGTTCGGCGTCGCTGTGGGACGGACGCACACCACCCTCACCCCGAGCGCGGATCGTCCGGATAAGCAACTGGCCGAGAACAAGGTCTTCGGGCCGGGTTGGCGTGCCGGATTCCCCGCGGCCCCGTCGGAGATCGCCGCCTTCACCCCCACGAGCGATGGGGATTCAGGCTCCCTCCAGCTTGTCGGGCCTGACGGCAGCACCTACACCTACGTCAAGGACGGCACCGGATTCGCAGGCATCGGCGACGCCACCGACGGCTCCCGGATCACGACCACCGCAGAAGAACTGACGGTCACCGAGCCCACAGGCGCATCCACCGTCTACAACAAGCTCAACGGCTCCTGGGTGGTGGCCAAGACCTCCACCTCCGCCGCCGAGTCCACCGTCACCTACCACCGCGACGCACAAGGCCGCATCACCCGCATCCTCGCTCCCACTCCGACGGGCGTGACCTGCGGCACCGGCGCGCTGTCGCCGGGCTGCCGGGCGCTGGACATCGTCTACGCCACTGCCACCACCGCCTCCGGCGTGGCATCCGGCTGGGGCGACTACGCAGGCCAGGTCAAGAACATCCTGTTCACGGCCTACGACCCCGAGACCAAGGCGATGAAGTCCAGCGCGGTCTCCGGCTACGCCTACGACTCCACCGGGCACCTGCGTCAGGCCACCAACCCGGCCACGGGCCTGTCCACCGTCTACTACTACAACGGCGAGGGCCGCATCTCGCAGGTGACCCCGCCAGGCCTTGCTCCGTGGCGGATGGAGTACGACTCCCGCGGACGGCTGGCGCACGCCCAGCGTGAAGGCGGCGACGTCGACCCCACCTGGACACTCGCCTACGACGTGCCCATCGGCGGCACCGGCGCCCCCCTCGATCTGACCGTCACCCAGACTGCCACCTGGGGTCAGACGGTGGATCTTCCGGTCGTCGGCACGGCGCTGTTCCCGGCTTCGCACGTCCCCGCACGAGGATCAGACGGCGCGTACCAGCCCGCAGCCGCGGACTGGGAGTATGGCCAGCTCACCTACACCGACATCAACGGCCGTGCCGTCAACGCCGCCACGTTCGGCGCCGGCGCGTGGCAGGTCTCCTCGACCCGCTACGACGACCACGGCAACGTCGTGTGGACGCTCTCGCCCGGCAACCGCGCACAGGCGCTGAACCCCACGGCCGACACCGACACCTACGTCGCCGGCCGCGCCGATCCGGCAGAGCGGGCCAACCTGCTGGCGAGCGTGAGTACCTTCAACGCCGACGGCAGACCTTTGACCAGCAGAGGCCCGGCCCACACCGTGAAGCTCGCCTCCGGCACCACTGCCGCGGTTCGCCTGGGCATGACCAACGCCTACGACGAGGGCAAGCCCTCCAGCAGCATCAACTACCAGCTGCTGACCTCCACGCTCACCGAACCGGTGGTGCTGGACGGAACCGCCGAACCGCAGGCGGCAGATCGCCGCCTGATCCGCACCGGCTACGACCCGATCAGCTCGGGTGACCCCTCAGGCTGGAACCTGCGCCTGGCCACCAGCCAGACCGTCGTGGTGGACGGCACGAACGACATCGTCCAGAAGACGCGCTACGACGCGGCCGGCCGAGCGGTCGAGTCGCGCACGCCGGCGAGCAACGGCGCCGACGCCGGGACCACGCTCACGGCGTACTACACCGCCGACAGCAGCGGCCCCGAGTCGTGCCGTAACGCAGCCTGGGCCGGGATGGTGTGTCAGTCCAAGCCAAAGGCGCAGCCCACGACCGGTCAGCCGTTGCCGCTGACCGAGATCAAGAGCTACAGCTACTGGGGCACCGAAACCGAGGCCAGCGACACCGCCGGATCGGTGGTGCGTACCCGCACGACCCGCTACGACGCGGCCGGCCGTGTCACGAGCGAGCTGATCGCGGCTTCGCCTCAGGGCGACGCCGGCCAGCCGCTCCCGGAGATGCTCACCGCCTACGACCCGTCGACCGGTCTGGTGACCAAGTCCTCGGCAGGCTCTGCGGAGATCACAGTCGCCCACGACGGCTTCGGCCGGATCGTCTCCTACACCGACGCTGACGGCAACGTCTCCACCACCACCTACGACGTCGATGACAACATCCGGACCTTCGACGACGGCAAGGGCGTCACGACCTACACCTACGGCGGAACGGATGCGGCAGGCAAGGTCGAGCGCCGCGGCCTGCTCACTCGCGCCGAGGTGAGCGGCATCGGAGCTTTCACCGGCGCCTACAACCAGGACGGAGCCCTCTTCCGGCAGGTGTCTCCAGGTGGCCTGACGGCGACCTCGCGATACGACCACGTCGGCAACGTCAGCTCCCTCAGCTACGCCAAGAACGACGTCAAGTGGATGGAGTTCACCAACACCCCCGGCGTCACCGGCCTGGCCCGAGCCGTCAGTCCGGGCGGGCAGCAGGACTACACCTACGACGCGGCCAACCGTCTCCAGAAGGTGGCCGACACCTACGCCGGCTCATGCGCCACCAGGATCTACAGCTTCACCGCCACAAGCAACAGAAGCCGCCTCGACAGCTACACCCCGACCGACACCGGCGGATGCTCCACCGCAGGCACCCCGGCGACCAAGACCTACAGCTACGACGAAGCCGACCGGCTGATCAAGCAGGGCATCACCTACGACGCCCTCGGCCGGACGACCACGTTGCCCGCAGAGGAAACCCCGTCGGGTGCCGCACTCACCCTTGGCTACCACGTCAACGGCCGGGTTGCCACGATTGCCGCAGCCGACGTCACCAGGACGTTCACGCTCGATCCCGAAATACGGGTACGGTCCACCATCCAGACCGGTGGGTCCAACCCCGGCACCACCGTGAACCACTACGGGGACAGCAGCGACGAACCGCTCTGGACTGCAGAGGCCGACGGTTCGTGGAGCCGCTACCTCGAAAGCCTGTCGGGCCAGATGAGCGCCGTCCAGTCCTCCGACGGAACGCTCAAGCTGAATCTGTCCAACCTTCATGGAGACGTAGTCGCTATAGCCGACAGCGGAGCCCTGGCGACAGGCGTGGAATCCTACGCCGAGCAGACCGAGTACGGACTTGACCGCCGGAGAAGTGCGGCCAGCCCAACCCGCTATGGCTGGCTGGGGAGCGCCCAACGCGCAACGGACCCACTGAGCGGACTCACCCTCATGGGCGCACGGGTCTACAACCCATCCCTGGGCCGCTTCCTGCAAGTTGATCCCGTTGCCGGCGGTAGCGCCAACGCCTACGACTACGCAGGCCAGGATCCCATCAACAACACCGACCTCGACGGCGAATGCGTCTGGGATCTGTGCCTGGCCGAGGGAGCGGCCGTTGTATGGATCGCCGGTCTCGCCATCGCGGCTGTCAGTGGACTGGTCGCGAAGGAGACCTACGAACACTGCGCCAAATACGGCTGCACCCTCACCGTTCCCGAGTGGGGCTCCGGCGGCACTTCTGGCTCGGCCGCTACGCAAGCGCAAGCCCAGACCCAGACAGCCACGCAAGCTGTCAAGGTTCCCTTCCCGAAGGCGAACACCGATACGGCAAGGAAGCACGCCCAATCGCGGTATATCGTTTACCAGATCAACGGGCCGGGAAACCGCGGCGTATACAAATACGGCATCAGCCGGGTCGGGGACAAGCGCCCGCAGAGTCAGCTGCCGAAATGCAATGCTTACTACGGGGTCAAAAAGGGGTGTAGCTACTCGAGAGTTGCTGAAGTTACGGGATGGTACAACGCCCGCCTGATTGAGGCTACCCTCATCTATGGGTATGCCCGCAAGAACGGGAAATGCCCTCCTGGGCAGAGGAAGAGCTGCCGATAAGTGGTTGACGGGACGGAGGGATGCTTATTGCCTCTCCGTCCCTTAACCAGGGGGAGTGGGCCGGCTGTCGAGAAAAGGGTCGGCCCCCTTAGTCCGTAGAATGTGTCCCGATGGTAATGAATTAGCTGATTGGGGAATTATGGATACGAAGAGCTTCTGGGATCTGATCGGAGTCCTCGATGGTGTGGTCTCCGAGGAAGGCGCAGTCCGGCTGGGGGCACGTCTCGAGGCGCTCGCACCGGCCGCTCTTGAGGAATTCTCCGAGCACCTATGCGCCGTCCTGGGCGAACTTGTCAAGCTTCCGCTGGAGGGTGCGGAGGTAGGCGAGCACGGCGATCCGTACGATGCCGAACCGCTCCCGCTCGTAGGCGACTCGTATCGCTATTTCCTCTACGCCGTGGTCGCCGGGGGAGAAGAGGTCGTCGAGAACGTGAGACGCGACCCTGCATGGGTGACGCGACGCGACTGGGACTTCGCCGAGGCTGAGGATGTGATCGACACCATCACTGACGCCTTCTGGGACCAGGGAATCCAATGGAACCGGATCGATCCGACGCTGGGTCCCGTTGACCCTTCCGACGACGACCCTTGGTGGTATGAGACCACGCACGGTACGGCGGGCGGCCTGCTTCCCGCCGATTACTTCGACACCATCCTAGAAATCATGGAAGCCATCAACAAATCCCCCGAATGGAAATCCTGGTGGGCTAACTCCGGCCTGGAGCGATACGAGGCGGACACGTTCATCGGAGCACCGGAAGAGAGAGTCAAAATAAGAAAGGGTCGCAAGGCGATTGTCATCGACTTCGCGTTCACCTTCTCGCACCTGAGAGGAAAGAGTTCGGAAGAGCTGAGGCGGGTGGCCTTCGCTGAGACGGAGCTGGTCATGAAAACCGTAACGGATCGGCTCAAACTGCCTCCCCATCCGCCGATCCCCGAAGTGGGCTGAACCTGGCCTGCGTCCTCGGCGACCTGGGCACAGCCAGCCCGGACGAGGTCGGTGGTCGCCTCCAAGGCGTCGGCCACTGCGGCCAGCTCGGCGGCGAGGTCGTTGGCTTGGCGGGCGCCAGGAAGGTGTACGGCTTGCGTCCCGTCGTGTACGGCGTGAGCGCCGCCCGCATCTCCTCGATCCGCCGAGCGGTCTCCTCCGACGGCCGCCCGAACATGTAGACCGAGTACGGCTCGGCCACCCGCCCGTCGAGCTGCCCGCCCAGGTGCCGCACCTGCACGCTCATCAGCGGATCGATCGGCGAGCCGAGCAGCGCCTCGACCACGGCGTCGTAGAGGCGGGTCAGCAGCTCGGCGCGGGCCATCCCCGCGCTCGGATCGGTCGGCTCGGCGGCGATCGTCCCCAGGTCGAGCAGGGGAGTGGGCCTCGGCTGTCGGACATGGCGCCACCAACTGGACTGCGCTGGTGATCTGCCCATAGATGCCTTTGAGTAGGGGCTACTCATGACCTGCCGCGGCCGGACCGGTGATGGTGGGTGGGTCCGGCCCCGTCCCGCCGAGGAAGCACAGGAGAGAACATGAGAGGCAGGCGACTCGCCGTAGCCGTTGCGTCAGCCGGTCTGCTGGGCGGCATGCTCTGCGTGACCGCCCCGGCGTCGGCTTCGTCGGCCGGCCCGGTGTACTGGTTCCAGGTCGTGGCTCAGCACAGCGGCAAGTGCCTGGACGTGGCGTATGCCAGCACCAAGCACGCCGCCAACGTCGTCCAGGGCGACTGCCAGCCTCGTGGCAGCGGCTACAACCAGCAGTGGCGCATCGTCGACAGCGGCTCCTCCGGCAACTACATCCGCCTCATCGCCCGGCACAGCGGCATGTGTCTCGACGTGGCCTACGCCAGCACCAAGCACGGCGGCAACGTCGTTCAGGGCGAGTGCGCAGGTACCGCTGCCTACAACCAGATGTGGCGCGTGGAGTATGTGAAGACCGACGGCACTGCCCGCTTCCGCGCCCGGCACAGTGGGAAGTGCCTGGACGTGGCCAACGCTCGCCTCGAACACGCCGCCAACGTCATCCAGGGCTCCTGCGGCGGTCCCGGGGCCGGCAACAACCAGTTGTGGAAGCTCAGGCAGGTCGGCGTCAGCTGGGAGTGACCGACACCCCTGGTTCTATCCCGGACGGAATCATGATCATCCCAAAGCAAGATAGTGCGTAAGTCCGGCTTACGAGGCGGGGCGCCCGATCGCAGCATCGCGGAGGCATGATCAAGGCGTCCGCTCCCCGTGCCCCAGGAGGCCCGTAGATGCCCGTCGACGTCCCCGCCAAGACGTAGCCCGGCTCCACAGCATCGGCCCTCTATGGCTGTCCGACAGCGAGCTGAAGGCCATCGCGGCGGCGGCCGGCCTTGACGGCCTCTCCGTCGGGGCCTTCGCCGCCGAGGCCGCCCTGGCCGCCACCGAGCGCGGCTACTGCCTGCCGCGCACCCCACGCGAACAACTCGCCGAGGTGATCCAGACACGCATTGCGCCGGGCCGGGTCGAGCGGGGCCTGCGAGAGGGGGCGGCCGCGCTCGACCCCGTCCGGCACGCCGACCTCCTGGCCGAGATCGCCGCCTAGCACCCGCGCCTGGGCCCGGCCGCCCGCCGGGTCGAAGCCGGCCATCCCGCCGCCGCCGACAGCGCCGACGCCGCCGGCCAAGCCGCGGCCGCCTACGACCTGGAGGCGGCGACCTGCACCAGACGGTCGCCCGCATGGCCGCGATGCTCGCCGCCGAAACCGGTGCCGACTGGGACGGCCCGGTGCGCGAGCTGGCGGCCGCGATCGCCGCCTGTCCACCCGCCGCCGATCTGGAGCTGACCGCCGGCAAGGCCGCCGCCTACCAGCACGTGTGCGCGGTGCAGGTCCGTGCCGCTGGCGCGTTCGAGTAGCCGAGGAGCTGACGTTGTCGGGGGCGCCGCCTACGCTGGCCGGTAGTGGCAGCGCGCCTGCCCGACTCCGAGCCCACGGCACCGACGCCCACGCCGTCACCGCCCGGGCGACCGAGGACAAGCCGTCCCCGACGCAGCGCAAGCAGCAAAGACCCCTGACGCGAGCCATGACCTGGTGACCTCGCGGAGGGCGTGGGACTCCGCTGGAGGACTCGTCATGAGCCACACCCCGTCCCCGGGCCGCCGAGCCCGCTCCCGCGAGATCCTCGAGCACATGGCCGCGCACGGCGTGCCGTACAGCGTCGCCGCCCGCCAGCTCGCCGCGGTGGCCCTGATGGCGCTCGCGCGTTCCGCGCGGCCGGGGCCCGGCAGTCATCCGGCCGGGCCCCTCCCACGTCAGCGTCCGGTCAGAGCGGGCCGTACCGGGCGGTGGCGGCGCCGGTCATCAGCGCCCAGTA
This sequence comes from Nonomuraea sp. NPDC050310, assembly GCF_040655795.1. Lineage (NCBI taxonomy): Bacteria > Bacillati > Actinomycetota > Actinomycetes > Streptosporangiales > Streptosporangiaceae > Nonomuraea > Nonomuraea sp. NPDC050310. The sequence continues at coordinate 9,602 of NZ_JBFAKP010000043.1, read as the reverse complement.
CCGGTCGCCGTACGACCAGTGCCACCACTCCGTGGGGTAGTTGACGAAACCCGCCCCGAGCATCGCCTCGGACAGCACCTTGCGATGCGCCTGGGCCTGCGGGGGGACGTCCGGGTGATGGGTGTAGCAGGTGTCGCCGCTCTCCTCGGGTCCGGCGTTGACCGGGGTGCCCATGTCGAGTTCCTCGCCCTCGGCGGTGACCAGGGTGAGGTCCACGGCCGCGCCGCAGACGTGCGGGGCGACCTCGGGAGGCGAGAGCGAGCGGCTGGCCTGGACGTGGACGTACTCCTCCGGCCAGGTGGGGTTGTCCTGGCGTAGCTGGGCGGCGTACCGGGAGAAGTAGTGCTTCTGCAGCGCGAGCGGGCGGTAGCCCTCGACGATCAGCAGGCGGAGCCCGCCGGTGAGGCGCCCTTGGGCGATGAGGAGCCGGTCGGCCAGGCCGACGCGGAGCCGGGCGTAGGCGCCGGCGGGGTCGGCCAGGCGCTCGTCCACGAGCAGGGCGGCCTTGCGCAGGTCGAAGAGGGGCTCGCCGCATTCGATCACGGGGATGGCGGCCACCCTCGGGTCGGACATGAGGACGATGGTGGGATCTGTCATGGTCTGTAGGCCTTCCGGTTGTCTTCGTGCTGACCGATCATGGTCGGGGCTGCTCCAAGTCCGCTCTGAGTCCATGTCTGCTCTGAATCCACGTCTGCGAGGTGGCAGTGGAATTTCGCCTGCTCGGTCCGATCGAGGTGTGGGACGGCACTCAACAGGTCCCTCTGGGAGGGCCCAAACCGCGCGCGCTGCTGGCGGCGCTGCTGCTTGAGGCCGGACACGTCGTCTCGGTGGACCGGCTGGTGGACCTCGTCTGGGGAGAGCGTGCACCGGGTACGGCACGCGGCCAGGTGCAGACGTACGTGTCGGCCCTGCGCCAGGCGCTGGGCAGCGCTGGCGAGCTGATCGAGACCAGGCCGCCCGGCTACCGCGTCCGCTTGGACGGCGCGTCGCTGGACCTGCACGCCTTCGAGCGGCTCGTCGCCGACGGGCGGCAGGCGGCCGAGCACGGGCGGCACCAGGAGGCGGCGCAGGCGTTCCGGGCCGCCGAGGAGCTGTGGCGTGGACCGGCGCTGGGCGGGATCGGCGAGGTGCTGTACGTCGACGCCGCCCGCCTGGCCGAACTGAGGCTCACCGTGGTGGAGGAACGCATCGCGGCGGAGCTGGCGTCAGGCCGGCAGAGCGAGGTGGTCGCGGAGCTGACCTCGCTGGTGGCCTCGCATCCGACGCGGGAGGGGCTGCGGGGCCAGCTGATGACCGCGCTGTACCGGCTGGGCCGCTCGACCGAGGCGCTGGCCTCCTACGACGAGGGCCGCGCCTTCCTGGCCGAGGAGCTCGGCATCGATCCAGGCCCGCGCCTGCGCATGCTGCACCAAGCGGTCCTGTCCGACGACACCACCCTGCTGGGCAGCTCACCCGCGCGACCTCGCAACCCTGACGCGGTGGTCCCGGCCCAGCTGCCGGCGGACGTGCCCGCGTTCGTCGGCCGGTCCGATTTCGTCACGCAGACGGCGCCGCTGCTGACCCCGGGCCACACGGCTCCGCCGATCCTGGTCATCTCGGGCAAGGGCGGGGTGGGCAAGAGCGCGGCGGCCGTGCACCTCGCGCACGGCGCGCGGGACCACTTCCCCGACGGGCAGCTCTATGCCGACCTCCGGGGCATCACCAGCACCCCGGCGACCGCGGCGGAGGTGCTGAGCCGGTTCCTGCGCGCGCTCGGCGTGCCGTACGCCGCGCAGCCTGAGTCGCCCGAGGACCTGTCCGATCTCTACCGCAGCCTGCTGGCGCGGCGGCGGCTGCTGGTGATCCTCGACGACGCCCGCGACGAGCAGCAGATCCGCCCGCTCCTTCCCGGCGGGGCCGGGTGCGCGGTGCTGATCACCTCGCGCGGACGGCTGGCCGGGCTCTCCGGCGCGCACCTGGCGAGCCTCGACGTCCTGGACACCGAGGGGGCGCTCGCGCTGCTCGGGTCCGTGGTGGGGGAGGGGCGCATCGCCGAGGAGCCGCAGGCCGCGCTGGAGATCGTCCGGCTGTGCGGCTCGCTGCCGCTGGCCGTACGGACCGCGGGAGCCCGGCTCGTCACCCGGCGGCACTGGACGATGAGCGTCATGGCGGCCAGGCTCGCCGACGAGCACCGGAGACTGGATGAGCTCGCCGTCGGCGACGTGGCGGTGCGGGCCAGCGTCGGCCTCAGCTACCAGGCGCTGGACGGGCAGGCCCAGGCGGCCTTCCGCCGGCTGGGACTGCTGGGCGTGCCCGACTTCGCCTCGTGGATCCTCGCACCGCTGCTGGGCGTCTCCGTCGACGACGCCGAGGAGGTGCTGGAGCGGCTCCTGGACGCCCAGCTCGTGGACGGCTCGACCGTCGACGCCACCGGCCAGATGCGGTACCGGCTGCACGACCTGCTGCGGGTCTTCGCGGCCGAACGCGCAGGGGAGGACGACCCTGCCGCTGAGCGCGAGGCGGCGGTCACCCGCGTGCTGGGGAGCTGGCTCTGGCTGATCACCACGGCGAGCTCCCAGGCGCCGTCGGGCGAGCCCGTCCTGGACGGGCCCCACCTGTCCATCGAGCCGGTGGAGACCCGGACCGCGAAGGACCTGCTGACCGACCCGACCGCCTGGTTGGAGGCGGAGACGCCCGCCCTGATCGTCGCCGTGGAGCGGGCGGCCGGCATGAACCTCGACGTGGCCGCCTGCGAGCTGGCCACCGCGCTCTCCTTCTCGCACATCTTCGTCGCCAACCGGCTCGCCGACTGGCGGGCCAGCCACGACGCCGCCCTGCACGCCGCGAGGCGGTCCGGGAACCGGGTCGGGGAGGCGGCTTTGCTGGCCGCGCTGAGCCAGATCCACTACTCGATGGACCGGTACGACGCGGCGCGCGAGCGGCTCCAGGAGGCGCTCGCCATCTTCAGCGAGGCCGGCGACGTCCGCGGCGAGGCGGTCGTGCTGGCCGGTCTGGGGTACGCGTGCCGGGAGCAGTGCCGGCTGCGCGAGGGCCTGGACTACCTGTCCAGGTCGGTGGAGCTGTTCCAGGAGCTCGGGGACGATCTCGGCATCGGAGCGGCCGCGCGGGCCGCCGCCGCCATCTACCTGGAGCTCGGGGACTACGACGCGATCTGGCCGCACCTCGATCGGGCGATGGAGGCCTACCGCCGCTCAGGGAGCCTGCGCGGGCAGGCCCTGACCCTGCGCACCCGCAGTACGGCTCACCGAGCCCTGGAGGAGTACGCGCAGGCGGGAGCGCTCAGCACCCAGGCGCTCGCGCTCCTGCGCGAGCTGGACGACACCCTGATGGTCGCCTACGCGGTGCAGTCACTGGCCAAGACCGAGATCCGCCAAGGGCGCGGGGCCGCCGTCCTGCCGTCGCTGCTGGAGGCCTACGAGGTGTGCCAGGCCAACCTCGACCCGTTCGGCGAGGCGTTGATGTTGCGCACCATCGGCGAGCTCCACCTGGCCGCCGGTCAGCTCGATCTGGCCGAGGCGCACCTGGTCCAGGCGATCGCCGTCTCGGAGGAGATCAGCACCCCGGTCCCGGCGGCGCGGGCCAAGCGGGACCTGGCGTCCGTGCTGCTCGCGCGGGGTGAGACCGCCGCGGCGCAGGCGATGCTCGCCGAGGCGAAGGAGATCTTCGCCAGGCACGAGGCCAGGGAGTTCAAAGAGCTCTCCTAACGCGCGGAACGGGCTCAGAGGGGAGTTGGAGCGAAATTGCAGTACGTATTACGAAGCTTCACTCATGACCAAGAACACGGGGCACCGCTCCTCCTCCCGCATCGTCCGCTCCCTCCTCATCACCCCGGTCCTGGCCCTGGGACTGGCGGCGACCACCTCGGCGCCGGCCTCGGCGGCGGTCTCCCGCGACAACATCGTCTCCATCGCCATGGGCGAGAAGAACAACTCCAGCCGCAATGTGGAGGACTCGGCGGACTGCAACTTCTATACCGGCTACATGCGCAACTGGAAGCCGGCAGCCGGATGTTCGAGCACAGACGGCGTCCAGTGGCGCTCGAGTGACTGGTGCTCCGACTTCGCCGAGTACGTCTGGATGACGGCCGGCGTCACCGGCGCGGGACGTGGCGACGACAACGACATCGACGGCTGGGCGTCCAGCTTCAAGGACTACGGCGGCAAGCACGGCACCTGGCATGCGGCGGGCAGTGACTACATCCCCAAGCCGGGCGACGCTATCATCTTCGACTGGCCGGACAACGGCCCAGGCATCGACCACGTCGGTCTCGTGACCTCGGCGACGTCGAGCACTGTGTACACGGTGGAAGGCAACGTCGGCCCCCCCGACAGCAGGACGGTCATCGTCACGCGGTCCCACTCGCGGTCCAGCTCCGCGATCGTCGGCTTCACCGAGCCGGTCGGTGCGCAGCGGGGGGCGGCCGGGTCCGACCTCGACGGCGACGGCGTGGGTGACGTCTTCTCGACCGCCACCGGCCAGCTGACCATCTGGAACGGCAACGGCGCCAACAGCTTCCGCGGCTCCGCCGCGCTGGGCACCGGCTGGGGACAGTACAGCAGGCCGGTCGCCGGCGACTTCAACGGCGACGGCAAGAGCGACCTCGCCGCCGTCAAGGACGACAAGCTCACGCTCTGGCACGGAACCGGCCCCAACAGCTTCGCTGCCGCTCCCGCGCTGCCGGGCATCGGCTGGAACAAGTTCGCCTCCACCCTGATGTCGCCGGGTGATCTCAACCGGGATGGGCACGCTGATCTGGCGGCCACCTTCAACGACCAGCTCTGGCTGTGGAACGGCGATGGCCAGGGGTCTTTCGGGGCGGCGTTCTCGCTGCCGGGCACCGGCTGGGCGCCGTACACGCGGCCGGTCGGGGGTGACTTCAACGGTGACGGCATCGGTGACTTCGCCGGCATCAAGGACGACAAGCTGACCTTCTGGTACGGCAACGGCAGCAACAGCATCGCCTCGGTGAACCCGCTGCCCGGCACCGGCTGGAACAAGTACGCCGCCACCCTGATCGCGCCCGGTGACCTCAACCGCGACGGCCGTGACGACCTCGCCGGCGTCTACAACGACAAGATCACCATCTGGAACCCCACCGCCACCGGCATCGGCGCCACCACCCCGCTGCCCGGCACCGGCTGGGGCGCCTACTTCCCCGGCTGAGCCAGGCGCCTTCGCCCGGATGCGGCCGTGACCCCGGCCGCATCTCCTTCCCCCTTCCGCGCGGCCGGACCCGGCCGCGCCGACCGCCAAGGACACCCTCCATGAGCACCCTGCCGCGCCTGACCGCCACCGCCGCCCTCAGCCTCCTCGCCCTCGCCGGCCTGTCCGGCCCCGTCACGGCCGACCCCTTCCCGCCGGACCCGGCCTTCCAGGCCGCCTACGTGACCGCCCCCTGTGTGGCCGGCGGACCCACCGCCGCGGACGCCGCGCTCGCCGACCGGCTCGACCCCGTCCTGACCGGCAGGCTGGCCAACGCCATGACCGCCTACCGCGTCTCCTGCGCCCGCATGGTCGTCAAGGCCGTCCGCGACCGGGGCCTGCCCAAGCACGCCGCCGTCATCGCGGTCACCACCACCATCCCCGAGACCAATATCGAGAACATCGCCGAGAAGGTCGACCACGACAGCCTCGGCCTGTTCCAGCAGCGCGACTCCTGGGGCAGCGAGGCGGACCGCCTGGACCCGATCTGGGCCACCAACCGCTTCCTCGACAAGATGATCAGGCTCTACCCGAACGGCTCCTGGGCCGATGCCGAGGTGGGTGTGGTCTGCCAGGCGGTCCAGGTCTCCGCCTATGCCGAGCGCTACCAGCCCGAGGTCGCCGACGCGCGCAAGATCGTCGATGCGCTCTGGGCGCCGCCCGGCAGCGACTTCAACCGGGACGGTGTCGGCGACGTGCTGTCCACCGCCACCGACCGGATCACCATCTGGCCCGGCACCGGCGCCAACAGCTTCGGCACCGCGGCCAGCCTGCCCGGCACCGGCTGGAGCAACTACTCCAAGCCGGTCGCGAACGACTTCACCGGTGACGGCAAGAGCGACCTCGCCGCAGTCAAGGACGACAAGCTCGTCATCTGGCCCGGCGGCGCCACGCCCAACAGCTTCGGCACCGCCATCACCCTCACCGGCATCGGCTGGAACAAGTTCGCCTCCACCCTGATGTCGCCGGGTGATCTCAACCGGGATGGGCACGCTGATCTGGCGGCCACCTTCAACGACCAGCTCTGGCTGTGGAACGGCGATGGCCAGGGGTCTTTCGGGGCGGCGTTCTCGCTGCCGGGCACCGGCTGGGCGCCGTACACGCGGCCGGTCGGGGGTGACTTCAACGGTGACGGCATCGGTGACTTCGCCGGCATCAAGGACGACAAGCTGACCTTCTGGTACGGCAACGGCAGCAACAGCATCGCCTCGGTGAACCCGCTGCCCGGCACCGGCTGGAACAAGTACGCCGCCACCCTGATCGCGCCCGGTGACCTCAACCGTGACGGCCGTGACGACCTCGCCGGCGTCTACAACGACAAGATCACCCTCTGGAACCCCACCGCCACCGGCATCGGCGCCACCACCCCGCTGCCCGGCACCGGCTGGGGCGCCTACTTCCCCGCCTGATCACTTCAGGGCACCACAGCGCCGGGGCGTCGACGACGCCCCGGCGCCGCTTTCTGAGCCAGGTCGTGGTGATCGTCAACGGTTCCCAGCCCGCCGCGAAGGCCCGCGTCGCCAATCCACGGCTGTTCGTTGTGCAGGTGGCGTGGCACCCACACGTAGGTGCCGTGCTCGAGAGCGGTCAGCACCTCACGGTGACAAGGGCCTTCGGCGTGCCCGTCGGCGACACAGAGGCAGGCGGCGAGCTCGCTGGTGACGGCCTCGGTCAGGTGGGAGGTGGCCGGGCAGCCGAGGGCCGTGTCGGGCCAGTGCGGAGAGACCACCACCTCGTGGTCGTGGTCGGCGATTCATGCGGCCATCGCGTTGTGCCACCCGCCTGTGGCGGAGATTCCGCCGGACGGGACGGCGATGCTGCGTCCGGCGGCGGGTCGTACAACTACACGCTGCGCAAAGAGACAGACGAGGCCCGGCCCCGGCTCGGTGCCCACCTGATCGCAGCCGTCGCCGCTGTCGACGCCGCCAACGCCTTCACAACGCGATGGGGTGATACCTGAGGGCGGCTTCAACAATCTCCTCGGCTGTGGCGTCTTGTAATCCTTCCGGCGGCCAGAAGATCAGATCACTGACGCGTAGATGGAGCACGTTGGCCTATAGCAGGCGTAGATAGAAGTCGGAGTCCGGGTCTGCCTCCATGATTCTGCGGACAATTTCGGCGAGTTCTTTCCGGGTGATGTCCGATACCTTGGGCCGCTCCGGGCGGGCGGCATCCCGGGCGAGATACTCCAGTCTCTGCGATTCCCAGTACGCGGCGAAGTCCGACGGCTCGTAGGTGTGTCCAGTCTGCATGTCGAACGCGGCGACGGCCTCGCGGCCTCTATCAGCCTGCCGGTTTCTATGAGTTCCGCGACCCGGTCGATCTCCCTCCCTAGCTGCTCTTGGCGCTCCCGAGAGACGGGCGGGGGAAACAGCTCCGGCCGTAGATCGATGCCAGCATCTTGCCGGACGCCTCAACCCCCATCGTTGCGTCCCGGAGAGAAGCCATGATCATCCCGGAGGCTCTAACGACTGGTCACCAAACAAGTCACGGCCTTGGCAGGTACTGCGCTGAGACATCGGGCACTTGACCAGCTCGCCGACCGACGGGCATTCCGGGCTCTCCATCGTGGCGGACATGGTCGTTCCGCGTTGATGTCGTCTTCGGGAGCGGCGGCAGTAACGTCTGGCCAGATACCCCACTGCTACTGCGCCTGCCAAAGAATTGTGTCCGTGCACTTCAAGCGGCATGTGAGTTCACTTGGAGGATTCCTCCGAGTCGGTCATGTCGGCGGAGCTGCCTGGTCGAGGGCGTGATGAGCGCGGTGCTGGTTGTAGAACGTCTCGTACACGCCGAGGGCGCTAGCTCCGCGAATTGCCCCGCGCCGCCGCGGCGAAGCCACCGGCTCCGCGCGCCGCCTGGGCATCAGGGTCCTCGAATTCGGCGGCCACGCCGACGCTGACGCGACAGCGGCCGGCGTGTCCGACCACGTTAGTCCCTACCTGCACGAACTTCCTGAGGACCCCGCGTAATCTCAGGACTGAGGCAGGCATTCCTCAGATGAAATCCACCTTCAATGCGACGCTGTAGAAAGTCGCCCGATTGCCGTGGATCATGTGCCAATAGGAGACGTTCGGAACTCCAGCCACCTCGTAGAGACTCGTCCAGACATTGCCACCCTGACTGTCATACGAGAAGGGGATCACCGATCGAACGGGTCCGCTCATGGGGCGGTAGTAGATATAGAAGTCCTCCCCGGGAGAGAGATTGCTCTTGGAGAAACTGGTCCAAGGCTTGTATTTGTCGACCTGGTAGTCGGTGCTGCCGCGTTCCGCGCCGGGGATTCCCCATGTTCCTGTGTCCGGGTAGCTCGTACCGTTGCTGTAGGCGTCGCAGAAGATGACGCGGTAGGTGCGGTTACCGCCGTTCAGGTGCTTCCAGATGGCTACACCCTGGGCGCTCACATTGCCGCAACCCCTTACGAGGATCTCGTTTACGCCGTCATGGGTCGCCCACAATGTGACCTTGACGCCGCTGGGGTTGCAGTTCTTGTAGCGGACGTAGAAACCGTCCCATGCGTTGAATCCAGTCTCTGTCCAGCAGGCCATGGCGGCGTCGGCCCTCGTCTCGGCATTGACGGCCGTCGGACTGAAGGTGAGAAGGGAGAGGAGGACGGCTATTGCGGTCCTGCGGATGGTTCGCATGCGCGGCACGGTAATGTGGAGCGCTTTGGATTGGCTTTTTCGAACGTATCGTTAATAGAGGGTGAACTGTCACCTCGGCACAGGGCGAGCGCTCCCCGCGATCGGAAGCCTGAATTCTGAATATCAACCATGGCCTACGGTCGGCGTGTTCTTGCTGATGGTGCTCCGTAGGAAGGCACGAGGGCCGGGCCAACGCTGTGCCTGACTGCAGTGGGGCCTACTCCGGCAGGAGGGATGCTGAACCGTTCCGAGTCCCGCCAGCCGTTACGCATGAGCGCGGTGTGGCGGTGGCGCCCGATCGCCATATCACGGAGGCATGATCAAGGCGTCCTCTTCCCGCGCCCCAGGAGGCCCGTAGATGGCCCGTCGACGGGTCCGCCGGTGGGCCTTACAACTACACGCTGCGCAAGGAGACAGACGAGGCCCGGCCCCGGCTCGGTGCCCGCCTGATCGCAGCCGTCGCCGTCGACACCTCCTGACCTCCTGCCTGCTGCCGAGGGGCCCGCTGGTACCGCCGGGCCTTGGCAAGCCGACCCCTGCTCAGCGCGCCGTCCTGGAACGGATCCAGGACGAGCAGGTCTACTACCTCGCCACCAGCCCACGACGGTATGGCATCGAAAGCCGACACTGGAGTCATCCTGTGCCAGCTCAACTCATGGCCGCCGCCCGGGTGCGGCATGCGCACCGTCTTGTTCGGCGGTTCCTGTTCCGTGCGCCGCGCGTGCCTGCCCCACCGTGACCTGGCAGGCCTGGGCG
>NZ_JBFAKP010000042.1:0-27798 GCF_040655795.1 Nonomuraea sp. NPDC050310 | reverse complement strand
GCCGGTGCGGCGGCGGAGGCTGCTGCGGGGGGAACGGCCAGCAGGCTGCCGAGCAGGAACGCGCTCAGCAGCAGTGCTGTCCTCTTCACTTGGGGGTCCCTTTCTCATGACACGAAGGGGTCCCATGCTGCTCAGGAGGGATTGCGGGTCACTTGGATCTCACTGGTGCCAGCTCGATCACGTCAGGGCGACGGGATTCCCGGCTCGGAGCGCCCGTCAGTCCTCCACCCGTTCCAGCGGGTCCAGGCAGAGCCAGAAACCGTTCCGGCCCACCTCGGCCAGCACCACGTGACGGCCGGCGTCGGACTCGTGCGCGCGGAACTCCACCGCCACCAGATCGTCCTCGTCCTCGTCCTCCTCGTCGTCGATCAGGCGGAGCCGCAGGACGTCCTCGCCCTCCATCCGCCAGCGGAAGGCCAGCGTCTCCTCGCCGTGGAGGGCCGAGTGGTGGCGCAGCTCGCCCGTGCCGGCGGCGGAGAAGACGACCTCGTCGACGAACAGCACCCCCGCCGTGCCGTTCGCCGAACGCCAGCGGCCCACCAGCCGCCCGCCGTCTGCCATCGGTGCCTCCGCGTGTTGTCTCGTCTTCGTTTCGTCCCAGACGACGAAGATACCTAGCGGCCTCCGAACAAGGCTCTCACCAGAGCAAACACTATGAAGGAGTCATGTCGACCATCACGTGCGGGATCGACCGGGCCGAAAAGGCACCACGACGTCGCCCTGGTCGACGCGGCATCGGTCACCTCATGACGACGGACCCATGGGTTCCGCTGATCGACCTCACCCGAACGCCTGGATCTAACGGACGGCCCAGGACTCACAAGCCCCGGGCGAGCAGAGTGCTCACGCACCGTCGGCCACCCACTAGGCGGTCTGCAGGATGTGGCGGAGTCGGGTGGCGTAGGCGCGGGGGTGGGTGGTGTTGCCGTTGTGGCCGCCGGGGAATTCGCGCAGGTCGGTGCCGAGCAGGTCGGCCAGGGCACGGGCGCACGTGTAGTCGAAGACGGTTCGCGGGGTGGTCTGCCCGGCGACCGGGATGATGCGGGTCGACGTGGTGGCCAGAGCGGTGACGTCGAGGGTGTCGTGCAGGATGGCGGTGAAGTCGTGCTCGACGAAGAAGTCGAAGTTGCGCATCCGCTGGGGCGTCATCGGGTGTGAGGTGAGGTCGGGTTCGGCGTCGGGGCTGGCGGGGTCGATGCCGAGCACCTGGGCGACCGCTTCGAGGGTCGCGCCCAGGCCGTCCCTGCGGTGGATGTCCTGGATCTCCCGCAGTTCCGCCTCGTGGTGGACGCGCTGCTCGACGGGGAGCAGCCGCGGCGTGACCGGCTCGTGTGCGACGAGGACGCTGACCTGGCCGGGGTGACGCAGGGCCAGGTGGAAGCCGATCGAGGCGCCCAGACTGCAGCCGAGCATGAGGACGGGCTGGTCGGTGAGTTCGGCGAGCAGGTGGTGCACGTCGTCGGCGTGCTGGGCGAGGGTCACGCCCTGGCCGGGCGTGGTCAGCGCGCTGCGGGACAGGCCGCGGCGGTCGTAGGTGACGACGGTGTAGCTGTCGGTGAGCTGGTTGACGAGGTCGGTGCTGCGGCCGGCGTCGCCTTCGCCGCTTTGGGAGATGAGCAGCATCGGGCCGGTGCCGCGCACCTCGTAGTAGAGCGTGGCGCTGGGGGTCATGTCAGGTGTCCCTTCACCGAGGGGTTGGACTGCCTTGGGTGAGATCAACCATAAAGCATCAAATTTGATACATCAAATTAGATGCATCTCTTCTGATGTATCTTGGGCCCATGAACGGAGTCGACCTGTTCCTGCTGGGCCGCACACTGATGAAGATCGGCGAGGAAGCGCTGCCCACCGAGGGAATCGGCGAGCAGCCGGCCAGTGCCCGCACGGTGCTGATCGTGGTGAGCGACGTGCGCGGGCACCCCGGCTCGGCGGTCGGCGAGATCGCCGCGCGCACCGGCCTGCCGCAGAGCGCGGTCTCGGCTGCGGTGGCCCGGCTCCGCGAGGCCGACGCCGTCATCACCGAACCGGATCCCCGCGACCGCCGCCGGCTCCTCATCCGGCCCGCACCGCAGATCTCCGACCGGGTGGGACAGGTCCGCGCGACCTCCATCGATGCGGCCCTGGCCAAAGCCCTGGACACCACCGACCCGCAGCGGGTCGCCGAGGTCACCACCTTGCTGGAGGAACTCGCACGGCACCTGACTCCGCAGGCGCTCACCCGCCTGCGCGACACCCCATAGGGCGCGACACCGCATAGGGATCGTGTCACCAGCCCCGAACGAGCGGGCTCGGCAGCCCGAGGCCATCTCCAGCGCTGGTTGGCGGCCTCCGGGTGCGGGGGCGTCCGGCCTCGCCCGCAAGCCGGTCATCTGCAGTCCAGCCTGCTCACCCTCCCACTCTCCCAGCGGCGATCTGGCGGCCCTGGGTGGTCTGCACGACGACCGGCAGGCCGTCGGGGACGACGCCGTGCAACCGGGTGAGCAGGTCGTCGACCGGCGGAGGCTCGCTGGGCGCGCGTACGGCGACGAAGAACGTGCGCGCCTGCATCTGCACGCCGATGACGGCAGCGTCCGGCGTGCCCGCGAGCCACTCGGCCGCCACCTCCTTCACCTGCCCCTCCCATCGGGAGATCACGTACGTGGCGGCCGTGCTCAGGATCAGGACCGCGGCGACGACCACACTGAGCGCGCTGAGCGCCAGGACCGCACGCCGGCGCGAGCGCGCGGGCTCGGGCGGCGCGGTGTAGCCGAGCGTGGCGAAGACGAAGGTGCCCGCCAGGACCAGCGACAGCATGTTGGACAGGAACAGCACCAGCGCGCCCAGTGCCAGCCACGGCGCGCCGTCGCCCAGGCAGACGCCGACGACCACGAGCGGCGGCACCAGCGAGATCGCGATCGCGACTCCTGGCAGGACCGCCGCGACGTCTCGCCGGGCGAGCGCGATCGCCCCGGCCAGTCCTGTGGCGATGGCCGCGACGAGGTCGGCTAGTCCGGGTGAGGTACGGCCGGCGATCTGGCTGTTGGCCAGCAGCTCGAACGAGCTGGGCACCACCAGCGAGAACACCATGCCGATCGCCACGACCGCGCCCATGCCGCCCAGCACGAACCACCCGGCCCCGATCTTCGAGCGTTTCACCAGGCCGAGCGCCATGCCCATGATGGGCGTCGACAGCGGGGCGATGATCATCGCGCCGATCACGGTGGCCGTGGAGTCGGAGATCACCCCCGCCGCCGCGATCACGGACGACAGCACCAGCATGATCCAGAACGCCGAGTAGCGGGAGGTACGGTCCCCCGCCCGCAGATCGAGGTCGGTGGTGAGCTCGTCGAGCGTCCGGCGCTGCGCCAGTGGAACCAGGCGCTCTCTCAGCTCGGTCAGCATCGGCTGCCTACGGCGTGACGATGTCGAAGTCGCGGACCGGCTCGTCCAGCAGGCCGACGAGGGTGGTGACGATCGCCGGGTCGCCTTCGGCCTGGACGCCGTCGAGGTTCCCGGTCGCGATGACGCCGAGGAGCTGTGGCTTGGTCAGGGTGAGGGTGAGGTCGGCAGGACCGGCGTCCTTGCCGGTGCTCTGGGTCAGGACGCCGTTGGCGAGGCTGAGCCGTACGGTCTGGTCCAGGTCGGTGAAGACCCAGTCGATCACGAGCCGGGTGTCCCAGGCGCGCGGCCCGTCGACGCGAATGGCCAGAGAGTCGAAGAGTTGCTCCAGGGTGAGCGCGCCGGCGACGTCCGGGCTGGTGGTGTCGATGCTCGCCGGGGCCTTGTGCCCGCGCAGCTCCGCGGCGCCCTGGAGGTAGAAGTTGCGCCAGGTGCCGTTCTCCGCGCCGTGGCCGAGCCGGTCGTAGACCCGGGCCAGCAGGTCACGGGCCTCGGTGTGGCCGGGGTCGGCGAAGACGACGTAGTTCAGCACCTGGGCGGCCCAGCGCAGCTCGCCCGACTCCAGCGCCTGCTTCGCCTTCGGCAGGATGCTCGGCGCGCCGCCCATGTACTCGACGTGCTTCTTGGCCGACTCCTCGGGCGGCAGCTCCCACAGATGGGCGGGGTTGCCGTCGAACCAGCCCATGTAGCGCTGGTAGATCGCCTTCACGTTGTGCGAGACCGAGCCGTAGTAGCCGCGCGCGTGCCAGGCCCGCTCCAGCGCGGGCGGGAGCTGGATGCGCTCGGCGATCTCCGGGCCCGTGTAGCCCTGGTTGAGCAGGCGGAGGGTCTGGTCGTGCAGGTAGGCGTACAGGTCGCGCTGCTGGGACAGGAAGGCGGTCAGCTCCGCCGTACCCCAGGTGGGCCAGTGGTGGGAGGCGAACAGCACGTCGGAATCGGCGGCGAACAGCTCGATCGCCTCGGTCAGGTAGCGGGCCCACACGCGCGGGTCGCGCACCAGCGCGCCACGCAGGGTCAGGACGTTGTGCAGCGTGTGCGTGGCGTTCTCGGCCATGCAGAGAGCGCGGCGTTCTGGCAGGTGGAAGTTCATCTCGGCCGGGGCCTCGGTGCCGGGGGTGAGCTGGAAGACCAGGCGGACGCCGTCGATCACCTCCTCCTGGCCGGTCCCGGTGATCGACAAGGTGGGCTCGATGAGGGAGATCGTCCCGGTGGAGGTGGTCTGGCCGAGCCCGGCGCCGATCTGGCCGTCTGGCCCCTTGGCGAGTTCGGCGCCGTACATGTAGATGGCGCGGCGATTCATGGCGGTGCCCGCGTAGACGTTCTCCGCGACCGCGTGTTCGAGGAATCCGGAGGGGGCGATGATCGGGACGTTCGCGTCATCGGGGACGACGCCGCGCACGCCGCCGAAGTGGTCGGCGTGCGAGTGGGTGTAGATGACCGCGACCACCGGGCGCTCGCCGCGGTGCGCCCGGTAGAGGGCCAGCGCGGCCTCGGCCGGTTCGACCGACAGCAGCGGGTCGACGACGATGACGCCGCGCTCGCCCTCGATGAAGGTGACGTTCGACAGGTCGAAGCCGCGCACCTGGTAGATGCCCTCGGTCACCTCGAACAGGCCGTGCTTGGCGTTGAGGGCGGACTGCCGCCACAGGCTCGGGTTGGCCGTCGGCGGGCAGTCGGCGTCGAGGAAGGCGTACCAGCCCAGGTCCCAGACCACCCGCCCCGCCGCGTCCTTGATCTCGGACTGCGACGTGGTGCCGACGAAGCCCCTGTCGGCATTGGCGACATCGGTGTGGTCGTCGAACGAGGGCAGGGTGGTCACGGCCTCTCCTCAGCTTTGCTCATGATCGCTGCGTTCCGGGTCGTGTCCGGATATGCACCATGGCAGTCGCAGGCTGGCGTCAAGTCCTCGCCACGAGGCGCTGCGAGCCTCGTGGAGGGCGCGGTTCCACCCCGGCGCCTGAGCGCCGATCCGGCCGCTCCTGACTCGACCCGGACGCGGCCGGGCGGCAAGACGCTGGGACATGCGACGCAGACGGCAGGGCATTCCGCGGACCCGCCGGGCTGCCTACCGTGGATCGCACCCACCCCCACTGATCAGGAGTGCAACCATGCGTGCTGTGATCCAGACCGCCTTCGGCGGCCCCGAGGTCTTGCAGGTCGTCGAGACCGAACGACCTGCACCGTTGTCCGGCGAGGTGGTGATCCACGTGCGGGCCAGCGGGTTGAACCCGGTCGACGCCGCCGTGCGCTCAGGCGCCTATCCCCTGCTCGGTCAGCCGCCGTTCGGCGTCGGCTGGGACATCTCCGGAGTCGTGGCGGAGGCAGCCCCCGGCGCCAGGTTCCAGGTGGGCGAGGAGGTGTACGGCATGCCGTTCTTCCCCCGGGCCGCGACCGGCTACGCCGACTACGTCGCGACGCCCTCGCGCCAGGTCGCCCGCAAGCCCGCGGGCGTCGGCCACGTGCACGCCGCGGCGCTGCCGCTGGCCGGGCTCACCGCCTGGCAGGGCCTGGTGGACGCGGCCAAGGTCGGCCAGGGTGACCGGGTGCTGATCCACCGGGCGGCGGGCGGGGTCGGTCACCTGGCTGTGCAGATCGCCAAGGCCAGAGGCGCTCACGTGATCGCACTGGCCAGCGCCGGCAAGCACGAGTTCGTCCGGTCCCTCGGCGCCGACGAGGCCATCGACTACCGGACGGTCGATTTCACCGAGGTGCTCGGCGACCTGGACGTCGTCCTCGACTCCAGTTCGCAGGGCGAGCGCTCGCTGGCCGTACTCAAGCCGGGTGGCGTGCTCGTCAGCATCATGGAGCACGGGAACGCCGAGCTCGCCGCGAAGGTGGAGGCGGCCGGCCGGCGCTTCGCCGGAGTCTCGGTCGAGCCCGACTACGCGGCGCTGGAGGCCATCGCCGAACTGGTCGACACCGGCCGGCTGCGCCCGCACGTCGAGCAGACCTTCCCGCTGGAGGAGGTGGGCAAGGCGCACGAGCTGCTGGAGTCCGGCCAGGTCCGGGGCAAACTCGTGCTGACGCTATAAAGCAGGACATGGATCTGCTTGCCGAAGCGCTGGAGTCGATGCGGACCGGGCGCCCGACCTCCATCCGGACCGACGGTCACGCGCCATGGGGGCTGGAACTGCCGCCCACCGCGGGCGCCGGCTTCCATGTGGTGCTGCACGGCTCGTGCTGGCTGGTGCCCGTGGGCGCCGCGCACCCGACGCCGGCCCTGCTGGAGAGCGGCGACGTGGTCTTCCTGCGCAGCGGCTCCCGCTTCGTGCTGGCCGACCACCCGGACACGCCCGCCCAGGTTCCCAGGCCCGAGCAGTACACGAAGGCGCCGCCCATCGGCTCGGTCGTGCTGGGCGCCGCACAGCCGGACGGCCGCGGCGCCCGCACCAGCCTGCTGTGCGGCAACTACCACCTCGACCTGGCCCGGCCCCACCCGCTGCTCCGCCAGCTTCCCGAGGTGATCCACCTGCCCACCCGGCACGGTCGCCACAGCGGGCTGGCCGCCGCGGTCCGACTGCTCGGCGCCGAACTCGATCATCCCCGCATCGGCTCGCAGGGCATCGTGCCCGCCCTGATCGACTCCTTGCTGCTGTACATCCTGCGGGCCTGGCTCGAAGAGCAGCCCGCGGCGGCCCACGGCTGGTCGGCCGCGCTGCGCGACTCCGCGGTCGTCGCCGCGCTGACCGCCATCCACGACGTCCCCTCGGCGGCCTGGACGGTCGAGTCGCTGGCCGTACGCTCCGGCCTGTCTCGCGCCGCCTTCGCCAAAAGGTTCGCCACCCTGGTCGGCGAACCGCCCATGGCCTACCTGACCCGCTGGCGCATGACGCTGGCCGCCAAACTCCTGCGGGACTCCGACATCCCGCTGACCACCGTCGCCGCGCAGACGGGCTACAGCACGGAGTTCGCCTTCGCCAAGGCGTTCAAGCGGGAGTACGGCATCGCCCCCGGCCATTACCGCCGCCAGGTCAGAGCCGCATGACCCGTTCTTTCCCTGACTCTCGAAAGGTCCCCTCTGATGCCCACCATCCCCTGGATCCGTGTCGGCACCCCGCCCCACCCTGAAACGTTGGTCATGGCTTCGCGGCTGGAGGTCAGATCGTTGCGTCAGGTGCCGGGCTTTCTCACGGCCTCGTTGCGACTGCTTCTGCAGGCCCGTCGAGCGCCTGGCGCGCTGGGTGTCTCGTTGCGGGCGGAGCTGTTCAAGCGCACCTTCTGGACGGTTTCCGCCTGGACCGACAAGGCTGCCGTGTACGCCTACTCCGCGGCGGAACCGCACAGGTCGACCATGCGGCGCCAGCGTGCGGTGATGCGGGAGTCCACGTTCGTCTTCTGGACGATGCCCGCCGACCAGTTGCCCGTGCAGTGGGATCAGGTGCGCGACCGCATCGCCCGTGAGCGCTCCACAGATGCGTGAGGCGCTCTGTGATCAGCAGGACTGATCTCTGTGCCGGCTGTCACACGCGGACCTCCGCCACCTCTTCGCGAGCCTGTACTACGTCACCGCCCGGAGGGATCGGGGTCTCCCTGTTCACGCTGCTTGAACTCTTCCTGTTCACCCCTGCCAGGAGCTTGAGTTCAGTCGGCCTCCCCACTCGACCTTCGCCTGGCCCCCGTGGTCTCGCCCTCCCGCGGAAACGCCCCGGGTCGGCATAGGTCCATTTGAGGGGGCAGGGGACTCCGATGACGCATGAGACCGACCAAGCGATTCGCAGCACTGCGCGAGCCTTGATCACCGCAGCGTTCACAGGAGAGAAGGAGCTGCTCGACTACGTCTCCGGCATGGTTACCGACGAGGAACGGATGTCTCTCGCGGACCATGTCATTGATCTCCACGTGATGGTGGTGGCCCTGGTGTCCGACGAACCCGGCCTGGACAGCGTGACGTCGGACGGCGGCCCGTTGAGGCCGGATCATGACCTGCTGGGCGAGGTGCTCGTTCTAGCCTTCTACACCGCGGAACTGCTTCGGGTCCGCTTCCGTGACGAAACGGTGGCATGGCAACAGCTTCGGTCTCTACTGCTCCTGGACGCGGACCAGGAATGACCTTGGACCTACTACACGATCATGTGTAGACACGGGAGCGAGATTCCTCGGCAACCCCCTTGCCCACATGGTCATGAAGTGTTTCGGGCACTCCCAACCCTGAATAATTTTATCACATTACCATAACGGTGCCTGTTCAATCCCGCCGTAAGGCGCAAGATGACAATATCGCGCCCCACAGGCTCGATGCGAAACGTTCTGGCTTTACTCCTCGCCTCGCACTCGCGCATAGATGCGCGTGCGCGCCAACGGACCGACCAGGAGGCTCGCGTGAACGGCGAAAGCAATAGGGGTGCCACAGCGGTCAGATTTGCCATGGCGGTCGTCTTATTAGTGACGATATCCGGGGCGCTTGCCGTGGCCGCCCAGGAGTTGGCCCCAGCGGGAATGGGATGGCTGCTGACACTCGCAGGACATCTGATTGCGGCCATCGCGAGCGGTCTGGGAGTTTATATCTCCGGGCACCACGGGAAGGCCAGCGGCTCCACCGGCGGCAAACCACCCAGGTCGGCAGTGAAGACGGTGCTGCTCGATCCGAGGTTTTGGGTAGCCCTTACCACCTCTGCGATCATTGTTTGGTGGGTTTCGTCTGTTTACGATCCGACAAAGCAAGCATCTCCCCCTCCCCCGCCACCGAAGGGGTTGGACTTGGGCGGATACTGCCTGGAAAACGGATTCGAGCGCTACCGGCAGAATCGCTGCTCCACAGAGATACCCCGCGAGGAGATATGTGACTGGGAGCACGGCACGAAGGACTCAGTACTTGTTTACCAATCCAACGATCCCGACACCGGCGTCTGCTTGGACAAGAAAGGCAAAAAGACGAAGGGGGTCGCGAGGATGCCGGATTACTGCCGCGAGAAATTCACGAAGCTGCCCGGCATCGAGCTGGACCATATGGGAACCGGCGTCTACCATTGTGCGGCCCCCGTGGACATGGACTTGGTCTGCATCGAGCAACACAATGACAAGACCCTTAGAGCCGTCAAGCAAGGCAAGGCATTGGTCTGCCTTCCCCAGTCCGGCACCACTCCTCCAGGCTGAATACCCGCAAAATCCACAGGCCGACTTCAGCGGCCATCGGGTCCGCAGCAGAGCCGCAGGCGATCAAAGAGTCCCCGCAGAGCGGCGGAGAGCGCGAGGGGCACGGCGCCTTGCGCGTGCTCCACGGAGGACGTGACCACGAGCCGCCGGGCATCCCGATTCGCGCGCCGTACATGGAGGGCTCCTGAAGCCTGGCGCGACGCCTGCAGGCCGGGGCCGCACGCCAGCCGGACACGATCGCGGCCCGACGTCATCCTAGGTTGACGCTCGACCGGTCGTCAACCTAAGATGACGGCGTGGAGGACGGCCGATCGCAGTACTCGCCCAGGCGATGAGCGCCTGTTCCGCAGTCAGAACAGCCCGCACACACCCGACGTCGGCGATCACGGCTTGACGTGCCGACATGCGCTGCCCGGAGAACAGACCGGGCGAGGAGGACGAACAATGGCGGTGCCATCAGTGACCCGAGAAGCTCTCGCAGTCGCGGTGACGGCCAATCTGCCGGTCATCCTCTGGGGTGCGCCGGGCACCGGCAAGACGTCCGCGGTGACCGCGCTCGGCGCAGTCGCCGGCCTGCCCGTCGAGGTGGTGGTCGGCTCGATCCGCGAGCCCAGCGACTTCTCCGGCCTGCCGGTGCTGCGTGAGGGCAGCACCTGGTTCGCGCCGCCGCGATGGGCCGAGCGGCTCGCCGCCGAGGGCGCCGGCCTGCTGTTCCTCGACGAGCTGACCACCGCGCCGCCGGCCGTACAGGCTGCCATGCTGCGGGTGGTGCTGGAGCGCACGGTCGGTGACCTGGTGCTGCCGGACGAGGTGCGGATCGTGGCCGCGGCCAACCCGCTGGACCAGGCCGCCGACGGCTGGGACCTGTCCGCGCCGCTGGCCAACCGGCTCATCCACCTGAACTGGA
Organism: Nonomuraea sp. NPDC050310; assembly: GCF_040655795.1. Lineage (NCBI taxonomy): Bacteria > Bacillati > Actinomycetota > Actinomycetes > Streptosporangiales > Streptosporangiaceae > Nonomuraea > Nonomuraea sp. NPDC050310. The sequence continues at coordinate 17,420 of NZ_JBFAKP010000042.1, read as the reverse complement.
CCGTCTCGGCCGACGATATCGCCGAGGGTTTCGCCGGAGGCTTCGCCGTACCGGAGCTCGACGTGAAGGACGCCGCCGGGCCCGCCGAGGTGGCCGGCGCGCGGGCGCTGGTCGGGGCGTTCCTGCGGGTACGGCCGGAACTCGTGCTGGCGGTGCCCGGCAGTCCCGACCGGGCGGGCCGCGGCTGGCCCAGCCCGCGGAGCTGGGAGATGACCGCACGGGCGGTCGCCGCGTGCGAGCACACGGGCGCCGGCGAGCCGGTCCTGGCCGAGCTGGTGCTCGGCGCGGTCGGTGAGGCGGCCGGCTTCGAGCTGCTTTCCTGGCGCCGCAACCTCGACCTGCCCGACCCGAAGACCCTGCTGAACGACCCCCGGGCTCCCCTGCCCGAACGCCTCGACCGGCTGCATGCCCTGCTCGGCGCGGTGGTGGCGTACGTGCACTCGGACGGTACGGCGGGCACCTGGGAGCGGGCGTGGGCGGTGGTGGCCCGGGTCGCGCGCACCGCGCCGGACGTGGCGGCGACCGCGGCCCGGTCGCTGGCCCGCTCCCGGCCCGAGGGCGCGACCCTGCCCAGGACGATGCTCGACCTCGCGCCGGTGCTGCGCGCGGCGGGGCTCATGCGATGAGCGCCGAGGGCCCCCGCGCTCCCGCCCACGAGGAGGCGGTGGGCGCCCGGATCGCCGCCGCACGGCTGTGGGCGGCGCACCGGGCGCCCTACCTCGCCTCGGCCGTCTTCGCCCTGAACCCGGTGATCCTGGAACCGGCCCTGGACGAGGACACCGGCGCGCCCGTCGCCGACCCGGAGTTCCGCGCCTTCCCCGCCGACACCCGGTGGAACCTGTACGTGGAACCGGGCACCGCGCTGGCCACCCCGGTCGAGGAGGTCGGCTGGTGGATGCTGCACCAGGTGGGCCATCTGGTGCGTGGCCACGCGGCCCGCTCGCCGGTGCGGCCGGAGCCGGGCCAGGAGGTGAGCCACGCCGCGGGCGCGGTCCGCGACGAGGAGGCCCACCGCTGGAACCAGGCCGCCGACGCCGAGATCAACGACGACCTCGAGGCCGAGGACCTGCGCGCCCCGGCGGGCGTGGTGTCACCCACCGAGCTGGGCCTTCCGGTCAACCGCACCGCCGAGGAGTACGTGCCGATGCTCGACGTGCTGGCCCAGGCCATGGGCCGCGGCGGGCGGGCGCTGGCGGAGGCGATCGACTGCGGCAGCGCGGTGGACGGCCGGGAGCGCGCCTACGAGGACGGCGGCTCCGGCGAAGGGCTCACCCAGCTCGACAGGGAACTGCTCGAACGCTCCATCGCGGCGGGTATCCGGGACCGGATCAGCGCGCGCAGCGAGGTGCCGTCGGGCTGGCGCCGCTGGGCCGAGGAGCGCCTGCGCCCCTCGGTGAACTGGCGGGCCCGGCTGAGCGCGACGATCCGGCGCGGGGTGAGCACGGTGGCCGGTCAGGTCGACTTCAGCTATCGCCGCCCGTCGCGCCGCGCCGGCGCCTACACCGACATCGTGCCCCCGTCGATGGTGCGCGCGGTCCCGGACACCGTGCTGGTGATCGACACCTCCGGCAGCGTCACCGGCGACGTGCTGAACCGGCTGCTCGCCGAGGTGACCGGGATCATCGCGGGCGTGGCAGGGCCGAACCGGCGGCTGCGGGCGTTCTGCTGCGACGTCCAGCCCCACCCCGTCCAGGTGGTGCGCCGGGCGAGCGACATCGAACTGGCCGGTGGCGGCGGCACCGACATGCGGGCCGGTATCGCCGCGGCGATGGCGCTGCGGCCCCGTCCCGACCTGGTCGTCGTGCTGACCGACGGCGAGACTCCGTGGCCCGAGCAGCGCCCTGCGGCGCAGGTGGTGATCTGCCTGATCGGCGACGGCGGGCACGCACCCGGCTGGGCGTCCGTGGCCCGCCTCCCGGCGGACCCGCCGCGGCGGCCGGCGAAAGGAGAGTCATGACGACGAGCTACGCCGAGGAGCCGAGTCCCGAGCCGCTGCACGAGTGGCGGGCACGCGGTTTCACCGTCGCCGACGCCCGGCAGTGGATCGAGGCCGGCTCCTCGATCAACGACGCCGAGCGGTGGCGCAAGGCCGGCGTCTACACAGCGGCCGATGCGCGGCCGTGGCGCACCGCCGGAGCCACCCCGTACACCGTGGATCTGTGGCTGCGGGCCGGCATGACGCCGCGGGACGCGGTGCGGTGGCGCGAACTGGGCTATTCGCCCGAGGAGGCGGCGGACCGGCACCTCGCCGGGGAACGCCCGCACCCGCGCGGATGGCTGTGGCGGCTGCTGCACCGGGGCGGGAGGCCGGGCGAGGCGTTCGCCGACGAGGAGCGCTCCGGCAGCATGCGGGAGCTGCTGCGGGCGGGCATCCCGGCGGGCCGGGCACGCGCCTACGTGGAGGCGGGCTGGACGGGCTCCGACGCGGTGGAGTGGGCGAGACGCGGCATCGAGGCGGGACAGGCCCGGGTCTTCGGAGCGCTCGGCCTGTCCGCCCGCGAGGCCGGACGGGTGGTCGCCTCGGGGCAGGACGCCACGTCCCTGATGACCGAGTTCTGGCGTGCCGGGGTGCCGATCGACGAGGTGGCGGCCTGGCGTGCGGCGGGTTTCACCGCGGAGGAGGCGGCCCGGATGCGGGCCGAGGGCACCGACGTCGAGCAGGCCAAGGTACTGCGAGCCTTGATCGAGGGCGACGAGCCCTGACCCGAGACGGACCGGAAGGCGGCAGGCCGAGGACCTGCCGCCGATGCGGCCCTTGCGCTCCCATCAGTTGCCGGCCGTCCACGATCGGTGCGTCCGTCCAGCCGGGCGGTCCACGAGGTCACCCTTTCCGTACGGCCGGAGGATCGTTCTTGTACGGCAAGCAGCCGCGGCCGGCCAACCCTGGCTTACCTCTGCCTGCTCACCACCCGAAACGAGCACCTCCCGTGCGAGGGCGGGTTGGCGATCAGCAGCGGGCGACGATGTGGCGGGCACGCGGCTGGTGGTGCCATTCACCGGCCGGGGCGCGATGGAGGAATTCCTCGCGCAGTCGGTCGACGAAGGCTTCGCCGCGGGTTTCAGCGAGCGCCCGGAGCGGCCCGGATCGGGTGTGGGCGTCGAAGAACGTCGTCGCGTCCGGGTGGGACATGGGGTAGGACAGGTACTCGTCCCGCTCGATCACGAGGCCGTGCGCGGTCGACGCCGGCAGGAGCCGGCGTTCCCAGGAGCTGTCCTCGGCGGGCAGCCGCGCTCGCAGGACGTCGGCGATGAGCGCGAACGGCCCGTCGTCCTCGGCGCTGTCGGGCCAGAAGACAACAGACAGGCGTCCGCCCGGGCGCAGCGCACCGGCCCACGACCGGAGGGCGAGGTCGGGTTCGGGCAACTGCTGAAGCCCGAACACCGACACCACGGCCGCGCACCTGCCCGACCATCGCGGGTCGAGGGTCGAGGCGTCGCCTTGGACGGCGGATGCCTGCCGGTGGCGGGCGGCGCGCTCGCGGGCCAGGCGGACCATGCCGGCGGACAGATCGATGCCGACGATCTCGCGCCCGGGCAGGTGCTCGCTCAGCACGTCCAGCTCCGGGAATGTCCCGCAGCACGGGACCAGGACCGGCCCTTCCGGCAGCGGCCCGTGGGTGAGCGCCCGCACCGCGCTGGCCACCCACGGGGCGAAGCGCGGAACGTAGTAGGCCTCGTACCCGTCGGCGGCCTCGTCCCAGCCCCGGGCCACCCGGGCGAGCCGTTCAGCATGCTCGGTCATCGCGCCTCCCCGATCCGTTCGTCGCCGTCCGACTTCACAGTGACCGTCACCTGCCCCATGCGCGGCGGTGCTATTTCTTGACTCGGTAACGCAGGTGGAGGACGCCCGTGCCTTCGACGACCGCGATGGGCCCGTCGAACTGCACCGGTGCGGTGCCGAGCTCGCCGAACAGCGTCTTCCCTCCGCCCAGCACGACCGGCACCAACTCGACGCCGACCTCGTCGAGCAGACCGGCCTCCAGGCACTGCCGGGCCATCTGCCCGCCGTTGACGGCGACGTTCTTGTCCCCGGCCAGTTCCTTGGCCTTGGCCACCGCCGCCTCGATGCCGCCGGTGACGAAGACGAAGTCGTCATCGTCGTCCGGACGGTCGTCGGGGCGCCGGTGGGTGAGCACCACCGTGGTCACGTCCATCGGGTGGCGCCCGCCCCAGGCGTTGGTCATGTCGAAGAGGTGCCTGCCGACGATCAGCGCGCCGGTGTCGTCCCATTCGGGCTTGACCAGCGCGGCGCTGGCCGCGGAGATGCGGAGCCGCGGCGGGATCTCGACCTCGCCGTTGCCGTACCACTGGAACAGCAGGTCGAACCCGCTTTCTCCCGGCCCGGCGATGTAGCCGTCGAGCGACATCGTGGCGCCCGTGGTGACCTTGCCCATCGCGTTGTCTCCTTCGCTGTCGAGAACCCGGCGCTTTGGCCGGGCATGCAGCACAGCGTCGCAGTCGGGGGGCGACCGCCACAGGCGTGGTCACCACGTGCCCGGCACGCGACCACCACCTACACCGGCCACCTACGAGGGCTTCGGCCCGGCGAGCAGCTCCACCGTGACCTCGTGCTCGTATCGGGCACCCATCCGTTGCCACACCTCGGCTGACCTGGCGAGAGCGTCGGCGTCGCCACGCAGCCGGCCGGCGGCCCGGAGCAGGGTGGCGGTGGCCCAGTCGTTGCCGGCACTGTCGGCCTGTGCCGCGGCGAGATCGGTCTCGGCCGACGGTACGCCGGCGACCACCGCGAGCTCGACGGTGGCGGCGCGGGCGAGCACCCGGTACAAGGAGCTGGCCGGCAGCCGCCGGGCGCGCTCAGCCAGCTCGGCGGCCTGGTCGAGGTCACCGAGCCGCAGCGCGAGCCGGGCGTCCACCAAGGTGATCAGCGGGTCCAGCACCGGCCAGCCCATGCTCGCCGGGTCACCCATCGCCGCGGCCCTGGCCCGCCACTGCGCGACGCGCTCCCGGTCGCCGCGCAGGCCATGCGCCAGTACGGCGAAGGGCATCGTGAGCCAGACGTAGAACGCCCGGGGCCGGCCGGCGCGTTGCCACCCGGCCCACATGTCCTCGGCGAGCTGCACGGCGTCGTCGAGGTCACCGGACAGGACGAGCACCGGAACGGTCTTGCCGGCCGCCAGGTACACGCTGTCGCCGGACAGCTCGGCGTCAGAGATCAGCCGCGCGCTCGCCCTGGCGGCCGGCAGGTCGGCGGCGGCCACCGCGGTCAGCGAGGACAGCCCGCGCGCGTCGCTGATCTCGACCGCATGTTCCGGGTCGTGCGGATCGAGCGGGGCGAGCAGCTCGATCCGCTCGGCGGCGATCCGGTGCCACTCCTCGACGCGACCGTCGTTGATCGCGACCGCGCGCACCGCGTCGAGGCCTGCGCTGATCAGCACCGGGTCACCGGTCGCGTGAGCGGCTGCGACGGCGGCCGCGGACAACCCGGCCTCGGGCCGGAGGGCGTCCGGATGGGCGGTCCACGCCGCGGCGCACGCGAGCCGGGCGGCGACGACCGGATCGTCCGGGTCCCCGGCCTCCCTCGCCTCGGCGAGCAGCGCGCGGCGCCGCTCGAACGGGATCTCGCGGCGGAAGGCTCTCGGGAACCGGCCGGTCAGCTCGACGGCCTGCGCCAGCGCGATGGCCCGCGCGTTGCCCGCGCCCGCCTCCCCCGCCCGGTCGGCGGCGGCCAGCCGCAGCTCGAACGCTCGATCGGCGTCGTTGCCGACCTGCGCGCAGTCCGCCGCTCTGGCCAGATCCCGGGCCGCCTCGCTCGCATCCGGGGCGCACCGGGCGGCGTGGGCGTACCGATCGGGCGCCTGCCACAGATAGCCGCGGGCGAACGTGAGCCGGCCGAGGGTGCGGGCGAGCCGGTGGGCCTCGGCGTCGGGCTGCTCGTGGCCGGTCAGCGCGGCCCGGAGATCGCCCGCCACCGCGTCGAACTCGCCCTGCCACGCCGTACCGGCCCGCCCGGCGAGACCGGCGGCCAGGTCAGTGGCCAGGTCGGCGGCCAGGTCGGCGGCCCAGCGCAGGTATCGCCGCCGTACCTCGGTGTGCTCGGGTTCGTCCGCGAGTCGCTCGGCGGCGAACGCCCGGATCGTGTCCAGCAGCCGCCAGCGGCCGTCCCGGCGCTGGACCAGGCTCTTGTCGACCAGCCGCCCCAGCACGTCGGCGGCCTCGGCCGCCTCCACCCCGGCGACCGCGGCCACCGCCGGCAGGTCGAAGTCGCCGAGGAACACCGACAGCCGGCGGAACACCGCCCGTTCGTCCTCGGTCAGCAGGTCATGGCTCCACCCGATCACCGCGCGCAGCGACCGGTGCCGCACCACCGAACCGCGCCCGCCGGCCAGGAGCCGCAACTGGTCACCCAACCCGGTCAACAGCCCGGCAGCCCCGAGCGACGCGCTGCGCGCCGCGGCCAACTCGATCGCGAGCGGCAGGCCGTCCAGCCGCGCGCACAGGTCGGCGACGGTCGCGGCGTCGTACGGCCCAGCCTGGTGGGCCAGTTCCGCGCGGTCGCGGAACAACTCCTCGGCGTCCGATCCCAACGGCAGCGGCGCGACCGGGTGGACCACCTCACCGGACAGCCCGAGCCGCTCCCGGCTGGTCGCGAGGATCGTGACCGGGCTCGCGGCCAGGATTCGCTCGGCGAACTCGGCGACCGCGTCGGGGAGGTGCTCGCAGTTGTCCAGCACCAGCAGCGACGGGCCACGACGCAACCGGGCCAGGACCGCCTCCTGCCCGTCCGCGTGCTCGGCCACCTCCAAGACCGCCGCCACCGCATGCCCGAGCCGGCCGTCGCGCACCGGCACCAGATCCACGAACGCCGCGCCGTACCGGTATTCGGCCGCCACCGCGGTCGTGACCACCTCCGCGAGGCGGGTCTTGCCGACCCCGCCCGGGCCGGCCAGCGTCACCAGCCGGCCCCGCGCCAGCGCCGCCCGGACCGCCTCGACCTCGGCCCGACGGCCGACGAAGCTGGTCCGCGGGCGCGGCAGGCCGGGGATGTCGCCCGGCAAGGTCACCGCACCGATGCCGCCGGCCCGTGCGGCGAGCGCCTGCCGGTCGGCGACGCCGTACGTGCGCAGCAACGACGACACATGGCCCTCGACCGTGCGCACCGAGATCTGCATGCGGCGGGCGATCTGAGCATTGGACAGCCCCGCACCGAGCGCCGCGAGCACCTCGGTCTCCCGCGCCGAAACCGGCACTGCCCCCTTCACCGCCACATCCTCACCGATCACATCAGGCTCATCGCCATTGTCAGCCGACCTCAAGACCGCAGCAGCTCCGCGCCGATGCCCGGGCAGGGTTCGCCCCGAAGGCCGCCAGTCACGATCCGGCTCCGAGCTCCTGAGCGTCGAGCAGTTCGTCCCCATGCTCCTCCGCCCACCGGCCGAGGGCGTTGATCGGGCCGTCGACCAAGCTCTGGCCCAAGCCGGTCAGGGCGTACACGACGCGCGGCGGCGCTTCGGCATGCGCTCGGCGGTTGATGAGCCCGCTGGCGAGCAGCCGATGCAGCGCCTGCGTCAGTACCTTGTCGCTGACACCCCCGATGGCCTCGCGCAGTTCGCGCCGCCGATGCGGCCCTGAGGAGAGGGTGAAAAGGACGACCGGGTCCCACGTGTGGGCGAACAGATCGGTGACCGCCCGCACCCGGCAATCGGCCACGAACTCGTCACCGTCCATGCCTGATCACTCCTCTCCACGGCCATCTTCGCCCGGCCGTTGCGCACCGATCGGTACGTAACGGCCTGTCTACCGTAGCGACCACACGAGACACAGAAGGGGATACGGATGCGGATCGGGATCTTGGGGACGGGAATGCTCGCGGAGGCGCTCGGCCGAGGTTGGGCCGCCGCCGGGCACGACCTGGCCATCGCCGGACGGTCCCCGGCCAAGGCGCAGCACCTCGCGGATCGGCTGGGACCCAGGGCGCGCGCTGTCACGCCACGCCAGGCGGTCGTGGACGGCGATGCCGTACTGCTCGCGGTGTCCTGGCAAGGCGTCGAGGACATGCTGCGCAGCGCCGGCGCCGGCGATGGCACGCTGCGGGGGAAAGCGTTGATCGACCCGACGAACGCCGTGGAGCACGGCGTGGGGGTGCTGCTCACCGGCCCCGGAGAGGCCATGGCGGACCGGATCGCCCGGCTGTCCCCGGGAGTGCACGTCGTGAAGGCCTTCAACCTGTTCCCCACGGATCAGTGGACGGAGGAGTCCCAGGACGGCGACACACCCCCTGTCACCGTCGCGATGTGCGGTGATGATCCGGGGGCCTTGCGGGTCGTCGGGGAACTGGTCCGTGACGTCGGCGCAGCGCCGTTCGTGGTGGGGGCGCTGGATCGTGCCCGGCAGCTTGAGGAAGTGGCGGGTTTCATCATCGGGATGGCCTTCGCCGGCGCCGACCCCAACGCCGCCGTGCCCCGGGTCCCATCGGCAGCCGCCTGACCTTCGGTGGCAGGACGTTCTGTCACAGCCAGCCGTGCTCGGTCGCCAGCCGTACGGGGGTGCGCGCCCGTCTTGCCCATGGCGGCGGAGAGGTGATTGCGCTCGGCGCCTTCGGACAGGTGCAGACGCCGCGCGATGTCAGCGGCGGCATCCAGGACCTCGGCCTCCCGGGTGGTGAGCGGGCTGATACCCGTGCTCAGCGACGCGGCGGCCAGATCGGGGTCCACGACACGCAGCCCGGCACGAACCTTCCGTACGGTGTCGGCCAGACGCTCGGGCTTGATGTCCTTCAGGACGAACCCGGCCGCGCCGGCGGCCACCGCACGGGTCAGGTCGCCGCCCGCCATCTGGATGTCGAGGAGGACGACGTCAGGCCGAGCGGTGCGGGCGGCGTCGATGGCCTCCGTCGCGAAGCCTGCCTGCCCGACCACCTCAAGATCTCGTTCCAGGTTCAGCAACGCCGCCAGGGCACCGCGCACCAGCGCCTGGTCGTCGACGAGCAGCACCCGGATCATCGCGGGCACTCAGCGCGCAGGCGGCAGCCGCCACCGGGCAGAGGGCCCGCTTGAAGCGTGCCTCCGACCTCCCGCAGCCGTCTGGCCAGCCCAGCCAGCCCGTGCCCCCGCTGCCGCCGCCATCAGCATGGCCAAGAACGGCCTTTCCCCGGGCGCGCGGCGACAACCCACCCGCCAAGTCTTGAAGGTACGGCGAAGCAAGCGAACGGCGCGCGGTGTCGATTCCCGGCCTGGGTCGTGCGTCATGGTGGCGAAGGAGGTGCGTGATGAGATTCGCCCTGTTGTTGTTCGACACCGAGGGATATTGGGAGGCGGTCTCGCCGCAGGAAATGGAGGCGGCGCTCGCCGAGCACGCGGCCTTTGCGGAGTATCTGCGGGCCAAGGGCGTCACGTTCTCGGGCGAGGCGCTCCATCCGTCGAAGGAGGCCAGGTCGCTGCGTCCCTCGAAGGACGGGGTGGTCGCGGCGGACGGGCCGTTCGTGGCTCTGCGGGAGGAGCTGGCCGGGTTCTATCTCGTCGACTGCGCGGGGGTGGAGAAGGCCGAGCAGATCGCCCGGAGGTGCCCGCTCGGAGCGGGGATCGAGATCCGCCCGGTCTGGGAGGGTCAATGAGCGAATCCCCGCATCTCGACGACCGGCTCGCCGCGATGGCCGTCGCGGCGCCAGCGGCTGAGGCGCTTGTGCCATCGAAGGGTAGAGCTACCTGGGCCCCACTGTGGCGCGTGGCGGCCGGGCGTCACAGGAGGGCTCTGGCAGCGTCGGCGGCGGGGTTGCCGAGTTCTTCGAGCAGGCGGAGCGCCGCCTGGGCGTGGGTGCGGGCGAGGGCGGTGTGGCCGAGGGCGTGACGGGCCTTGGCCAGGCCGAGGTGGCCGTGGGCGGCTTCGTGGCGATCATCGATCTCCGTGGCCAGGGCGAGGGCGGCATCGTGATCGATGAGGGCTTGGTCGTGGTCGCCCATGGTGTGAGCGGCGGCGCCCAAGCCGTTGAGCGTCTCGGCTTGCAGGTGCGGGCCGAGGTCGCGGCTGATCGCGTAGGCGCGCTCGAGCACGTGGCGGGCGGCGTCGTGCTCGCCCTGGTCGCGGTGGACTTCGCCGAGGGAGAGCAGGGCGTTCCACACGCCCGCCGAGCTGCTGATCTCGTGGTTGATCCGCTGAGCGCGTTCCAGATGGTCGCGGGCGAGATCGGGCTTGCCCAGGTGCCCGTAGATCCTGCCCACGTCGATCAGGAGGACGCCCGGGCCGACGCGGTTGCCCGCCGACTGGAAGAGGTTCAGCGCCTGCTGGTAGTGGTCTTGGGCGTCATGAAGGTCGCCTTGGCGTTCGAGCGAGTGGCCCAGGTAGTGATGTCCGACCGCCTCGCCCTCCGGGTCACCGACGGCCCGGCACGTGGTGATGGCGTCCAGGGCGTACCGCACGGCCTGCTCCACGTTTCCCATGGCGTGGTGGGTTCTGGCCAGGTCGGCGAGGGTGCGGCCCTCACGGCGGCGGTCGCCTGCCTGCCGTACTGCCGTGAGGGCGTGCAGATGGAGAGCGAGAGCGGTGCTGCGGCGGCCTCGTTCCTCCAGGTAGGGGAAGAGGGTCGTGGACAGGAGGAACGCCTGCGCGGGCCAGCCGTGTTCCGCCGCGTGCGCGCCGACGGCGAGCAGGACGGGCAGCTCCGCGTCCAGCCAGGTCATGGCGTCGGCGGGGCCGAGCAGGGACGGGGTCGGCAGGTTCGGCGGCTCGTGCGGCACGGGGAGGACGAGATCGTGGTACTTGAGCCCGGTGGCCTCGCCCGCGACGTGGCTGTAGAAGGCGAAGAGCCGGGTCAGGGCCGCCCTCCCCTCCTCGTCCTGCTCCTCCTGGCGGGCCGCCGATCGGGCGTGGTCGCGCAGCAGGTCGTGGAAGGTGTAGCGGCCCGGTTCCTGCTGGAGGAGCATGTGCGCGTCGAGCAGGTCCTCCAGCAGCGACTCGGCACGCGTGACGCTCAGCCCGGCGAGGGCTGCGGCCGCGTAGGCGTCGATGTCCTGGCCGGGGTGCAGGCCGAGCAGGCGGAACATGCGACGGTGATCGGCACTCACCTGCTCGTACGACAGCGCGAAGGCGGCCGCCACGCCCCGTTCCGCGGTGGCCAGTTCGTCCAGGCGGCGGCTCTGGTCGCGGAGCCGGGCGGCGAGGTAGTCCACCGTCCAGCGCGGACGGTGGCGCAACCGCGCGGCGGCGATGCGGACGGCGAGCGGCAGGAACCCGCACAGGCGCAGCACCTCGGCGACGGCCGCGGGCTCCTGCCGCGCCCGCGGCCCGACGACGCCGGTGAACAGCTCGGCCGCGTCGCGCTCCGAAAGCACGTCGACGGACAGGGCGTGCGCGCCGTCCAGGTCGACCAGCCGGCGCCGGCTCGTGATCACGGCCAGGGCGCCGGAGCCGCCGGGCAGCAGGGGCCGGACGTGCTGGGTGTCGGCGGCGTTGTCGAGCACGACCAGGGCGCGCAGCCCTGACAGCTCGCCACGCCACAGCGCGGAGCGTTCCGAGGTCCCCGGCGGTATGCGCTCCGCGGGCACGCCGAGCTGGCGCAGCAGGATCTCCAGAGCCTCACCCGGGTCCACGGGATCACGGCCGGCGGTGTGGGCCTGGAGGTCGACGAAGAAGGCGCCGTCGGGGAAGCGCTCGGCGAGCAGGTGTGCCGCGTGAACGGCCAGCGTGGTCTTGCCGATGCCCGCCATGCCGTCGATCGCGACCACGCCGACCCCGTCGGGCCTCATGGTGAGCCGGTCGAGCTCGGCTCGCCGTCCCGCGAAGTCGGGCACGTCGTACGGCAGGAAGCTCACCACCGCGGGCCGGTCGCCCCTCAGCACGGTCTCCTCGACCGCCGCGAACTCCCGGCTGGGATCCAGTCCCTGCTGCTCGGCCAAGGTCGCCCGGTAGTCGCGCGCGGTCGCCAGCGCCTCCGCCTGCCGTCCCGACCGGTGCAGCGCGAGCATGTACTGCCCGCGCAGCCGCTCCCTGAGCGGGTGGGCGGCCACCTCCGCGGCCAGCTCGTCGAGCAGAACGGCCTGCCGTCCGGCCGCGAGTTCCAGCTCGGCCAGCCGCTCGACGGCCGTCAGCCGTTGTTCCTCCAGCAGGGCCCTGGTGGCGGGCACGTAGTCGGCCTGCACGTCGGCCAGCGCCGGCCCCCGCCAGAGCGCGAGCGCCTGCCGGATCTCCTCGCTGTCGCCCGCGGCCAGCCGCCTGAACTCGTGGACGTCCACCTGACCGGGCTCCGGCACCGCGGCATAGCCCGACGGACGCGTCCGCACGATGTCCCCGGCGTCCGCGGCGTCCCCGGCGGCCCCGGCGTCCCCGGCCTGCGCCGCGCGCAGCATCCGGCGTATCGCCATCACCGACGCCTGGACCTGGGCCTTGGCGGTGTCCGGCGGAGTCGGCCCCCACATCGCCTCGATGAGCTGGTCCGTGCTCACCGTACGTCCCGCGTGCAGCAGCAGGTAGGCGAGCATCGCGCGATGCCGCGGCGCCCCGCCCAGCGTGTGCTCGCCGATGCTGACCTCTACGGGGCCCAGGAGTGAGAAACGCATAGAGGTCATATAGCCGAACTTATCAACGTCTCCGCTCAATATTTCCCCAGGTCTCACGCCGTACAGGACAGGAGCGGACATGAGTGGAGAGGTGCTGATCTCCGGTGCCGGTGTCGCGGGCATGTCGCTGGCGTACTGGCTCCACAGGCAGGGCTACGGGGTGTCCGTGGTGGAACGCGCCGCCGCGTTGCGCGGCGGCCTCCACGCCGTCGGCTTCCGTGGCGACGCGCTCGGCGTCCTGGACGGCATGGGCCTGCTGCCGCAGATGCGGGATCACGCCCTGCGGATGGACGCGATCACGCTGATCGACGCCGACGGCAAGCCCGCCGGCGAGCTGCCCGTCAGGACGGTCGCCGACGGCCTGGAGGTGCTCCAGGCCGACGTGACGCGCCTGCTGCACAGCAACACCGCCGACGATGTCCGCTACGTCTTCGACGACTCGATCACCGCGATCGACCGCGACGAGGACGGCGTCAGCGTCGCGTTCGCCAGGGCCTCCGGGCGCCGGTACGACCTGGTGATCGGCGCCGACGGCCTCTACTCCAACGTGCGCCGCCACGTCTTCGGCCCGCATCGCGACTTCGTGCGGCACCTCGGCCTGTCGGGCGTCGGCTTCACGACGGCCAACTGGCTGGGACTCGGCCGCGAGGCTCTGCGGTACAGCACGCCTGGCCGGTCCGTGCACCTGTTCAGCGCCCGGAACCCGGACAGGATGATCGTGAGCCTGTGGGTTGCCACGGCCTCACCGCACGCCGACCGGCTCAGCCGCGACGCTCAGGAACGCCTGGTCCGCGAGCGCTTCGCGGGCGCGGGGTGGCAGGTGCCGCGCCTGCTGGAGGCGATGCGCCTTGCACCCGACTTCTCCTTCGCCTCCGCCTGCCAGGTCACCATGGACCGCTGGTCACACGGCCGCGTCGTCCTCGTCGGCGACGCCGCGTACTGCGCGGCGCCGACGGCGGGCGCGGGCGCCTCCCAGGCGCTGATCGGCGCCCACGTACTGGCGGCCCGCCTGCTGGAGTCGGCGGGCGACCACACGGCCGCGTTCCCCGCGTACGAGCGCGACCTACGCCCCTCCATCACCGAGAACCAGTCCAAGGGCGCGGAAGCGGCGAAAACGTTCGCCGCCTGACAGGGAGCACCTGGCCGCGTCCCCCACGAACAGAAAGCTGAACCCATGCAACCGCATCCCCGTCGCTGGCTGATCCTCATCGTGCTCTGCCTGAGCACGCTGGTGCTGGTCATCGACAACATGGCGCTCACCGTCGCCGTGCCAGCCCTCGCCGCCGACCTCGGAGCCACCTCGCAGGACCTGCAGTGGATCCTCGAGTCCTACATGCTGGTCTTCGCCGGTCTGCTGCTCACCGCGGGCTCTCTCTCCGACCGGTACGGCAGGCGCAAGCTCATGGTCATGGGCCTGGCGCTGTTCGGCGCCGCCTCGCTCGCCGCCACCTTCGCCACCGACCCCGGCCAGCTCATCGCCGCCCGCGTCGCGATGGGCGTCGGCGGGGCGATGATCATGCCCAACACCCTGTCCATCCTCATGGTCGTCTTCCCCGGCGAGGCCGAACGCCGGAAGGCCATGGCCGCAGGAGCCGCCTTCGCCGTCCTGGGCCTGGTCGGCGGCCCCGTGGCGGGCGGCGCGCTGATCGCCACGCTCGGCTGGGAGTCGGTCTTCTGGATCAACGTCCCGGTCGCGGTTCTCGCCATCGTCGCCGCCCTGACCGTCATGCCCGAGTCCAGGGGCGCGGCGGCCCGGCCCGACCCGGTCGGCGCCGTGCTGTCCGTGATCGGCATGTCCGCCCTCGTCTGGACGATCAACGAACTCGCCCACGGCGTCGCCTGGATCCCGCTGCTCGTCGCCGTCGTCGCGCTGGGCGCCTTCATCGGCTGGGAGCTGCGCACCGAGCACCCGATGGTGCCGCTCCACCTCTTCCGCGACCGCGACTTCGCCGGCGGCAGCCTGTCACTCACGCTGGTGCAGATCGGCAGCGGCGGCATGCTCCTGGTGCTGACGCAGTACATGCAGTTCGTCCTCGGCTACACCCCGGCCCAGGCGGGACTGGCCTTCATCCCCATGGTCATCGCCTCGGTGGCCTTCAACGGCGTCGGCGCGGCACTCGGCGGCAAGCTCGGCAACCGCAGCACCGCCGTCCTCGGCATGCTGGTCATGGGCGCGGGATTCGCCGTGCTCGCCCTCTCCTCTCCCGACAGCTTCCTGGCGCTGGCCGTCGCGCAGGTCGTGCTGGGCGCGGGCAGCGGCCTGGCCGGGCCGACGGCGATCGCCGCGCTGATGAGCGCGGTGCCCACCGAGCAGGCCGGTGTCGGTTCGGCCCTGAACGACACCATCCAGCAGGCCGGCGCCGCGCTCGGCGTGGCCATCCTGGGCAGCCTCGCCACCAGCAGCTTCGCCGCGGCGATGCCCGCCGGCGCGCCTGAGGCGGCCCGCCGCTCGGTGGCGGCCGCGGTCGCCGATCCTTCGCTGGCCTCGGCCGCGCGGCACGCCTACGACGCGGCCATGTCGACCGCGTTCACCGGCGCCGCCGCCGGCGTGCTCGGCGCGGCCGTCCTGGCCCTGTTCCTCCTGCGCGGCCGTACGGCACGCGCCCAGCCCACCCCGGTCGCCGCCACCACCTGAGCCGGCGACCCGAGCGGCATGGCAGTGGCCATGTCAGGGCGGCGACCGCCTCGTGTCAGCGCCATCCGCGACCTTTGACCCAACCAGCACGACACCTCTTCACCAAGGAGTTCACCACCATGTCCATCACCCTCACCGGCACCCTCACCGACCAGGACCAGCTCACCCTCCGCACCGCCGCCTGGGGCGCGGTCTCCCTGATGTCCGCCGCGAGCGCCGCCGGTTCCGCCCACCGGGCGGGCACCGAGGGCGCCATCGCGCTGACCTCGGCGACCGGCCCAGTCGGCCATGTGCTCGCCAAGGCGCCCAAGGGCGTGAAGTGGGGAAGGTCGGTCGCCGAACTCGCCGACCAGGTGCTGCCGGCACTGACCGCCTCCATGGCCCTGCTGAAGCGGCAGGCGCCGGACGAGGCCGGCAACTTCCGCGACACCGTCACCGTCGCGGTGGAAGCCGCCGCGCGCCTCCACGAGGGCGAGCCCAGCCCGACCGTCGCCGCCATGGCGGCCAAGATCGCCGCCGCACTCGACGCCTGATCACGCGGCGCAGGATCGTGGTCAGGGTTCCTCGTCTCAGGGATGGCCAGGGAAGTTCTGCCGGCCGGAGTGAACTGGGCACGCCGCCGGCCCCTCGCTCGCGCCGGGCTGCCGCGCACCACCCGTTCATGTCGCCGCCGTCGACCGCAGTATGTCTACAGGAAAAGGATGATCATTTGATGAGCGAGATCCAGGATTCTCGGCCTGCTCCGGAAGCTGATCGCCAAGGCCAGGTGAAGGGAGCGGACACCATCCAGGTACGAGGCGCCGTCGCCGACGGCTTCGAGAACGTCAGGGACGAGTTCGCCGCGGCCGTCACCGCGGAGCCTGGGCTGGGCGCGCAGCTCGCCGTACGGGTGGCCGGCCGGGAGGTGGTGGACCTGTGGGCGGGGCCGGGGGTGAGCGGTGAGTCCCTGTTCGCGTTGTACTCATCCGGCAAGGGCGCGGCCTACCTGGTCGTCGCGCTGCTGGTGCAGGAGGGCGTGCTGGACCTGGACCGGGCCGTGGCCGCGCACTGGCCGGAGTTCGCCGCGGAGGGCAAGGGCGACCTCACCCTCCGAGACCTGCTCGGGCACCGCGCGGGGCTGATCGGGGTGGACGGCGGGTTCAGTGCGGCGGAGTTGGCCGACGACCGGCTGCTCGCCGCGCGGCTGGCCGCTCAGCGACCCTACTGGCGCCCTGGGAGCGCGTACGGTTACCACGCCTTCGTCATCGGCGCGCTCGTCGGCGAGGTGGTGCGCCGGGTGACCGGACTGTCGATCCAGGAGATCTACGCCGAGCGGGTGCGCAAGCCCTACGGACTGGACTTCTACCTGGGACTGCCTGAGGCCCTGGAGGCTCGTTACGTACCGGTGCGGCCGGCGTGTGAGGGCGGGCAGGGCGCTCCCGCGCCGGACAGCCTGACCGGGATCGCCTTCAACCTCCATGCCACCCCGCCGACCGATCTGGTGGACTTCGCCAACACCCGGGCCGTGCGCGCGCTGGGTCCCACCTCCTCGGGGAGCGTGGGCAACGCCCGCGGCCTGGCCGCGCTCTACGCCGCGGCCATCTCCGAGGTCGACGGGCGCTCGCCGTTGCTGACCCCCGCGACCCTGGCCGAGTTCACCCGGCCGCACGCGTCCGGCACCGATCTCGTCACCGGAGAGCCCGACCACTTTCTCCTGGGTTTCGAGGCTCAAGGGGTCCGCTATCCCCTGCTCAGTGCCGGCGCGTTCGGGCACAGTGGCGCGGTGGGCGCGCAGGCGTTCGCCGACCCGCACCACGAGCTCGCCTACAGCTACACGCGCAACCGCTTCGCCACCGGCGGAGGCGGCGGGGCGCTGGAGAACCACCGGCTCATCGCCGCGGTGCTGCGCGCGATCGGCTGAGACCGGGTCGCCGGGCGTGCTCATGGCTGAGTACGCCCGGCGGGCCGGTGTCGGGCCCGCGGCTGAAGCGACATGGCCCACCGCTGACCGTGAAAGTCGCAAGGCGCTACAAATAGCGCATGCCGTACTTCACTTCCTATGACGGAACGACGCTCGCCTACAGGCAGACCGGGGAGGGCGAACCCCTGGTCTGCCTGCCCGGCGGGCCCATGCGCGCCTCCGCCTACCTCGGCGATCTCGGTGGACTGGCCGGCCACCGGACGCTGATCATGCTGGACCTCCGGGGCACCGGAGACTCGGCGACCCCCGACGATCACCAGACGTACCGCTGCGACCGCCAGGTCGAGGACGTCGAGGCGCTCAGAGTCCACCTCGG
>NZ_JBFAKP010000041.1:0-31188 GCF_040655795.1 Nonomuraea sp. NPDC050310 | reverse complement strand
CGGTGGCCATCGCGCGGAACGCCTTGTTGTCGGGGATGAGGCACTTCCCGGCAACTCAGCGCTACCGCTCACGCACTAGCCGCGATCGGATTAACCTTTACCCGTGCCGGTAAGAGTAAAGATTATGGACCAGGGCAAGAGATCCCGCGCCCGCCGGCAGGGCCCGGCCCGCATCTCCAGCAAGCACCAGATCACGCTCCCCGCCTCGCTGATGCGGCAGCTCGGCCTGCGAGCGGGTGACTCCGTCGACATCGAGATCGAGGACGACCACCTGGTCGTGAGACGGCACAGCAGCCGCTTCGACGGCGTCGTCGGCACCATCCCCGGCTTCACCGAGGCCGTGGACGTCAAACGCTCCAGAGACGAGTGGTGAGTCGATGATCACGGTGCTGCTGGACACCAACGTGATCGTCAGCCTGCTCAACCCGGCGGATGCCCGGCATGACGACGCTCTCACCGCCGTGCGAGCGTGGGAACGACGAGCCGCCCTGTTCTCCGTCTCCGCGGTCACCTGGAGCGAGTTGCGGGTGGGCGCCATCCGGAGTGGTCACGCGGCGGTATCCGCGCTGCGGGAGTTCCGCGACCGCGCTCTGGACCGGATCATCCCCCTCGACGAGGAAATCGCCGAGTCCGCGGCCCAGCTCCGTGCAGGCGATCTCGGTCTTCGCCTGCCCGATGCTTTGATCCTCGCGACCGCACACGTCATCGGCGCCCATCGGCTTCTGTCCGCGGACAAGAAGCTCCAGAGGGCCGATCCGGCGATCGTCGAGTCGACCTCTCGCTAGCCCGAGCCCGCCCACCGCTGTCCCACGCCCGCCTCCTCCAGCACGCGGGGCGGTGCAGGGGTGTCGCCCTCGACCGAGAGGAGACGGTCGAGCCAGCGCGGGCACCACCTGTTGACCCCGCCGAGCAGCACCCTCGCGCCGGACACATGGCAAACCCGCGGCCCACACTGGCCCGCCGGCTGATCCCGCCGGCTCCAGCCTGACCAGCCCCACGGGGACCCCAGAAACCGGCGGTTCCGCGACTGCGCCACGATCCTGGACATAACGTTTTTCGTTATTTACGATTATCGTTATGTCCGCCAGATGGCTCCAACGACTAGAAGCCCTGCTGACCCTCTTCCTGGTCCTCGCCGCTCTCGGCGCGCTGGCCCTGCTCCTGTCCACCGTCCTGATCGCGTTCACCGGCGCCGGCGCCGGTCTCGGCGTCCCGTTGCGGGTCTTCGACGTCCCGGCCGTGGGGGCGGTTGCGGAGAACGTCGCGATCGTCGGCGCCTCCGCCGACGTCACCGTCCGCCCCGAAGGCCCTGCGCCCCTCGTCGGCCTGCTGTATCTGTTCCTGTGGGCGCCGGGGCTGGCGACGACGCTGCTGGCCCTGTTCACCGTCGTGCGGGCGCTGCGCCGGGCGCGTTCGGGCGATCGGCAGCTCTTCTCCCTCGCCACCGCCGCGTTGTTGCGCCGGCTCGGCTGGATCCTGATCGCCGGCTCGCTCGCCACCGCCCTGCTGGGCATGGTGGCCGAGCCGATCCTGGCCTCGATGCTGCTGAACAGCGGTCACCTGTTCTACGCCCCGTCGGCCGAGGTCCTGGCCGGGGTCGTGACGGGCGTCGCCGTCCTCGCGGTGTCGGAGATCGTACGACGGGGGCTCGTCCTGCTCGAAGAGGTCGAGGCCACCATCTGATGAGCGAGGCGGTCATCCGGGTACGGCTGGACGACGTGCTCAAGGAGCGCGGCATGACGCTGACCGAGCTCTCGAACCGGGTCCAGATCAGCGTCGTGAACCTGTCCATCCTGAAGAACGGCCACGCCAGGGCCATCCGTTTCTCCACGCTGATCCGGTTGTGCGACGCGCTCGGCTGCCAGCCGGGCGACCTGCTCAGCTACGACCCGCCCTGAACCGAGCACTCAGCGTCCAGGGACGCCTCACCGCCGCCCCGCGCCCGCCTCCTCCAGCACGCGGGGCGGCGCCGGGGCGTCGTCCTCCTCGTGGCCCTCGACCGAGAGGTTCGGCAGGAGGCGGTCGAGCCAGCGCGGGCACCACCAGTTGGCCCGGCCGAGGAGCACCATCGTGGCGGGCACCAGGAAGCCGCGGATGATGGTGGCGTCGACCGCGATGGCCACGGCCAGGCCCACGCCGAAGACCTTGACCAGCGGGTCGGGGTAGGCGATGAAGGCGACGAAGACCGCGACCATGATGAGCGCCGCCGAGGTGATGACCCGGCCGGTGGAGCCCAGGCCCTCGGCGACGGCCCGGCGGTTGTCGCCGTGCCGGAGGTACGCCTGCCGTACCGCGGTGAGGAGGAAGACCTCGTAGTCCATCGACAGCCCGAAGAGCACCGCGAAGAGCATGAGCGGGACGTAGGAGTCGATCGGCACCGCGAAGAAGTACTCGACCAGCATGGAGCCGCTGTGCGGCGGGTCGAGGCCGACGAGGCGGCTGCCGAGGCCGAAGGAGAAGACGAGGGCCAGGGCCCCGAAGGCGGCGCCGAGCGAGACGAGGTTCATCAGCGCGGCCTTGAAGGCCACGACGGGCGCGCGGAAGGCGAAGAGCAGGAGGAGCGCGCTGAGCAGGACGACCACGCCGATGACCAGGGGCGTGCGTTCGGAGATGCGGGTCCCGGCGTCGGCCAGGGCGGCGGCCTCGCCGCCGACGTGCACGTCGACGCCGGGCAGGGCGAGGGCGCGGACGTCGCGGACGACGTCCTGGACGCGCGGGTCGCTGGGCGCGTAGTCGGGGATGGCCTGGAGGAGGACGGCGTCGCGCTCGGTGTTGGCCTTGCCGGGGGTGACGCGGGCGATGCCGGGGACGTCCTCGACCGCGGCCCTGACCTTGGCGACGTTCCCGGTGCCTTCGGCGACGACGATGAGCGGGCCGTTGGCGCCGGGCCCGAAGCCGGTCTGCATGAGCTCGTAGGCGCGGCGGGCCGGGGTGCCCTGGTCGGAGTAGCCGTTGTCGAGCGGTCCGAGCTTGAGCGCGAGGGCCGGGGCGGACAGCAGGCCGAGGGCCAGCACGCTGCCGAGGAGCACCTGCCACGGGCGCCGGGCGACCCAGAAGGCCAGGCGGCTCCAGCCGCCACCGGACCCCTCCGAACCGCCGGCGGCGGCGCGGCGGCCCAGCACCCGCAGGGAGTTGATCCGCGGCCCGAGCACGCCGAGCAGCGCGGGCACGAAGGTCACCGAGGTGAGCACCGCGAAGACCACGGACAGCCCGGTGATCCAGCCCAGCGTCTGCAGCAGCGGGAACCCGCCGAGCATGAGCGCGCTCAGCGCGATGATGACCGTGCCGCCGGCGAAGACCACCGCGCCGCCGGAGCTGGCGGTGGTCCGGCGCACGGCCTCGTGCACGGGCAGCCCGTCGGCCAGAAGCTTGCGGTAACGGGAGGTCAGGAAGAGCGCGTAGTCGATGCCGACGCCGAGCCCGATCATGGTCGCCATGATCCCGGCCTGCTTGGGCACGTCGGCCACGTGGCCGAGCAGGCCGATCAGGCCGAGCCCGGCGGCGACGCTGACCAGGGCGCTGAGGATGGGGACGAGCGCGGCGACCAGCGTGCCGAAGGCCAGGACCAGCACGAGCAACGCGCAGAGCACGCCGACGATCTCGCTGGGCCCGGTCTTGATCTCCTTGTCGGCGGGCGACGAGCTGCCCGCCGGGACGATCTCGATCCCGAGCTCGCGCGCGGGCGCGGCGGCGGCGACGATCTCGCCGGAGACCTCGGACGCCTTGGCCCCGCTCAGCCGCACCGTGATCACGCCGATCTCGGTGCTGGCCGAGGGCCCGGCCTCGGCCTCCTCGACGTACGGCAGGCGGCGGATGTTCGCCACGGACTCGTCGATCGCGCCCCGCCGCAGCGGCGAGGTGAGCGGCTTGTCCGCGGAGTAGAGCAGGATCTGGACCGTCCCGCCGGCGTCGAAGCCGGGGCCGAACCCGTCGCGCATCAGGTCGTGGGCGCGTTGCGCGTCGCTGCCGGGAATGCTGACGTCGTTGCTCACCGGGCTTCCGAGCGCCAGACTGCCACCCATCAGGCCCACCGCGACGATCACCCACAGCGCGAGCACCGCGCGGCCGTGTCCCGCACACCAGCCGCCGAGCCGCCCCAGCAGTCCGGACATGACTTCCCCCTCGTCCTGTACGCCCGTACAGGACCTACCATAAAGAGGCAAAGGCACCGTTGGAAGTGAGACGATGACCACACTCGACCACGGCAACGACACCCGCTCGCGCATCCTCGCCGCCGCCCAGGAGCTCTTCGCCGAACGCGGTTACGCGGCGACCTCGCTGGCCGACATCGCCGCCGTGGTGGGGCTCACCAAGACCGCGATCGCCTACCACTTCCACCCCAAGGACCGCCTGGCCGCCGAGCTGATCGCCCCGGCCGCCGACGACCTGTTCGCCTTCCTGGGCGAGCCGTTCACGCTGGAGGGGCTGGTCACCTTCACCGTGCGGCACCGGGCGGTGATCCGGCTGATGATGGAGGACTTCGGGCACGGCGACGAGCCCGTCCCCGGCACCCCCGCCGAGGCCATCCGCACCTTCCGCGACGAGATCTACCGCCGCATCGTCGGCCCCGACCCGGACGACGCCGCCCGCATCCGCGGCTGGGCCGTCCTCGGCGCGCTGGAGTGGGGCATCGTGCACACCATGGACCTGCCGGAGGAGCGCGTCCGGGCGCACCTGCTCGCCCTCCTGACGCACTGGATCTGAGCGCGGCGTCAGTCGGTCGGGGTGGCCGACGGCTCGGGCGACGGCTCCGGGTCCGGGTCGGGCTCGGTCTGGCCCAGGACGCCCACGGTGAGGACGACCACCCGGCCGGGCTGGGCGCACGTGCCCGCGGCCACGTTCTGGCCGAGCACCACGTCCTCCTGCGCGGGCTCGGTCACCAGCCGCCCCTGCACCCGTACGGCGAAGCCGGCCGCGACCAGCGCCTTGCGGGCGGGCCCACGGGCCTGGCCGGTGACGCCGGGCACGAGCAGCCCGTCCCGCCCGACCACGAACGACACGGCCGTGCCGGCGGCGACCCTCGTCCCGGCGGCCGGCTTGGCGGAGACCACCCCGCGCGCCCCGGCGGAACAGGTCGTGGACACCTTCCCGACCGCCAGCCCGGCCTTGAGGATCGCCGCCTCGGCCGCCTTGCGACTCAGCCCGGCCAGGCGCGGGACGGTGACCCCGGCCGACACGGTGAGGCCCACCTGGGTTCCGCGCATGACCTTGGACCCGGCCGACGGCACCGAGCCCAGCACCTCGCCCACCTTGCGCGGCGAGCTCACCTCGGCCACCGCGCCGAGCTGGAGTCCGGCCGCGCGTAAGGCCTTCTGCGCGGCGGAGCGGTCGAGCCCGATCAGCCGGGGGATGGCCACGTCGCGGACGGTCGTCTGCTTGCCGGGGCCGCCCTGGCTGGGCCGGACCTGGGGAGAGGGGGGCGGGATCTCCTCGTCGGAGGTGGTGCGGTCGAGCTGCGGGAGCAGGCCCTCGGCGGGCGTGGCCGGGGCGGTCGAGGGGGCCGCGGCGGGTCCGGCCACCACGGTCTGGCGGCCGGAGCGGTCCAGGACCGGGATCAGCACGCCGGCCAGGACGGCGGCGCTCACCAGGAGCGCGGCTCCCGTCGCCAGCCCCACCCGCCGCACGGCCGCCCATCGGGCCTCTCTGGGCGCGGGCGGCAGGGTCGGGCCGTCCGGCGGGAGGTGGTAGGCGTGCGCCACGCTCGCGGCCCCGGTCGCCTCGGGCGTGGCCATCGGGCGTAACGACCCACGGGAGTCCTCCGCGCCCGGCGGGGTGCCGATCCGGGACAACCCGTCGGCAGGCCGGAAGACCGGGGGCGGCGGAGGTGAGCGCAGCACCTCCGCCGGCGCCCCGTCGCTCCCGCCCAGCAGGGCGAGCAGGAGCTCCCGGCTGGTGGGCCGGTTGCGCGGGTCCTTCTCCAGGCAGGCCGACACCAGTTCGCGCATCCGCCCCTCCAGCCGTCCCAGCGCGGGCGGCGCGGTGAGGATGCGGTGCAGGACGGGCGCGACGGAGTCCTGGCCGAAGGGGGCCGAGGCGTTGGCGGCGAAGCACATGGTCGCCCCCCAGGCGAACACGTCGGCCACGCCGCTGACCGCGGAGGCGGTGATCTGCTCGGGCGCCATGTACGCCGGCGTCCCCACCCCGCGCCCGCTCTGCGTGGCGGCCGCGTCGAGCGCCCGCGCGAGGCCGAAGTCGATGACCCGGGGCCCGTCCATCCCGAGCAGCACGTTCTGCGGCTTGAAGTCGCGGTGCACGATCCCGGCCCGGTGGATCGCGGCCAGCGCGGTCGCGCAGCCCACCGCGAGCCGTTCGAGCGAGGCCCCGCCGCGCGGCCCGGTCAGCGTGACCTCACGGTGCAGGGACGGCCCGTCCACGTACTCGTTCACGATGTACGGCCGGCCGTCCTCGAACCCGACGTCGATCACCTGGGCCGTGCAGAAGCGCGCCACGTGCTTGGCCAGTTCCACCTCCCGCAGGAAGGCGGCACGCTCCTCGCCCACCTCGCCGTGGAGCAGCTTGACCGCGTAGGTCTCCCCGTCCAGCCCGCCGAGGTAGACCACCCCCTGGCCGCCCTCCCCCAGACGCCCTGACAGCTCGTAGTCGCCTAGTCGCTGCGGGTCCCCCGTTCTGAGCGGCTGAGCTATCGGCACGGGCGCCTCCCCTCGCTGCCACCCGCTCTGTGCTTTCCACTGAAATCATCGGAAGGCAGTCAGTCAACGGTAAGCGCCACGATTGCCACCCGACCGTGACACACCAGGTCAGGAGGGGCGGGCGATCCTGCCCGTGTACGTGACAGTGCTGTCACCCGAGCGCTGCACCTTGATGTCCATCTGGTTGGGGTCCTCGGTCGGGACGAGGGTCACCACGCCGGGGTAGCACTCCTTGCCGTTCACCCGGTCGAGCGCGAAGGACAGCTCGTGGCCGCCGGGCGAGAGCACGCCCCGGCAGTGCAGGTCGGCGCCCCAGCGCATGGCCGACTCGCCGCCGGGCGCCAGCCGTACCTCGATCGGGAAGACGCGGCCCGCGGCGGGATGGTCGGCGGTGCCGCGCCACAGCCCCGCGACGACGCGCGGCTCGGAGGCCTGCGGCCACCAGAGCGCCGCGCCCACGGCGAGCAGGCAGGCGAGCGCCGCGAGGGCGGCGAAGGCCAGGACGCGCCCGCGCTTGAGCCCGGAGCGGCGGCCGGAGGGGACGGTCGCCAGATCATCCGACATAGGCGGCCATTATGGCAGTTCTCCCCCAGCAGCCCCAGGCGTCCCGTCGCCCGATCGGCCGGAGCCGGCCGCGGCGGCGAGCAGCGCCAGCTCGTCGAGGACGGGCAGCACCACGTCCGCGCCCCCGCTCGGCACGTTCGCCACCACCTCGGTGATCCCGAGCCCGGCGAAGTAGTCCAGTTTCTCCGCCGTGGGCCGCGAGCCGAACGGGATGACCCGCACCTCCCGCCCGCCGCACGCCTCGCGCAACGCGGGCAGCGCGGCCTTGATCCCGGAGCCGCCGATCGGGATCCACCCGTCCCCGTACTCGCCCACGTGCTCGAAGAGCTTCGGCCCGGCCGCGCCGCCCAGGTAGATCGGCGGCGGCACGGACGGCTTGGGCCACGACCACGACGGGGCGACCCCGTCGAAGGCGGCCTCCTCCTCGGTCCAGAACGTCCTCATGGCCAGCACGTGCCGCCGCGCGATCTCGCGGCGCTCGCCGTACGGCACGCCGTGATGTTCCATCTCGGCCCGGTTCCACCCGAAACCCACCCCCACCGCGACGCGTCCCGGCGCGAGCAGGTCGAGGGTGGCGATGGCCTTGGCGGTGACGATGGGGTCACGCTGGGCGGCCAGCAGGATGCCGGTCCCGAGGGTGATCCGGGTGGTGACCGCGGCGGCGGCGGCGAGGGCGACGAGCGGGTCGAGCGTGCGCTTGTACGGCTCGGCCACCCCGTCCTGGCCCGGCGTCCTCGCCGTGGCGACCGGCAGATGCGTGTGCTCGGGCAGGTAGAGCGAGCTGAGCCCGCGCTCCTCGACCGCCCTGGCCAGTTCGGTGACCGGGAGGGACCGGTCGGTGGCGAAAGTGGTGACACCCAGCCGCATGACGCTCCTCTCTACCAAGCGATTGCTCGGTCGCGAATCTTAGAGTAGCTTGCTGCACATGTTCCTGGAGGTGAGCGGCGGAGCCAAGCTCTTCTACACCGACGACGGTTCCGGCGACCCGCCCCTGCTGCTCGTGCACGGCTGGGGCGCCGACTCCCAACAATGGGCCCCCCACCTCCCTGCGCTGACCGAGCGGCACCGCGTCCTCGCCCCCGACCTGCGCGGCCACGGCTACTCCTCCGCCCCGCCGGACGGGAACACCCCGGCGGCGATGGCCGAGGACCTCGCGGCCCTGCTGACCCGCCTCGGCGTCGACGACTGCGTGGCGGTCGGGCACTCGATGGGGGCGGTGATCGTCTCCCGCCTCGCGGTCGAGCACCCGCACCTGGTCCGCGCCCTGGTCACGATCGACCCCGGCTACGGCTACCCCGACGAGGTCGCCCGCCTGTCCCTGGGCCTACTGCCCGGCCTGCGCGGCGACGACCCCGGCTCGGCCGCCGCCCGGATCGACCGGTGGTGCTACACCCCCGCCTCGCCCGCCTGGCTGCGCGAGTGGCATCGGCGGCGCCTGCTGGCCACCCCGCCGCATGTGCTCGCCGAGGCCTTCGAGGCCCTGTGGTCCGGCCCCGAGGCCCTGGGCGCCCGCCCGGCCGCCGACGCCTACCTCTCGCGCCGCGAGTGCCCGGTGCTGTCGTTCTGGGCCTCCCCTGCCCAGGCCGCCTGGGAGGAACCCCTGCTCAAGCACCCGGCCTCGCGCGTCGTCTGCTGGCCGGGCAGCGGCCACCGCCTGCACGAGGAGCGGCCCGCCGAGTTCGTCGTCGTCCTGACCGATTGGCTGAGGAGTCTGCAGTGAAGTTCGCCATCTTTCTGAACCCCCAGATTCCGGGCTCCGGGTACGCCGCCGAGGAGAACGCCCGCGCCAAGCGGCCGATCGGCCGGGACACCGAGTCCTACCAGGCGCTGCTGCACGAGGTGCGCGAGATCGCGGTCCACGCCGACCAGATCGGCTTCGACGCGCTGATGATGACCGAGCACCACTTCCACTCCGAGGGCATGGAGTTCTCGGTCAACCCGCTGATGTTCCTGACCGACCTCGCGGCCCGCACCGAGCGCATCCTGCTCGCCCCGCTGGGCATGGTGCTGCCCGCGTGGGACCCGATCCGGGCGGCCGAGGACGTGGCGCTCCTGGACCAGTTCTCCAAGGGCCGGCTGCGTCTCGGAGTGGCACGCGGCTACCAGAACCGGTGGATGAACGTGCTCGGCCAGCGCTGGCAGGCCGCCGCCGCCCGCTCGGACGGCTCCAGCTCCGACAACCGCAACTTCGACGTCTTCGGCGAAGTGCTCAAGATCATGAAGATGGCCTGGACGCAGGACACCCTGCGCTACCGCTCGGACGTGCTGGACTACTCGGTGCCCTACCCCTTCGAGGGCATCGAGGGCTGGCCGGCGCAGGAATGGACGCAGACCTTCGGCGCCCCGGGCGAGATCGACGACCAGGGCCGGGTCCAGGCGGTGTCGGTCTGCCCCAGGCCCTACCAGAACCCGCACCCCGAACTGTGGCAGCCGTTCACCATCTCCGACCGCTCGGTGCTCCGCGCCGCGCAGGAGGACATCCTGCCGTGGATGTTCACCCCCAACCCCGACGACCACGCCGCCAAGGCCAAGCTCTACCAGGAGGAGTCGGCCAAGTGCGGCCGGGACTACAAGCTGGGAGAGCACACCGGCATCCTCAAGATCGTCGGCATCGCGGACACCACCGAGGAGGCGATCAACACCTACGGCCGCGGCATCCCCAAGGACTTCGCCGCCTTCTTCGGCCCCTTCGGCTACCTGGAGGTGCTGCGCAAGAAGGAGGACGACCGGCACCAGCCGATCTCCCCCGAGAAGGGCGACGTCAAGCGGATGAACGACGTCGAGATGGCGTTGTTCGGCTCCCCCGACGACGTCAAGCGCGGCATCCAGCGCATGCTCGACCGGATGCCCGACCTGGAGTGGTTCGGGCTCTACATGCAGGGCCAGCAGGGCGTGCTCCCGCTCGACACGGTCAAGCGCAACCTGGAGCTGTTCGCCACCAAGGTCATCCCGGAGTTCGCCGGATGAGGTACTGGCTCGGGGCCTCCTTCGCCGCCACCGGCGAGTTCCTGGAGCTAGCGCGGCACGCCGAGATGTGCGGCTTCGACGCCCTGACCCTGTCGGACCACCTGTTCTTCGCCGACTTCGCCTCGCCGTACCCCTACTCGCGCAGCGGCCGGCCGCGCTGGGACGCGGCCACGCACTGGCCGGACGTGTGGGTGACGATCGGCGCGATGGCGGCGGTGACCAGCACGCTGACCTTCGCGCCGAACGTCTACATCGCCCCGGCCCGCGACCTGATGACCGTCGCCAAGCAGGTCTCGACCGCCGCGGTGCTCTCCGGCGAGCGGGTGGTCCTCGCCGCCGGGGTGGGCTGGTGCAAGGAGGAGTTCGAGGCCACCGGCCAGGACTTCCACACCCGCGGCAAGCGCCTGGACGCGATGATCCCGGCCCTGCGCGAGCTCTGGACCGGCCGCGAGGTCCGCCTCGACGGCCTGCCGCCGCTGTCCATCGCGCCCGTCCCCCGCCGGCCGATCCCGGTCTACATCGGCGGCGACAGCGAGGCCGCCCTGCGCCGCGCGGCCCGGCTGGGCGACGGCTGGATCGGCAACCGCGTCTACACCGAGGAGCGGCTCGACCAGGTGCTCGCCCGGCTGCGCGAGCTCCTGGAGGAGTACGGCCGGCCGCCGGACGCCCTGGAGGTCGTCGCCCCGCTGGCCGTCCTCCCGGACGCGGCGACCTACCGCCGCTTCGAGGACAAGGGCGTCACCGCCACCATGGCCGCCCCCTGGTGGCTGGCCTCCCCCGAGGAGAAGGCCCGCCACGGCTCCCTGGAGCTGAAGAAGCTGACCATGGAGCGCTTCGCCGACGAGGTGATCCGCGGCTAGTTGATCGTCAGCACCGTCCCGGTCCCGTTGGGGTACTCGACGTAGGCGGTGTGCCGGCCCTGCGTCAGCCCCTGCCAGGTGGCGGTGAGGGCGACCGGGACGCCGGGGGTGACCTTGACCCGCTCCGGCGTCACCGTCAGGCTGCCGCTCCCGCCCTCACCCACCAGGTTCGTCCGCACGCGGTACGGCGTGGCACCCAGCACCGCCCCGACGATCACCTGGTACTCGCCCGCCCTGGGCCGGGCCAGCGTGAGGGTGAGGTCGGCCTCGAACTGCGGCAGGAACGCCTCGGGCACCCACTGACCGCCTTCCTGCCGCGCCAGCGCCAGGAAGAGCGGCTCCGGATCGGCCGAGGTGAGGTGCCAGGCTCAAGGACGAGGCCATCGCCCGCCAGCTCGGCGTCAGCGGCCGCACCGCCACCCGGCGCATCGCCGCCCTCGTCGAGCGGCTCGGCGCCACCACCCGCTTCCAGGCCGGCGTAGAGGCCGCCGCCCGGGGCTGGCTGCGCTGATCAGGCGGTAGCCTCGTGCCGTGCTGGAACGGATCAAGGCGACACGCTACGTCACGCCCCTGCGAGAAGGCGGCTCCCTGCCGGGCGTCGTCGAGGCCGACGACCTCGGCACCTACGCGGTCAAGTTCCGCGCCGCCGGGCAGGGCCGCCGGGTGCTGGTCGCCGAGATCATCTGCGCCGAGCTCGCCCGCCGCCTCGGCCTGCGCACCCCCGAGCTGAAGCTGATCGACCTCGACCCCGAGTTCGGGATCCGCGAGCCCGACCACGAGATCCAGGAACTGCTCAAGAACAGCGCCGGGCTCAACCTCGCGGTCGACTTCCTGCCCGGCGCGCTCGGCTTCGAGCCGCTCACCTGGCGGCCCGACCCGCTGTTCGCCTCCCGCGTGCTCTGGTTCGACGGCCTGATCCACAACGTCGACCGGAGCTGGCGCAACCCCAACCTGCTGCTCTGGCACGGGCAGGTCTGGCTCATCGACCACGGCGCGGCGCTCTGGTTCCACCACAACTGGAAGAATGCCGACCCGACCCGCCCCTACGACGCGAGCGACCACGTGCTGGCCCCCTTCGCCACCGAGGACGGCCGCATGGAGATCTCCCGCGACCTGCTGGAAGAGGTGACCGCGCTCGTGCCCGACGAGTGGCTGGAGGACGAGCCCGGCTTCGACTCGGCGCAGGCCGTACGGCAGGCGTACGTCGAGCACCTGCACCGGCGCGCCCGCGACGGCTGGGAGACCCGCACGCCGGAGAAGCGCGGCGGCGGCCCCGGCTCGGTCGGCGAATTCCACCGGGGAGCCTGAGCATGGACGCCTACGAGTACGCGGTCATCCGCGTCATCCCCCGCGTCGAGCGCGGCGAGCTGATCAACGCCGGGGTGCTGCTCTACTGCCAGCAGCGCGCCTACCTGTGCGCCCGCGTCGAGCTCGACGCGGTCCGGCTGCGCGCCCTCGACCCCGCCGCCGACCTGGCCGGCGTGCGGCAGTCGCTCAGCGCCTACCAGCTCGCCTGCGCCGACGAGGAGGGCCCGCTGTCCAGGGAGTCGCTGGGCAGCCGCTTCCGCTGGCTCACCGCGCCGCGCAGCACCATCGTGCAGACCGGCCCGGTGCACATGGGACTGACCACCGACCCCGAGGCCGAGCTGTCGCGCCTGTTCGACCGCCTGGTCCGCTAGACCTCCGGCGGCGGCGGGCCCTTGAGCTCGTGGAAGCCGGGCGTGCCGGCGATCACCAGCACCGCGTCGAGCAGCCGGCCGGCCGCCTCGCCCTCGGGCACCCGCGACAGCACCGGGCCGAAGCACGCGGTGTCGCCGACGGCGAGGATGGGCGTGCCGACGTGCGGGCCGACCTTGGCGATACCGCGGGCGGTGGAGGCGCGCAGCTCGTCGTCGTAGCGCTCGCTGGTCGCCGCCTCGGCCAGCTCCAGGGGCAGCCCCGCCTCGGCCAGCGCGGCGGCGGCGTCCCAGTCGGTCCTGGAAGCGAAGGCCGCGTAGAAGGCGCCCAGGGCTGCGGTGCCGTACCCCTCCTGGACGGCGGCGCAGATGCGCGCCGGGTACCAGAGGTAGCCCTCGGTGTCGCCCTCCGGATTCACCTCCAGGTGCTCGTTGAGCGCGGCCAGGCTGAGCAGCCGCCAGCGGATCGTGATCGGGCGGACCGTCGCCGCCTCGACCAGCCACCGGGAGGTCGTCCAGGTGAAGGGGCAGGACGGGTCGAACCAGAAGTCGACGATCACCCTCAGAAGAGTACTGACATGAAGGTGTCCACCTCGCGGAAGCCCACCTTGCGGTAGACCGCGCGGGCGGCGTGGTTGAAGTCGTTGACGTAGAGCGTGACCAGCGGCGCGAAGCAGGCCAGCGACGCCTCGACCACCGCGGCCATGCCCGCCACCGCGTGCCCTTCGCCGCGCCGCTCGGGCGCCACCCACACGCCCTGGATCTGGCAGGCCTGCGGCGTCACCGCGCCGATCTCGGCCTTGAACACCACCCGGCCGTCCTCGATGCGCACGTAGGAACGGCCGATCCGGATCAGCTCCGAGACCCGGGTGCGGTAGAGCGCCCCGCCGTCGCCCAGGTTGGGCGAGACGCCGACCTCCTCGGTGAACATCGCCACGCAGGCCGGCAGCACCACGTCGAAGTCCTCAGGGCGGGCCCGGCGCACCAGCGGGTCGGCGGCGACCGGCGGCTTCCGCGAGGTGGCCAGCACCGGCTGCCGCCAGCGGATCGCGCGGGCCCGGCCCCAGTACGGCTCCAGCCGCTCCCACAGCGGCTCCACCGCCTCCACCGGGCCCACGATCGACGAGCAGCGGCGCCCCTGGCGCCGGGCGCGGTCGGCGAAGGCCGCGACGGCCTCCGGACCGGCGTTGACCGGCACCATGTTCGCCCCCGCGTAACAGAGCGAGACGAGCGCGCCGCGCGGCCCGAATCCCCACATCTGCCCGCCGAGCCGAGCCGGGTTCAGCCCGACCATGCGGACCCTGGAGGCGACGAAGACGTTGGCGACCGGATCGGAGTCGAGCAGGGCCAGGACTTCGTCCCGGTCGTTGTCGTCGAGGACGCGCGACGCCGAGGTTCGCAGCATCACACGGCCAGCCTACCCCCGAACGCCGAGGATCTCCGTGAGCCGCTCGTGTCTGTATCGTCCACCTGCGGACAGCCGCTCGGCCGGTCGCGGCCCCGCCTGCTTCGGGCAGTGCGTCTGCACCGGAAGCGTGGCGTCCTCCAGGTAACGGGCCAGCGCCCGGTCCACGCAGGCGTTGCCGGCCAGCGACAGGCCGTGGTTGCCGCCCGGATCCACCACCATCCGCGCGGTCGGGAAGCGCTTCATCATGGCCACCGCCCCCTGGTACGGCGTGGCCGCGTCGCCCCGCGCCTGGACCATCAGCACCGGCGGCAGCTTGGACGAGCCCTCGATCCGCAGCGGCTCGCCCCCCGGCACCGCCCAGAACGCGCACGGCGCGTTGTACCAGGCGTTCGACCAGGTCAGGAAGGGCGCCTTGCGGTGCATCGCGGTCATGTCGGCCCGCCAGCGGCTCCAGTCCCGCGGCCAGGCGGCGTCGCGGCACTGCACCCCGAGGTAGACCGCGTAGCTGTTCTCGGTGGAGGCGTCGATCTTCACGTAGTGCCGGAAGGCGGAGACCAGACCGGCCACCTCGCCCTTGCGCACGTACCGCGACCAGGCGGCGGCGAGCTGCGGCCAGATGGCGTCGGTGTAGCCGCCCACGGTGTACAGCTCGTCGAGCTCGCTCGGCCCGACCACCCCGCCGGCCGGCTTGGCGCGCAGCCGCTCGCGCATCGAGTACCACGCGAAGCTCGTCTGTTTGAAGGTCTTGCCGAGCTTGTAGACCTTGCGGTTGCGGGCCGTCCAGGACAGGAACTCGCGGTGGCGGCGGTCGAAGGAGCGGTCCTGGGAGAGGTTGGCGCGGTACCAGATCTCGTCCGGGTTGACCGAGCTGTCCAGCACCAGGCGCTTGACCCGCTCCGGGAACAGCGTGGCGTAGGCCGCGCCCAGGTAGGTGCCGTAGGAGTAGCCGAGGTAGCTGATCTGCTCCTCGCCGAGCTCCCGCCGGATGACGTCGAGGTCGCGGGCGCTGTCCTCGGTGGCCAGGTGCGGCAGCATCCACGCCCACAGGTCGCCGCACTTTGCCGCGTACCCCTGGGCCCGGCCGACCAGCACGGCCTCCTCGCGGGCCGTCTTCGGCACGTGGTCGGGGCGCGGGGGCGCGAAGTACTTGTCCGGGTCGACGCAGCGCAGGCTCGGCTCGCTGCGGCCGACGCCGCGCGGGTCGAAGCCGATGATGTCGAACCGGTCGGCCAGGTCCGCCGGCAACGCCGCCGCCACGTACCCGGCCAGCTCGCGGCCCGACGCGCCCGGCCCGCCCGGGTTCACCAGCAGGGTGCCCAGGTGGTTGTGGTCACGGGAGACCTTGCCCTTGATCCGGTTGAGCGCCAGCTTGATCGACTGCCCGTACGGCTCGCGGTGGTCGAGCGGCACCCGCACCGTCGCGCACTCCACCCCCGCGCGCATCGGCTCACCGTCCTCCGGGCTGCGCGGCTCCACGCCCAGCAGCCGCTCCACCATGGACGGCGCCCTGGTGCAGGGACCCCACGAGATCGTCGCCCGAGGCACGGGCTCGGCCTCGGCCGTCCCCACCGCGCTCAGGCCCAGCACGCCCATCACCGCGACAACCCCGACGGCCCGTCTCACCCGACAGCACTCCTTAGCTCATGGAACACCCGAAGGCTGCCAAGAGTAACCGGGTGATCGCCCGGCGTATTGCCGAGCCGTGACAGTCGGCTGGCACAGTGTTGGATCGCCGCCGGGTTCCAACGCGACCGGGCGGGGTCGCGTTCTTTACTGGCGAGAGGAGAGCAATGGACCGATACGAGGGCTTCCGCGAGTTCGTCGGCGCCCGGCAGCAGGCCCTGATGCGCAGCGCGTTCCTGCTCACCGGTGACGCGCACCTGGCCGAGGACCTGCTGCAGACGGTGCTGACCCGCGTCGCCCGGCACTGGCGCAAGCTGGCCAGGGACGGCAACCCGGAGGCCTACGCCCGGCGGGCGCTGATCAACGAGCACATCTCGTGGCGTCGCCGCCGGCGGCCGGACATCCCCACCGCCCACCCGCCCGAGCGGGGGCGGGACCCCGGGGACGACTCCCTGCACCGCATCGCCCTGCGCCAGGCCCTGGCCCGGCTCACCCCGCGCCAGCGGGCCGTGCTGGTGCTCCGCTTCTACGAGGACCGCACCGTCGAGGAGACCGCCGACCTGCTCGGCTGCTCGTCCGGCACGGTCAAGAGCCAGACCCACCACGCCCTCGGCCGGCTCCGCGTCCTCGCCCCCGACCTCGCCCACCTGCTCGCCCCCGTGGAGACGACCCCATGACCCGCCTCTCGTCCGACCGCCTGCCCGTGGAGACGACCCCATGACCGACCTGTTCCGAGACCACCTCGCCGGGATCGCCGCCGAGGCTCCCCAGGTGGACCTCGCCGACCGGGCCGTGCACCGCGCCAACCGGCAGCGCCTCACCGCCCTGGCCGCCGCCGCCACCGCCGTCCTGGCCCTGACCGCCGGCGGCGTCACCCTTACCGTCCTCGACCCCGGCGCCACCCAGGTCATGACCAGCACCATCACCGACACCCTGCCCCCCTCCGGCGTCACCCCGCTCAGCCACGCCTACTACGACTTCTGCGGCGAGCAGTGGGACCCGAAGACCAACACCGCCACCTTCGACCGCACCTGCGCCCAGTGGAACGTCGTCACCCGCGACGGCGCCGTCTACCGCATGCCGGAAGCCCTGGGCGTCTACACCGAGCAGTCCAGCGAGAACTACATGAACACCGGTGCCCCCGTCGCCATCACCCCCGACGGTCGCCGCATCGCCTACTACTCCGAGCCCGCCCGCCGCTTCGTCGCCCGCGACCTGGACAGCGGCCGGATCTGGCCGGTCAGCGAGGAGATCACCCGCGCCGCGCTGGTGGCCGGCGGCACCCGGCTGCTGTTCTCCCCCGACGGCCGCCACCTCGCCGTCAGCGGCGCGCTCTACGAGGTCGAGACCGGCCGCCGCACCGACCTCCCGTCCGGCTGGTTCGCCGAGTCCGTGCCCGCCGGCGGCTCGCCCCTCGTCGTCCGCGACGCCGACGACCGGATCGGGCTGCTGGCCGACGGCCAGGTCCGGGTGCTGTTCAAGCCCGAGCACTGGTTCATGGCCGGCCCCCTGTCCGAGGACGGCCGCACCCTGACCGGCCTCACCGGCCGGGTCCCGACCTCCCGGCACCTCACCGAGGACGGCGAGGTCCCCTACGACACCCTCGTCAGCATCGACACCGAGACCGGCCGGGTCACCCGCTCGGTGAAGCTGCGCGGCACCGACGCCCGCTTCTCCCCCATGCGCATCGGCGCCTGGGCCTCCCCCACCGAGATCACCGTCGCCGTCCCCGATCACGACTTCTCCGACCGCCGGGACCCCGCCGACGTGAAGACCCCGCCCCTTCTCGGCCAGCACACCTACGCCCTCGACGTCACCACCGGCCAGGTCCGCCGCCTAGCGAGCCACACCTACCGCGCCTGGGCCGGCGACCTCGCCTCCGCCGGCTTCTGACCCTTGGTTTCCGCAGGGGAACCGCTGCCGGTCACCGCGGGAGCCCCGGCACACGTACGGCCGGCCACCCGAAAAGGTGACCGGCCGTACGCGCGCGACAGAGGTGAGGGCTCAGCCCACGGTGACCTGAGGGCCGGGGGCGTCGTCGTCGAGGTCCACCTCGACGCCCATCTCCTCGGCCAGCCGCAGCGCCTCCTCGATCAACGTCTCGACGATCTGCGACTCGGGCACGGTCTTGATGACCTCGCCCTTGACGAAGATCTGCCCCTTGCCGTTCCCCGAGGCCACCCCGAGGTCGGCCTCCCGAGCCTCGCCGGGCCCGTTGACCACGCAGCCCATGACCGCGACCCGCAGCGGCACCTTGAGCCCTTCGAGCCCGGCCTGGACCTGCTCGGCCAGGGTGTAGACGTCGACCTGCGCCCGCCCGCAGGAGGGGCAGGAGACGATCTCCAGCCCGCGCTCCCGCAACCCGAGCGACTCGAGGATCTGGGTGCCGACCTTGACCTCCTCGACCGGAGGCGCCGACAGCGAGACCCGGATGGTGTCGCCGATGCCCTCGGCGAGGAGCGCTCCAAAGGCGACGGCCGACTTGATCGTGCCCTGGAAGGCCGGCCCGGCCTCGGTGACGCCGAGGTGGAGCGGGTAGTCGCAGCGCTGGGCGAGCAGCCGGTAGGCGTTGACCATGACGACCGGGTCGTTGTGCTTGACCGAGATCTTGATGTCGCGGAAGCCGTGCTCCTCGAAGAGCGAGCACTCCCACAGCGCCGACTCCACCAGCGCCTCGGGGGTCGCCTTGCCGTACTTCTGCAGAAGCCGGGGGTCGAGCGAGCCGGCGTTGACGCCGATGCGGATCGGGACGCCCGCCGCGGCGGCGGCCCGGGCGATCTCGCCGACCTTGTCGTCGAACTTCTTGATGTTGCCGGGGTTGACCCGGACCGCCGCGCAGCCCGCCTCGATGGCGGCGAAGACGTACTTCGGCTGGAAGTGGATGTCGGCGATGACCGGGATCTGGGACTTCCTGGCGATGATGGGCAGCGCGTCGGCGTCGTCCTGGGACGGCACCGCCACCCGCACGATCTGGCAGCCGGACGCGGTGAGCTCCGCGATCTGCTGCAGGGTCGCGTTGATGTCTGCCGTGACCGTGGTGGTCATGGACTGGACGGAGACCGGCGCGTCGCCACCGACCGGGACCGAGCCGACCATGATCTGACGCGAGTGGCGGCGTTCGGCGATCGGCTTGGGACGGACCGAGGGGATGCCGAGTGCTACAGAAGTCACTTCAACAGTTTAGGCGGTGAGCTCCCGGGCCCGAGCCCGCGCCCACTCGTCGGCCGCCAGAACCTCACCCACTGTGTCCGCCGAAGTCACGACATGTTCCGACACCACGCACGCAACTGTATCCACGATGCCCAGGAAGGGCAGCCTTCCCTTCCGGAAAGCCTCGACGCACTCCTCGTTGGCCGCGTTGTAGACCGCAGGGGCGGTGCCGCCGGCCGTGCCGACCTGCCTCGCCAGCTCGACGGCGGGGAAGGCCTCGTCGTCGAGCGGCTCGAAGGTCCAGGTGTGCGCGCGGGTCCAGTCCACCGGGGCGGTCGCGCCGGGCAGCCGGGCCGGGTGGGCCAGCGCCAGCGCGATGGGCAGGCGCATGTCCGGCGGGCTGGCCTGGGCGATCGTGGAGCCGTCCACGTACTCGACCATCGAGTGGATCACCGACTGCGGGTGCACGACCACCTCGATCCGGTCGAAGGGCAGGTCGAACAGCAGGTGCGCCTCGATGACCTCCAGGCCCTTGTTGACCAGGGTGGCGGAGTTGATCGTGATGACCGGGCCCATGTTCCAGGTCGGGTGCGCCATCGCCATCTCGGGGGTGACCTCGCCGAGCTCGGCGCGCGGGCGCCCGCGGAACGGGCCGCCGCTGGCCGTCACCACCAGCCGCCGCACCGCCTCGGGGTCGTAGCCGTCGGGGCCGCCGGCCCACAGGCACTGCTGGAGCGCGGAGTGCTCGGAGTCGACCGGCAGGATCTGCCCCGGCTTGGCCAGCCGCTTCACCAGCGGCCCGCCGATGATCAGCGACTCCTTGTTGGCCAGCGCCAGCGTACGGCCGGCCTCCAGGGCGACCAGCGTCGAGGTGAGCCCCAGCGCCCCGGTGATGGCGTTGAGCACCAGCGGCTGCACCGCCTCGCCGGACGGCCAGGCGGCCACCTCGGCCACGCCCTCGTGCCCGCCGAGCACGGCGGGAGCCACCCCGCGGGCGGCGAGCGCCTCGCGCAGCGCCGGGACGGCGGCCGGGTCGGCGACCGCCACGGCCTCGACGCCGAAGGCCGCCGCCTGGTCGGCCAGCTCGCCGACCCGGCCGCCCCCGGCCGCCAGCGCGAGCACCCGGAAGGCTCCGGGGTCGCGGGCGAGGACGTCGAGGGCCTGGGTGCCTACGGAGCCGGTCGAGCCGAGGACGACCACCGGGCGGGAGGTAGCTGAGCGCACCCGCCCATTGTCCCCGCCGCCGCCCCCTGGTCGGTACGTGACTCCGGAATCCCGCGCCGTCTGCCGTTTCCCGAAATCCGTGACGGGTGGGACAGAAAACAATTGCTGTCCACATTTCCAGAAATATCGCTATATCAGGATCAGTAAATCTCGGGAAATCAGGACAATGCTCTCGCTACCTTCCAACCTCAGATCAGGTTCCGGGAGGTACCTCATGCACCGCAGACTCGCTCTGCTTTCCGTCGTCACCCTCGCCACGGGGGGCACCTTTCTGACCACCATGCCGGCCCACGCCAAAGCGGCGCCCCCTCCCGCCGAGGAGAAGGCCGCGGACAGCAAGTCCGAGCAACGCGAGGTCCTGGACTACTGGACGTCGGCCAAGATGGCCAACGCCCAGCCGCTGACCGCCCCCGCGCCCAAGACGGGCCAGGGCGGCCAGGGCGAGCCGGGCCAGCCCAACACCAACACGCCCTGGACCGCCTCGCCCACCGACCCGACCGCGGCGGTGAGCGGCGGCGCGCAGTGGACCAAGGGCGGCCAGGTCGTCAAGACCACCGGCCGCATCTTCTTCACCTACCAGGGCCGCAACGCCTCCTGCTCCGGCAGCGCGGTGACCAGCGCGAACCGCAGCGTCGTCATGACCGCCGGGCACTGCGTCAAGATGGGCGGCCAGTTCCACACCAACTGGGTCTTCGTCCCCGGCTACGACAACGGCCAGCGGCCCTTCGGCACCTGGGTGGCCACCAAGCTGATCACCACCCCGCAGTGGAACGCCAAGGAGGACATCAACTTCGACATCGCCGCCGCGGTGGTCGCGCCCCAGCAGGGCCGGCTGCTCACCGAGGTCGTGGGCGGCCAGGGCATCTCCTTCAACCAGGCACGGCGCCAGCAGATGTTCTCCTTCGGCTACCCGGCCGCCGCGCCGTACAACGGCTCGAAACTGATCTACTGCGCCGGCCGGGCCTTCGACGACTTCCTGCTGTCGAAGGACCACGGGCTCACCTGCAACATGACCGGCGGTTCGAGCGGCGGCCCGTGGTTCGTGAACTTCAACGAGTCGACCGGCGCCGGAACGCTCAATTCGGTGAACAGCTTCAAATACAACTTCGCCCCGAACTGGATGTTCGGCCCCTATTTCGGCAATGAGGCCCAGGCGGTTTACAACGAGGCTCAGGCCACCGGCGCGGCCTAGACTTATTTGCCGAAAGTACCCACACGAACACACTCCGTAGTGCAGACTCGGGGGCCATGACCCTGAGCACCCCCCTGCTGGCGGCCGCTCCGCTCGTCGCGGGCCTCATGGGCCCCGCACTGGTCGGCGCGGCGCCCGTGGAGTCCCGGCCGATCGCCCAGCCCGTCCACCAGGCGGGCACCACCCCCCTCGCCGACGTCGTCGAGCGCGTCGCCGCGCGCAGCACCGCCGAGCAGCGGCGCGTCCTCGACTACTGGACTCCCGAACGCATGGCCAAGGCCAGGCCGATCAGCCTGCTGGGGCTCGTCACCAAGGACGGGGCCCTGCTCAGCGGGATCACCGGCAAGGCCGGGCTCGGCTCCGCGCCCGTGCTGGCCAACGGGGGCACCAAGCTCGCCCCGCGCCGCCAGTCGGCCCGCCCGCGCGCCGCCACCACCGGCGCGCGCTGGCAGACCGGCGGCGCGGTCGCCAGGACCACCGGCCGGGTCTTCCTCACCCTCTCGGGGGTGGACTTCGTCTGTTCGGCCGGCACCGTGCGCAGCCGCAACCGGGACGTCGTCGTCACCGCGGGTCACTGCGTCAAGGACGGCACCGGCGGCTGGGCCGAGAACTGGACCTTCGTCCCCGGCTACCGGCCCGGCGGCGACCGGCCCTACGGCTCCTTCACCGCCCGGCGCATGTTCGTCGCCGGGCCGTGGTCGCGCAGCGCCGACGACAGCTTCGACATCGGGATGGTCGCCCTCAACAAGGCGGAGGGCAAGCACGTGGCCGACGCGGTCGGCACCCAGGAGATCGCCTTCAACCCCGGCCGCGGCGGCCAGATCTTCGGCTTCGGCTACCCGGCCGACCCGCCCTACGACGGCGAGCACCTGTTCTACTGCGCCGGCCGGGTGCACGACGACCCGCACGGCGCGACGCGCGACCAGGGTCTCGGCTGCGAGATGACCGCGGGCTCCAGCGGCGGGCCGTGGCTGTCCGGGTTCGACCCGGCGACCGGCAAGGGCACCGTGACCTCGGTGAGCAGCTTCAAGTACACCGACGACCGCGGCACGATGTACGGCCCCTACTTCGGTGACGCGGCACGGGCGCTGTTCAACACCGCCGAACGTGCCTGAAACACCCGCGTAATACGCGCCTGGTTGCTTTCTGCCATGGAAGTGACCGTCACCCGCCCCGCCCCCGCCGATCCGGTCGTGGCGGCCCTCTGCGCCGAGCAGCAGCTCGAACTGGCCCACCGGGAGTCGCGCGAGCCGTACCACCCGCGCAAGGGGATCAACCCGCTGATCGAGTTCGTGGTGCTCTGGGCGGGCGGCGAGCCGGTCGGCTGCGCCGGGCTGCAGCCGCTCGAACGCGGCGTCAGCGAGATCAAGCGCATGTACGTACGGCCGGAGGCCCGCGGGACGGGCCTGTCGCGGCTGCTCCTGGCGGAACTGGAGGCGCTGGCGGCCGAGCGCGGGACCCCCGTCCTGCGTCTGGAGACGGGGGCCCTGCTCACCGAGGCGATCGCGCTCTACACCCGGTCCGGTTTCGTGCCGATCCCGGCCTTCGGCGAGTACGCCGGCAACGCCGAGAGCCTCTGCTTCGAGAAGCGGCTCGGCTAGAGCGCCAGCCCGGTCAGCACCATCGTCTTGGCGTAGGTGAGGTCCTCCATCGCCGAGCCGACGCCCTCGCGCCCGACGCCCGACTCCTTGACGCCGCCGTAGGGCATCTGGTCGGCGCGGTAGGACGGCACGTCGCCGATGACGAGCCCGCCGACCTCCAGCTCGCGGTTGGCGCGGAAGGCCAGGTCGAGCGAGCGGGTGAAGATCCCGGCCTGCAGGCCGTACTTCGAGTCGTTGACGGCGGCGAAGGCGGCGTCGGCGGAGGGCACCACCTGGACGGCGAGCACCGGGCCGAAGACCTCCTCGCACCAGACCTTCGCGTCGTGGGGCACCTCGGCCAGCACGGTCGGGGCGACGGTCGCGCCCTCGCGGGTGCCGCCGGCCAGCACCTTGGCGCCGCCGGCGACGGCCTCGTCGATCCACTCCTGGACCCGCTCGGCCGCGGCCTCGGAGACCAGCGGGCCGACCTGGGTCTTGTCGTCGTACGGGTCGCCGGTCACCAGGGTGCCGACGGCGTCGAGCAGCTTGGCGGTGAACGCCTCGGCGACCGCCTCCTCGACGATCACGCGCTGGACGGCGATGCAGCTCTGCCCGGCCTGGTAGTTGGAGAAGAGCGCCACCCGCGAGGCCGCCCAGTCGAGGTCGGCGTCGGCCAGGACGACCGCCGCGGCGTTGCCGCCGAGCTCCAGCACGACGTGCTTGCGCGGCACCGAGTCCATGATGGCGTAGCCGACCGGGCCGGAGCCGGTGAAGGAGACGACCGGCAGCCGCGGGTCCTCCACCAGGGCCGAGGCGCGCTCGTTCTCGACCGGCAGCACGGAGAACATGCCGGCGGGCAGCGCGGTCTCGGCCAGGATCTCGCCGAGCAGCAGCGACGACAGCGGGGTTGCCGGGGCGGGCTTGACGATGACCGGGGCGCCGACCGCGATGGCGGGGGCGACCTTGTGCGCGACCAGGTTGAGCGGGAAGTTGAACGGCGTGATCGCCAGGACCGGCCCGTACGGCACGCGGGTCACGTAGGCCAGGCGCCCGGCCGCGGCCGGCTCGGTGTCGAGCCGCATGGCCGTGCCGGAGTAGCGGCGCGTCTCCTCGGCGGCGAAGCGGAAGGTGGAGACCGCCCGGCCGACCTCGCCACGCGCCCAGGTCAGGGGCTTGCCGTTCTCCGCGGTGATGAGCTGGGCGATCTCCTCGGCCCGCTCGGCCAGCCGGCGCGAGACGTGCGCGAGGGCCTCGGCCCGCACGTGGATGGGGAGCGCGGCGGCCTCCTTGGCGACCGCGGCGGCCGCGGCGACGGCCTCCTCGACCTGGGCGTCGGTGGGCACCGAGTAGGCGCCCACCACCTTCCCGGTGTGGGGGTTGGTCACGGTGAGCTCGGAGGCGCCGGTGGCGGGGCGCCCGGCGAGCCAGAAGGTGCGCACGTCCATGTCCTCGACGCTATGCCATGGGGCGCGGCGGGCAACCACTCCACCCTGCACAAGCGTCTCGCCTGACCCCTCCGTTACGCACAAACCCCGGACGTGTAACAAAAATAGGTCTAATTCGGGATGTTTAACGGGTGGGGCGGTTTGAAGGATCTCCCACCGGGCTAAGGATCCAGCGGGTGGGCTCGGCAGAAAGGCGTGTGGCTCCGTGAGCGAACAGGCGACCCCGGCGCCACTCGGCCTACAGGGTGCGTATCTGCTGGGCGAACGGACCTCGCACGACGAGCTGCGGGGGCGGTTGCTCGACGTCGCCGTCAAGCTGCTCGCCAGCGACGGGCCGGAGAGCCTGTCCATGCGCCGCATCGCCAGCGAGGCCGGATGCTCGAC
Organism: Nonomuraea sp. NPDC050310; assembly: GCF_040655795.1. Classification (NCBI taxonomy): domain Bacteria; kingdom Bacillati; phylum Actinomycetota; class Actinomycetes; order Streptosporangiales; family Streptosporangiaceae; genus Nonomuraea; species Nonomuraea sp. NPDC050310. Next base: position 6,465 of record NZ_JBFAKP010000041.1, on the reverse strand, counting down.
GACGGTCATCTACACCATGTTCGGCAACCGCGAGGGGCTGGCCGAGGCGCTCTACCTGGAAGGGTTCGAGCGCGTCCGCAAGCACATGGAGGCGGTGCCGCCCCGGCACGACCCCTTCGACTACCTCACCGCCCTCGGACCGGCCTACCGGACGGCCTGCCTGGCCGAGCCGGAGTACTACAGCCTGATGTTCGAGCGGGCGATCCCCGGCTTCGAGCCGAGCGAGCGGGCCCGGACGCTGGCCCGGGCGGCGCTCAACCTGCTGGACCGGGTGATCTCGGACTGCATCTCGGCGGGGTACCTCATCCCGACCCAGCCGCGCAAGATCGCCGACGCGCTGTGGGCGGCGGCCCAGGGCGCGATCAGCCTGGAGCGCGCCGGGCACCTGCGCGACGACCGCACCTACGACGCGGTCACCACGGCGACCATCTGCTGCTACCTCCTCAAGAAGCCCTGACTCGAGAAACCCTGACATCCGCCAGAGGTCAGGACACCGAGGGGACGGCGAGCGCGAGGGCCACCCAGAGCTCGGCGCGCACGCCGGGGTCGTCGAGGTCGCGGCCGAGCAGTTCGGAGACGCGCTTCATCCGGTAGCGCAGCGTGTGCCGGTGCACGCCGAGTTGCTGGGCGGCCGCGTCCCAGTGCCCGTTGGCCGCCAGGTAGGCGCGCAGCGACCCCACCAGGTCGGCCCGCGAGCCGTACTCCACCAGCGGGGCGAGCACGGACGCCCCGAAGGCCTGGGCGGCGGCGGGGTCGAGCAGGGACAGCAGGCCCTGTCCGGCCAGCTCGGTGAAGCGCACCACTCCCCCGCCCTGCCGCCGCGCCCGGGCCAGGGAGCGTTCGGCCTGGTCGAGGCCGGTGCGCAGGTCCCGGAGCGGGACGGGGCCGCCGACGCCGGCCGGTCCCGGCAGCTCCGCCGTACCGCCGATCAGCACCACGAGCTCCCCGTGCCGGACGGCGAAGCCGCGCGTCTCGGCGAGGTCGAGCGCGCCCGGCCCGGCGGCCACCACGCGGACCGGGTCTTCGGGCAGGCTCTCGCCGAGCGGCGCGAGGACGGCCCGGGCCCGGTCGGTCTCCCCCGCCAGCAACAGCTCCAGCACCGCCGACCGCACCCGGCGCTCGGCTTCGCGCTGCGCCCTGCCGCGCTCGACGGCCAGGGTGAGCAGGGACCCGGCGGCGTTGATCACCGTGTGCGCGACCGGCGGGAAGGGCAACGCCGCGCCGACGGCGAAGAAGCCGCGGCTGCCGAGCGGCTGGACCACGACGTGCTCGCCGGGCGAGGACAGCGAGATGCTCTGCGGCGCCCGCGGGGCCCGCAGCCGGTCGAGCTCGGCCACGGCCGCCCCGACCCGCGCCCCCTTGGTCGCGTGCCGGACCGCGCCCGACTCGTCCAGGAGCGCCGCCCAGCCGCGGATCTCGCGGGCGAGCCGGTCGATGACCGCCTCCAGCCCTTCGAGCGCCGCGCGGGTGAGCCGCCCCTGCGCGGCGAAAGCCTGGCTGACCTCCTCGTACTGCTCGGCGGCCAGCAGCTCGCTGACCACCTTGCCGATCGCGATGAACGGCGTCTCGCGCGGCACCTCCACCAGCGGCAGCCCGGCCTCGCCCGCCGCCTTCACCAGCCCGGGCGGGGTGACCTCGTGGCTGAGCCCGACGCCGAACCCCAGCCCGGAGACCTGCCGGGCGACCAGCCGCCCGATGTACGGCTCGTACGGCTCGGCCAGCCGCATCCCGGTGGTGAGCAGCAGCTCGCCGCCTTCGAGGAACGGGGTGGGGTCTTCGAGCTCGCTGACCGCCACCCAGCGCACCGGCACCTCGCCACGCGGGGCGGCGGCGAGCACGGGCAGCCGGAGCCGCCGCACCACGGTGTCGAGAGTCGGCGCCACCACTTGTCCATTCCGCACGAAGATGTTGGACATATCGTGCCACAATGGAGTATCGGCCCTTGGCCCCGGCCGCCCTAACGTCGGGAGCATGAGTCTTCCGCAGGAACGCCGCCTCGTCACCGCCGTCCCCGGCCCCAAGTCGCAGGAGCTGCTGGCCCGCAAGCAGGCCGCCGTGCCGCCGGGCATCGGCACGACCCTGCCGGTCTTCGTGACGAAGGCCGGCGGCGGCGTGGTGGTCGACGCGGACGGCAACTCGCTGATCGACTTCGGCTCGGGCATCGCCGTCACCAACGTCGGCAACGCCGCCCCGCGCGTGGTCGAGCGGGTGCGGAAGCAGGTCGCCGACTTCACCCACACCTGCTTCATGGTCACGCCGTACGAGTCGTACGTCAGCGTCTGCGAGAAGCTCAACGCGCTCACCCCCGGCGACCACGAGAAGCGCACCTTCCTGGTGAACTCGGGCGCCGAGGCGGTCGAGAACGCGGTCAAGGTCGCCCGGCACGCCACCGGCCGCCAGGCGGTCGTCGTCTTCGACCACGGCTACCACGGCCGCACCCTGCTGACGATGACGCTGACCGCCAAGAACATGCCGTACAAGCACCGCTTCGGCCCGTTCGCCCCCGAGGTCTACCGCGTCCCGGTCGCCTACCCCTTCCGCGGCCCCGAGGACGCCTACGAGCGGGCCGTCGACATGATCAACAAGCAGATCGGCGCGGAGAACGTCGCCGCGGTGCTGATCGAGCCGATCCTGGGCGAGGGCGGCTTCATCGTGCCCAGCCGCGGCTTCCTGCCGAAGATCGCCGAGTTCTGCCGCGAGAACGGCATCGTGTTCATCGCCGACGAGGTGCAGACCGGCTTCGCCCGCACCGGTGACCTGTTCGCCTGCGAGGACGAGGGCGTGGTCCCGGACATCATCTGCACCGCCAAGGGCATCGCCGGCGGCCTGCCGCTGGCCGCCGTCACCGGCCGCGCCGACCTGCTCGACCAGGTCCACGTCGGCGGCCTGGGCGGCACCTACGGCGGCAACCCGCTGGCCTGCGAGGCGGCCCTCGCCGTCCTGGAGACCATCGAGGCCGACGACCTGGTCGCCAAGGCCCGCCGGATCGGCGAGATCATGCTCCCCCGCCTGGAGGCGCTGAAGGAGCGCTTCCCGATCATCGGCGACGTGCGCGGCCGGGGCGCGATGATCGCTATCGAGCTGGTCGAGCCGGGCACCACCGACCCGAACCCAACCGCCACCCAGGAGATCGTCAAGCGCTGCCACGCCGAGGGCCTGGTCGTGCTCACCGCCGGCACCTACGGCAACGTCCTGCGCTTCCTGCCGCCGCTGGTCATCCCCGAGCACCTCCTGGAGGAGGGGCTGGGCATCCTGGAGAAGGCTTTGGCACAGGCCTGATATTTCCGGCTTTTGAAGGGCATCCACTATGCGGGTGGATGCCCTTCTTTGTTGCTGTACGGCAGGCGTCCCGGCGGAACCTTCACCCGCGCTTGACACTCCGCTTGATCGCCGGGCGCTATAACGGATCCGTTACCGGACGGGACGAGCACCGCGCGGGAGGGTGATGAACTGGGGTCTGACCGGAACGGTGGACGACGTGGTGACCTTCGACCCTGAAGGCCTGTCGGCCGCCCAGTGTTTCGGCGACGCGTGCGTGGTGTGCCACAAGAAGTGGCCCAGGCCTCGTACCCGCGTCGGCCGCCTGCCGGACGAGTCGCCGGTGCTCGCCTGCACCGACTGTGCCGAAGCCCTCTTCCCCGCGCCGCTGGCGAAGGTCGTCGCCTTCCCCGTTCGCTGACCCTCCCGCCCGTTCTCAGGCGGCCTGGGTGCGGAGCTCCTCACGGATGCCCCACGGCGAGCCGTACTCCTCCAGCAGGGTCAGGAACGGCACCGCGTCGAAGGCCTCCGGCCCGAGCACGCCGGTGCCCTGCCAGATCCCGCGGGCCACCAGCTCGAGGGCCACCACGGGGTGGATCGCGGTCTGCCAGACGACGGCCTGCGAGCCGTACTCGGCCATCGACCAGTCGTTGTCGACCACGTGGTAGAGGTAGACCTCGCGCGGGGCGCCGTCGGTGCCCAGGCCCTTGACCCAGGTGCCGGCGCAGGTCTTGCCGCGCATCCGGGAGCCGAGCGTGGCCGGGTCGGGCAGGCGGGCGGCGACCAGGTCGCGCGGCGCCACCTCCGAGCCGCCGACGCGCACCTTCTCGGCGCTGTCGAGGCCGAGCTTGCGCAGGGTCTTGAGCACCCCGATGAACTCCTCGCCGAGCCCGTACTTGAAGGTCACCCGCCTGGCCGGGATCCACCTCGGCACGAGCAGCACCTCCTCGTGCTCGACGTTGACGCACTCGACCGGCCCGATGCCCTCGGGGAAGTCGAAGATCTCCGGCTCGCTGAACGGCTCGGTGGTGTGCCAGGCGCCGTCCTCCCACACCACGGGCGGGTTGAGGCACTCCTCGATGGTGGTCCAGATGGAGAAGGTGGGGGCGAAGTCGTAGCCGTCCACGACCAGGTTGGAGCCGTCGCGGATGCCGACCTCGTCGATCCGGCTGAACAGGTGGTCGGCGGCGTAGCGCGCGAAGATGTCGGCGAGGCCCGGCTCGACGCCCATGCCGACCAGCGCGAGCTGCCCGCCGGCCCGCCAGTCCTCGTCGAGGGCGAACTGCTCGTCGCCGAGCTTCACGCCCGGCCTCCGGTACGGCTCGCTCGGGTGCGGGCGCGACAGCGACATGGCCATGTCGAGGTAGTGCGCCCCGGCCTCCAGCGCGGCCCGGAAGAGCGGCATGGTGAAGCGGGGGTCGACCGCGTTGAACAGCACGTCGCAGTCGTGCTCACGCAGCGCTCTGGTCACCTCGGCCTGGTTGGAGGCGTCGAGCTCGATGGCGCTGAACCGGGGATCGCCGACCCGGCGGACGGCTTCGGCCGCCCGGTCCTGTTTGGAGTCGGCGACCACGATGTGTTCGAAGAAATCTCGTCGGGCGGCGATGGGCACGACGGCGGAGCCGACCCCGCCGGCTCCCACAAGCAGGATTCTCATGGAGGGACCTTACTGGCTGACTGGTCAATCAGCCAATACTGACTGGCCGATCAGCCAGTTGCAAATCCACAAATAAGCGGAGCCACGAAAGCCGGGCTCAGTCGACGAGGCCCAGTTCACGAGGCTCAGTTCACGAGGCTCTGCCAGCGCTCGGCCCAGGCGGTGTAGTCGGTGCAGTCGCGCCGCTGCGGGGCACAGCCCATCCGCGCCCCACCCAGGAAGTCCACCTTCTCCAGGCGATAGGCCCGGCACGCCTCCTTGGCCGCGTCGGTGCAGCCCTTGGGATTGGCCGGCGCCAGCGCCAGCCACGCGGCGGCCTGCTCCTGCACGTGCGGGGTGAGCGTCCAGCTCAGCCAGCGGTAGGCGCAGTCGAGGTTGGGGGTGCCGGCGCCGAGCATCCAGGAGTCGACCCAGCCGGTGGTGCGCGCGGTCTTGACCTTCTTGACCGGCTTGCCGGCCGCCTGCAGCCGGCCGAGCAGGAACGGGGTGACCTGCGCGTAGTCGACGCGCCCGGACGCCAGCGCGCTCACCACGTCGAGCTGCAGGGTGTAGGTCGAGCGCCGCACCCCGGCCAGCTTGCCGCCGAGCTCGTCGAGCCCGGCCTGGTCGAGCGCCATCGGGTCGAGCCCGAAGGCCTGCGCGGCGTGCCCGAGGGTCAGCGGGGTGTCCCGCACCATGGCCCGCGCCGAGGTGTACAGCTCCTCGGCCTTCGGCTTCTTGATCCGCGTGGTGTCGTAGACCGTCTCGTAGGACCCCCACAGGTACGGCACGGCATAGGTCGCCCCGTCCCGCACCCCGGTCTCCTTGAGCTGCGCCGGCAGGTCGGCGTAGCCGCTCACCCGCGCGGTGTCGATCGGCTGGACCCGCTGGGCGGCGACCAGCGAGGCGGCGAGCTCGGGGGCCGCCGAGACGATGTCGTAGGTGTGCGTGGCCAGCTTGTCGGCCATCTCCTCCGGCGTCTGCACGAAGTCGAGCCGGGCGGTGCGGCAGCCGGTGACGCCCTGGAACTCGGTCGCCCCGGTCACCCAGTTGACCTTGGGGCTGTTGGCGCCGTACTCGGCGAAGCCCTTGTAGGCCAGGATGTCGAGCGTGCCGTCGGTGCTGCCCGGGCTGGGGCTGGAGCTGGGCGGCGCGGTGGTCGGCGCGGTGGTCGGCCCGGCCGACGGCGAGGCGGACCCCGGGGGCGTGGGCGCAGGGTCCTGCTGCCCGGCGGCGGTGCTGGCCAGCAGCGCCACCGCGACGGCCAGCCCGCCGGCGCGGCGTGCCGTACCGCTCAGCCTCCTGCTTCGCACCCTGCCCCCCGTCGATCCGTGTGCTGCTGGAGCTTACCGGGAACGGGGCGGGACCGCGGGCGCCCCGCCCGGTCCGGGCGGGGGCTCAGGCGGTCAGCCGTTGGTGGGGAACCCCAGGTTGACGCCGCCGTGCGAGGGGTCGAGCCAGCGGGAGGTGACGACCTTGCCGCGGGTGTAGAAGTGCACGCCCTCGGTGCCGTGCACGTGGGTGTCGCCGAACAGCGAGGACTTCCAGCCGCCGAAGCTGTAGAAGGCCAT
>NZ_JBFAKP010000040.1:0-34521 GCF_040655795.1 Nonomuraea sp. NPDC050310 | reverse complement strand
CGTGTCGTCCTCGGTCCAGGTCAGTTCGTTGATCAGGTCCACGACTCCGCTGACGCGCGCGCTCATCCGGGCGGCGATCTCCGCCTCACTGCGGCTCACCCGCGGCCTCTCCCGCCCCGTCCCCCACCGTCTCGCCCACGGTTTCGCCCACGGTTTCGCCCTCTGTTTCGCCCACCGCCAATCCGGCGGCGAAGCCGGCCCGGCCGGCGATCCGGCAGGCCGTCGCGAGCGCGCGGGCGGCCGGCATGGAGCCGTGGCTCGACGTCGACCTGTCCGGCGCCTACCTCCAGGGCAAGACGGCCTACGAAAACGCGATCGAGCAGGTCGTCGCCGAAGCGGCGCTGCCCGGGGTGGTCGGGGTCAAGTACGCCGCGTCGGTCGGGTTCTCGGGGTTCTCGACCGCCGACCAGGCGCGTGACTTCCTGACCCGGACCCACCGCGTGCTGCGGACCCGGTTGCCCTGGCACCGGCTCGCCGTCGAGGTGGTCGCGCCCGAGCTCGGCTGCGGCCAGAACACCGCCTGCGTCCGGGCGATGCGCGCCGCCTACCCGCTGGTCACCGCGGCTGAGGTGACCCGCTACCTGCAGGCCGTGCGTGGCGTGGACCGCATCTACGTCGCCTCCGGCCTGTTCACCGCCGAGTACGGCAAGCACAAGATCACCTACGGCGGGAAGGCCGTGACCCCCTCGGAGGCGCAGTGGCTGGGCGTGCACGCCCGCGGCTGGGGCTCCTACGGCCAGATCGCCTCCCGCGAGTACAGCCTGGCGCAGCCGTCCGGCTCGGCGGCCCGTGACCGCAAGACGATCGCCAAGCTGATCGCCGAGCAGATCACCAAGCCGGTCCGGCAACGGGGCATCCAGTCGATCACGCTCTGGGGTCACCACCTGACCTCCGGCAAGACCGGCTACCAGTTGCTCGACGCCGGTCCGCTCTGGCAGGCCCTGCTCGCGCAGAACGCCCGCCGTACCCTGTCCGTCGTGGTCAGCCCCGGCCCCGCCGGGGCGATCACCGATCTCGACCAGCTCGGCCAGGGCTTCCAGGAGATCTTCATCCTGGGCTGATCGGCCGAGCCGCCCGCGGACGGGCCCCGAACCGGCGGCATCGGTTCGGGGCCCGCTGGCGTGCGCGGCTACCCGCCGATCGGGGGTTCCTGGAGCACACAGGCACCGGTCACCGGGTCGAGTCCGGCGCCGGGCTCGCACGGGGGCGGGGGCTGCTGCGGCCCCCCGGTGGGCACGGGCGCGGCCGGCTCGTCGGCGGGCACCGGGTCGGCCTGCGCGGGCTTGGTCGGCCGGGGCTTGGCGGGCCGGGGCCTGGCCGGGTCCGGCTTCGCGGCGGGCGGAGTGGCCGAAGCCGAGGGCCTGGGCTTCCGCGTGGGCCTGGCGCTGCGGCTCGTCCGGGGGGAGGGGGTCACGTAGAAGCTGAGCGTCCCGGGCTGGGAGGGCGTGGGCGATTGCGACACCGCCGCGGGCCGGGCCGGTTCGGCCGGCTCGTGCGTGATCCAGAGCCAGCCGCCCGCCACCACCGCCAGTGCGGCGGCGACGCCGATCACCGGCGCCCAGGGCAGCAGGGCCGGTCCGGACCGGCCGTCCCAGTCCTCGTCGCCGCGCCGGCCGGTGCCGTCGGGCAGGGAGTTGTACCATTCGCGCCCGCTCATGGGCAGCGGCGGCGCGGGCCCGTCGCCCGTCCGGCTCCTTGGCGGCCAGACCTTCCGGCCGGGCCCGTCCTCCGGTAAGCCCGGCTCCAGCGGGGAGGGGTCGTCACGGTCCGGCATAGGACATCCCGTCACGTTGGGCGGCCACTGTCTCTTCCGTCCCAGCCTATGCCGGGACGTCGCGGCCGCCCAGCCTCCATTCGCCCCCAGACCGGGGCATCCCGGGCGGGCGGAAAACCGGTGGCTTGATCCGTAGCCGGGCCGTCACCATGGGCGAGGGTGCCGATGACGGGGAGGTAACGGCGGTGGCGACGGAGACGGGTGCCGACGACGGTCAAGCGACGGCTGACGGAGCCGGGAGAAAGTCGGCGGTCATGCTGGCGCTCGGCTACTACGGGCGCGAGTTGCGCCGGCAGTGGCCGGTGGCGATCCCGGCGCTGATCTCGCCCGCGCTGGGCAACATCTGCCTGCACTACCTGGCGCCGCTGGCGGTGGGCGCGCTGGTCGGGCACCTGGCCGGAGGCGGCGACGGCACGCTCGGGACGCTCCTGCCGTACGTGCTGGCCTTCGGCGCGATGCTGCTGCTCGGCGAGGTGTGGTGGCGGGTCGGCCTGCACTTCCTCAACCGCACCGACGCGCGCGGCATCGAGCGGCTCGGCGCGGTCGGCATGGACGAGCTGATGGCCAGGGACTCGGCCTTCTTCCACGACAACTTCGCCGGCTCGCTGACCAAGCGGGTGCTGAACTTCTCCTCCGGCTTCGAGGAGTTCGGCGACCTGATGGCCTTCGCCGTGGTCGCCAAGCTGGTGCCGCTGGGGTTCGCCTCGGTGGTGCTCTGGCAGTACCACTCGGTTCTGGTGCTGGTCCTGCTGGGGCTCATCGCCTTCACCGGCCTGGTGGTGGCGCCGCTCATCCGGCGCCGGCGGCGGCTGGTCGACCAGCGTGAGGCGGCCAAGGTCCGGGTGTCCGGGCACGTCGCGGACGTGCTGACGAACATGGAGTCCGTGCGCGCCTTCGCCGCCGAGGAGCGCGAGGCGGCCGAGCACCGGGTCCGCCTGGTCGAGCAGCGCAGCCTCACGCTGCGCTCGTGGGACTACAACAACCTGCGCGTGGACATGCTCGTCGCCCCGCTGTCCATCATCACCAGCACGCTGGGACTGCTGCTGGCGGTGGCGTTGCGCGGCGGCCTGGGCGTGGAGGCGATCGTGGTCACCTTCGCCTACTACACCAGCGCGACCACGGTGATGTTCGAGTTCAACCAGATCTACCGCCGGCTGGAGAGCGTGCTGTCGGAGGCCGCGCAGTTCACCGAGCTGCTGCTCACCCCGCCGCGGGTGGTCGACACGGCCGAGCCGCAGCCGCTGCGCCCGGCCGACGCGAGCGTGCGCTTCGAGCGGGTGGTCTTCGCGCACCCGGGCAAGGAGCCGCTCTTCGACGGCCTCGACCTGGACGTCGCCAGCGGCACGAAGATCGGCCTGGTCGGCCGCTCCGGCGGCGGGAAGACCACGCTGACCCGGCTGCTGCTGCGGCTCATGGACATCCAGGGCGGCCGGATCCTGGTCGGCGGCCAGGACATCGCGCAGCTCCGCCAGGCCGACCTGCGCAGCCTGATCGCCTACGTGCCGCAGGACCCGGCCATGTTCCACCGGACGCTGCGCGACAACATCGCCTTCGCCCGGCCCGAGGCGAGCGAGGCGGAGATCCTGCGGGCCGCCGAGGCGGCGCACGTCACCGAGTTCGCGCGGGCGTTGCCCGAGGGCTTCGACACGCTGGTGGGCGAGCGCGGCGTCAAGCTCTCCGGCGGCCAGCGGCAGCGGGTCGCCCTGGCCCGGGCGATCCTGCGGGACGCGCCCATCCTGCTGCTGGACGAGGCGACCAGCGCCCTCGACTCCGAGAGCGAGGTGCTGGTGCAGGAGGCGTTGTGGAGCCTGATGCGCGACCGCACCGCGCTCGTGGTGGCGCACCGGCTGAGCACGGTGGTCAGCATGGACCGGCTCGTCGTGCTCGACCACGGCCGCATCGTGGAGCAGGGCAGCCACGCCGAGCTGCTGGAGGCTCGGGGCTCCTACGCGCGGCTGTGGCACCACCAGTCGGGCGGTTTCCTCCAGGAGGCCGACGAGGACGGCGACGAGGAAACCGGCGAGGAGGCCGACCCGGTGCCGGAGAGCAGCGCCGGGGTCAGGATCTGACTTGATCCCGTACGGCAAGCCGAGCCTGGTCGGCCGCGGCGCGTCCCGCGGCCCAGCCCTCGCTGTCGTAGGCGCCACGCACCCGGCTGCGGGTGAGCTCGGGGAACATCGCCGCCACGGCCTGGTCCACCTCGGCCGTCCGCGCGGCCAGCACCGGGACCAGGTCGGTGCCGCGCGAGGCGGCCTCGGCCTCGACCGTCTCGGCGGCGGCCGCCTCCAGCCGCTCGCCGATCCGCCCGGTGAAGGCCTGGAGGAACGACTCGCGGAAGGAGCGCCGGCGTGACTGCCCGGAGCCGTGCTTCTTGGTGCCCGCCCGCACGATGGCCGTGTCCGCCTGGACCAGCAGCGAGGTGAACAGCAGTTCCACCGCGTCGAGGTCGGTCTCGAACCCCAGCACGGTGACGAACCCGAGGTCGTCGTGCCACACGGCCCGGCACCGGTTGGCGTCGGCGACCACCGACAGCAGGGTCGCCTTGGCCTGCTCGTAGGGGGCGTCGAGGCCGATCCGGATGCCGCTCGGCCCGTCGTGGGCCGCGCCGGCGTGGGCGTCGAGGAGGGCCCGGTCGATGCTGTGCTTGGCCATCAGCCGTTGCGCCGCCGCGGTGAAGGTCTCGGCCTCGGCCTCGAACGAGGTGGACTCCGCCTTGGCCAGCAGGGCGCGGACCCGGCTCAGCGTCTTGCCGTCCGCGGTGGAGCGGCGGGCCGGGCGGGCCGGCCGGTTCTCGCCGGGGAGGGGGCCGAGCCGGTCCAGCCGGGGGAAGGCGGTCAGCGTCTGGAGCAGTTCGAGGCTGCGGGTGAGGGTGAGCAGCCGGGGTTCGCGGAGCGGCGCCGGTGGGACGCTCTCCAGGTACGGGGCCCAGCGGTCGGGCACCGACGCGTAGCCGCGCAGTTCCCGGGCGATCAGCTCGCTCACCACCTCGGCGTGGGTCCGGTCGCGCCGCCGTTCGACCAGGCGCACCACGTCGGCCGGCTGCCAGCCGTTGCGCCAGAGCGTGCCGAGCAGGCGAGTGAGCATGCCGGTCAGCTCGCGGTCGACGCGCCGGGCCCAGCCCTGGTCGTCGCCGTCCTGCGCGGCCAGCTTGGCGACGCACCGATCGAAGCCGTCCTGGTCGTCGTGGCGGAGCAGCTCGACGGCGGCGGTGATCAGGTCTGCGGGCCGGTCCACGGGTTCCTTTCCTGGGTGCATGTCCGGTCAAGGGTATCCGGACCTGCGTTCAACGGACTGTCTGGCGAAAGTTGATCTCCCTGGGTACGCTCGGACGGAAAGAAAGCTTCTTCCATGGAGGTCTGGTGGGCAAGAAGTTTCATGCTCTGGCATTGCCGATCGCGGCCGCGACCCTGGCCGTCCTGGCGACACCGGCGCAGGCGGCCGACGGGTACGACCGCTGTCAGGAAGGCAACTACTGCCTGTTCTCCGGCCTCAACGGCACCGGGGACATCGTCCAGCTCAAGGCCGACACCGCCGACCTGGCCGCGCTCGGCATGGGCGATCGCGCCAAGTCCGACTGGAACCGCACCGACACCCTCATCCACCTCTACTCCGAGGCCGCCTACGGTGGCTGCACCGCCGTCACCGGCCCGCGCGGCAAGGGCAACTTCTACATCGACTTCCGCGACTTCTTCGACTCCGTCCGCTTCGGCGGCCCAGGCGGGCCCTCCTGCTCCATCTGGGACGACGAGTACTCGCTCAAGCGCGCGGGCGTGACCGACTCCCACGGCTGATCAGCCCCACGGCCACCGGCCGGTCTCCTGTGCCGATCCACGGGGGGCCGGCCGGTTTCAGTCCGCCCGCATCCGCACGCGCGGCGCCGGCGGCACCGGCAGCCAGAGGGTGGCGGTGTGCGCGTGCCCCCGGCTGCCGCCGACCTCGACGGTCAGGGTGCGCTTGCGGAGCCGTACGCGGCGGCCGGCGTCCTCCATCCACGCCACCGGCCACGGCAGCGTGAGGCGGATCTTCTCGGCGGTCCTGGACGGGTCGGCGACGGCCAGCCGGACATAGGTGCCCCAGCGGGCCAGCAGCAGCGTGCACGGCCCGTCGGCGGACAGCCCCGCCACCGAACCGGCCCGCCAGAAGACCGCCGCGGTGAGCTCGCCGGCCCGGATCGCCTGCACCCTGCTGCTGTTGGCCAGCACCTCGACCGGCGGCCGGGCGGCGAAGGCTCGCGTGGCGTCGGCCGAGAAGCCGGGCAGCACGGCGTAGGCGTACCGCGCGCGGCCGGGATCGACGCCGTGGTCGAGCAGGAGGGTCGTGTAGTGCCGGGTGTGCCGCTCGCGGTCGCCGCCGGTGGTCGCGCCGCGGTCGATGTCGCGCCAGCGGCCGGTGCGCTTCTCCCGCACGACCTTGAGCTCTGCGTCGTCGAGCGAGACGTAGCCGGCGACCCCGGCGAGATGCGCCCACGACTCGCCCCGGGCCAGCTCGGGGTGCGAGGTGTGGGTGTTGCGGTTCTCGACGACGGTCTCGACGCGGCGGCCGTCCGAGGCGGTGATCCCGGCGCCCAGCGCGATCACCGCGTCGTCGAGCAGGAACCACGACTTGCGGGCCCGGAGCGAGGAGCCCTGGGCGTCGAGCTGCATGGCGGCCACGCCGTACCGGCCGTCGAGGGCGACGCCGCCCGCGAAGCGGGCGCTCGGACGGTACCGCGCGCCGTGCGGCAGGGCGGCGCGCTTGCGGCGATCGACGGTGGTGCCGGGCAGCCGGTAGGGGTCGATGGTCGGCCAGAGCTCGTCGTTCCAGTGCGTGAGGTCCTCGGTGTAGAGGTAGGTCATGCCGTCGCCGGTGTACCAGCCGTGCAGGTTCTCCCGGTTCATGCCCTCGACCGCGGCGATGCGCGCGGACGACATGGAGATGGCGTAGGCCCAGGTCGGCCGGCGGTGCACGACCCGGTCCATGTCGGCGAAGACCCAGGTGCCGACGGTCCGCCGGCCCTCGGGCACCGCGGGGTCGGCCAGGAGCCCGGCGGCGGCGGGCGGCGCGACGAGCGCCGGATTGCGGGCCAGCCAGCCCTTGATCATGGGACGCCAGCGCTCGGCGTGCCGGGCCGGGGCGGCGGGCAGCAGGTGCAGGACCGCCTCCATCGCCCGCTGGCCCGAGGTGTGGTCGCGATGCCCCTGGACGCTGATCTGCCGCCCGCGCAGGCCGTCCATCATGAGCCCGTCGAAGATCACCGGGACGAAGGAGCGGTCCACGATGTCGAAGACGTTGACCAGGTCAGGGTCGGTGATCTCCCACGGCGAGCCGGCCAGCAGCGTGATCAGCCGGGCCACCCCGTCCAGCAGGTCCACGCCGTAGCTGCCGGTGTAGGGGAACAGGTCGTGCTGGATGAACGAGCCGTCCCGGTAGAACCCGTCGCCGGGGCCGCGCGTGTAGCGCAGCAGGCTCCAGCGCCCGCCGCCGCGCCGGTCGGAGACGCCGTCGCGGGCCAGCTTGATCAGCCGCGGGTCGCGGGTGAGGACGCCGTGCATCGCCACCGCCATGGCCTTGCCCGCCCGGTTGGCGCCGGTCTCGACCACCGACGGCATGCTGACGCGGTGGTCGGGATCGGGGCACCAGCGCCGCAGGGGCCGCAGCCAGCGCTCCAGCCGCTCGCCCGGCAGCGCGTCGTACAGCAGGGCACAGGTGTCGGTCAGCGCGCGCGGCACGCCGATCTCCCACCAGTACCAGTTGCTGCCCCGCCGCGGCAGGTGCTCGTTGTAGGCGTGCCGGTGGAGGAAGTCGAGCGCCGCGACCGCGCCCCTGGCCACCTCGGGGTCGCCGTGCAACCGGGTGCCGGGCGTCGCCCAGCCCAGGGCCAGGGTGCGCAGCCGGGTGTAGGAGCGGTTGAAGTCGCCGGTCGCCGGGTTGCCCAGCGGCAGGTCGCGCCACAGGCTGGGACGGCGGGGGTCGGGATCCATCTTGCGCCAGACCGCGCCGGCCGAGCCGTCGAGCCGTTCGGGGTCGGCCGCCATCAGCTCGACCCAGCGGCGGCGAGCCGTACTGAACGCACTGGAAAGGCCGGCCGCGTCGGCGGGCCGGCCGGTCAGCGCGAGGCCGGCCAGCGCCACGCCGCCCAGCAGGACGGATCGCCGCGAGAGCGGTCCACGGATGGGCGGGGTCATGAAGCGGCGGCCTCGCCGGCCCGGGGTCTGCGCTTGTCCGCCACGCCAGCAGAGCTTAGAGGCTCCTGCCGCCGGGCCGGGCGAGCGGGATGAGCGGAAGGCCGGAAATGCGGCGGAAACCCAGCCGGGCCGATCGCCATAAGCTGGGCTTCGTGGCTCCGCTGCTGACCTTGCTGGACGGCGTTCGCTGGAAGGGCGCGCGCGTGGTCGGCGACCGCGCGCAGACGCTGCTGGCGGTCCTCGCCCGGTACGGCAGGGCGGGCGCCCCCGACGAGCGGCTGATCGAGGAGCTGTGGGGCGAGGAGACCCCCGCCAACCCCACCAAGGCCCTGCAGGTCGTCGTCTCCCGGGTGCGCGCGGCGACCTCGCCGGAAGCGGTGGTGCGGACGCCGCGCGGCTACCGGCTGGGCCTGCCGGACGAGCAGGTGGACGCGCTGCTGGTCGGCGTGCTCGCCGCCCGCGCCCGGACCGCCCTGGCCGAGGGCGACGTGACCGGCGCCGCCGCCCACGCGGGGGAGGCGCTCGCCCTGGTCCCCGCTGGGCTCGAACCGGCCACGGGCGCGCTGGCCGAGCTGCGGGAGTGGACGGCAGGACGGCTCGCCGAGATCCGGCGCCTGCTGGGCCTGGCCCGGAGCAGGAGCGGCGCGCACGAGGAGGCGCTGCCGCTGCTGGAGGAGGCCGCGGCGGCGCAGCCGTACGACGAGGAAGTGCTGGTCTGCCTGCTGCGCAGCGAGGCGGCGGTGCGCGGGACGGCGGCGGCGCTGGAGCGGTTCGACCGCCACCGGGCGGCGCTGGCCGAGCAGCTCGGCGCCGATCCCGGCCCGGAACTGGCCCGCGTGCACGGCGAACTGCTGGCCGCCGACCGGCCGGTGCGCGAGGGCGTGCGTTACGACGGCTCCTCGCTGCTGGGCCGCGACGGCGACATCCGCGCGGTGCAGGGCCTGCTGCACCCGCACCGGGTCGTGTCGATCGTGGGACCGGGCGGGCTGGGCAAGACCAGGCTCGCCCACGTGGTCGGCCGGACCGCCACGCAGCCGATCGTGCACTTCGTCGAGCTGGCCGGCGTCACCTCGCCGCAGGACGTGGTCGGCGAGGTCGGCTCGGCGCTCGGCGTGCGCGACTCGGTGAGCGGGCGGCACTCGCTCACCCCCGACCGGCGGGCCGACGTGCGGGGGCGGATCGCCCAGCAGCTCGGGCAGGCCCCGGCGCTGCTGATCCTGGACAACTGCGAGCACGTGGTGGAGGCCGTCGCCGACCTGGTGGCCTTCCTGGTCGCGACCAGCCGCGACCTGCGGGTGCTCACCACCTCGCGGGCGCCGCTGATGATCGCCGCCGAGCAGGTCTACCCGCTCGGCGAGCTGAGCACCGGCGACGCGGTCGAGCTGTTCCGGCAGCGCGCGCGGGCGGCGCGGCCCGGCGCCCGGCTGGACGACGCCGTGATCGAGGAGATCGTCACCCGGCTCGACGGGCTGCCGCTGGCGATCGAGCTGGCCGCGGCGACCGTGCGGGTGATGGCGGTGGAGGAGATCAGCCGGCGGCTGGCCGACCGGTTCGCGCTGCTGAGCGGCGGCGACCGCAGCGCCCCGGACCGGCACCGGACCCTGCTGGCGGTGATCGACTGGTCGTGGAACCTGCTGGAGGAGCGCGAGCGCCGGGCGCTGCGCTGGTTGTCGCTGTTCGGCGACGGCTTCAGCCTGGAGGCGGCCGAGGAACTGCTCGGGCCCGAGGCGTGGCCCGCCGTCCGGGCGCTGGCCGAGCAGTCGCTGCTCGGCATCCGCGAGAGCGACCTCGGCCTCCGCTACCGGATGCTGGAGACGGTCCGCGAGTTCGGCCGGATGCGGCTGGCCGAGGCGGGGGAGGAGGCCGAGGCCCGCGCCGCGCAGCGAGCCTGGGCCACGGCCTACGCGCGCGAGCACGCGGCGAAGCTGTTCAGCGGCGGCCAGTTCGAGGCGTGCGACGCGCTGCGCGCCGAGGAGGGCAACCTCGCCGAGCTGCTCCGGCAGGCGCTGGCCGAGTCCGACGCCGCGACGATGGTCCAGTTGCTGATGGGCCTGGGATCGCTCTGGTCGGTCCGCGGCGACCACCCGCGCCTGCTCTCGCTGCGCGAGGCGATCGGCCACGCCTTCGCCGGCTGGAAGCCGCCGCCTGAGCTGGAGGACCCCACCCGGGTGGCCCTGGTGATCACCCTGATGAACACCATGGTCGCCTCCGACGGCTCCGACGACGAGCTCCGCGCCCTGCTGCGCACCCTGCCCCCGGAGGAGACCACGCATCCGAGCGTGGCCGCCATGTCCGAGGTGATGCTCGCCTACGACTACACCGACGGCGTCACCGGGCTGCCCCGGCTCGACGAGCTCAGCCGCAACCCCGACCGGCACGTGGCGCACCTGGCCGCGCAACTGAGCGTGCACGTCCTGGAGAACGCCGGCGAGTGGGAGCGGGCCATCGAGACCGCCGAACGCGCGCTCGCCCTGACCGGGCCGGAGGACGGCCCGTGGCACGCGGCGCTCCTGCACACCCAGCTCGCCCACCTGGTCATGCAGCTCGGCCACCGCGACCGGGTGGTACGGCACGCGCGCACCGCCCTGCCCGTGCTGAGCCGGCTGGGCGCGACCGACGACGAGACCCAGCTACGCGCGTTGCTGCTGTTCGCCGCGCTGGAGGACGGCGACCTGGAGACCGCCGAGGCGGAGCTCGACCGGATCCGCCGGCTCAACGACAACGAGCCGGTGCTCGGCGGTCTGGCCATCGTGCCGTTCTGCGCCGCCGGGGTGGCCCTGGCCAAGGGCGAGGTGGCCTACGCCCTGGCCCTGCACCGGCTGGCCGTGGGGCGGGCGCGCGACCTGCGGCTGCCCGCGATGGCCCAGACCGGCTTCGAGCCGTGGCTGGTGGTGGCCGAGGCGCTCGCGCTGGCCGCGCACGCCTACCACGGCACGCCCGACGACCTGGCGTACGGGGAGGAGCTCCTGAGCACCGCGCTGGCGCGGGTGCACGGGGTCCTGAACGCCGGCATCACCTTCATCGACTACCCGGTCTGCGGCACCGTGCTGTTCGCCGCCGGGGTCTGGGGGCTGCTGCGCGGCGGCATGGAGCCGGAGGCCGCGGTCCGGGCGATCGTGCTGGCCGAGCGGTTCGGGTACAACCGCAGCATGCCGAGCATGTCCTTCGAGCGCATCGTCCCGCACGCCGAGCGCCTGGCGCCCGGCGTGCGGGAACGGATCGGGGCGGAGTACGGCCGGCGGCGCGGCCCCGCCCTGCTGGCCGAGGCCCAGGCCCTGGCCGAGCGCCTGCACCGCTCTCATCCCGCTTAGATGTGCCGCTTGTAGCTCCGGACCGAGAGCGGCGCGAAGATCGCGATCACGATCAGCCCGGCCAGCAGCGTCCAGCCGACCTCCACGCTGAAGGTGCCGTGGTTGGCCAGGTCGCGGGCCGCGGTGACCAGGTGCGAGACCGGGTTGACCCGCACGAAGGCGGCCAGCCACCCGGGCAGCGTCTCCACCGGCACGAACGCGTTGGACAGGAAGGTCAGCGGGAACAGGATCATCATCGAGATGCCCTGCACCGCCTGCGCGCTGCGGGCGATGGTCCCGACCCAGGTGAAGATCCACGCCAGCGCCCAGCCGGTGAAGATGGACAACAGGATCGCGGCCAGCACCCCACCCACGCCGCCACCGGGCCGGTATCCCATCACCAGTCCCATGCCGAAGGTCAGCACCGCGGCGATCGTGTACCGCAGCAGGTCGGCCACCATGGGCCCGGCCAGCGGCGCGATCCGGGCGATCGGCAGCGACTTGAACCGGTCGAAGACCCCCTTCTCCATGTCCTCCCGCAACTGGGTGCCGGTGGCCATGCAGGTGGTCAGCACGGTCTGGGCGAGGATGCCGGGGATCATCAGCGGCAGGTAGTTCGCCACGTTCCCGGCGATGGCGCCGCCGAAGATGTAGGCGAACATCGCGGTGAACAGGATGGGCTGCAGGGCCACGTCGAAGAACTGCTCGGGGTTGCGGCGCATCTTCTTGAGCGCCCGCCAGGCCATCGTCAGCGTCTGGGCGACGGTCTCGCCCAGGCTCACGTGCCGGCGCGCGGAGGCCACCCGGTCGGCCGTCCTGCGGGGTGGTGCGAGGGTGGTGCTCACTTGTCCTCCTCCTTCTCCTCGGTCCCGTGGCCGGTGAGGGCCAGGAAGACCTCGTCCAGGCTGGGCTTGGCGACGCTCACCGAGGCGATGGCGATCCCGGTGGTGCGCAGGGCGATCAGGACGTCGGCGGCCAGGTCGGCCTGGTCCAGGGCGACGTTGAGCCGGCCCTGCTCCGGGCTGAGCACCGGCTCGGTGCCCAGCACGCGGCGCACCACGGCCACCGCGTCCGGCACGCCGGCCGGGTCGGCCAGCAGCAGGTGCAGGGTCGAGTTGCCGACCATGGTCTTCAGCTCGTCGGGCGTGCCCTCGGCCACCTTGCGGCCCTGGTCGATGACCGCGATGCGGTCGGCGAGCTGGTCGGCCTCGTCGAGGTACTGGGTGGTCAGCAGGACGGTGCAGCCGCCGGCGACCAGGGCGCGGATGGTCTCCCACATCTGGCCGCGGGTGCGCGGGTCCAGGCCGGTGGTCGGCTCGTCGAGGAAGATCAGCGGCGGCCTGGTGATCAGGCTGGCGGCCAGGTCGAGCCGCCGGCGCATGCCGCCGGAGAACTGGGCGATCGGCTTGTCGGCCGCCTCCTCCAGGGCGAACTGCCCCAGCAGTTCGGTGGCGATGCGCTTGGCGCGCGGCGAGGCGATGCCCTGCAGCCGGCCGAACAGCCAGAGGTTCTCGCGCGCGGTGAGGTTCTCGTCGACCGAGGCGTACTGCCCGGTCACGCCCACCAGTTGCCGGATCACGTGCGGTTCGCGGGCCACGTCGACGCCGAAGATCTCCGCGCGGCCCGCGTCGATCTTCAGCAGGGTGGCCAGCATGCGCAGCGTGGTGGTCTTGCCGGCCCCGTTGGGGCCGAGGACGCCGAAGATCTCGCCCGGCCGGACGGCCAGGTCGATCCCGTCGACGGCGCGTTGCTCGCCGAAGGTCTTCACCAGCCCCTCGGCCCGTACGGCGAGGCCGTCCCCGGCGGGCGCCGGCCCGCTTCCGAAACGGTCGAGTTCTGTGATGGTCATGCCCCGACTCTCGGCGCCTCCGGTTTCACGGTGCCCTCACGGTGGTTTCACGATTGTGAACGTTAACATCATGAGCAGCTGAAACGCGCGGAGAACGCCCGCGTAATCGAACTGTAATCCCGCCTTCCCTTGACGGTCCCCAGTGTGAACGTTCACATTTTGTGAGCGTTCACATGAAAGGAACCCCCCAGTGTTCAAGCGGATCTCGGCCCTGGTGCTCGCGGGCCTGACAGCGCTGACCGTGACCTCCTGCGGCTCCTCCGGAGGTGCGGGCGGCGGCGCGGACGACGGCACGCTCACCATGGGCTTCTCCCAGGTCGGCGCGGAGAGCGGCTGGCGCACGGCCAACACCAAGTCCGTCCAGGACTCGGCCAAGAACGCCGGCGTCACCCTCAAGTTCTCCGACGCCCAGCAGAAGCAGGAGAACCAGATCAAGGCCCTGCGCTCCTTCATCCAGCAGCGCGTGGACGTCATCGCCTTCTCGCCGGTCGTCGAGTCCGGCTGGGACACCGTCCTCAAGGAGGCCAAGGACGCCAAGATCCCGGTGATCCTCACCGACCGGGCGGTCGACTCCAAGGACACCACCCTCTACAAGACCTTCCTCGGCTCCGACTTCGTCGAGGAGGGCCGCAAGGCCGGCAAGTGGCTCCTGGAGGAGTTCAAGGCGACCACCGAGCCGGTCAACATCGTCGAGCTCCAGGGCACGACCGGTTCCGCCCCGGCCAACGACCGCAAGGCGGGCTTCGCCGAGGTCATCGCGGGCGACCCCAAGTTCAAGGTCATCGCCTCGCAGACCGGTGACTTCACCCGCGCCAAGGGCAAGGAGGTCATGGAGGCCTTCCTCAAGGCCAACCCGGACATCGACGTGCTCTACGCGCACAACGACGACATGGGCCTGGGCGCCATCGAGGCGATCGAGGGCGCGGGCAAGGTGCCCGGCAAGGACATCAAGATCATCACGATCGACGCGGTCAAGGACGGCATGCAGGCCCTGGCCGACGGAAAGATCAACTTCATCGTCGAGTGCTCCCCGCTGCTCGGCCCGCAGCTCATGGACCTGGCCAAGAAGGTGGTGAAGGGGGAGAACGTCCCGGCCCGCGTGGTGACCGAGGAGACCACCTTCACCCAGGAGCAGGCCAAGTCGGTCCTGTCCAGCCGGCAGTACTGAGCCATGGGGGAGACGAACGAGCCCGTCCTGCGGATGAGCGGGATCGGCAAGCGGTTCCCGGGCGTGACCGCCCTGGAGGACGTGGACTTCCGGCTCCTGCCCGGCGAGGTGCACGCCCTGATGGGCGAGAACGGCGCCGGCAAGTCGACGCTGATCAAGGTGCTGACCGGGGTGCACCGCGCCGACGCCGGCGAGATCGAGCTGGCCGGCCGGCCGGTGGCCTTCGGCAGCCCGCTGGAGGCCCAGCAGGGCGGCATCAGCACGGTGTACCAGGAGGTCAACCTCTGCGGCAACCTGTCGGTGGCGGAGAACATCTTCGTCGGCCGCGAGCCGCGCCGGCTGGGCCGGATCGACTGGAAGCGCATGCGGGCCAGGGCCGCCGAGCTGCTCGCCGATCTCGATCTCGACCTCGACGTCTCGGCGCCGCTGTCGGCCTGCTCGCTGGCCGTCCAGCAGATGGTGGCCATCGCGCGGGCGATCGACATCGACGCCCGCGTGCTGATCCTCGACGAGCCCACCTCCAGCCTCGACGCCGGCGAGGTGGAGCAGCTCTTCCGGGTGATGCGGGCGCTCAAGGCGAAGGGCATCGCGATCCTGTTCGTCTCCCACTTCCTGGACCAGATCTACGAGATCGCCGACCGGATGACCGTCCTGCGCAACGGGCGGCTCATCGGTGAGTACCTGACCAGCGAGCTCAGCCAGGTCGAGCTGGTCGGCAAGATGATCGGCCAGGAGCTCGCCGTCCTGGACCGCCTGCACGGCGAGGCCAAGGTCTTCGACCGGCCGCTCGTGCGGGCGGCCGGGCTCGGCCGGGGCGGCGCGATCGCCCCCTTCGACCTGACGATCCACGAGGGCGAGGTCGTCGGCCTGGCCGGGCTGCTCGGCTCCGGCCGGACCGAGGCGGCCCGGCTGCTGTTCGGGGCCGACCACGCCGGCGCGGGCGAGGTGAGCGTCGGCGGCGCATCCGTCGCCCTGCGCAGCCCGCGCGCGGCGATGGCGCACCGCATCGCCTTCTGCTCGGAGAACCGCAAGCGCGACGGCCTCATCCCCGACCTCACCGTCCGGGAGAACATCGTGCTCGCCCTCCAGGCCACCCGCGGCTGGACCCGCCCGGTCTCCAGGGACAAGCAGGACGAGCTGGTCGCCAAGTACGTCAAGGCGCTCAGGATCAGCCCGGCCGACCCCGAGCAGCTCGTGCGCAACCTCAGCGGCGGCAACCAGCAGAAGGTGCTGCTGGCCCGCTGGCTGATCCTCGAACCCCGGCTGCTGATCCTCGACGAGCCCACCCGCGGCATCGACGTCGGCGCCAAGGCCGAGATCCAGCGCCTGGTCGCCGAGCTCAGCGACGGCGGCATGGCCGTGCTGTTCATCTCCGCCGAACTGGAGGAGGTGCTGCGGCTCAGCCACAAGGTGGGCGTGCTGCGCGACCGCAGGCTGGTCGCCGTCCTGCCCAACGACGAGAACCTGACCACGGAGACGCTCATGGAGACCATCGCGAGCGGCGGGGAGACGCCATGAGGCGGCTGCTGTGGCCCCTGCTGGTGCTCGCCGTCCTGCTGCTGGTGAACGTGGCCTTCACGCCCAGCTTCCTGTCGATCGAGCTGAAGGACGGCCACCTCTACGGCAGCCTGATCGACATCCTGCGCTTCGGCGCCCCGCTGATCCTAGTCTCGCTCGGGATGACCCTGGTCATCGCCACCGGCGGCATCGACCTGTCGGTCGGCTCGGTGGTGGCCATCTCCGGCGCCCTGGCCTGCCTGCAGATCAGCCAGGACGCGAGCGTGTTCACCGCCGTGGCGCTCGCGCTCGGCCTGTCGGTCCTGCTCGGCGCGTGGAACGGCGTGCTGGTCGCGTGGGTCGGCATCCAGCCGATCATCGCGACGCTGATCCTCATGGTCGCCGGGCGCGGCCTGGCCCAGCTCATCACCGACGGCCAGATCATCACCGTGACCAGCGACGCCTACCAGCTCATCGGCGGCGGCTACTGGCTCACCCTGCCCTTCGGCATCCTGCTGGTCGCCGTGGTCCTGGCGGTCACCGCCCTGCTCACCCGCCGGCTGGCGCTCGGCCTGCTGATCGAGTCGGTGGGCGGCAACGCCGAGGCCAGCCGGCTGGCCGGCATCCGCTCGCGCGGCCTCACCGTCGTCGTCTACACCTTCGCCGCGCTCTGCGCCGGCCTCGCCGGACTGATGATCAGCTCCAACGTCTCCAGCGCCGACGGCAACAACGCCGGCCTGTGGGTGGAGCTGGACGCCATCCTCGCCGTGGTGATCGGCGGCACCTCCCTGGCCGGCGGGCGCTTCTCGCTGGCCGGCACGGTGGTGGGCGCGCTGGTCATCCAGACGCTCACCACCACCGTCTACTCGGTCGGCGTGCCGCCCGAGACGACGCTGCTGTTCAAGGCGCTCGTGGTGACCGCGGTCTGCCTGATCCAGTCGCCGGCCTTCCGCGCCAAGCTCCTCCAGCGCCGGGAGGCGACCGCATGAGGACCCGATACGCGCCCGTCCTGGTGACCGGCGCCCTGTTCGTCGCGATGTTCGTCGCCGGCGGGATCCGCTACCCGGGGTTCGCCAGCGGCCAGGTCGTGCTCAACGTGCTGGTCGACAACGCCTTCCTGCTGGTCGTGGCGGTCGGCATGACCTTCGTGATCCTCGCCGGCGGCATCGACCTGTCGGTGGGGTCGGTGGTCGCGCTGTCCACGATGATCTCGGCGAGCCTCATGGCGGGGCCGGGATGGCCACCGTACGTGGTGATCCCGCTGGTCCTGCTGGTGGGGACGACGCTGGGGCTGGTGATGGGCTATCTCATCCACGCCTTCGAGATCCAGCCGTTCATCGTCACGCTGGCCGGGATGTTCCTGGCGCGCGGCCTCTGCTACACCATCGGCACCGACTCCGTCCCGATCGACGACCCGACCTTCACCGCCTTCGCGCAGACCCGGATCGACCTGTTCGGCGGCCTGTGGATCTCGCCGAGCGTGTTGATCGCACTGGCGGTCGTGGCCGTGGGCGCGTACGTCCTGCACTACACCCGGACGGGCCGCTCGGTCTACGCCACCGGCGGCAGCGAGCAGTCCGCGCTGCTGATGGGCCTCCCGGTGGCCCGGACGAAGATCACCGTCTACGGGGTCAGCGGCTTCTGCTCGGCCCTGGGCGGGGTCCTGCTCTCCTTCTACATGCTCTCCGGGTACGGCCTGCACGCCGTCGGCCTGGAGCTGGACGCCATCGCGGCGGTCGTCATCGGCGGCACCCTGCTCACCGGCGGCTCGGGCTTCCTGCTCGGCACGGTGCTGGGCGTCATGGTGCTCGGCCTGATCCAGACGATCATCAGTTTCGAGGGCACGCTGAGCTCCTGGTGGACCAAGATCTTCATCGGGCTGCTGCTCTTCGTCTTCATCCTGCTCCAAAGGCTCTTCACCGCCCGGCGCGGATCGCTGCGGCACAATGGGGCAGGCCCGAGAAAGGAAAAAGCGTGGGATCGACCGCCAAGCCTCGCCCGCCGGTGATGTCGGACGTGGCCAGGCTGGCCGGTGTCTCGCACCAGACGGTCTCCCGGGTGCTCAACGAGCACCCGAACGTCCGGGCCGACACCCGCGCACGCGTGCTCGACGCCATCGACCAGCTCGGCTACCGGCGCAACCTGGTCGCCCGCGCCCTGGTCACCAGCCGCTCGCGCACCCTCGGCGTGGTCAGCTTCGACACCACCCTGTACGGCCCGGCCAGCACGATGTACGGCATCGAGCAGGCCGCCCGGGCGGCGGGCTACTTCGTCAGCATCGTCAGCCTGCGCTCCATCGACGCCGAAGGCGTGCGCGAGGCGATCGGCTATCTCACCGAGCAGGGCGTGGACGGGGTGGTCGTGGTCGCGCCGCAACGCTCGGCGGCCCGCGCCCTGGAGAGCCTGCCGCCGGGCATGCCCGCGGTCGCGGTCGAGGGCACCCACCGGGCCAACGTCTCGGTGGTCTGCATCGACCAGATCGAAGGCGCCAGGCTGGCCACCAAGCACCTGCTCGACCTCGGGCACGAGACGGTCTGGCACGTCAGCGGCCCCTCCGACTGGCTGGAGGCCGAGGGCCGGCTGGACGGCTGGCGCTCGGCGCTGGAGGAGGCCGGCCGGCCGGTGCCCGAACCGCTGACCGGCGACTGGAGCCCGAAGGCCGGCTACGAGGCCGGGCGGCGGCTGGCCGCCATGCCCGGCGTCACCGCGGTCTTCGCCGCCAACGACCAGATGGCGCTCGGCGTCCTGCGCGCGCTGGCCGAGGCCGGGGTGCGGGTGCCCGAGCAGATCAGCGTGGTCGGGTTCGACGACATCCCCGAGGCGGCCTACCTGTCGCCTCCGCTCACCACGGTCCGCCAGGACTTCGACGCGGTGGGGCGGCACTGCATCGAGGTGCTGCTCCGCCAGATCGACGCCATCGGGCCCGGCACCTACGAGCGGCTGGTCGTCCGCCCCGACTTCGTCGTCAGAGCCAGCAGCGCCACCGCCCCCTGACCCCACCTTCCTGAACCCGCTCCTGACCCAGGTTACGAACCCTCTCTGAGGCCCTCAGGCCACCCCTTTTGAGCCGTCTTCCCCCCGACGGGGCCACCTCCGTGGAGTTGAATGTGAACGCTAACAGCTACGTGATAGGCGTGGACTTCGGCACCTTGTCCGGCCGCGCGGTGGTGGTCCGCGTGGCCGACGGAGCCGAACTCGGCAGCGCCGTACACGTCTACGAACACGGCGTCATCGAGGACACCCTCCCCGCCTCCGGAGAACGCCTGGCCCCCGACTGGGCGCTGCAGTCCCCACGCGACTGGATCGAGGTGCTGCGAACCGCCGTCCCCGCCGCGGTCGCCGCGGCCGGGATCGCCCCCGAGCACGTGATCGGCCTGGGCACCGACTTCACCGCCTGCACCGTGCTGCCCGCCACCGCGGACGGCGTGCCCCTGTGCGAGGAGTTGCCCACCCGCCCGCACGCCTGGCCGAAGCTGTGGAAGCACCACGCGGCCCAGCCGTACGCGGACCGGATCAACACCCTGGCCGCCGACCTGGGCGAGCCGTGGCTGCCGCGCTACGGCGGCAAGATCTCCTCGGAGTGGCAGTTCGCCAAGGCGCTGCAGGTGCTGGAGGGGGATCCCGAGGTGTTCGGCCGGGCCGAGCGCTGGATCGAGGCGGCGGACTGGATCGTCTGGCGGCTGACCGGGGTGGAGAGCCGCAACGTCTGCACCGCCGGATACAAAGGGATTTTCCAGGACTCCTACCCGTCGGCGGAGTTCCTCGCCAAGCTCCACCCCCGCTTCCCCGAACTGCTCGGCAAGCTCGCCACCGGCCAGGTCGGCCCCGAGACCGGCGGCGTACGGCTCGCCCCGCTCGGCGGCCTGGCCGGCCGGCTGAGCGCCGAGGCCGCCGCCTGGACCGGCTTGCCGCAGGGCACAGCCGTCGCGGTCGGCAACGTGGACGCGCACGTCACCGCCGCCGCGGCCGACGCGGTGCGGCCCGGCCAGATGGTGGCCATCATGGGCACCTCCACCTGCCACGTCCTGCCCTCCGACCGGCTGGCCGAGGTGCCCGGCATGTGCGGCGTCGTTCGCGACGGCATCGTGCCCGGCCTGTGGGGCTACGAGGCCGGCCAGTCCGGCGTCGGCGACATCTTCGCCTGGTTCGCCGACACCGGCCTGCCCGCCGCCCACGCCCGCGAGGCCGAAGCGCTCGGCCGCACCCCGCACGAGCACCTCACCGAACTCGCCGCCGCCCAGCGGGTCGGCGAGCACGGCCTGGTCGCCCTCGACTGGCACAGCGGCAACCGCTCCATCCTGGTCGACCACCACCTGTCCGGCGTGCTGATCGGGCAGACGCTGGCCACCCGGCCCGAGGACGTCTACCGCGCGCTCATCGAAGCCACCGCCTTCGGCGCCCGCCTGATCGTCGAGACCTTCGAGCACGCGGGCGTCCCGGTGACCGAGTTCGTGGCCGCCGGCGGGCTGCTCCAGAACCGCTTCCTCATGCAGGTCTACGCCGACGTGCTGCGCCGGCCCGTCTCCGTCATCGGCTCCGGCCAGGGGCCCGCGCTCGGCTCGGCCATCCACGCCGCGGTCGCCGCCGGCGCCTACCCCGGCATCCAGGAAGCCGCCGCCGCCATGGGCCGCCGCCACGAACAGGCCTACGTGCCCGACCCCGGCCGCGCCGACGCCTACGACCGGCTCTACGCCGTCTACCGCGACCTGCACGACGCCTTCGGCGACGGCCGGCTGCTGCACGAGCTGCGCGCGATCAGGAACGGAGCCGCCGCATGAGACGCACCGTCTGCGACCTGCACGCCGAACTCGTCGCCAACAACCTCGTCGCCTGGACCGCCGGGAACGTCTCCGGCCGCATCCCGGGCTCCGACCTGTTCGTCATCAAACCCTCCGGCGTCTCCTACCGCGAGCTCACCCCGGAGGCGATGGTTGTGTGCGACCTCGACGGCAACCTCGTCGAAGGCGAGCATGCCCCCTCCAGCGACACCGCCGCCCACGCCTACGTCTACCGCAACCTGCCCGAGGTGGGCGGCGTCGTGCACACCCACTCCACCTACGCCTCCGCCTGGGCGGCCCGCGGCGAGGCCATCCCGTGCGTGCTCACCGCGATGGCCGACGAGTTCGGCGGCGAGATCCCGGTCGGGCCGTTCGCGCTGATCGGCGACGACTCCATCGGGCAGGGCATCGTCCAGACCCTCAAGGGGCACCGCTCGCCTGCCGTACTCATGCGCAACCACGGCGTCTTCACCGTCGGCCGCACCCCCGCGGCCGCCGTCAAGGCCGCCGTGATGTGCGAGGACGTCGCCCGCACCGTGCACATCGCCCGGCAGCTCGGCGAACCCCTGCCGATCGCCCAGCCGGACATCGACCACCTGTACCACCGCTACCAGAACGTCTATGGACAGAGGAGCCCGCGTTGACCATCTGGTTTCTGACCGGCAGCCAGGGACTGTACGGCGAGGACACCCTCCGCCAGGTCGCCGAGCAGTCCCGGCAGATCGCCGACCGGCTGCCCGTCCCCGTCGCCTGGAAGCCCGTCCTCACCGACGCCGCCGCCATCCGCCGCGTCATGCTCGACGCCAACGCCGACGACGCCTGCACCGGCGTCATCGCCTGGATGCACACCTTCTCCCCGGCCAAGATGTGGATCGCCGGACTCGACGCCCTCCGCAAACCGCTGCTCCACCTGCACACGCAGGCCAACGTCGAGCTGCCGTGGGCGAGCATCGACATGGACTTCATGAACCTCAACCAGGCCGCGCACGGCGACCGCGAGTTCGGCCACATCCAGGCCCGGCTCGGCGTCCCGCGCAAGACCGTCGCCGGGCACGTCAGCGACCCCGCCGTCGCCGCCCGCATCGCCGCCTGGGCCCGCGCCGCCACCGGCCTCGCCGACCTGCGCAGCCTCAAGCTCGCCCGCTTCGGCGACAACATGCGCGACGTCGCCGTCACCGAAGGCGACAAGGTCGAGGCCCAGCTCCGCTTCGGGGTTTCGGTCAACACCTACGGCGTCAACGACCTGGTCGCCGTCGTCGACGCCATCGCCGACGCCGACATCGACGCCCTCGTCAAGGAGTACGGCGAGCAGTACCGCATGGCCCCCGGCCTGCTCGGCTCCGAACCCCTGCGGTACGCCGCGCGCATCGAACTCGGCCTGCGCGCCTTCCTCGACAGCGGCGGCTTCCGCGCCTTCACCACCAACTTCGAGGACCTCGGCGGCCTCCGCCAGCTCCCCGGCCTGGCCGTCCAGCGCCTCATGGCCGACGGCTACGGCTTCGGCGGCGAGGGCGACTGGAAGACCTCCGCCCTCGTCCGCACCCTCAAGGCCATGGCACCCGACGGCGGCGCCTCCTTCATGGAGGACTACACCTACCACCTCGTCCCCGGCGAGCAGCTCATCCTCGGCGCCCACATGCTGGAGGTCTGCCCCACCATCGCCGCCGGGACGCCCTCCTGCGAGATCCACCCCCTCGCCATCGGCGGCCGTGAGGACCCCGTCCGCCTCGTCTTCGACGCCGCCCCAGGCCCAGGCGTCGTCGTCGGCCTGGCCGACCTCGGCGACCGCTTCCGCCTCGTCGCCAACGAGATCGACCTCGTCCCGCCGCCCGCCCCGCTGCCCCGCCTGCCCGTCGCCCGCGCCGTCTGGCGCCCCCGCCCCTCCCTCCCCGTCTCCGCCGAAGCCTGGCTCACCGCCGGCGCCCCCCACCACACCGCCCTCTCCACCGCTGTCGGGGTGGAGGAACTGGACGATCTGGCGACGATGCTGGGGGTGGAACTGGTGGTCATCGACGGGGGGACGACTCCACGACAGTTCGTCAAGGAGCTGCGGTGGAACCAGGCGTTTTACCGGTTGGAGCGTGGGGGGCGGTGAGCCGAGGGGGTGCCGTCGGGCCAGATGCAGGGTGAGGTGGCGGCGAGGTAGAGCTGGTCGCCGTCCGCCCAGGTCAGAGCCAGGGTGTAGCGATCGGGCTGTGACTCGCCGCTGAGATCCGGGTTGTCGCCGTCGCCGGCCGCGATCAGTCGATGTCCTTGACGCTCCCAGGCGGCACGGACCTGACGGGACACGCGCAGGAGGTCGGCCCTGGGCACGTCTCGAAGCCAGTAGGCCCGGTTGACGGTGACCCGTCCGTTCGCTTCGGCGTCGGACGGGCATTCCTCGGCCTCTGTCCCATAAGGCACGAGCTCGAGGCGGGGCCTGGGGGTCACCTCCGCGGCGGTGTCCCGGATGAGCTGTTCGACGCGGGCCAGCGCCTGTTGCTGGGTGAAGGACTGATCCTGCATTGCGCAACCGGCAATCGTGAGAAGGGCCAGGGGGACTAGGAGGACTCGGTTCATCGCGGGGTCACCTGCTGGAGGCGGAGGGCGAGGTCGGGTGCGATCTGCGGAGCGAGAAGCTGCGGCGTCCCTGTCAGGTCCGGCGGGGAGATCAGCTTGTCGTACTGGCCGTTGATGACGCGGCCCAGGTTGCGCAGCGAAGGGGAGTCGCGGTCCCAGTAGCTGCTGTGGGCCTCTGTCCAGACCGTTCGCCCGACCGGCAGTCGCCGGGCGCCGAAGGAGTCGTTGCCGGGATCCGCGCCGAACCGGCCCAGCGCGGCCACTGGGTCGCCTCCGGCTTCGCCGACCCAGACCCGCCGGGGGTCCATACCCAGGTGCGCCGCGTGGTCGACGCCGACTCCGGGACTGCCCACCAGAATCAGTTCGTCGGCCAGCCGGCCTGGCCGGAGCCGCGCGGCATGGCCGGTGGTGAGCGAGCCGTAGCTGTGCCCCACGATGACCACGCGGGCGGTTCCCGACGGGAGGTGAGCGGCATGGAGCCCGTCCTGGAACGCGGCCAGCGCCGCGCCGCCCCGGCGAGCCGGCTGGTCCGAGGCGACCGACCTGCTTGGGTTGAACACGCTGAGATCCGGCTGCGGCGCGTCGTAGCCGTACCAAGTGATGGTGGCGATGCGGCGGCCACCGCTGGTCTTGGTGGCTTGCAGCCAGAGAGCACGGGATTGGCGGAGGTCGCCGTGGGCGGTGTCGAGGTTGGTGGTGAACCCCGAGACCGATGTCACGGTGACGTCGGCGATGTCGGGATCGCCCCAGGAGACGATCAAACGGCCCTGGGCCGCCAGATCGAAGCCCAGGAGAAGGGGCGGCGGATATCCAGGGTGAGGCCGCAGTTCCTTCTCCACGAACTCCAGACGCCGCAGCTGGTTGGCCGCCTTCTCCCAGCCACCCAGCAATAGCGGGTTTCCGGCCGTGGCGGTCATTTCCCGGGTGAGCCGCTCCTTCTCCGCCGACAACCAGCGACGGTTCGCCTGATCTCGGGCGATGGCTGGGAGGCCGTTCAGCAGCCCGAAGCGCGCCACACCGAGCAGCCGTTCACGGAGGTCGTGGCTGAGGCTGTGCCACCAAGCGTTCACCCGCCCGGCCAGGGCGGGATCCCGGCCGCTCTCCTGGGTGGCCAGCAACTCGGTGAGCGCGGCGCTGTCACCTGAGACGACGCGGCTGAGCAGCGTGCCCGCGCCCGCGTGCCCCGAGAACAGACCGTGGGCGGCCAGGCTGGCGGGGAGTTCCGCTCCCGGGACCTGCTGCTGGATCAGCGTCAGTCGCCTGCGCAGAGCGTCGGCTTCCGTGGTGGCCCAGGTGGCGAGGTGGCCCAGGGTGTGGCCAGGGTGGGTGGGGAGGCCGTGGGTGGTCAGTTCGGTGGTGAGGCGGGTTCCGGCCGTGGTCAGGGTGTCGCCGGCGCGGGTCAGCGCGGTGATGAGGGCGGTCATCGCGCGGGGGTCGATGCCCTGGAAGGAGCCGGGGGCGGGGCCGAGGGCCGGGGCGGGGGTGGGGAAGGCGGGCAGGGCCGGGGCGGGGGCGCCGTGCCGTACGGCGAGGGCGGACAGGGAGTGGAGCGCGGCGGTGAAGGCGGCGTGGAGGGCGGCACGGCGGCGGGTGAGGTCGGCGGCGAAGGCCGGGGCGCCGCCGCCGACCCAGGCGTGGGCGTGCATGAGGCGGACGGCGGGGTCGAGCGCGGTGTGGTGGTCGGCGGCGAGCGCGGCGACGCGCGCGAAGGCCTGCGTGGCGGCCGCCGAGGCCGCTGGGTGATCCGCCATGACCCGCCCAGGATGGCACCGCGCGCGGGGGTGTTCCAGCAGGTCGGAGGGTTGTCCGGGTATGTGCCGATGGCGAGGGGAGCTCGGCGGCTGATACCAGTAGCCCCGCAAATGGAGCTACCTGGAATTGAACCAGGATGAAGGAAGCCGTCGAATGGCCTCACCATCGGCGGCGAGGAGAGCGGGAAGGCTGATTCTGGGAAAGAGAAGGAGAAGGAAGCCCTCCCATGGCCTCGCCGAGATCCACGGTATCAGGCGGGGATCAGCTCGTGCAGGGTCGAAGGGGTGATCACGCGGGTGCCGGCGGGCAGGTCGGCGGGCGGGGTGAGGCAGAGGCGGGTGGCGCCGCCGGCCGGGGTGGAGCGGGTGCGCAGGAGCGAGGCGAACCAGCCGACCTGGAGGTGGTCGCGCTCGACGATCGTCCGCACCTGGGTGGCGGTCCTGCCGAGGGTGCCCTCGATCAGGTTGAAGTTCGGGAAGCCGCGCAGGTACAGGTGGAGCCATTTGGCCCGCCAGGTGCCGTCGCCGGCGCGCAGGAAGGCCAGGGGCAGCGCGACGCGGCCGGAGCCGCGCAGGTCGGACTTCATGCGGACGGCACGGGGCTCGAAGGGCAGGCCCTCCTGTGCCGCGTCGCGCGTCATGAAGCCGAAGAACGCCTCCGCGGCCTCGTCGTAGGGCTCGCCGGCGTAGACGAAGACCTGCGGGATCACGATCGGGTGGGTGGCCTCGCGCAGGCGCACGTCGATGAACTCGGAGGCCCCGACGGCGGCGTCGGTGAGGTCGCCGGAGTAGGTGGCGAAGCTGTTGGCGTAGTTCGTCCACGAGACGTGGGACGGGTCGCCGTAGGCGGCGTCCAGCATGAGCGCCCCGAGGTCGTAGTCGGTGCGCTGCGCGGCCTGACGCCAGTGGACGAAGAAGCGCAGCAGTTCGCCGTCGATCCGCGACTCCGAGCCGCGCGGCAGCATGCCGAGGCCGGGCGCGACCGCCTTGGCCGACAGCGGGAGGGCGACGCGCAGCATGTCCGGGTCCACGGTCAGCTCGCCGAGGTCGGGCAGGCGGCGGGTGATCTCCTCGTCCAGGACGGCGAGCATGGTCTCGATCACGTCGAGGTCCAGGGGCGGGCGGGTGTCGTCGGCGGTCCACGCCCTGCCGTACCGGTTGACGAAGATCCGCCCGGCGGCGGGCAGCAGGCGGTTCTGGAGATGCTCGCGCAGGGAGAGCAGCACGCGGCCGGAGGCGCCGGTGACGGCGTGCGCGGCGGCCTGCGGGACGGCCGGGTCGCCGCTGCGCAGGAGCTGGTCGAGGCGGCGGAGCAGGGCGCCGGGCGCGCTCTCCAGCAGGGAGATGGCCTCCCCGGTACGGCCCGCGGCCAGGGCGGCCTCCACCCGCGAGTCCAGGCTGGGTACGGCAAGCACCCCCCGCGCCACCTCGAACGCCCGCGCGGCGGCGGGGAACTGGGGGTACTCGTGCGGGTGCAGCCGTTCGCCCAGGCGCTTCCACTGCTCGCGATGGCGGCCGACGTCGCCCAGCTTGGCCGGGGTGGCGACGCCGTCCAGGGCCTGGAGCAGGGCGCGGCGTTCGGCCCGCCGGAAGGAGCGGAAGCGGGTGGCGGTAGCGAGGGTGACGTCGCCGCCGGAGCAGGCGCAGGCCAGGCGCAGCACGTCGGTGACGGAGTCCACGAGCGGGGCCTGGCCGGCGGCCAGCCGGGCGGCGTTGATGATCGCGCGGTTCTCGCGTACCGGGATGCGCTCGGGGTGGCCGGGGCAGGCGGCGGCGAGCAGGCTCAGGGCGGTGAGGTCCTCGGCGGCCAGCGGGGTCTCGGCGGCGGCCAGGGAGAAGTAGAGCCCGCGCACCTCGGTGTCGAGGTCGGCGCCCAGGTCGAGGAGGGTGACCCGGTCCCCGGCGCGCGGGACGAACTCGGCGTGCGCGGCCAGGAGGTCGGCGTAGCTGTGCGGGTAGACGCCGTAGCCGGGCAGGCTCAGGAGGTTCAGCGGGCCGGGCGGGAGCTGGGTGACGGCCACCGGGTCGAGCAGCGACTCGCGCAGGAGGCCGACCCAGAACTCGATGGTGTCGGGGACGTTCCTGGGGAAGTCGATGAAGTAGGCGTTGTGCCGCACGTGGTCGCCGACCAGGCCGCGGACCGCGTCCAGCACGCGGATGCCCAGGTCGACGACGACCGCGCCGGGCAGGTCGGCCAGGCGGGCGAGGAGCGGGGCCGAGCACTTGAAGCCCACGCTGAGCAGGGCGGCGTCGAGCTGCCGTGCCGCTGTCTCGCCCCAGCCGGTCGCGCCCGGCTCGGCCCCGGGTGTGGCAGGGGGGAGCGGGACGCGCAGGCGGCGGGTGACGACCAGGCTTTCCAGGGTGTGCACAGGCAGCACGATATAGGGGATATGTCCGGGCCAGCCGGGCATTTTCGGCGGCGTCGGCTGGCCGGGCGGGCGGCGGCTTAGGGGAGATGGACGGCGGGGCTGGGGGCGGCGGGGTCACCGGCAGTGGCGGCGGCAGTGGCGGTGGCAGCGGTGGTGGCGTCGGCAGTGGTGTCAGCGGTGGCGTTGGTGGGGGCGTCGGCGTCGGTGGCGGGGGTGGTGCGGTTGAGTTGCCAGCCGGCCGCGGCCTCGCGCTGGTGCCAGTAGGCGGCGAACCGGCCGTTCAGGGCGAGCAGCTCGGCGAGCGAGCCCGCCTCGACGACCCGGCCGTGCTCCAGGAAGAGGATCTGATCCGCCCGCGCGATGCTGGACAGCCGGTGCGCGACGATCACGGTCGTGCGCTCCCGGCCGGTGGCTTCGAGCGCGCTCACCACGGCCTGCTCGTTGCCGGTGTCCAGGGCGGCGGTGGCCTCGTCGAGCAGCAGTATCGGAGCCCGCTTGAGCAGCGCCCGCGCGATGCTGACCCGCTGCCGCTCGCCGCCGGACAGCGCCGCGCCGCGCTCGCCGACCCTGGTGGACCAGCCGTCCGGCAGCCGCCGCACCACCTCGTCGAGCTGCGCCGCGGTGGCCGCCGCCCGCACCTCCTCGTCGGTGGCCTCGGGGTTGCCCAGCCGGATGTTCTCCTCCAGCGTCGCGTCGAACAGGTAGACGTCCTGGAAGACGATCCCCAGCCTGCCCAGCAGCGCGGCCGGGTCGTGGGCCCGCACGTCCAGGCCGTCGACCAGGATCGCGCCGCCGCCGACCTCGTGGAAGCGGCCGATCAGCGCGAGCAGGGTGCTCTTGCCCGACCCGGAAGGGCCGACGACCGCCGTGGTGCTGCCGCGCGGCACGGTGAAGGACACCCCGGCCAGGACCTCCCGCCCCGGCTCGTAGCCGAAGCGGACGTCACGGAACTCCAGCGCGGCGGCCCCGCCGACGGTCTCGCCGACGGCTTCGCCCGGCAGCGCGTCGAGCGCCGGCGCGTTCAGCGTGGTCAGCACCCGCGAGAGCGTGCCGCGCAGGTTCTGCAGGGCCGGGGCGAGCTCGGCCAGCGTGGTGAACGGCTCGACGAAGCGCACGACGACGATCAGCAGCGCCACGATCTCCGGAACGCTCAGCTCGCCCCGCAGCCCGAGCACGACGGCGGTGGCGGCCAGGCCGAGCAGGGCCGCCTGGGTGGCCAGGCCGAAGAGCACCTGGCCGGGCAGGCCGAAGCCGATCAGCCGCAGCACCGCCCGGCGCTGCCGGTCGAGCGCCGCGCCCACCGCGGTGCCGTCCGCGCCGGCCCGGCCCGCCGCGCGCAGGGCGGGCTGGGCCTGGGCGAGCTCGATGATGCGCTGCCCGGCCTCGCGGGAGGCCGCGGCGTAGGAGTCGTCGGCCGCGCGCAGGCACCGGCTGCTGCCCCAGAGTGCGCCGAGCAGCAGCGGGACCGCCGCCAGCGCGGCCAGGCCGAGCGGCCAGGCGATCGGGAGCAGGCCGAGCCCGATGAAGGCCGGGGTGGTCAGGGCGTTGGCGGCCGGGGAGACCAGCCACGCGAAGCCCTGGCAGAGCTCGCGCCCGGACGAGGTCAGCGCGCGTTGCGCCTCGGCGCGGCGTTCGGGCGTGAGCCAGCCGAGCGGGATGCGCTGCAGCCGGTCCACGATGCGGGTCTCGATCGTGGTCAGCAGCTCGAACCCGATGGTGAAGCCCGCGCCGGCCACCGCGTAGTCGGCCAGCCAGCCGGCCGCCACCAGTACGGCCAGCGCGCCGGCCCACGGCCATGCCGTACCCGCGGTGCCGGAGAAGACGGCGGCGAGCAGGGGGACCAGGCTCAGCACCGCCCCGGCCCGCAGGGCCGAGGCGAGCAGGAGCAGGGCCAGGTAGCGGGCGAGCGCCCGGCGGTCGGCGACCAGCCGGAGGGCCTGGGGGATCATGCGCGGACTCCGGGGGAGGGGAGCGGTGGTGGTCATGCCAGGGTCTCCAGCGGGGTCGAGGCGTGCCACAGCTCGCGGTAGAGGCCGGGGGCGGACACCAGCTCGGCGTGCGTGCCGCGCTGGACGATCCGCCCGCCGTCGAGCACGACGACGGCGTCGGCGCCGGTGATGGTGTGCAGGCGGTGCGCGATGACCAGGACGGTACGGCCGGCGACCAGCGTGCTGAGCGCCTGCTGGACGTGGTGCTCCGATTCGGGGTCGGCGAAGGCGGTGGCCTCGTCGAGGACGAGCACCGGCGGGTCGGCGAGCAGCGCGCGGGCGATGGTCAGCCGCTGGGCCTCGCCGCCGGACAGCCGGCCCTCGTCGCCGAGCACGGTGTCGTAGCCGTGCGGCAGGCGCAGCACGCGCTCGTGCAGGTTCGCCGCCCGGGCGGCCCGCTCGACCTCCTCGCGGGTGGCCTCCGGCCGGGCCAGGGCGATGTTGTCGTGCACGCTGGCCCGGATCAGCGCGACGTCCTGGAAGACGAAGCCGACCGTGCGGTACAGCTCGGCCAGCGGCAGGTCCCGGATGTCGGCGCCGTTGACGGTGATCCGGCCGGTGCTCACGTCGTGGAAGCGGGCCAGCAGCGCGGCGAGCGTGGACTTGCCCGCGCCGCTCGGTCCGACCAGGGCGGTCATCGTGCCGGGCGCCAGCTCCAGGTCGATGCCGGACAGCACCGGGTGGTCCTGGGTGTAGGCGAAGGAGACGCCCTCGAACCGGACGGTGTGCCCGCCCGCGCGCACGGTGGCGGGCTGGTCTGGTTCGGTGAGTTCGGGTTCGTCCAGCAGCAGGCCGATGCGCTGGGCGGCCGTGGTCGCCTCGCGGACGGAGCCCATGCCGTACGCCGCGGCCAGCAACTGGCCGCCGAAGGTGACGCCGAGCAGCAGGAACGGCAGCAGGCCCGCGGCGTCCAGCAGCCCGCCCGAGATCAGGGCCAAACCGGCCACGATGATCAGCAGCAGGTAGGTCAGCGGGCGGGTCACCAGGTCGACCAGGGTCTTGCGGCCGGACAGCGGGCGCTGCCAGCGCTCCAGGAAACGGGCCCGCTCGTCCAGGGTGGCGCGGAAGCCACCGGCCGGACCGGCGTCGTAGGCGCGGACCACCGCGAGGGCGTCCACGTAGGCGACCGCCTCCGAGCCGGCGCGGCCCTCCCAGACGGTGAACTGGGCCAGCTCGGAGGTGGAGGAGGCGACCATCCGGGCGGACAGGATGCCGAAGACGGCTAGGGGCAGCAGCAGGATCGTCGCCAGCCAGCCGGAGACGGAGAACAGGTAGACCAGGACGGCCAGCGGCGCGACCAGCGCGCCGACGAGGTCGAGCACGGCGTGGGTGACCAGGTAGTGCACGCTGGCGGCGTCGTCCTGGACGGCCTGCTTGATCCGGCCCGAGGTGCGGTCGGTGAACCAGCCCAGGGGGAGGCGGGCCAGCTTGCGCACCACCGTGGTGCGGACGTGGTGGCCGAACCTGGCGTCCAGGACGTGCATGGCCACCACGAGCACGCCGCTCAGGACGGTGCCGGCGGCCATCAGGCTCAGGGCCAGGATCCCGAGCCCTGTCGCTCCTTCGGCGGTGAGGCCGTCGCGGAGCAGGCGGTGGCAGAGCTCGGCCAGGACCAGGTATGGGGCCAGGTGGAGCAGGGTGACGATTGCCTGGAACGCGCCGGCGAGCAGGAGCTTGGTCTTCAACGGGGCGAGCAGGCGCGCTCCCGCCTGGGAGCGCCACCGCCCGCCGCCCGCGACCGCAGGGGCCTCAGCAGGGGTGGTCGTGGAGGTCGAGGTCGGGGTGGTTTCTGCAGGGGCGTCGGAATCGGGGCTGCGGGTGGCGCCCATGGCCTTGCCCTTGATCCAGTAAGCCCGCCCCTTGATCTCACTCTTGGGAAACCCGAGCCCCTTCAACCGAGCCTGAACCGCCTTGGTCACCCCGGACTCACAGGTCACCCACGCATACCAGTCCGACCAGTCCCGCTCCGCGACGGCAGCCGCGACCACGCCGGGGTCACCGGTGGCGGGCAACCAGGTGACAGTGCGCCGAGGATGCGACACGAGCGGGATGTCCAGGTCGTCCGCGTGGTACTGCTCCAGCAACACCTCGACCGGCACCCCAGCAGGCAGGGAGGCGAGGATCGCGTTGATCCCCGGCAACGCCGCCGCGTCCCCCACCAGCAGGTATCCCGCCGGCTCTGGCGAGGGCGCCTCGAAGTGCCCCGACGCCCACCGGGTGATCTGGACGGTGTCGCCGACCCGCACGTTGGCCGCCCAGACACAGGCGGGCCCGGCCGGCTCGTGCAGCACGAAGTCGAGGCAGACCCGCCCGTTCTCCGGGTCGGGGTCGACCAGGGTGTACCCCCGCTGGTGCTCCCGTCCCGGCCGGACCGGGTCCGGCGCCCACAGCCGCACCCAGGCGGCCGGCGGGATGGGCTGGCCGTCGAAGAGGGTGGGCGCGTCGAAGGTGAGGCGCCGGTAGTGCGGGGTGAGGTCGTCGATCGACGCGACGGTGAGCGTGTGCTCGCGCGCGCCGAAGGTCTTCATCATGGCCCCGGCGTAGCCGCGTGCCATCAGTGGTCCTTTCCGAGAGCCGGCGAGGTGACCGGGTGGCCGGGCGGGAGGTGCGCGACCAGGCCTTCGGCGGCGGAGGTGAGCAGGAGGGCGAAGTAGTCGTCGCCGGTGTGCGGCGGGATGCCGGCCAGGGCGGCCTGGATGAGCGGCGAGGCGGCCATGGCGTCGCGGGCGGCCCGGGTGGCCTCCTCGTCGCCGAGCGGGTCGAGGCGGGCGCGGGCGGCGCGGGCCTCGTCGGCGACGGCCAGCCCGAGGGTGATGGTGGCGATGGCGGAGCTGAGCACGGTGGCGGCGGCCGGGTCGTAGCCGCGCCCGGCCAGGAAGCCGATCTGCTGTTCGAGCAGCCGGATGCCGGAGCGGCCACGCGGGAAGAGCCGCTGCAGGTATTCGGCGCTGCCGGGGTGGGCGCGGGTGAAGTCGCGTAGTTGCCCGGCGAAGCGCACCAGGTGCCCGGCGGTGGGCAGGGCGGGGTCGTCGGTCAGGACGAGCCCGTCCAGTACGGCTTCGCCGATCAGGCTGTCGAGGGCGGCCCGGCTGCGGACGTGCCGGTAGACCGCGGCCGTGGTGACGCCGAGCGCCTCGGCCACCGCCTGCATGGTGAGGTCGGCCAGGCCGATGCGGACGCCGGCGGCGATCACGTCGTCCGTGGTGAAGGTGGCCATGCGGCCCATGCGCGCTCCGGGAAGGTAAGGCTTGCCTTAGTTGTGGCGCATAACATAAGAGACCGCAGAGCCCGCGCGCAAGCCCGGAGGCTCAGCCCGATCGCCGTCGGCGGAGCACCACGACCAGATTGACCAGCGCGATCACCGCGACCGCCGCCATGGCCCAGGCCAGTCCCGTCCAGCCGTTGCCCGCCGCCACGACCGCGGCGGCCCCGCCCGCCAGCACCCCGAAGGCGGCGAGGACGAGCCGCAGGCCCAGCGCGCTGCGCGGGCTCTCCTCGGTCGGCGAGAAGGCCGTCCTCAGCCGGTTCCACCTCATGCCGGCCCTCTACCCGGGGGGAGGGGGAACGCACCTGGGGGACTATGGACAATAGATAAGTTTCTTAACAATAATGCTGTTCGCGCACCCCCCACCGTCGCGGCTTCCCCGGCCACGCGCCGCGCCCATCGTCGCCCGGCCCCCCGAGCGACAGAAGGGTTGTTCCTCCATGACGCGAATATCCCGCTCCATCCTCATCGCCGTCACCTCGGCCCTGCTCGCCGCCATGGCGGTCTTCGCCACCCAGACCTCCGCCAGCGCGGCCAACCTCCTGGCCAACCCCGGCTTCGAGACCGGCTCGATCTCCCCCTGGTCCTGCACCGGCAACCTGGGCTCGGTCACCTCCAGCCAGGTCCGCAGCGGGTCCGGCGCGCTCGCCGCCGCGGCCAGCGGCTCCGACACCGCCAAGTGCACCCAGACGGTGAACGTCGTCCCGAACTCCGCCTACGTGCTCACCGCGTGGGTCCGGGGCAGCTACGTCTACTTCGGCGTCAACGGCGGCGCCTCGACCTGGACCTCCTCGCCCTCGGCGTACAAGCAGCTCACGGTGAACTTCACCACCGGCGCCGGCCAGACCACCGCGGTGATCTACCTGCACGGCTGGTACGGCCAGGGCACCTACTACGCCGACGACCTGAGCTTCGACGGCCCCGGCACGCCGCCGTCGCCCACGGTGACCGCCTCGCCCAGCCCGACCGTGACCGTGACCTCCAGCCCGAGCCCGAGCCCCACCGTCACGGTGACCTCCAGCCCGAGCCCGTCGCCGACCGGCCCCGACCCGACCTGCGCGCTCAAGGGCAAGCCGGCCGGCAAGGTGCTGCACGGCTACTGGGAGAACTGGGACGGCGCGATCAACGGCGTGCACCCGCCGTTCGGCTGGACCCCGATCACCGACCCGCGCATCGCCCAGCACGGCTACAACGTGATCAACGCCGCCTTCCCGGTGATCCGCTCCGACGGCACCGTGCTGTGGGAG
The DNA here is from genome assembly GCF_040655795.1 of Nonomuraea sp. NPDC050310. Taxonomy (NCBI): domain Bacteria; kingdom Bacillati; phylum Actinomycetota; class Actinomycetes; order Streptosporangiales; family Streptosporangiaceae; genus Nonomuraea; species Nonomuraea sp. NPDC050310. The sequence goes on along the minus strand of NZ_JBFAKP010000040.1, from coordinate 822 downwards.
GACGGCATGGACGCCACCGTGAAGGTGGCCACTCCGGCCGAGATGTGCCAGGCCAAGGCGGCCGGCGCGACCATCCTCATGTCGATCGGCGGCGCCACCGCCGGCATCGACCTGAGCTCCTCGGCCGTCGCCGACCGCTTCGTGGCCACCGTCGTGCCGATCCTCAAGCGCTACAACTTCGACGGCATCGACATCGACATCGAGACCGGCCTGACCGGCAGCGGCAACATCAACCAGCTCTCCACCTCGCAGGCCAACCTGATCCGGATCATCGACGGCGTGCTCGCGCAGATGCCGGCGAACTTCGGCCTCACCATGGCTCCCGAGACCGCCTACGTGACCGGCGGCAGCGTCACCTACGGCTCCATCTGGGGCGCCTACCTGCCGATCATCAAGAAGTACGCCGACAACGGCCGCCTGTGGTGGCTGAACATGCAGTACTACAACGGCAGCATGTACGGCTGCTCCGGCGACTCCTACTCGGCGGGCACGGTCCAGGGCTTCGTCGCCCAGACCACCTGCCTGAACAACGGCCTGGTCATCCAGGGCACCACCATCAAGGTGCCCTATGACAAGCAGGTCCCGGGCCTGCCCGCCCAGCCGGGCGCGGGCGGCGGCTACATGTCGCCCTCGCTGGTCTCCCAGGCATGGAACAGCTTCAACGGCCAGCTCAAGGGCCTGATGACCTGGTCCATCAACTGGGACGGCTCGAAGGGCTGGACCTTCGGCGACAACGTGAAGGCCCCCTCGAACCTGGCCATGAGCTCCTCGGGGGACAGCCCGGCGTTGCGGTGGTCCTCCATCCAGCGCCCGAGGTCGACG
>NZ_JBFAKP010000039.1:0-35218 GCF_040655795.1 Nonomuraea sp. NPDC050310 | reverse complement strand
GCGACCAAGACCTACACCTTCACCTGCAAGGAAGCCCCCGAGGCCGACGTCAGAATCGCCGACCTCGAGGTCGGCGCCTACAACGGCTCCTGCACGACCCCGCCGCAGCTCAAGGCCTCCGCGCAGCTCCAGGCTGCCCAGGCCGGCACCGTCGAGTACCACTGGGTCGTGGACGGTCAGGCGGGTCCGAAGAAGACGCAGGTCTTCCAGAACCCGGGCGCGGCTCGGGTGGACCACGTGTGGTCCTCGGTCAAGCCGGGCAAGGTCGAGCTGGTCGTCGACAGCCACGACAAGCCGCGCGCCGAGACCCTGTACAAGGTCGTCTGCAGCACCGAGAATCCCGACCCCGACCCCGTGGTGAGCATCGGTGAGATCACCAGCACCGACATCTACGGGGTGGAGTGCCCCAGCGACAGCGGCCGGGTGTGGGCGGACGTCCAGGCCGACCGCGACACCGAGATCAAGCTGTTCTGGACCGTGGACGGCCGGCAGGTCGCCACGCAGACGGTGGCGTTGACGGCGGGCCGGCCCAAGCGGGTGGGAGCCGTGATCCGGGCCGAGACGACGCGAGACGTTCCGGTCGTCCTGGAGGTGCTGAGCTTCAACAAGCCGAAGAAGTCGGCCACGCTCAAGGTTCTCTGCACCACCGTCAAGATCACCGATGTGAAGGCCTCGCCCGCCGAGTACGCCGGTCCGTGCAAGAGCGCGCCGGGCGACACCATCAAGCTCTCGGCGGTGCTGGAGTCGGACCGCGCCCAGACGGTCAAGTACCAGTGGGTCAACGGCGCCGGCGTGGTGCTGCGGAACCAGACCTTCGAACGCGTCTTCACCAAGCGCGGGTCCGCCACCGTCGAGGTGTACCTCACGACACGGGTCACCTTCAGGGACACCTACCGAGTCCGCCTGGTCAGCCCGCAGGCGGGGTACCAGTCCGAGACCGTCTCGTTCTCGCACGTGTGCGCCAACGCGGAGATCACGCAGTCGCACGTCAAGAAGGACTCGGTCCGCACCTGGTGCACCGGCGAGCAGATCCCGTACGTGATGACGGCCACCATCAAGACCGAGTCGGCCGGGACGGTGCAGTGGCGCTGGGTCCGCAAGAGCAACCGCACGGGCAACCAGTGGGTGGCCGAACCCTGGCAGCTCACGGTCTTCAACGAGCCGGGACACGAGAACGTCGTCTACAACTGGGGCACCAGCGCCTCCGAGCAGGGCGACTGGCGGCTCGAACTGAACGCTCCGTGGTCGGTCACGAGCCGGGACCACACCTTCACCACCTGCCTCGACAGGAACTGACCCGAGACCGGCGGGGAGGGGCCGTCCCCTCCCCGCCGGTCACCCGTTCCGGCACCGGTGGTTCGGCGCCCCTGCCGGGTATCACCTCCGCCGGTTCGCCGTTTCCCCTGCTGGGCGCACTCCGGTCAGCATGAGGGTGAGCAGCCGGTCGACCTGGGCCGCGCCGTCGGGTTCCTGCTCCACGGCCAGGCAGATGGCGTTGACGAGGGTGAGCAGGTCCGTGATCGAGACGTCGGGCCGTGCGGTGTTCGCCCGGCAGGCCCGGTCCAGCAGGTTCGCTCCGGCGTTGGTGATCATGGCGTGACAGGTGGCGCCCACGGCGGGATCGCTGTCGTGGGCCCCCAGCATCAGCGAGGTGGCCAGACCCCGGTTGGACACCACGTGCCTGGCGACGGCTCCCAGCCACGTCGCCAGCGCGTGCCCCGGGTCAGGGTCGGCGGCCAGCTCGGCGGCGGTGGCGCACAGGACCTCGACCTTGTCGTGGAAGACGGCCTCCAGCAGTTTCTGCCGGGAGGGGAAGTGCCGGTGCAGGGTGGCCGAGCCGACGCCCGCGCGCCGGGCGATCTCCTCCAGGGACGCTTCGGCTCCGTGCTCGGCGATGGCCTCGGCGGCCGCGGCCAGGATGCGGTCGTAGTTGCGGCGCGCGTCCGCGCGCATCGGCCGCGGGTGCGGGGTCGTACGGCTGGCGGGCGGCATGTGGTCTCCGGTGGGCTTGCAAAACGGGGTGGCCCTCCATATCGTACTCATCCAGAACCGGAGGGCCACCCCAGTTAGCGGGTGGCCGCCGCATGCCTACCGTCTGGAGACACATCGTGAAGACCATCGTGGTGGTGGGGGCGACCGGCCTGCAGGGCCGGGCCGTGACGGCGCAACTGCTCGCCGACGGCTGGCAGGTGCGGGCGGTGACGCGCGATCCGGGCGCCCCCGCGGCCCGGACGCTGGCGCAGGCGGGCGCCGAGCTCGTCCGCGCCGAGATGGACGACCTCCCCTCGCTCGTCGCCGCGGCCGAAGGCGCCTACGGCCTGTTCAGCGTGCAGCCCACCGTCGGCTCCCCGGGCACCCCGGCGGGCTTTTCCGCCGAGGACGAGGTCCGCTGGGGCTGCAAGGTCGCCGACGCGGCACACGCCGCCGGGGTGAGGCACCTGGTCTACGCCTCGCTCGCCGGAGCGAGCCGCCACCACACCGAGAAACTGCCGCAGAACTCGATCAACAAGTGGCGGATCGAACAGCACATCACCCGGCTGGGCCTGCCCGCGACCTTCCTGCGACCGGTCTCCTTCATGGAGAACTACACCGGCGCCTACTACCTGCACGACGGCGCCCTGGCCACCGCGTTCGCCCCCGACGTGCCGCAGCAGATCATGGCCGTCGACGACGTCGGAGCCTTCGCCGCGCTGGCCTTCGCCCAGCCGGGCGAGTGGATCGGCCGCGCAGTGGACCTGGCCGGGGACGAACTGACCCCCCGTCAGATCGCCGCCGTCATCTCCGAGGCGATCGACCGGCCGCTGCCGTACGTGCAGATCCCGATCGAGGAGATCGCCAAGGTGGGTGAGAACTTCGCCTTCGCCTACACCTGGCTCAACGACCGCGGCTACCGCGCCGACGTCGCCTTCACCCGCGCCCTGCACCCCGGCCTGATGGACCTGCGCACCTGGCTGCAGCGGACGGGCGCCGCCCAGATCGCCGGCTTCCTGGCCGCCCAGGACACCGCCGAACAGGACCGATGAACGCGCTCACCCTTTCATCTACTCCCTTGACCAGCGGCCGGTGAAGAGCTCCTCGCCCGGCGGGGAGCCGGGCAACGGGCTGTGTCCCGGCCGCAACCCGTCGAGCGCTATCGCGACCAGCCGCCGGCGAGCCTCGGCGGCGGCGGTCAGCAGCTCGCCCCTGCCCTGCTTGCGAAGCTGGTCGAGCACCGGCGAGCGGCCGAACTGCTCGATGAGCAGCGAGATGTCGACCGCGGTCACGTCCCTGCGGAGTACGCCGGCCTGGTGTGCTCGCCGTACCAGCTGGTCGAGGAGGTCATCGCCGCGGCGGGACTTGGCGCTCATCTCCTGGGTCACCTCGATGGTGCCGGCGACGGGCCCCAGCGAGCCCTGCCCGAACGCCACGCAGTCGTGGATGAAGGCCGCCAGTCCTGCCCACGGGTCGGGATCGGCCAGGCCCTGCTCGGCCGCCTCGTTCCAGTGGTCGAGGGAGAGCAGGCTGAGACGCTGGAACAGCTCTTCCTTGGTCTTGTAGCGGCGGTAGAGGCTGCCGATGCCGACCCCTGCGCGGGCGGCGATGGCGGCGACGGACGCGTGCGCGCCGTCTTCGGCGAGCACGTCGCGGGCGGCCTGGAGCAACGTGCGGTCGTTGCGTTCTGCGAGGTCTTTGCGGGTGGTCATCGCGACACACTTTAACAGTTGCGGAGTGATTCGCTCCGGCATAGTCTCAATGCGGAGCGAATCGCTCCGCGAAACTGAGGAGATGTGCCATGAACCCCGACATCAAGGCGATCGAGCAGGTCGTCCGCGACGCCGAAGAGCTGCAGAACGACGTGGACGGTTTCACCGGGCTGCTGACCCAGGAGGTGGCCCTGGTCAACTTCGCCGGGATCCGGTTGCGCGGCCGTGACCAGGTCAGGCAGGTCATGGCCCAGGTACTGGACACCCCGCTCAAGGACGTGCTGACCAGGAACGAGCTGCTCGACGTCACGTTCCTGCGACCGGACGTGGCGCTGGCCCACCTGATCAAGCACGTCAACGACGGCCGCACCGGAGCGCTGACGTTCGTGCTGGTCAAGGACGACGGCACCTGGCGGATCGCGCTGGCCCAGACCACCCCGGTGGTGACGGCATGAGCGTCGCCCTGGTCATCGGCGCCACCGGCCGGCAGGGCGGCGCCACCGCGCGTCACCTGCTGAGCCGTGGCTGGCAGGTCCGTGCCCTGGTCCGCGATCCGAAGAGCCCGGCCGCCGGCCGGCTGACCGGTGCCGACCTCGTGGCCGGCGACCTGGAGGATCAGGTGTCCCTGGAGCGGGCCATGCGCGGCGTGGACGCCGTGTTCAGCATGCAGGCCCTGGCGTATGAGCCGGAAACCCTCAAAGCCGAGGTACGGCAGGGCATGCGCGTCGCCGATGTCGCGCTGGGCGCCGGGGTCGCGCACCTGGTCTACACCTCGGTCGGCGGCGCCGAGCGGCGTACCGGGATCGAGCACTTCGAGAGCAAGGCGGCGATCGAGGCGTACATCCGCGCCCTGGGGCTGCCCGCGACCATCCTGCGGCCGGTGTTCTTCATGGACAACCTGCTGCACTACGCCGGCGCCGAACGGGAACGGCTGATGGAGCTGCCGGTGCTCCCCGACCGGCCGATGCAGCTCATCGCCACCGAGGACATCGGCCGCATCGCCGCGCACGTCATCGACCACCGCGACGACTACCTGGGCGTGGAGCTCGAGATCGCCGGCGACGAGCTGACCTTCACCGAAGTGGCCGCAACCTACGAGAAGGTCACCGCAGTGCCGACACGCCTCGTCCCCCTGCCGATCGAGGAGAGGATGTTCGAATGGTTCGCCGAGAGCGGCTACCAGGCCGACCTCGCCACGCTGCGGAAGGCCTTCCCTGACTTGCTCACCTTCCAGGACTGGCTCGGCGGCCAGGTCCGCCAGACGTCACCGACACTCACCACCTGAAGAACAGGTTTGCTTCATCACCGGTTCCTCCCCAGCGGCCTGGACCGCAGTTTCGCCGAGGCCGCCCTGCCTCGGGTCGCTACCGCCCGAGGGACCGCACACGTGGCGAGCCGGCAGTCCAAGGTCGAGCAGGCGAAGATCGGGTGGCTGGTCAGGCGGTGGTCTTCTCCTCTTCGCCCGCCCGTCGCGCCAGTTCGGCCTCGACGGCCTCGACCGACTCGCGCTCCTTGTCCCGGCGGTACTCCCGCACCGAGTAGACGATGGCCGCGGCCCAGATCACAGCGATGACGATGTAGGCGATGGCCTGGACGTTGCCCGGAGCGTCGATCCAGTCGCTGCGCAGCAGGGTGCGCACGTTGGTCAGGATGATCACGCCGCCGACGGCCGAGCCGAGGATGCGCGGCGGGATGTGCCGCACCAGCCAGGCGGCGATCGGCGCGGCGATCACGCCGCCGACCAGCAGCACGGCGACCCAGGCGAAGTTGATGTTCTCCGAGCCGATGCCGACGAAGAAGCCGATGCTGGCGGCGATGGCGACCAGGAACTCGCTGGCGTCGATGGAGCCGATGACCTTGCGCGGAGGGATGCGACCGCTGGCCAGGATGGCGGGGGTGCCGACCGGCCCCCAGCCACCGCCGCCGGTGGCGTCGACGAAGCCGGCCACCACGCCGAGCGGGGCGAGGAAGCGCTTGCGCAGCGGCTTGCCGAGGTTGCCGCGTGGCAGGCCGAAGGCGGTGAAGCGGACGAGGATGTAGAGACCCAGCGTCAGCAGGATCAGCGACATCACGGGAGCGGCGATCTCGGTGGAGAGGCTGGACAGGAAGGTGGCCCCGGCGAAGGCTCCGGCGGCGCCGGGGATGCCGATCTTGGCGACGACCTTCCAGTCGACGTTGTTGAAGCGCCAGTGGGAGATGCCCGAGGCGAGGGTGGTGCCGATCTCGGCCAGGTGGACGGTCGCCGACGCGGCGGCGGCGTTGGTGCCGATGGCCAGCAGCAGCGTGGTGGAGGTGACGCCGTAGGCCATGCCCAGGCTGCCGTCCACGAGCTGAGCGGCGAAGCCGACCAACCCGAGCAGGATGAGGGAACGCACGCCAACCCCTTCCGATTATTCCGACTGTATAAGTAGGAATAATCGTTAATCGGATCTCGGGAACCGTCAAGTCACGCTTCGGACACGCATCTCAGGATGTGAACGATTTCGGTCTGGTGATTGGATGCGCCGTCAGGGCTGTGGCGCCATCCGCGCTGACGAGTTCCCGGATCGTGGCTGTGCTGCCAGCGGGCCGGCGAGACGACTGGGGCGTGACTGGAGAATGCCGGCCGGGGTTGGTTCAGGCTTGACGTGCCAGCATCCCGGTCTCGCCCTCGTCGAGCACCCAATGGAGAAGGCTCCTGGGCGACGGCTTGGCTGCAACGCGACAGACGGCTCATCCGTGCGACCAGATTCAACCCCCGCGGTCACTCCTCGAGGAGCCGATGCACGCCTACCGCATCCACGCGCTCATCAAGGCCCGCGGCAAGGACCGGCTCGTCAACGTTCGCGGCCGGGCGAGCATCTACCAGGCCATCGATCGGCTGCAACGACTCGGGCTCATCGCCGTTCGCGAGAGCGGCAGCGTCGACAAGCGGCCCGAACGCCGGGTCTACGAGATCACCGAACAGGGCCGCAAGGCCACCGGCCACTGGTTGAAGGAGATGCTCACCGAGACCGGCAACGAGTTCCCGGAATTCCTCGTCGGCGTCTCCTTCCTCACCGTGCTTACGCCTGAAGAGGTCCAACAGGAGTTGGCCAAACGCGCCGAGCGCCTGCAAACAGAACTCGACGCGCTCGACGCGGCGTTCCAGCAGGCCGGCGACGTTCCACGCGTCTTCATGCTCGAGGAGGAGCTCCGCCGCGCGAGCGTCAGGACCGAACTCGGCTGGCTCGGGTCCGTGCTCGACGACCTACGTGCCAAGCGCATCAGCTGGACCGACCAGTGGCTGATGGAGATGGCGGCCAAGTACAACTCCCAGATCGACGATCGGGAGGGGACCGCGTCATGACCACCACCCACGAGCACGTACCGGTTCTCATCGTCGGGGGCGGCCTCGTCGGCCTGGCCACCTCGATGTTCTTGTCCCAGCACGGCGTGCGCCATCTGCTCGTCGACAAGCACCCCGAGGTCACGCTGCAGGGCCGGGCGCGGGGCATCAACCCACGCACTATGGAGATCTACCGCGCCTTCGGAGTCGCCGACGCCGTGAACGAGGCGGGCACGCCGTTCGCTGACGATGCCGGCGGCGTGCGCTGTGAGACCGTGGCCGGTGAGTGGCAGTGGCTGTTCCCGCCGGAGCTGCCGCGGGCCTGGCCCGAGCACACGGCCGGAACGTTCAACCTGGCCGACCAGAACGCCGTCGAGCCGGTCCTCATCGAGGCCGCTCAGCGCAACGGCGCCGAGCAGCGCTTCGAGACCGAGCTGACCGCCTTCGAGCAGGACGACGACGGCGTCACCGCCACTATCCGCGACCGGAGAACCAATGAAACAAGGACACTCCGCGCCGACTACATGGTGGCAGCCGACGGGCGGCGGAGTCCGATCCGGGAACAGCTCGGCATCGCCAAGCCCCTCCGAGGGGAGACGCTGAACTTCGTCAGCGTCATCTTCGAGGCCGACCTCGACCAGCTCATCGAGCGGCGCGCGATCCTGTGGCTCATCGTGAACGAGAAGATCGGCGTCACCCTTCTCACCACGACCGCCAAGCACGGCCGCTGGGGGCTCGGCATCGGCTACGACCCGGCCACGCAATCGCCTGGCGACCTCACCGCGGAGCGCTGCGCCGAGATCATCCACGGTGCCCTCGGCCGCGATGACATCCCCGTCGTCGTGAAGGACGTGACCCCGTGGACGCAGGAGGTGTCGGTCGCCGAGACGTTCCGGCGGGGGCGCGTCTTCCTCGCCGGCGATGCCGCGCACACCTGGTCGCCGGCCGGCGGCATCGGCGCCAACACCGGCGTCCAGGATGGTCACAACCTCGCCTGGAAGCTCGCTGCAGTGCTGAACGGCTCGGCCGCGCCCGCCCTGCTGGACAGCTACGAGCCCGAACGCCGTCCGATCGCCCAGGCCCTCGCCGAACTGACCGAGCTGCGGCAGGCCAGGCGCTCCGGCCGCAACCCGGAGCATGATGAGATCGACGACCTCCACTGGGCGCTCGGCCAGCGCTACACCTCGCCGGCGGTGCTCGGCGCGCGGTACGACACCGTGTTCGGCGACGTCCTCGACCTGCACGGCCAGCCCGGTACGCGGGCACCGCACCTGTGGCTGGACCGGGACGGCGAGCGCATCGCGGTGCACGACCTGTTCGCCCGCTCGTTCGTACTGCTCACCGGCGTGTACGGCAAGGCCTGGCTGGGCGCCGCGGACAACGTCGAGGTGTACCGCATCGGCACGGCAGGCGAGAACGTGGAGCTGGTGGACGTCGAGTCGGAGTTCGCCCACCGGTACGACCTGGGAACCGACGGCGCGGTGCTGGTTCGGCCGGACGGCTACGTGGCCTGGCGCGCCGAGCCCGGCACCACCGACCCAGCCGGCGCCCTCCGCGATGCCCTCGCCACGATCCTCGGCCAGTCATAGCGAGCACTGACTCAGCCGGGACGTATTCGCCGGTCGAGTCCTCGGCGGTCTCGATCCTGCCCGCCGCCATGGCTCCACCAGTCTCCCGCATGTTCTCCGCGGGCGTCTGCAGCCCGTTCGTTCGGCACTGAAGGCGGTGGGCGTCACACCCGGCGAACCGTTGTGGCCGTTCGATCCCGCGCGGCGGGAGCTGTTCGCCCGATACTGCAGCGCGTTCGAGCGTCACGACATCTCCGCGCTCGTGGCTCTGCTGCATGAGGATGCCACGTTGTCGATGCCGCCCTTCTCCTGGTGGCTTCGCGGCCGTGACCGATCAGGCAGGCGCTACTCGGTACCCAAGCGGCCTGTGCAGGCGCGCGCCTCGTCCCGACCGCGGAGAACGGCTCGCCTACGTTCCGGCAACTGCGACCCGGCCCAGGGCAGGTCACCGGAATCATCACCTACCTGGATACCAATAGGTTTCGTGGCTGCGCGCCGTACTGCTAGAGACAGGGGAACCAGAGGAGCAGACATGACGACAGTCCAGCCCACCATCACCACACCCGACCTGGTCCGGCTGCGGACGTGTTACGAGCGCCTGCTCGGAGCGGTGGAGGTCCACCGCGTCCCGGGCTTCTTCGTCGGCCTGAAGCAGTGATTCCGAGCTAGGACTGACCGCCCGCTGGCAGGGCGCGATAACTTCTTCCGATACGTGGAATCGAGCGGGTTACGCATCAAAAGCTCCCCTCGTCCGGGCTGCGGGCAACAGCCTTCTGCCGGCCGGCCTGAAATGCCATGACGCGATCGTGAGAACGAGCAGGAAAAGCGCCGTGAGCGATTGATACCAGGCATCGCCGGAGGCGATGTGCGAGAACATCCCTCCTGTCAGCAGGAAGAAGATGCCCGCGTACGCCCATTCCTTGATGAGCGGCCGCTTGGGGACAAGAATCGCCACCGCTCCCAGGAGTTTCCATATGCCGAGGAGCGTGAGGATGTAGACGGGGTAGCCGAGCTGGACAATGCCCCAAGCATAAGGAGGCGCCAGCGCCCCCTCGCCTTCCATTCTCAGCAGTTGCTGGATGCCGGAGCCGATCAGGCCCGATGCGAGCACCAGGGTGGTTCCCCAGTAAACGACTTTTCGTGTTCTCGTCATTTCCGGCACGCTAATGGCAGCCGGCTGGGCGGCGCTTCTTCATTCCTGATCGAGCGAGTGATCGTCATAACCAGTAGGTTGACGCCCAGCAGTCCAACCCCGCCATGGCAAAGGGTCGCGTCGGTGATCAGGCTCAACCTGCGGGAGTCGGTCATGGCGGTCAAGGTGATCGCCTCGAACGGGTGGACGCTGGCCGAGGCGGCGGGCGTGAGCAATCCGCTCGTGATGCAGCGGCCGCTGGGTGGCTCGGTTTGAGGCAGATCGGGGTAGCGAGATTGACGCGACCGGAGTCGGATACGGTCGGGGTTCATCCGCGGCGGGACCAAGGGCGGGCCCTGGGTGGCCTCAGCGATTGGCCTACTTCGTCGGCGAAGCAGATCCATACGTCCTGATCCCGCGCCGTTGTTCCGCGAGCGGCCAGATGTGACGCGCGCCAGCGTCCACCGCTGATCCTCGTTCCACCGCAGACGGCGGAAGCGACGGCGTAGGCACCTCCGGCGCCCGTCGTGCGAGATCACCGGTCGGCGCCACTTCCGCGGTCAGCGCCGGTGCGTCCTCACTCATGCACCGCGCCCCCGGAGGTCGCCTGTCGCCGGCAGTGCGGGCCGGTGGATCCAGGCGGCAAGGTCCGCGGGCGCGCATTCGGCGATTCTGGCCGCGTACCGGGGAAGTTCCTCCTCGCTGAGGACCTGCCGCCACTGGCCCGTTGACCCGCTGTGGAAGAACTCGCTGTGGTCGTGATAAAAGCCGTCGTGGCTGGCCTCGGGCGCGAGCTCTCGGGCCCGGCCCTTCATGGCCGAGAACGTGGCGGCCTGGACCAGGTCCGGCCAGGCTGTCTCGGCGATGGCGATCCCGAGCCGGGCTGCCAGGTAGCGCATCTGCCCTTCGAGGTCATCGAGGAGGTCCTCGTAGCGCAGCAGCACGATGTTCGGCCGGCCGCGGACCTGCCAGAACGTGTCCAGGTGGTGAAGCATGATCTCCAGGTCGGACACGGCCTTCCCAGGCGCGGCCGGATCGACCCAGGACCAGAAGCGCTCGCGCGCGGTCCCGCTCGGCAGGGGCGGAGCGGCGGCCAGCAACTCGTCCAGGACCGCGGCGCCCATGGTCTCCTTCCGCAAGGCGAGGGACACGGCCCGGTCGGTGTTGCCGGCATGGTTGTCCAGGGACACGGCCACATCCCGAGGGTCCCGGCTTGCGCACAGGTAGGTGACCCGGTCGTCGAAGGGCAGTCCGTCGAGGGGCGTGTGGGTCTTGATGAACCGCCGGTGCGTTTGTGCCTCGAGGTCGGCCAGCACTTCGGCGAGCGGGCGCAGCAGGACGTCCAGCCAGGGCGAGAGCTGGTCGAGCGGCCGGTCGAACGTCGTGCTCTTGAAGATCTCCAGGGCGCAGATCATCTGCAGCCAGGTCGTGCCGCACTTCGCCGGGGTGCTGATCACAATGTCGCCGGGGCGGAACACGAAGCCGTCCCAGCGGGCCGAGTCCGTGAAGGAGGTCTGGTAGCGAACGCGTTCCCCTGAGCCCATGCGGGGAGAGTGACAGCAGCCGGATCGGGCCGTCAACGTCGGATCGCCGTCGTGGCCGGCAACTGGTAGAGGCATACGGGCAACGTGGCGTAGCGGTGAGAGTCGCGACGGTCGAGCGAGGTCTGGACAGCGTCGCTGATCTGGGTTTTGCGGTCATCTCCTGGAAGACCGTTGGCGGAATGTGCAATTTGGGGTGACCACGAGGCGGGGAGCTCTATGGGGGATATGTCCGACAGGAGAGGCGCGGAAATGAGAGCATCCCGGCTGGCAGTCGCCGTAGCAGGTCTGTCCATCGTCACGGTGGCTTGCTCCAGTGGTGCTCCCGCGGCGATGTTCGCGGCTCGGCCCAGCCCGACGAGCACCGCCGCCGATGACGCCGAACTCGACAAGGAGCTGCTGGGCCCGAACCCGCCCCAGGCTCCCCAGTTGAGCGCGCCGGTCCAGAACTCCACGGTGCGGGTCGGCGGCATGACCCGCTCCTACGTCGCCTTCGTCCCCAAGGATCTGCCGAAGAACGCCCCGCTGCTGCTGGCCTTCCACGGCACGGGCATGAACGGCGAGCTCATGCGGGCGTACACGGGATACGAGTTCGACCAGCTCGCCGACTCCAAGAAGTTCGTCGTCGTCTACCCCAGCGGATACGGACGGCACTGGAACGACTGCCGCAAGGACGCCAAGTACCCCGCCCGGACCGAGAACGTCGACGACGTGGGATTCACCCGCGCGATCATCGACAAGTACCGCGAGTCCGACGGCATCGACCCGAACCGGATCTTCGCCATGGGGTACTCCAACGGCGGCCACATGACCTACCGGCTGGCCTCGGAGATGGGCGGCCAGATCAAGGCGATCGCGCCCGTCGCGGCGAACTTCCCCGGGCCGGACAACAACGTCTGCCCGGCGATCAAGAGCCCGATGCCCATGCTCATGATCACCGGCACCAAGGACCCCCTCGACCCGTACAACGGCGGCGACGTGGTCGTGGCCGGCACCTCCTACGGCAAGGTGCTGTCCTCTCCCGACACCGCCGCCCACTTCGCCAAGCTCAACGACAACACCGCGACGCCGAAGGACACCACGCTCCCGCACCAGGCCGACTCCGGATCCACCTCGGTCGCCGTCAGAAGCTACGCCGAGCCCGGCAAGCCCCCGGTCACCCAGTACACCGTCAACAACGGCGGCCACGTCGTCCCCAACCAGGTCTTCGAAGCCCCGAGCCAACTCGGCCCGACGACGCATGACCTCGACGCGCCGCCGGTCATCTGGGACTTCTTCATGCAGAACAGCGGCTGACCGTACGGCTGGGCCGCACGCGCTGCTGCTAGGGGCCGAGGAACCCGGCCACGTCGGCGGCGAATCGCGGGTGCCGGAAGGTCCCGAGGTGGCCTGTGCCCGGGTAGACGATCAGGCGCGCGTCCGGTAGCAGCTCGGCCGTCTCCCTGAACAGCTCGACGGAGTAGGCCAGGTCGCGCTCGCCACCGACGACCAGCGTGGGCGCCGTGATGCCGGCCAGCCGGTCGCGTACGTCGAAGGTGTCCTCGGCCTGGGCGAAGTGCAGCATGTCGAGCGGGTTGGACGGCCGCATCACAGGGTCGGCGAGCCACATCAAGGGCCGGATCACGGCCCTGGAGAGCGGGGTCCTGCCGACCAGCGGCGTCTGGTGGTGCGCGCCGCGCCGACCGGCGGCCACCGCTTCGGTGTAGCGTCGCTGGGCCTCGCGGGTGCGCGGGGTCAGCGTGTACGCCGCCCCGGCCACCACCAGTCGCCGGACACTTTCCGGGTGGTCGGCCGCCAGCTGGAGTGCCAGGGAGCCGCCTGACGACATGCCCAGCACGTCCACGGGCTCGCCGAACCGGTCGGCCAGCGCCTCGGCGTGCTGGGCGGCGAGGTCGGCCATGGTCGTGCCCGCAGGCAGGCCGGGTGCGCGGTTGACCGCGTACACGAGGAAGTGCCGCCCGAGCGGCTCCATCACCTTGCTCTCGGCCTTGCGCTCCCATTTCGTGGGGTTGGTGTGCTCCGGCGTGAACCATCGCAACACCACCAGCGGCCTTCCCGCGCCCACGGTGTAGTACGGCAGGCCGTGTTTGAGCGTGCCCTCGGTCATCCCGCCTCCCTGGTCCTTAGGTGACGCGCTCGAACGCCTTGGCGACCGAGCGGGCAGGGGTGGTGGTGCCCGCCACGGCGGACGACGGCGGCCCTGGGGAACAGGATCGCCCATCCGACGGCCGCCGCGCCAGGCACACCGCCCGTCCAGGCCGGGAGCCGCCGGGAACCTACCGGGCCGGGACCCACGACGGCGGGAGTGTCCTGCCACGGCCACGGCTCGGCTCCCCGCTCCAGGGGCCCGCGACGGAGCCGCTGGAGCGGGTCGACCTCGATCAGGCCCGCTCACGCGGCCTTGGCCAGACTTGCCCGCATCGGGGCCGCGATCGACCGCGGCCACAGGAGGACGGCGCCGACGCCGCCCACGGCCGCCAGTGCCGCGAGGAGCGACCAGGTGAGGGTGAAGCCTGCGGCAGTGCCGAGCCAGCCCGCGATCGGGTAGGTGATCAGCCAGGCCAGGTGCGACAGGGAGAACTGGGCGGCGAACACCTCGGGAACCGCGGCCGGTGCGACGGAGGCCCGCAGGATGGCGCCGGTCGGCGTGATGACCAACGCCATGCCCGCGCCGATCACGGCCCAGACGCCTGCCGTACCGGCCCAGAGGCCTGCCGCACCCGCCCACGTGTCCGGCCCGGCGGCGACCAGGGTGACCGCGGTCGCGGACGCCGCGACCAGGGTGCCCGCGCCGGCCATCATCACGGCGCGGGCGGCGACGCGGCGGAGCACGCGGGGCAGCACCAGCGCGGCCAGCAGGGTGCCCGCGCCGGAGGCGGCGAGCATCCAGCCGACGTCCTGCTGCGAGCCGCCGAGCTCGTCGCGGACGTAGTTGACGGTGCTGACGATGACGATCGAGCCCGCGGCGGCGACCACGAGGTTGAGCGCCATGACGCCGCGCAGTTGCGGTGTCGTCAGGAAGGTCCGGATCCCGGCCGCCGCCTTGGCCCATGCTCCGGCGTGGGCGCTGGGCGCGGCGTCCGGGATGCGGGTGGGCGCGATGAGCAGGGCCGACAGCAGGAACCCGGCGGAGGTGCCGAGGAAGAGCCAGGAGAAGTCGATGAACGCCAGCGCGACCGCGGCCAGGACCGGGCTGAGCAGGCTCTCCATGGTGGAGGCCACCTGCGAGGCGGACAGGGCGCGGGTGTAGTCGGTCTCGTCGGCGACGATCGCCGGGATGACCGCCTGGAACGTCGGGGTGAACGCGGCCGACGCCGCCTGGAGCAGACCGATGAGCACGTAGACGTGCCAGATCTCGGTCACGAAGGGAAGAGCCAGGACGACCCCGGCCCGGACCACGTCGAGCAGGATCAGGAAGGCGCGCCGGGGAAGGCGGTGGATGTAGGCGGCGGCGAGGGGCGCGATGAGCACGTACATGACCATTTTCACGGTCAGGGCGGTGCCGAGGACGGTGCCGGCGCTCGGCCCGGCCAGCTCGTAGGCGAGCAGGCCGAGCGCCACGGTGGCCAGTCCGGTCCCGAAGAGGGAGATGATCTGGGCGGCGAACAGGTAGCGGTAGTCGCGGATGGCGAAGAGGCTCATGACGGGGTCCCTTCCGCGAGGGCGGTCTCGCGGCTAGCGGTGTGCGGCACGCATGGTGAACTCGGCGGTCCTGACCACGTCGTCGTGCTGGAAGTCGAGGTAGAGGCGGTAGAGACCGCCCGCGGGCGCGTGGGCCGCGAAGGCGACCTCGGGGCCGGTGCGCTCCTCGGGGTGCACGTGCAGGTAGCCCAGGTCGCCGACGCGCAGCGCCACCAGGTGGCCGTGCGCGCCCAGGTAGGGCTGCAGGTCGGTGACCGTCTCGCCGTCCTTGCGGACGGTGAACGCCAGTTCGCCGTGGGCCAGGCCGCCGTCGAGCGTGACCGTGTACGCGCCGACCCGCGCCTCGCGCCGCTCGGCGGGGATCGCCTCCGGCTCGTACGGCCCGGCGACCGAGACGTCGACGCCCAGCGTCAGGCTGCCGTGGTGGGCGGCTGGGTGGATGTCGGCGAAGAACCTCCACGCGCCGGGCTCCAGCCGGACGTCCACCCGCCACGTGCCCTCGGCGTCCATGACCGGGTGGACGTGCTGGAAGCCGGTGGTGTCGCGCCTGACGACGATGAGGTGGAGCTCCTTCTCGTGCTCGGTGACGAAGTCGGTCACGGGACGGCCGTCGGGGCCGATGATCCGGAAGGACACCGGCTGCGTGCCGGCGGGGAGGATCGCGCCGTCGAACTCCAGGGTGTATCCGCTCTCCGAGACGGCGAGCCCGCCGAGCTGGGCAGCGGCGTGGTGGGTCATGTCGTGGGTCTTCATGGTGTGCTCCAGGTGTGATCGCGTCGGTCGACAGCCAGGAACACAATACCCCTAGGGGGTATTCCCGCCACCACGATGTGTGTCTCATCGGCGGAGAAAAGGGGCTAGATCACTCGTTGCCCAGGTATGAGCAGCGGACCCGGGTGGTTACGAACGGCATCGCTCTTCATCGTCGCGGTTCCCGCCGGGCTGGCGGCCGGGCTGGGAGCACTGTGGGGAGCCGCGGCCCTGACCGGTCATCGGCCTCTGGCCCTGGCGGCTGGCGGCCTGGCGCTGGCGGGCGTGGTCTGGTGGCTGTGCCGGGCGGCGCTGCGGCGGGCGGGAGGCGCGGGGGTGCGTCGCTGGACGCCGATCGTGGTCGCCGGGGCGGTGCTGACGGTCGTGGCGATCCCCGTCGCGGAACTGCTCTTCGGCGGCCCCGCGCTGCGGCCGACGGCGTACGGGCCCGGCATCGCACACTGGGACCTGCCGACCGGCTCGCGCATCGCCTACACCCGCACCCCCGCGCAGGGCGACCGCCGGGCGACCCCGGTGATCCTCGTGCACGGCGGTCCCGGCGCGCCGAGCCCCGAGCCCTCGCCCCTCGCACCCGCGCTCGCCGCCGAGGGCTTCGACGTGTACGACTACCACCAGGTCGGCGCGGGACTGTCCAGCCGCCTGCCCGACGTGAGCGGATACACCGTCGCCAGGCACGTCGCCGATCTCGACGCCATCAGGGTCACCCTCGGCGCCGACCGCGTGGTGCTGGCCGGCGTCTCCTGGGGCGGGCAGCTCGTCGCCGCCTACCTGGCCGCGCACCCGGACCGGGTGGCCCGTGCGGTCGTGGCCTCGCCGGGAACCCTGTGGCCCGCCGCTTACGCCGACAACCGGCAACTGACCGAGGGCGGTTTGCGCGACCAGAACGCGGTGCTCTGGGAACGGCATCCGCGCTTCCTGGCGGCGCACCTCGTCGCCGGGATCGTGGGGCCGCGCGTCGCCCACGTGCTGTTGCCGGACGAGGCGATGGACGGCGAGTACGAGGCCATGGTCGGCGACCTCGACATGCGGGCGGGGTGTGCCGGACAGCCGTCCCGGGTGCCCAGGTGGGGGTCGGGGTACGGATTCTGGGCCAACGCCATGTCGGTGCGTGACGCCGCCGAGGTCGCCGATCCCCGGCCCGCGCTGCGCCGGGTGACCGTACCCGTGCTGGTGGTGCGCGGCTCGTGCGACTACCTGGTGCCCGAGGTCGCCGGCGAGTACGCCGAGGTGCTGCCCGGCGCCCGGCTGCGCACGATCGACGGAGCCGGTCACGAGCTCGCCCGCGACCGGCCCGACGAGTACCGGCTGCTGGTGGCGACCTTCCTGCGCGGCGGCTAGTGGACGCCGACGGCTCGCACCCGCGAGCCGTCCTCGAGGTCCGCGACCGTGTGGGCGTCGTCGACCCGTCGGGCGGGAATCGAGGGCGGGGACTTCTTGCCGCGGGCCGGTGCGCGTCTACGGCATTGCCGGGCACAGGGGGTCAACCTCGGGGGAGCGGTCATGGTCGCCTGGTACGGCAGGCGAGCCGCTCACACGGTGATGACGATCTTGCCGAAGGTCTCACCCGAGGACGAGGCGTAGTGGCGGTAGGCGTCGGGCGCCTGGTCGAAGGGGAAGACGCGGTCGATGACCGGCCGGAGCCGGTGCGCCTCGATGAGCTGGTTCATGGCCAGGAACTGGGCCCGGCTGCCGACGGCGATGCCGCGAACGACGGCTCCGGCGGCGAAGATCGCCCGGGGATCCAGGAGCGGCGGCTGGCCGGAGACGAACCCGACGCTGGCGACGTGGCCCCCGATCGCGACCGCCCTGAGCGACTGCCCCAGGTCACCGACGACGTCGACGACGCGCTCGGCACCCTGCCCCGAGGTCAGCTCCCGGACTCCGGCCGCCCAGTCGGGTGTGGCCCGGGAGTCGATGATCTCGTCGGCGCCGAGGGCGGACAGGCGCTCCGCCTTGGCCGGGCTGCTGGTGGTGGCGATCACCCGGGCGCCGAGCGCCTTGGCGAACTGCAGCGCGAACAGGGACACCCCTCCGGAGCCCTGGGTGACGACGGTCTGCCCGGACGGCGAACCGGAACCGTCGCCGGTCAGGGCGTTCCAGGCGGTGACGGCGGCGCAGGGGAGGGTCGCCGCCTCCTCGTAGGACAGGTGATCGGGGATCGGCACGAGCGCGTTCGCGTCGAGCAGCGCGAGTTCGGTGAGCAGGCCGTCCAGCGAGCCGCCCAGCTGTGGCAGGTGCTGGAGGCCGAACGGGCCGTCCTGCCAGCTCGGGAACAGGGTGGCCGTCACCCGGTCGCCGGGCTTCGCCGTACGGACTCCGGGGCCGACCGCGACGACCTCGCCGGCCCCGTCGGAGACCGGCACCACGTCCGGTTTCACCGGGAGCACGTAGTCGCCGCGCAGGATCATCAGCTCGCGATAGCTGAGCGACACGGCGCGCACCGCGACGAGCACCTGTCCGGGGCCCGGCCTGGGGTCGGGGTGGTCTTTGATCGTCAAGCCGGCGATCCCGGCCCCGCTGTTGACGTGGTAGCTGCGCATGAGGGGGTCGATCCTTCAGTTGTCGGTGGCCAGCGGGACTTCGCCTGCGGTCTTGCTGTAGCCGAGGGCCTCGATGATCCGGCCGTCGCGCACGTGCATGAGGTTCACCCCGCTGACCCAGTCCGAGGGGCCGGGGCCGTAGCGGTAGTTCCAGCGGATCGTGGCGCGTTCTCCGGCGATCACGACCTCCTGCGGCTCGAACTGGCTGGTGTGATCGTCCACGAGCGCACCCCACCACTCCAGGCAGGCCTGGCGGCCGGTGACGCGTTCCCCGGTGGGAGCCGGCTGGACGGACTCCATCACGCAGTCCTCGGCGATCAGGTCGGTGAGCAGGTCGCGGTCGCCTTCGACGAAGGCGCGGTTGAAGCGGTCGATGACCTCGGCGGTGGAACGGAAAGACATCAGGACTCCAAGTAGATAGATCGATCGGTCTACGTATATCGACCGGTTGATCTACTTGTCAATCCATGGCAGCCTGGCCTTCATGAGCGTTCGCACCCAGTCAGGCCCGCGAGAGCGACTCCTGCGGGCCGCCCACGAGCTGATCTACAGCCAGGGCGTGAACGTCGGCGTGGACGCCCTCCTCAAGGCGGCGAACGTGGCCAGACGATCCCTGTACGAGCACTTCGGCGGCAAGGACGGCCTGATCGTCGAAGTCCTCAGCTCCGCCGCCGCCGACGACGCCGCCGACTACCGGAACACCATGGACCGCGCCGGCGACCACCCTCGCGAGCGCCTGCTGGCCGTGTTCGACCGGCTCGGCGAGATCATCGCGAGGCCCGGGTTCCACGGCTGCCGCTACCTGGCCGCCGACCTCGCCCTGACCGACCCCGACCATCCCGCGCACCAGGTCAGCCGCGACTACCGGTCGCAGGTCCACGAACTCCTGAAGCGCGAGCTGGTGGCGCTTCGACACCCGCGGCCCGAGCACGCCGCCCACCAGCTCTTGCTCCTCATCGACGGCACCCTCGCCGCCGGAGCGACCCGCCCCGGCACCGACGCGGCGTCCGCCGCGCGGGAACTGGCCGAACACGTCCTTGCCGGCTGACCACCGCGGCGGACACGTTTCCCGGGGGATCGTGGTCAGTAGCCGACGGTGAAGCGTTCCCGCAGGAAGGTGCCGTGTTCGAGGGCGTCCACTGCGGCGGCGGCGAAGTCGGCGACGGTGATGCGGCTGTCTCCCTGATCGTCGAGGACTGGTTGGTCCCCGGCGGCGGTGCGGTAGGCGCCGGTGCGTTCGCCGGGAACCAGGTGCATGGGGGGAGGGCTGAGGTAGGTCCAGTCGAGGGTGTGGCCGGTGGTGCGCAGGATGGTCAGGGCGTCGGCTTGGTCCAGTGCGGTTTGCAGGTATTGGGCGGGGAAGTGTGGGGAGTCGACGAATCTGTGTCCGTCGGGTGTGAGCAGGCTTCCGCCGCCGCCGACGAACAGCACGCGGCCGACGCCGGCCTCGATCAGTGCGGCGGCTGCTTTGGGTACCAGGCGGTCGGGGCCTTTCACCGAGACGACGACGGCGTCGTGTCCGGCGACTGCCTTTCTGATGGAGGCGGGGTCGCGGACGTCGACGTCGGTGCTCGACAGTGGGGTGACTCGGTGGCCGCGGGTGGTTGCTTCGTGGGCGATGGCGCTGCCGAGGTGGCCTGAGGCGCCGATGACGGCGATGCGGCTGGTGATCGGGCTGGTGGTTCGGTTGGTGATCTGCTGGAGGAATCGGTCGATGAGGGGGGCGATCTGGGGGAGTTTGTCTTCCAGGGCGAAGTGGCCGGTGTCGAGCACGTGCAGGTCGGCGTCGGGCAGGTCGCGCAGGTAGGCGTGCGCGCCGGGTTCGGGGAAGAAGGCGTCCCCGCGTCCCCAGACGATCAGTGTCGGCGGCCGGTGCTCGCGCAGCCATTGCTGCCATGCGGGGTAGAGCTCGAGGTTGCTGCGGTAGTCCAGGGCGAGCGCCGTTTGGGCTTGCTTGCGGCCTGGCAGGTCGAGGAAGTGCTGGTCGAGTGTCCAGCCGTCGGGGGCGATCAGGCTGGGGTCGGTGGTCCCGTTTTCGTATTGGCTGCGGGTCACGGCGAGGGTGAACAGGTCGTCGGGTGGTGTCTGGATGGTGTGCTTGGCCAGTTCCGACAGGCCTTCTTGGTAGGCGTTGGCGTTCTGCACGATGAGTCCGGCGATCCGTTCGGGGGTGCGGGTCGCCAGCCGGAATCCGACGGGGCCGCCGAAGTCGAAGGCGTAGAGCACGAATCTGTCGAGGCCGAGCTTCTGGACGAAGCCTTCCATGACGTCTGCGAGCCGGTCGAAGGTGTAGGTGAAGTCTGCGGGGGCCTCGGTGTGGCCGAAGCCGGGGTAGTCGGGGGCGATGAGGCGGTGGCGGCTGCCCAGGGCGTCCATGAGTCGCCGGTACTGGTGGGAGGCGGAGGGGAAGCCGTGCAGCAGCAGGACGGGCAGTCCGTCCTTGGGGCCGGTCTCGCGGTAGAAGACGCGTACGCCGTTCACGTCGGCGAAGCCGTGGGTGATCGTGGGGAGGTCCATCGCTAATGCCTCTTTCGTGAGTTGATGCGTTAGTTGTAGCGGCTTGTTGGCTAATGCGTCAACCCGTTGATGTAGCATTAGATGCATGGATCTGTTCACGGGTGAGCTTCTGGCGCTGGACCTGGTCAACACGCGGGCCGCCACCTCCGACGGCGAGGCCGACGCGCTCGACGACGCCGCCGGCTTCACGGCGTGGCTCGCGCTGCAGACCCACCGCCTCTCGCCGCTGCCGGCGATGACCCGCGACGACCTCCCCGCCGTCCGGGCCTTGCGCGAACACGTCCGCCAAGCCCTGGACGCTGTACGGCAGGGCGGAACCGCCCCCGACGCGGTCGCGGCCATCAATCAGGCTGTGCGGGCCGCTCCGCCGTACCGGATCCTGGCCGGCGACGGCACCGCCGAGACCCGCCGAGACGGCGACGCCCTCACCTGCCTGCTCGCCCAGTTGGCCGAGGCCGCGGTGGACCTGCTGTCCAGCCCGGACGTCGAGAGAGTGCGCGCCTGTGAGGGCCCGCACTGCCGGATGCTGTTCCTGCCCGCGCACCCACGACGGCGCTGGTGCTCGCCCACGCTGTGCGGCAACCGGGTCAGAGTGGCCAGGCATCACCAGCGGCGCAAGGCCGCCGAACGCCCTTGAAACGGGGTGCGCCGCCGGGATGAGAACCCGAACTCATCTCAGCCTTGACCGCTCTCCCAGCCCTCTCCTAGGTTCGCGTTGTTCGGTGAGCCGAGCCCTCAGGAAGGGATCGTCATGCGACAGGGGCACGCATCGCTCATCATCTTGAAGGCGATGCTCTTCACCACCCTTGCTCTCGGGATCCTGTGCGTGGGTGCGGGGGTACTTCTGACGCTCTTCGACCAGCCGCGGCTCTACGACACGCCGACTTCGTATGCCCTGGTGCTCCTCAGCAAGCCCTTCCTGCTCATCGTCGGCGGTGGCTGCATGATGCTCGGCAGTGTCGCGGCGGCTCTCGGGTGCCGGTTCGCCACCTCTCCGCCCACGGAGTCCCGGTAGACGCCTATCCCTCAGGCCCGGCCGGAGTCCCCGGCGACCCGGCCTGACCTGAGGGTAGAGCCGGCACTCCTAGGCGCGCAGGGCGGCGAGCACCTCGTTCGCGGCTCGCTCGCCCTCGGTGGCGCCGCCGTTCATGAAGCCCTGGAAGTCGTAGGAGCAGTGCTCGCCCGCGAGGTGCACATTGCCCTGCGCCACGCCCTCGTAGCCCGCGTAACGGTGCAGGTAGGAGACCGGCCAGTAGGAGTAGGCGCCGAGCGCGTTCGGGTCCTTGTGCCAGGCCGACAATTGGGCGCGGCCGTTCCAGCGCGCCTTCGTGCCGGGGAAGACGGTGTCGATGTGGCCGAGCGTCGCCGCCGCCAGCGAGCGGACGTAGGCGTCGGACTCGGTCGGGAAGGGCGTCGAGGGGTTGAGCGCGAGCGCGCGCGACCCGCCGTGGTACTGGATCAGGACGCCACCGGTGCCCGGCTGCCCCTTGGTGGTGTCCCAGCACTGCTGGAAGGGCAGGTCGGTGAAGCAGTCCCCGGCCGAGACGCCGGGCCACGGGCCGGTGCCGAGCCAGGTGCGGCTGGAGAACTGCATGTTCAGCTTCGTCACGTGCCCCATTCGCGCGTCGCGCAGCAGGTTCGTCATCCGCGTGTCGAACCCGGCGCGGGACAGATCGACGCGTTGCAGCACGGGCAGCGGCAGCGCGAGCACGGTGTGGTCGGCGGTGACCGTCCTGAGCGTGCCGCCTTCGTCGAAGGTCAGCGTCTGCGTGCCGTCGCTGTTGGCTCGTACGGCGAGCAGCCGCCAGCCGGGCTGCAGCGACCCCGCGGGCAGGGCCGCCGCCATGGCCCTCGGGAGCTGGTCGTTGCCGCCGACGACGTGGTAGCGCTCGTCCGACAGCCCCCAGACATTGAAGTTCCCGGGATTCGGCTGGTAGCCGAGGAGCAGGATGAGCGCGAGCGACGACTGCTGGGCGGTGTCGGCGCCGTATTCGACGTTGTACGCGACGTCGAGGAAGCGGCCGAGGTCGGAGGCGTAGCCGCCGGGGACCCGCAGCTCGATCCACTCGCGCAGGGAGAGGTTGTCGAGCGCGATGCCCTCGGGGGTGGCGTCGTTCCATTTGACCTCACCCGCTGCCATGAGGTCCTGGTGGAGCGCCTGGTACATCTCCTTGAAATCGAGGTCGGCCTGGTGACGCGGGTAGTAGTGGCCGTTGAAGTGGAGGATCTCCTCGCTGCCGTTCGGCCCCGCGCCGGCGAAGTTGATCGTGGACAGGTCGAACCGGCGGCACAGCGCGAGCATCTTCTTGTGCTCGACGTCGATGAGCTCGCCGCCGATCTCGGAGGTCTGGCCGCCGAGCCAGTGCGAGCGCTGGGAGTAGATCCGGCCGCCGACCCGGGCCGGGTTGGCCTCGTACAGCACCGGGGTGGCTCCGGCGTCGCGCAGGGTGAGGGCGGCGGTCAGGCCCGCGATGCCGGCGCCGACCACCGCGACCCTGGCGGCCCTGGGCGGCTTCGCGGCGGGTGCGGTGTCCGCGGCGGCTCGGCGCGGCAGCGCCGGGATCGCCGCGGCGGCGAGCGCGGTGAGCCCGGCCCGCTTGAGCAGTTCGCGTCGCGCGAGCCGGTCGTCCGGAGCGGCGGCGCGCAGTCCACGCAGCTCGGCGACCGGTAAGCCGAGGCGGTCGGCGTCGCGGTGCTCGGCGGCCAGGCGCTGGAGCGCGCGCAGGGAGGAGGTTCGTGCCATGGGGGGTGACCCTTTCGATCGGTCTTGACGCCAGCCTGCGAAGCCGGGCCGATCATGACCAGTGGGCAGCGCGTAACGGATCGCCGCCTTCTGATGACACCCTGGTCAGCCCCGTGGGGCGGCGGTGTGCCGGGTCTGTTGCTTCTCTCGGATCAGGCGCCGCCCAGGTCGGCGAGGCTGATCTCGGCGTCGGGGAGCTGCTGGAGGTCCGGGCGGGCGCGCAGCCCGTCGAGCATCAGCGCCAGGTAGCGGTTCACGCTGTGTTGGGTGAGTTCGGTGCGCAAGCCGGGCATCGGGCGCAGCAGCAGGGCCATCATCAGCGTCACGTCGCCGGCGTCCACGTCCTGGCGCAGGTCGCCGTCGGCCTGGGCGCGGCGGACGAGCCGGTCGAGGATCTTCAGCAGGGTCTGGCGCAGCCGCGCTTCCTCGGGCTCGGCGTGGAGCTGTTCCCAGGTGCTGGTGAACCAGATCGACAGCCAGGTGGCCAGCCGCAGTTCGGCGGCGGCCCGGCGGACGAAGCGCGACAGCGCCCCCCAGGCGTCCGGCTCCTCGTCCTCGGCGTCGCGCGCGATGGCCACCACGCGGTGGAAGCCGTCCAGGGCGACCCCGCGCACCAGCGCCTCGCGGTCGGGGAAGCGGCGGTACAGGGTGGCGGTCCCGACGCCGGCGCGGCGGGCCACCTCGTCCATCGGCACCTCGGCGCCACGTTCGGCGATGAGGGCGCGGGCCGCCTCGATGATCTGCTCGCGGTTGAGCCTGGCGTCGGCCCGGAGCCGGCGTCCGGAACTGTCGTTTCCCACGCCAGCAGTATACGGATTCATGTCTCTCATATAGCTTTGATAAGTGGCGAATCTTGTATCACTTAGGAGGCCTGGATGGCGGCAGAGATCACCCTCGACGCGATACTCCACCGGATCGGGCACCACGGGCGCGTCGACGCCGGCCCGGAGACGCTGTCCGCCCTGCACCGCTCGTGGCGGACGGCTGTGCCGTACGAGAACCTCGACATCCAGCTCGGCAGAACGATCAGCCTCGATCCGGACGCGCTGTTCGACAAGCTGGTACGGCGGCGCCGCGGCGGCTACTGCTTCGAGCAGAACGCCGGCCTGGCCCTGCTTCTGCGCCTGGCCGGCTTCGGGGTGACGATGGTCGAAGCCGCCGTCATGCGCGCGGCCCGTGGCGAGGCAATGTGGGGCAACCACAACGCGCTGCTGGTCGACCTCGACGGCCACCGCTGGCTGGCCGACGCGGGCATCGGGGACGGCTTCCTCGAACCGCTGCCCCTGCGGGAAGGCCCGCAGGTCCAGGGAAACCTGACCTACCGGCTGGAACGCCTCGATCCGGACACCTGGCGCTTCCACCACCAGCCCGGCGGGACGATCGCCTCCTACGACTTCCGGCTGCAGCCGCGCGAGATCGCCCACTTCGCCGCCCGCTCCCGGGAACTGTCCACCGCCGCCGACTCGGCCTATGTCACCACCCTCATGGCCGCCCGGCCGATCGCCGGCCACACCCTGCTCCTGCTGTCCCGCACGCTGCGCCGGCTCGGGCCCGATGCCAGGACGTCCCGGACGATAGGCGACGTGGACGAGTTCGCCGCAACGCTCTCCACCCAGTTCCTGGTGCCGCTCGACGACCTCGGGCGGGACGGCGTCGCCCGGCTCTGGGCCAAGTCCGGCACCCAGGACGACCTTTGGCGCGCACGCGTCGGCACCGGCCCTTGAATCCACCTGCTCCATGCCGGCCGTCGGTGGTGGGGCCTGTGCTGGGTGGGCGAGGTGGAGAAGATCCCTGGGGGAGCGAGATTCATGGTCACTTCCCGCGCGCTGGATTGGAAGAGCTACGGCTTCGCCTACAGCACGGATGGACCGACGGACCCCCCCTGGGGCCAGGAGAGCGCGCGCCAAGGTTTTTCGCTGCACGGCCAGGCGCCGCGGCTCGGAACGTGGCAATGCCACGCCGGACGAGCCCATGTCGGAGCTGATCACGTCCGGAGGTGGCCGGCGGATGTGCAACGCGGGGGTCCGGATTGCACCATATAAAGATCTTCGATATATATCGATGATATGGGTGACAGATCGATGCAAGAACCGACGTTCCTGATACTGACGGCCTTGGCGGCCGGGCCGCAGCACGGCTACGGCATCATCACCGATGTCCTGCAGATCTCCGGCGAGCGGGTACGGCTACGCGCCGGCACCCTGTACGCCGCGCTCGACCGGCTCCAGGGCGAGCAACTGATCGAGGCCGACCACGAGGAAGTCGTGGACGGCCGGGCCCGGCGCTACTACCGGCTCACCAACGAGGGCGCGGCCCGGCTGTCGGCCGAAGCCGAACGGCTGCGCCGCAACGCCGACACCGCCAGCGCGCGACTGCGTCACGGCCCGGCTTTCGGTGGCGCTTCGTGAGCGCGCTGGAACGGCGCTACCGCTGGTTGCTGGCCTGGTACCCGAAAGACCACCGGGCGCAGCACGAGGAGGAGATGCTCGACGTACTGCTGGCCGCCTCGAGTCCGGGTCAGAAGCGCCCCGCCTGGCGGGACGCCCTCGACGTGCTGCGCGGCGGCCTGGCGATTCGGCTGCGCCGGATCGTGCCGACCGCCTCGCGGCGACGCTGGCGAGCCGCCACCGATCTGGCCGCCCTGCTCGCGCCGCTCACGCTGTTCGGCGTCAGCCTGTCCCAGGCCACCGCGTACGCCGGCCGGTCCGCCTTCGACCTGGCCCTCCCGGCGCTCGCCCATGCCCTGCCGTACGGGCTGATCGCGCTGCTGGCGTGGCTGGGGCGGCGCCGGGCGGCGATCGCCTGCGCCTGGGCCATGGCAGCCCTGGCAGCGGGAATGACGACGGCCGAGCTGCTGTCCCTGCCTGAAGGGACCATCGTGGCGGGCGACGTGCTGCAGGTCTCAGGGCGGCCGTTGATCGCCGCCAGCGTGCTGCTGTCGGCCCTCCCGGCGTGCATGTGCGCGGCGATGCTCACCCTCACGCCGTCTCCGGGCCCCGGGCCGGTTGGTTCCCGGCGGCTCGCGGCTTGGACGGGCGGTGTGCTGGCGGCCCGCCTCGTGGGCATTCTGTTGGGCGGGGCCTTCGGAGTCGTCCTGATGCCGGCCGCCCTCGGTGCGGTGGCGGTGATGGCGCTGCGCTCCTCTGTGGGCCGCCGGACGACTGCCGTCCTGACGCCCTTTCTTCTCGTCGCCGTCAGGCCGTCGTGGTTCACCGATGTGGCGGGTTTGACGGCGATCGCCGTCGCGACGGCTGCGCTGCTGGGTGTCACGGCGTGGCTGGCCCGCACCGCGGAAACCGCCTGACACCGCTCGTCGGAGCGAGCAGGTGACCAGTTCACCGTCGCCGGCGGCGGGTGCCGGCTGGGCCTGCTGCCACGCAGAGTCCTCGCCAAGGACGTCGGCGTGGACGAGCGCGGCGACGGCTTCTCCGCCCTCGTCCTCACCCACATCGCCGCTTCCCGTGACGACGTCGACGGCCTGCTCGCCGCCGCAGGCTCCGCCGGCGGCCAGGTCACGGGCGCAGCGCTACGCCGGGCACTTCACCGACCCCGACGGCTACCACTGGCGAATCGCCACATCCGCCTGACGGCGGTACCCGCTGTGCGGCTGATGAACTCTGGCGCGCAAGCGGTGCCCGTCTGGATCGCGGTGACGTATTTGACGGCTTGGTCGTGGTCGGCAGCGAGCATCACGCAATGGACCGAGTTGACGGGTGTTTGGCGCTAACGTGATCACGATGTTCCGCTTGCCCGCCCGGCCGGTCGTGCGGCGGCCGTTGCCCGGCCCGCCTCACCCCTTCTGGTACGCCGAGCCCCCGCGCTGGTTTCGGAGAGCCGGATGACGGCATGGCGGATCCTGCTGGTCACGGCGGCCGTCGCGGGCCTGGTGTGCCTGGCGACGTCGATCGGCCGCCCGTGGGCGTACTTCACGGTGCAGAGCAACGTCATGCTCGCGCTCTACTACGGCTGGCGGCTGGTCAACGGCCGCAGGAAACCGGCCTCCGCCGAGGTCAAAGGTGCGGTGACCCTGTACCTGCTGGTCACCTGCCTGGTCAACTACGTCTCGCGGGACCTGGCCAACCCGCTAGTACTGCTGGCCGGCGGGACACGCGGGCTGGGCAACTTCCTGCTGCACTACGTGTCGCCCGTCATGGCGCTGGTGGACTGGACCGCCTTCGACCGGTCGCGCCGAGTCCGATGGGCGGCGCCGTTCGCCTGGCTGGGCTACCCGCTTCTGTACGGCGCCTTCGTGTTTCTTGCCGGCCCCGATCTGCCGCGCCGCTATGTCTACCCGTTCCTGAACGTGGAGCGACTGGGCTGGCCGGCCGTCGCGTCGGCGTCGCTCGCCGCGCTGGCCGTCTTCGTGGTGCTCGGCTACGCCCTGCTCGGCGTCCACCGGCTCAGGGCCGAACCCACTGTCCCCTGAGCCCGCGCCGGATCCGAGCACAACACCGCCACCGTGGATGAACGCACCCAGCCGGACTGCAGCCCGCAACCCACGCAACCCTCACGACCGATCTTGAGCAGCGGGTTCAGGCCGGCTCATCCACCCGGCGCTGAAGCCCGTCGACCATGACGGCCAGAAGCTGATCACGATGTGCGGGGATCCGCTCCGCCGCCCAGGCGACTGAAGCGATCAAGGAGAAAAGAGCGGACGCGTCGATATCGGGCCGGATCGTCCCTGCCTGCTGGGCTCTGGCCAGCAGTTGTGCCCCAGCGGACTTGACGGCTTGGCAGGTGGCGTGGAGCTCGGAGGCGGGGTCGGCGAGGCTCTCGACGAGGGCGTCGACCAGGCCGCGGTAGGCCATGGCGTGCTCGACCGCAGCCGTCAGCCAGGTGGCCAGGGCCTGGTGCGGGGATGGGGAAGCCAGCAGCTCATCTGAGCGGGCTTTCAGACCGCGCAGGCTTTCGCCCAGCAATGCCTCCAAAAGTGCCTGGCGGGTCGGGAAGTGCCGGTAGAGGGTCACGTTGCCGACACCGGCGGTGCGTGCGATGTCGTTCAAGGAGGCGCCGACGCCGTGCTCGGCGAAAGCCGTCCGGGCGGTCGTCAGGAGCCGCTCGTAGTTACGTCGCGCGTCTTTGCGCCCTGCGGGCCGGGCCTGCGCTGATCGATCCACCATGGCAACCCTCCACACATTTGCCAAAACGAGGAGCCTCCTCATATCTTAGCTCACCATAAAACGAGGAGCCTCCTCGTTTTGTTGCGTACCATCCTGAGGAGTGCCATGACCGAACAGAGCACGCACGTGGCGACAGCGGGAGCCGTACCCGCTGGAGCCCGCCACCCCGGCCCGGCGCTGGCCATCGTTCTGATCTGCCAGACGATGTTGATCCTGGACACCAACGTGGTGAACATCGCCCTCCCCGACATCCAGCACGAGCTGGGCTTCTCCGCGGCCGGCCTGTCCTGGGTGCTCAATGCCTACATGCTGGCCTTCGGCGGTCTACTGCTGCTCGGCGGTCGCGTGGGCGACATCGTCGGCCAGCGGCGGGCCCTCATCGGCGGCGTCGCCATCTTCACCCTCGCCTCACTGGCCGGAGGGCTGGCCACGTCGGCGGGGATGCTGCTGGCGGCCCGTGCCGGTCAAGGGATCGGCGCTGCCATCGCCGCACCGACCGTGCTCGCCCTCATCGCCGTAGGCTTTCCGGACCCTGCACGCAGGGCCAGGGCGCTGGGGGCTTACGCGGCGGTCTCCGGCTCCGGCGCGGCGATCGGCCTCATCGCCGGTGGCATGCTCACCGACTGGATCTCCTGGCGGTGGGTGCTGTTCATCAACGTGCCGATCGGCGTCGTCCTGCTGGTCCTGGCCCCGCTGTTCATCACCGAGACCGATCGCCACCCGGGCCGCTTCGATCTGGCGGGTTCGCTGACCTCGACGCTCGGCATGACCGCCCTCGTCTATGGCTTCATCCGCGCCGCTGAGCAGGGCTTCGGCGACGTGCTCACGCTCGGCGCGCTCGGCGTGGCCGCCCTCCTGCTGGTCCTGTTCGTGGCCGTCGAGTCCCGTGCCCGGCAGCCGATCGTCCCGCTGCGGCTCTTCGCCGACCGCAACCGCGCCGGCGGCTACGTCGTGCTGCTGTTCGTGCTCGCCGCCGGCAACGGCATGTTCTTCTTTCTCACCCAGTTCCTGCAGCAGGTCCGCGGGTACAGCCCGCTGCAGGCGGGATTCGCCTTCGTGCCGCTGGCCCTCGTGATCCTGGCGTCTTCCGGAGTGGCGGCCCGGCTGCTTCCGCGCCTGGGTGCCAAGACGCTGATCGGCTTCGGCGCCGGGGCGATCAGCCTGGCCCTCCTGTGGCTGACGCAGCTGACGCCCCAGGCCGACTACGCCACGGCGCTACTCGGCCCGATGATGATCGCCGGTCTTGGCATGGGCGTCTTGCTGGTCGGAGCCACCACGGTGTTGTCCTCCGGGATCCGGGCCGAGGATGCCGGCGCCGCCTCCGGCCTGCTCAACGTCATGCAGCAGATCGGCGGTGCGCTGGGGCTGGCCATCCTCGTCACGGTGTACGGCGCAGCCACGCGCGCTTCAGACGGACCGGCCCATCAGGTCCTCACCGAGGGAGTCACCGCGGCCTTCACCGTCGCAGCCGTCTTCACCGCCGGCGCAATCCTCCTGGCCCTGACCATGAAGAACCGGCCGACTCCCGCAGGCGCGGACGAGCTCACCCGATGACGTAGGAGGCACGTTTTCCGTACAGCCACACTCTGACGCCCGACTCTGGGGAACAGCGGCTCCGCCTGAATCCGAGGGGTGCCGGCTCATGGCAGGTTTCTTGCCGGCAGCCCTGGGAGCGGGTGTGGGTGCAGTTCCCGGGTCCGCCGGCAGTCGAGAGAAGATCTGCGGCCCTGTTTTCGAGGGGGTGCAAGGGGTGCCGATGCCCGAGCCATCGGGAGGGAGCCGCGGTGACGGAGGTGTTGTTCGTTTGGGGACGGCCGCCTGGGCGGATGTCGGCGGGCCGCAACCGCACATCCGCGGACCATCGCCCAGGTAGTGATGACGCCTGCCGTACCGGATTGATCGTGATCAGCGTCCGCCGCTGTGCGGTCACTGTGTGCTCGCGAAGAAGCGGCGCAGCTCCCTGGCCACCAGGGGTGGGTTCCCACCTCTGTTCCTGTTGCCTGAGCCGCCATGGTTGAGCGTGGCGAACTCGACGCGCTGCGCGTCGGGCAGCAGGCGCTCCAGCTCGTCGAGCGCGGTCTTCAGGTAGGCCGGGCTCCTGCCGCCGCCCATGAGGAGGACATCGGCCTCGATGCCGGCGAAGCGCTGCGCCTGGTCTGTCGTCTCGATGAGGAGTTCGACGTCGTAGTGGAAGGTGGGGACGAGTCGCAGCATGTCGCCGAGCATGAGCCGGACGAGGGGTTTGAGCAGCCACCCGGGCAGGGCGTGCCCGAACATCTGAGTCGCCTTTGTCGCGATGACCAGTGCTTCGGCGAGGTTGCCCGCCTCGATCTCCCGGTCGAAGCGGGACAGCCAATCAGTGGCCAGCGAGCCGTTGATCGACAGAGGGGGCTCGTAGATGGCGACCTTGCGTACCGTCGGCAGTTCGAGGGCCGCCTGCAGGCAGATGATGGCGCCTGAGCTGAGCCCGAACAGGGCGTGGGCGTCGGTTGCGGTGATCAGCGCTTCGAGGTCCTCGACCTCCTTGCGTAGGCGGTAGCCGGCTCCGTGAGGGCCGCTCGCCCCGCGGCCGCGCCGGTCGGGAAGGTAGACGGTGAACTCGCCGGACAGTTCCTCGGCCAGTTGCACGTGGCTTTCCGCCGTCTCCATGCCGCCGTGAACGAGGATGACGGCCGGACCGCGGTTGCCTTGTTGCTGGTAGCCGATGGTGGTTCCGTCCGAGGAGGTCACGGAGTTCGAGACGCGTGCCGCAGGTGCATCCATCGTGGTCGTCCTTTCTGACGTGCCTCGACCGGCCTCAGGATTCCACCTTAACGCGATATAGCTCGATAGCTCCTGGGCTCGGACCGCCGCCGCCGACTGCGCCCGCCGCGGTTGCTGAACAGGTTGGCCCGTGCGGAGAACCTGTTGGCGGCGTCGCGGCGCGTGATGCGCCGGCGAGCATCAGCGGAGGGAGGTGGGGCGGTCAGATCCCTGGCCAGGTGGCTTGGGTGCGCGTCGGCGGTGCTTGAAGCTGCGTCCTACTCCGTGGTTCGCGACAGCCCGCCTCGGTGAGCCCGGCCGTACAGCGGATGCACAGCGTCGCCAAAGCGGCCGCTCCTAACGTCTTGGCTGACTGGCCAGACGGCAAGGAGAGACGCACGACACGCAAGCTGGCAGTGACGATCGCAGGGCTGGCCGCGTTCGGGGCGCTGACCCTGCCCGGAACTGCGAACGCCGACCCGGCACCGCCCGGCGGCTGCACCGCCTGGGCCGTTGGCAGCGATGGGGCGGGAATCGCGGCAGCTACCGGGTCGAGACCAGGTCCCTGTAGTAGCGAGCCGCCCGGCGGGAGGGGTTCCCCGCCGGGCGGCCGCCTCTGATCAGGTCGGGTGTCCGGCAAGGTTCTCGCTGTCAGCGTCGCGCCGGGGGTCGCCCGGAGTGGGAACGCGAGCACCGGGTTGAATCCGCTCTTCTCCATGACTCGGCCCGATGCCTGACGTCTTCGAGTAGACCGTTGCTCCCGACGACGACGGTCGCGGCCAGACCCCGGGGCCGTCCCTACTCGAGGAAGGGCAGGAGTGCCGGCTTTCCTGAGACATGCTTCGCCAGCCACAAAGCTGTGACGTCACGCCTGGGCCCGAGTGTGGGCGCCGGACCAGCCTCAATCCTTGACTGTCTGGTCGGCCGGTTGAATTCTGGTCGACACGCTTGAGCCTGCGGCGTGAGTAGGTGAGGGTTGCGGCCGGTCGGGGCCACTTCCATCGGCACATGGAACACATCGGGCGGGCCGACCCCATTCGCTACGTCCAGCGAGGTGAGACCGGCCCGATTCCAGCGGCTGATGACCCCGCACCCGCGGCTTCCATGAACCTCGAGCGCGCTCTTACCGCCGCCGCGTGACCCGGCGATCTTGAAGATTTCGAACATATGGTAAATAAAAGGGGTTAAGAGCTGACCGAAATATGCAATAGATTGAAGGATCCACGTGCTCAGGAAGACCCTGACGACCGCCGCGTTCACCCTCCTTGCCGCCACCCCGCTGGTGGCGAGCCCGACGGCCGCGAACGCGGACGTCTACTGCGGTGCCGGATACAACGTCGTGCACAAGAGCGAGGTGTACAACTACACCAAGGTCTGGGGCACGGTGTACCTGACCTACAACAGCAGCACCGGCAAGAACTGCGCCACCGTCGTCAAGAGCAACTACGTCGGCGTCGACACCTGGACCAACGTCACCCTCACGGTCCAGGGCGGCAGCAGCTACGGCCTCAGTGAGACCGTGAAGTACTACGGTGGCCCGGTCTACGCCAGCGCCCGGGGCGCGTGTGTGAAGTACTCGGCCGTCATCGAGGCCCCCAGCGGTGCCCGCGCCATCGGCGGGCGCTCCACGTGGGGCAACTGCGGCTGACCCGGACCGGGCGTCGAGCCGTCTCCGGCTCGACGCCCGCTTGTCCGAAACAACCCCCGACCGAGATGGTCCGAAGAGGCCAACACCATGGGCAGTGGGGGCTCGATCATGGGGTTCGGCGTCTGACCCGCTGGGCTGCCGAGGATGGCTCTGCGATGGATCCGAGGGCCGGCCAGGCGACCTCGTCGACGGCGAGCCATGGTGCGACCGCCAGGGCCGTGGGGGTGAGCCCGGCGAACGACGCGACCTCGCGGTGCAGGTGGGACTGGTCGGCGTAGCCGTTCTCGGCGGCTACTCGGGCGGCGGCGTGGCCGGCCGCGAGAAGGTGGGCGGCGTGGTCGAAGCGCACCAGCCGGACGGCGCACTTGGGGGTGATCCCGAGCTGGGACCGGAAGCGGGACCACAGGCGCTTGCGGCTCCAGCCGACCTCGTCCGCCAGGCCGTCGACCCGGACCTGGCCCCGGCTGGACAGCGTGCGCCGCCAGGCGTGGGCGACCTGGGGGTCGACGGGCGGGTGGTCGCTCAGCCGCCGCCCCAGGAGGTCCACCGCTTCCGCGAAGCGTTCGTCCCACGACGTGGCGGAGCGCAGCCTGTCCTCGGCCTCGCCGGCGTCGCGGCCCCAGATGTCCTCAAGGGTTGCCACCGTCCCGCTGAGCTCGGCCGATGCGCCGCCCAGCAACGCGGCCGCCGCGACCGGATCCAGCCGGATCTGGAGCAACTGCCCGGTTCCCCGGCCGGTGGCCTGGAGATCGCCGGGGAGCAGCCCGACGACGACGCTGCCGCGCTTGTGCCGGCCGGAGGTCTCGTAGGCGACGCCCTCTCCCTCGCCCAGATCGACGAGCAGGGTGACGGACGGGTGGACGATCATGGAGATGTCCACCGGGGCCGGGGCACGATGGCTGAACCCGGCCATGCTGACCCCCGGCAGCCGAACCGGCGAGCGTGGGACGGCGATGTCCACCCACACCTGGTCAGAGGGCATCCCGGCAGGCAACACCAGGCCAGTCTAGGCAGGCCCTGATCGGTGCTCGATTCGGGGTGAGACGGTTGTAGTGGGCGGGGTCGGCGGTGCGGGCGCCGGTCGAGTATTCGAAGGTGAAGCCCGGCCACAGGGTGGTGTTGACCCCGCGCCCGTCCAGGTACCAGCTCTGGCAGTCGCCCTGGCTCCAGACCGCCTTTCGGAGCCGCGGGTGGATGCGGGCGGTGTAGCGGCGCATGGCGGACGGGGTGACCTCGACGGTGGCGGCGTCCGCGTCCCGGAGCAGGCGCAGGCAGCTCAGGATGTGCTGGATCTGTACTTCGATCACGAAGATGACGGAGTTGTGGCCCAGTCCGGTGTTGGGGCCGAGGAGCAATCCGGCGCCGATGATGGCGAGGGGCGGGGTTCGAGGCGGGGCTGCGCCGGCGGGTGCGGGACCTCGACCGAGGGGGTCACGTCGAGCCGGCGGCCTTGCTGCGTGACGCCCTGATCACCGTCGTCGAGTTCGCGCAGGTGTCGGGCGCGGACCTGCTCCTGCCCGCGGAGCTGCTTCCCGACGCCGACTGGGCCGGGCGGAGCGCACGGGAACTGCTGATCACCGCCGCCGAGGGTCATGCCGCGAGGATCGGGGACAAGCTGCCGCACGGGCTCAGGCTCTTGCTCGACACGGCCCGCCTGGCCCGGCACCCGAACTGACGGCGGTTCAGCCGGGCCCGCTCGCGCCGATGGTCTTACCGGTGTCGGGCACGTCGACGACCATGTGCACGCCCGGCATGGCGCGAAGCTTCGCCTGTACGGCGGAGCGGTCGGCGTCCGGCTTCAGCTTCACCAGGAACGCCCCGGGGTTGAGGTCGCCCCACGGGGGGTGATCGGGGAACCATCGGGGCAGTTCCTCCGGGGAAGCCTCGTAGACCACGTCGACCTGCGGCATCGCCACCACGGTCCGCACGATCTCCTCCGACACCGACGTCGGGATGGCCGGATCCTGCACCACCGCGATCAGACGGTCGGGACCTGGCTGGGTCACGGCCCGGAGGACCAGGTATCCCCCGACGCCCGCGACGACCAGGGCGAGGCAGGTCGCGGCGATGACGAGGGCGAACAGGCCCGGCTTCCGCTTGGGCGGCGGATGGTGGGGGAGCGGGGGTTGGTTCACCTCCGACAGACTAGACGTGAGCTGCCCCGTTCTGTCAGCGGCTGCCGACCGCCTTCAAGATCCGCAGCGCGCCGGTCAGCAGGC
The DNA here is from genome assembly GCF_040655795.1 of Nonomuraea sp. NPDC050310. NCBI lineage: Bacteria > Bacillati > Actinomycetota > Actinomycetes > Streptosporangiales > Streptosporangiaceae > Nonomuraea > Nonomuraea sp. NPDC050310. Next base: position 45 of record NZ_JBFAKP010000039.1, on the reverse strand, counting down.
CGGCCCAGGCCTCGGGGGAGACGCGGCCGGGCGGGGAGAAGCCCA
>NZ_JBFAKP010000038.1:14753-37946 GCF_040655795.1 Nonomuraea sp. NPDC050310 | reverse complement strand
GCGGTGGCGGCCACGTCGACGATCACCTCGCCGGGTGCGGGCGCCGGGTCGTCGACCTCGGTCCACTCCAGCACCTCCGGGCCGCCCGGCTCCTTAATCGTGATCGCCTTCATGTGACTTCCCCTCGATCGATGTTTACACCGCTTATATTAGCCGGAATGTGTGCGGCGTCAACATTCGAGTGTCCGCGTGTCACCCATGCCCGGGTCATCGCGCCCGCATAGGTCAGCTCACGTCGGTCACCAGGCGGCGGGCGAGCCGTTCGGCGGAGGCCGGGTTCTGGCCGGTGTAGAGACTGCGGTCGACCTCGATATGCGGAACCAGCGGAATGGCGCCCTTGGCGTAGTCGGCGCCGTACTCCCGCAGCCGATCCTCCAGCAACCACGGCGCCTTACGGGCGAAGCTGTTGAGCCGCTCCTCGAAGTTCGACAACGCCGTCACCCGGTATCCGGCGAACGGCCACGACCCGTCGGCTTGTCTGGCGGCCAGCAACGCGGCCGGTCCGTGACACAGCAGCGCGAGCGGCCGGCCGGAGGCGAGTCGGTCGGTGAGCAGCGCGCCGGAAACCTCGTCGTAGGCCAGGTCCTCCATCGGCCCGTGCCCTCCGGGGTAGAAGACCAGATCGAAGTCAGCCTGCTCGACCTCATCCAGGGACCGGGGAGCGTCCAACTCGCCCTGGATCACCTCGAGGTAGCGGGCGACCTCACGGATCGTGCCCGGCAGGCCCGCCAGGCGGCCCATGCTGAGCCGGTCCAGCGTGGGCCGCCGGCCGCCGGGTGTGGCGATCACGATCTCCCACCCCGCCTCGGTGAAGACCTTGTGCGGCATCGCCAGTTCCTCACCCCAAAAGCCCGAGGGGTGTTTCGTGCCATCGTTCAGCGTCCAGCGATCAGCTGCCGTAACCACGAACAACACCTTCGTCACCGTGTTCTCCCTCCGGATGGCTCGGGCACCGGCGTCAGTGCCACGCGCCGCCCATGCCAGAAGCGCCACGAAACAGCCGCACTCGTGACAGCCGCACATGTGCGCTGTGGCCTTTATGCCACCCCATGCACCCCCTCGAAACAGGCCCGCAGTAGGCCTGCGGGCTGAAAAGCCCGGCCGGATCGTCACCAGGCCGACCGCAGGCGGCTAGCCGCGAATCCGAATCAATACTGGCCGTGCACGATCACGTAAGTCCGACGATCAGAGAAGATCCCTTAACAGTCCGTGGATACCAGGACTGACCTTGGCGGACTCAATCGGCTGTCCGTGGGTGCACGCCTCTTACCGGCACCCCGGCCAGCGCTGGCCTCACCCAGCACCGGCACCTGCCGCCGATCCAGCAACGCCACCCATGTTTGGCAGTGTGCACCGCCTCCGGGGAGCCGCTCGATCTCGCCCCGGCCCGAACATCGGCAACACAGTTGTGCTGTCTGCCCAACTGTCGGTGAGGGTGGACATACCGTCCCAGCGATTGACGAGACGCAGCACCGGTATGCCGATTTCCTGCAGCGCAACCCCTACCTCGCACAGGCCACCTGCTGGACTGTCGTGCAGCCGATCACCTCCCCCTTAACCGTCGAGGCCATCGCCGAGCGACTCGGCGGACGGGCCGAGGACCTGGAACCAGAGCCTGACGACAATGTGGACGAAGCCGACTACGAAGGTGCTCTCTATATCAGCCACGACGACGCGTCGTTCATCTACGAGGACAACGGCTACCAGGGCAACCGTCCGGAGCTGTTGCGGCGGCTGAGCGACGGAGCCCGCGTGCTGAGCCTTTTCTGGAATGTCAACTAAACGGCCGGGCTGACATACGCCGCTTACGGCACGATTGTCACCGCGTTGGACCCGAAGTATCCCGGTGAGCGACGGGGCAAGACTCCGCACGTACTGGATACCGAGCTCACGGTTCTGGAGGCGGCGGCCGAACCTGGGGAGTGGCAGGCGGCCGCAATGGCTGTCGTCGAAGCCGTCACCGGAGTGAGACTCGATCTGCCTGACCCCAGCGCGCCACGACTGCTGGAGGAAACCATCCCGGATGACCCGCGTGCTCCCAGCGCATTGGGTGGTGTCGATCCCGATCTGGACGTTCGGCTGCGTCTGGCACCCGAGCCCGTACAGACGGCGGTGATCCATCGCGTCGTCAACGCCTACGTCACGGCCACCGGCCTGACGGACGAAGCGATGGTTCGGGAGGCGCTCGACCACCTCGCCACCGGCGGCGGTCATGCAAGACGAGCAGGGGCCGACCTGACGCCGCTCCTGGCCCGACTCATGGACGACAGGCGTGATGAGCAAGGAGCGGTTCTTGCGGAGGACCATCCTGTTTCGCGCCGCTTCTGGGCGGCCCGGGCTCTGGACGAGGCCATACCGGGACGCACTTGGCCTGATCGCCTGGATGCGATCGTCAACGCGCCCACGATCCCCGGCGACATGTGGCCGGCGCTACGTGCCCAGATCAAGACCATGATCGCCGAAGGCTGATTGCCCATCCGCGCTTCTCAACCGTTCGAATAGCCATGCCCTGGGCAGACGCACTCTCTTGGGCTGGTCACACGTTCGATCACGGCATCTAGGCCCAAAGGTGAGGACCGCCCACACCACCAGCGAAAGATGCTCGGCCAGCGCAGTCCCACCGAGCGTCTCGCTAGGCTTGTCGACGGTAACAATTGATCACTGTGTTGCGACGACCCCTGGAATTCGCCCAGGACAAAGGCACTCTCCCCTGTCCAGGTCAGCCTCTTGCAGCGGCCAGCAGCTCTAGTGAGGCCTTGCACCGCTCATCCGCCGGGAGACTCCCCCACCACGGGTGTCGGTTGATCTGCTCCGCCAGTTCCAGCCGCTCGGACCGCCGTTCGGCGAGGTGCTGCATCCCGTCCTCGTCCGTCTCCGCTTCCAGTGCAACGACGTCCACTCTGAAGGGCAGCGCCGCCGACAGCTTTTGGCAGTCGGCGTCCACGCGAAGGAAATTACGCTTCAGGTCGATCAGGTCTTTCGGCAGCTCGTACGCCATCTCGTCTCCCCCCGGATCGGTACCGATGCGGGCGAGGCTAGCCAGAACGGTGCAGGTCAGACGTCTGCGACATGCCCGCGGACCCTTCCATGGCCGGGGCATGGTGGAGACGTGGACGACGACACCGACGAGGAGCTGAGGAGGGCCCGCCGCCGGGGGTGAGCAGGCCGGCGAGCAACGCGACCAGGCCCATCCGTAGGAGTGAATCCGCGGCCCTCCTCGATGCGGCTTGCCCGAAAGCCTCCACGGAACGCCGACTGTTCTACTTGAAGGTGTGTATTTTCTAGGAATATGATTAATTTCATGATCAGGGATGACTCCCCCGAAGCAGTGCTGGCTCGGTTAGAGACTGCGTGCCTGGAGATCTACCGCGCCCTCGACAAGGGCATCAAGACCGCCGACGCCCTGCACGAACTCGCTGAGTGGAACAAGAAGGCCGATCCACACCTCCATCGCCAGATGACCCGCCGCGAAGCCATGGAGGAGCTCAAGCAGCTCAACCCAGAGCTCGAGGACGAAGACGACCTCGGCCTGCCCATGAGCGGCCTCATCTTCCATCTCTCGCAGGACATCATCCGGGTCTGGCACACCCAGGACATCAACATCCCCCGGCCTCCCACCGAGGCCAAGCGCAAGTTCGTCAGCCAGAAACCCGAGCGCGCCCTCCCGCTCGAGGGGCTGTTCGACTCGATTCCAGGTCACGGTCCCGCCGCCGAGGCTGAACCCGCGAAAAACCACATGATCATCCAATGGACCTGCGAAGGATCAGAGATCGCCCGCTTCGATCTCGTGCGCCCGGCGGGAGTCGCCGGCGCTCACGTCGCCGTCGACTGGCGCCAGCCACTCCTGGTCCGCTACACGCAAGTCCAGGACCTGCAGTACCGTCGCCGGGACAGCAAGAGCGGATCCGGGGAGGAAGCGGCACAGTGATCTACGGAACTCGGCTTACGCAAGCGCGCGAGTTCTGCCTGCTCACTCAGAGAGCCCTCGCTGCCGAAGTCGGCATCAGCCAGGGCACCCTCTCCAACGCTGAACGAGACAAGGCCGAACTGCCCAGCCACGTGCTGACGCAGATCGCCACCGCGACGGGCTTCCCTGTCGAGTTCTTCCAGCAGGCCCCGCGCGTGAGATTCGACGGACTTCCCACGCACTTTCGCGCCCGGGCCAGCATGAGCGCCAAAGAATCCAGCCAAGCCACCCGCGGTGGCGAAGTTGTGGCCGAAGCCGCGCTCGCCATGCTGGACCAGCTCGAAGGTCCCTCGCTGACGATCTCCATTCCGTCAGACAAGACCGCACCCGAGCAAGCCGCGCACGCCTTGCGTGACGCGCTGGGGCTCAGCCCCTCAGAACCCGCTCTCGGCCTTCCCGTCCTGCTCGAGCACGCAGGATTCCTTGTGGTGGCTCTTCCACTTCCCAGCGGACGCCGAGACGCCTTCTCTCTGTGGTTCCAGGGCAAGCCCTTCCTGGCCCTGCTGGACACCGACGCTGGGGACAGGCAGCTCTGGTCAGCCGCCCACGAGCTCGGGCACATCGTTCTTCACCATCAGGCTGGGGCGAGCAAGATCCTGGAGAGCGAGGCCGACGAGTTCGCGATGCACTTCCTGACTCCGCTCCACGCGATGCGGAAGGAGATTCCCGCCCATCCCACCATCCAGGACTTCGCCCTGCTGAAGCGTCGCTGGGGCGTCTCGATCGCCGCACTGGTCCGAGTCGCGCACCGTCTCACCATCATCGACGATCACCGCTACACAAGCCTCTTCAAGCAGATGGCCGCCCGCGGCGAGCGACTGCGAGAGCGAGCCTCCATCAGCCCCGTTAAGCCACGAGGCTTCCGCGCCATGGCAGAGACCTTGTTCGGCCTGCACCCTGCCCCAGGTCTGGCGAAGCTGGCCAACTGGACGCCCGCCCTGGCCGAGGAGGTACTCAACCGCCATGCCACCGGTGCCGAACTGCCCAGCCGCCGCGTCACCAACGTGATCAGCCTGAGTTCCAGACGTTCGCGCCGGGCCTAGCCCACGGCCCCGCCCGTCCCGAAAGGGCACCGTTGGCGAAGTAGATGGGGCCCGTCCCACGTCAGGTGTACCTGGCGGGGACACCGCTGATACCAAGGCGCCCGCGGGGATCGCGATGAGGTGCCCAGCTCTACGACGGCACCACGGGCGGTTCGGTGGATTTTGACGCCGGCGGGTGAGCGGCGGGTGGTGCTGAGATATTGCCCGGTCGCCGGAGGAGCTCGCCGGGCTGGGGATTGACCTGGCGGACCTGGTCGAGGCGACTAGCTTGCTTCCGACTTCGCTGGCGGGATCACGACGAGAGGCAGGAACGCCATAGTGACCGTGCGCTCTGGGTCGCTCGGGGAGCGGAGCAGGTAGTCCTGCCGGATGTCCGGCTCCGTGCTCGGCTTGGCCAGGACGAACGCTTCGTGCTCGCGGATGGCTGCGTCGGCCTTCTCGATGATGTCGGTAGGCGCCCCCTGGCCGATGAAGAGGATGAGCGCGGCCTTAGTGTCGCGCCAGCCTCCGTAGCCGAGGAGCTGGCCGATCGCTTCGCTGAACTTCTTCGGCCCACGCCACATCTTGCACTCGCCGATGAAGGCGTTGCGGCCTTGCCAGGTGAGGTGGAGGTCGGTCTTTCCCTTGTTGTTGAACACCTCGCCCTTGACGGCGCCCTCGTAGTTGGCGTTCAGCACGACGAGGAGCAGGTCGCGGAATCCTTCTTCGCCGAGGTCCTTGGCCCTGGCTGGGGTGCATTCCAGGGCGCGGCCCATGCCGCTGATGGTGCGCACGATGTCCTGGTAGACCGCGTCGGTCAGGTGCGGCTCGTCCTGGCCGGGGGCGGGCTCTGCTGGCTGGAAGCGCAGGGACTTCCGCTGCACGGGGATCGGGATCTGCCGCTCGAACGGCGCCGGAGCCAGCGGGATGAAGAGCGACGCGGAGAGTTCCTCGGCGTGGTCGAGCAGGCGCTTGTGTTCAGTGATCGCTCGGCTCACTGCGTCGCGCAGCCGGTATCGCCAGTTCAGGATGTCCTGTTCGGCCCGCTGGAGCCGATCTGCCAGCTCGCGCTGCATCCTTGTGACCGCCTGGTCGATCTCCTGGACCGTGAGACGCGGAGAGGCGGAGACGTTGAACTCGACGTGGGTGTTCGTGACGATTCCGTAGACGAGCGCATGGCGCCTGGTCGTGGCTGTCAGGTGGAAGGGTACGTCGCTCCCCGTGTAGGGGATCATGATCGTGATGCTCTGGCCGGGGACACCGCCGAAGTGGTCGCCGTTCCTGGAGCCGATGACCGTCTCACGCACGTTGGTGCGTTGGATGCCGGAGAAGTCGACCTTGGTGGGTTCAATGTCGTATTCGGCGAGCAGCTGGTTCAGCACCGCTTCGCCGGAGAACCGGATCAGGTTGGCCGGTGCCCGGTTCGCGGCTTCCCAGGCGGCAGAAAGCCGCTCCTATAAATAGGTGTTCAGGCTCCCGCCGGCGAATAGATCCATCGCGCCAGTCTGGCACCAAACCAGCTCTGAGACGTTAACGACGGAATGGCCTAGGTGCCCCTCCCCTGCCCCATGGGAAAACGAACGTGTCCCTGCCCCACGGCCCCGGCCGTCTCTACCTCGGCCCTGTCAGTGCCGATCCGCGCGGCCTCGACGTGTTCACCGAGATCGGCGAGATCCCCGCAGGCACGCTCACATTCTCACCCGGCCGGGACTCGCGGGGAGACGGTCGGCCGGTCCTGGACCTGGGCAGGACGCACGAGTGGACGATCCCGTCACTATGGTCGACGACGACTGGCGAGGCAGTCGATCTCGGCGCCGGTCCCCCGGGGTCGATGAGCAACACGCCGGCCCGGCCCTGCACGACAACGGCGTTGCTCTGCACGAACTCGCTCTCGTGGCCAGCACGCCCTCCGTGATGTGCCTCAGCATGAGCTTTCTGCCTCTCCGTTCGCGATTGCTTCAGAGATCGCATGAGCGCGGACGAGCGGCGGCAATAGGTAATGCTCTGGAGCGGTCTGCTCGACGAGATGATCGGCATCCAGCCGGTCGAGGTGCCGCCGGACTCGTTCGAGCGGCACCTCGACGAGCGCAGCAAGCGGCTCCGGCTGCAACACATGCCCCGGATGAAGGACGGCCGCTATGCGAAGGGTGCGCCTGGCAGCAGGGTCAAGTCGCTCATAGGACCAAGACAGCGCGCGGCGGACATCCTGGTCACCGTCGCCCGCCTGGAGAGCGGCCATAGGGTCCCGCTCAAGCTCGTGCGCTATCGTCTCGGCGGACAGTCCCGGTACGCGCGCGAGCTTTTCCCCGATGATGCGCAGGGCCAAGGGCAGGTGCTCGCACAGGTTGGCCAGGGCTTTCGCCTGCGCGGGTTCGCGGCGCAGGCGGTCGAAGTTCGTCTGCTTGGCCAGCAATTCCAGGGACTCCTCCGGTGCCAGGGGGCCAAGGGTGATCCGTGCCGCAGAGCCGCTCGTGACCAGGCCACGTAGCTGGTTGCGGCTGGTGATAACGACCGCTGGGCCGTTGCCGGGAAGCAAAGATCGGACCTGGCAGGCGTTGCGGGCGTTGTCCAGAATGATCAGCATCCGGCGGCCTGCGGTCCGGGAGCGGAACATCGCGCTGGCCTCGTCCCCCTCGGTGGGGATGTCGGCGGAGGGCACCCCCAGAGCACGCAGCAAAACTCGCAAGGCCTGCTCGGGAGATAGCGGGGGCAATGCGTCGAAGCCCCGAAGGTTGAGGAAGAGCTGGCCATCAGGGAAGTCACCGGCAGTGGCAGCAGCCCGGTGAATGGCCAGCGCGGATTTTCCAACGCCCGCTCGGCCCACAATCACGGTCGTGGCCGAACTTCTTATGGCCCGGTCCAGGGTTTCGAGCTCACCGGTACGTCCCACGAAGCCACTGATGTCGGCGGGCACCTCCCGCGGCGGAAACTGGTCGACAGCATTCGCTGTCATAACAGGGGACGGGCCGTTCACCGTAGGCATCGGCGTTCCGGCCAGGACCTCCTGGTGGAGGTCACGAAGTTCGGCACCGGGGTCGACGCCCAACTCCTCACGAAGGTGGCCGAATGCCTCACGGTAGGCCTCCAGCGACTCGGCCCTGCGGCCGGCTTGGTGCAGGGCGCGCATTAGTTGGGCCCAGTGCCGCTCGCGCAACGGGTGCTCCAGCGTCAGCCTGCGCAGTTCGGGAATGAGGTCAACTGCCGTATCGTTCGAAGAAAGTTCCAGGTCGATGCGTCGTTCGACGGCACGCCTGCGCTCCTCTTCCAGTACGGCGATGTCCTGACGCAGGGTGGCGGAAGCGACGTCTGAGCAGGCGGCGCCGCGCCATAGGGCAACTGCCCTGCGCAGCAGCGCCACCTCCTGCGCGGGTGTATCGGCCCGGCCGGCCTGCGTCAGCAGATGACGGAACTCCAACAGATCCAGCTGGTCAGGGTCGAGCCGGATCTCATAGCCCCCCGGCCACGTCCGGATGATCGTGTCGTCCTCGATCCACTGCCTCAGCCGTGCGACATACGTCTGCACAACACGCCGCTCGTCTAGTGGCGACTGATCTCCCCACAGCCGCCGCGACAGGCTCTCGATGGAGACGACCTGGTTGGGGTGCAGGAGAAGACTGGCCAGTAGGGTGCGGTTCTTGGTTCCTGGTACGGGGCGCCAGATACCGTCGCCGAGGCTGACTGTGAGTGGTCCCAAGACGGAGAAGCGCGGCGACAGCCTGTGCTTGCGCATCGGGCCACAGGTCTCGTCGACGACCTCGCCAACCACCATGATTCACTCACCTCCGAAGTCGCATGCCCCTCTCGCCGGTACCAGCCTTGGACCGCGCCGAGTCCAGCAGCAACCCTTTCGAAGACTCTCAAAACGTCTAAGCGCCGCTCACGCAGCTTCAGCACGCAGTTCACCGGCGTCGCCTCCCGGAGATCTCGTGGCCAGCCTCCGGGCGAGGACGAGTGCGAGTTGCAGATGGCAGCGCTGGTGAAGCCCACTGGTCTCCTTGGATGCCTCTACATGCCGCCTTCTCCCGGTTCAGCCCCATGATCGCCACCGACCCGCGCCCGACAGTGGGGACGTGCGCGGCGAGGTCATGCGCCCTCACGTGGGCCAGCACAAGTGATCTTGGCCCCGTCCGGATTCAACCCGCCCGGCGGTCTGGCAAGAGGAGGCATTCGATGGTCATGAGGGAGGCGACTCCCCCGATGGCGAGAGTCGGCCAATCGGTCGGCAGCCTGGTCCTGGAGGTGATCAGCGGTCGGCGGAGAGTGCCCGTTCGATGTTGATCAGGGCCGTCAGGTGCTCCGCGGTCAGGGCTCGGCCGAAGTGCCGGTCGATTGATGCGAGATGCGCCGGGGCTGCCTCCTCGTAGGCTCGGCGTCCGGCTTCGGTGACTAGGACGTCATCGCCGCGACCGTCCAGTTCGCAGGCCTCTCGCGCGATCAGACCGCGCTGTTCCATGCGACCCAGTTGGCGAGACAACCGGCTGTGGGCCCATCGCAAGTGGCCAGCGAGGGGGCCCACCCGCACGCACATCTGCGTGTGCGCCAAGTCCGTCACCGCGGACAGCACCTCGTAGTCAGGCATCGACAGGTTCGAGTTCTTCTCCAGGTCGCGCGCGATCGCCGGGTCCACCAGGAGCTGGAGCCTGCGATAGGCGGCCCAGGCCTCGTGCACGGCCTGGGTGGAAGGGCTGGGTCGCGTCATGGGTCCACTTTACCGGAATTTAGTTACATGTAACGGGATTGGGTGCTAGGTTCTTCGTTACACGTAACGAAGAACGATGGAGAGGACGACGCGATGGAGCGGATGTTCAACATCAACGGGATCGAGCTGGCCACCGAGTCCTTCGGCGATCCTGCCGATCCGGCGATCCTTCTGATCCACGGTGGCGGTCACAGCCTGCTGAACTGGGATGAGGAGCTCGTTCGGCGCCTGGCTGCCGGCAATCGCCATGTCATCCGCTTCGACAGCCGCGACGCCGGCCGCTCGACCGGCTCCCCCGCCGGGGCCCCGCCACACGCGCTGCGCGACCTGGTCGCCGATACCGCCGAACTGATCGGAGCCCTTGGACTAGATCGTGCCCACCTCGTCGGCATGTCCCAGGGTGCCGCCATCGCCCAGCTCGTGGCGCTCGACTACGCCGATCGCGTAGCCACACTCACGCTCGCCTCCTCGACACCCGGCGGTCCCGGCCACCGCCACGACGACCTGCCGGGCATGACGGAGGAACTGCAGGCCCTCTACGCGGCCGAACCGCCCGAGCCGGACTGGCAGGACCGAGAGGCCGTCATCACCTACCTGGTCGAGGCTGAGCGGCCATTCGCCGCAGCCGGCCACTTCGATGAACCAGCCGTACGAAACCTCGCCAGTCGCGTCGTTGATCGCACGATCGATATTGCCGCACAGCTGACTAACCCGTTCCTCCTGGATGCAGGCGAGCCCTGGCGGCACCGGCTCAGCCAGATCAAGGTCCCGACACTGGTCCTGCACGGCACCGACGACCCCTTCCTGCCTCTGGAGCATGGGCGTGCCCTGGCAGCGGCGATCCCCGGCGCTCGCTTCCTCGCCATGGCCTCGACCGGTCACGAAACCTTCCCGCGGCAGCACTGGGACACGATCGTTGCCGCGATTCTCGATCACACCGCCGAACGTTGATGGGACCCCACTCGTGCTCGCCATGGCTCTTGCGCTGGGCGCCGGACTTGGCTGGGGGGCCTCTGACTTCCTGGGAGGGCTGAAGAGCCGCTCCCGCCCCCTGCCATCGGTTCTTCTCATCTCCCAGGCCACCGCTCTCGTCCTGCTCGCCATCGTCACCGTCGTACGCGGCGTCGGCCCACCCGATGTTGCATTTCTCGCCCAGGCAGTCATCGCGGGGCTGGGTGAGACGGTGGGCATCGCCGCTCTCTACCGCGGCCTCGCTGTGGGCACCATGAGCATCGTCGCCCCCGTAGCAGCGCTGGCTCCCGTCATCCCCCTCATTGCCGGGCTCGCGGCTGGGCAGGCCCCGGGCGCACGTCAGGGCGCCGGGCTGATGCTCGCCACCCTCGGACTGATCATCGCGTCGCGCGGCCCAGCGATCGGGGCAGGGAACCGACCATGGGCGAGCATTCTGTACGGACTGCTCGCAGCGCTCGGATTCGGAGCCTTCTTCCTCACCATGGCCAGCGCCGGTCTGGCCGACACAGGCTGGGCTCTCCTGACCGCCCGTCTCACCACCGTGCTGGTGATTACCTCTGTCATCGTCCTCACGCGTCACCGCGTCGCCGTGCGCAGGAACGATTTGCCGGTGCTTGCCGTGATCGGTGTTCTCATCGTCGCGGCCGATGCCCAGTATGCGTGGGCCTCAATGCTCGGTCCGGTGAGCGTCGCGGCCGTACTTGGCTCCTTGCACACCGTTGTCACCATCATGCTCGCCCGGATCGTGCTGAAGGAGCGACTTACCCGTTCGCAGGCGATCGGCATCGGCGTAGTTCTTGCCGGGGTCCTGACTCTCTCGCTGGCTTAGAGCTGCTAACGCAATGGATCCAAGCACGGCAGAGATCACTCTGTTAGGCGCTCTTATAGCGGTTGCCCGTAACGAATGCGGGGGGTTCCCACAATGGCCCGGTCGAGAGGGGTGTCAGTACCTTCGGCAGGTGCTCTTAGCCACGCCAGGTCAGGCGCCTAGCGACAGCGAGCGAGGATTTCGCCTCGGGGTCGCCGATATCAACCCGTCCTCATCGACCACTCGAGTACCGGGTCCCAGCTTAGGGCGCCTTGCAATCGTGGTGACCTGCCCGCCAGCGCTTGCCCTAAGGCGGTATCCGGCTGCTGACCAGAGGGACAGCGACACCCCCCGCTGGCGGCGTTCTACGGCCTCGCCGAGCACCTGGGCGCGGCGGCCATGTGACCGTCGCCAGCCGCCGGACGCGCCGTGCACCGACGCCGCTCAGCTGGTTCAGACGCCTTGGAGGATCCCCAGGACTCAGAACATTGACGTCCCTGCTCGCCATGGCCGCTTGAGCCTCACGTTGCGTCAGGTTCTACTCTCACCACTCAAGAGGCCGCACAGGAGACGTCCAGAGCGGTCCATCCGTCGCAATGACCTCATGGAACGCCATCCAGGATTCTCTGGTGCCATCGGACGAGACACACATGGTCAAGATCACCAACGTTACCTGCATCGACATCGACCCCGGAGGCAGAAGAGCCGCGACGAGCGCTTGGCCGGGTCGAGTCCAGCACGTTCTTCCGTAGGCACGATTCGGTGTTCATAGCCCGCTGGGCAGCCGCTCTCGCCGAGATGTCCGTACTGACACCACGTCCGCGCTGTTCGAGACCCCTTGCGCAGGCCCTCAGCCACTCGTCCAGGCGTTCTCCCGATCCCCGCGTCAATCGCTTTCGGGCGACAGCTCGCGAGCAGACGGCGCGCGAGGTGCCGGCCACCGCAGGTGAGGCGCTCCGGCTGAGGCGCTGCGGCAGGGTGGCGTGGCCTTGTCACCGCGATCAGCACCATCGCACTGAATGACGCCACGTTGTCGTGATGGAGCAGCTTGTGACCCCTCGGGCGAGACAGAGGTGGCCGATGAGAGGACAGACCAATGCATGGCTACTCACAGCTACATACCGGCGCGCTTGACGACGTCAACGTCACCGTTTCCCTGCATGCCGGCGCGACACTACTGTCGCTGATCGCGGGCACGCTTGGCGGCCGGCCACATGGTGTGCCACGTCACTGGCAGCGAGCTGTTGCGGCGGTCATCGGCGACGACGCCGTCATCCTGCGTCCGCTGTTCGACCCTCACTACTCGGTCATCCCCGACTGCCTGACAGCTACCTCCACCATGGCGGAGGCTGACATGCGCGCATATCTGAGTGCTCTCGCGGAGCTCGACGACTTCATCCTCCTTCGAGAACTGGAAGCCGAGTTCGGCCCTGTCCTCCCCCGGCACTGGCACCCGGTAGCCGACTGCCCGGGAACCTGGATACGCGCCTACGCCGGTGTCATGAACCGGTTGTGGGAGGAGTTCCGCACCGTCTGGAAGAGCGCCGACACCCTCCTTCGTAAGGAGCAGGAGCGCATCGGTCTAGCCGCCGTGACACGCAGCCTCCCGGCTCTTCTGCCGGGGCTGAGCGAGCGCCTGATCAGCGACGGCGCCTCCATCCGGCTGCCGGACCAGCAGGGCAGGTCCTTCGATCTCAGCGGGCGACGACTCACCTTCGTGCCCGTCATCTCAGGCCAAGGCGCGTGCCTGTTCTCCTTCGACCAACCTGGCCCCGCGTGGATCGGCTACCCCCTGCCCGCAGTCGGCCTGCTTTGGGGCGGCCCCACCGGTCGGGCCGCCCGCGACGATACCGACAAGCTCGCTCTTGCCCTCGGTCACACCCGGGCCGCCATTTTGCGGCTGGCCGGGACCCCCATTCCCATCGGAAGGCTCGCCGCACTTCTGAACTGCTCGCCTTCCACTGCCAGCTACCACTGTGACCAACTACAGGCGGCCGACCTGCTCAGCCGTCACCGTCACGGCCGCCACGTCCACGTCAAGATCACTGAGCGTGGAGACGAACTTCTCGCCATCTTGGCATGACCGCCTTGCCGAAAGGATCTCACCTTGCCCCCCACGAATCAGAGGAACCGGTCTTGGGCTCCTCTTTGGCCTGCGTACGCCGCTGCAGGGTTCGTCGGCCTTTTCTGCGCCGTTGTACTCGTTCTCGCTGCTGTCAACACAGTCGCCGAAGGCGCCTGGCCCGAAGGAGACGGCTGGATCGCTCTGGGGTCGGTGGGGCTCAGAATTCTCACGATCGCGCTCGCATTGGCCAGTGTCCGCCCCTGGGGCAGGCGGCTGCCTGGCTGGCTCGTTCTGGGCGGGCTCTGGGGTTCGGCCGCAGCCCAGTTCGTCTATCCGGCGCTGGAACTCATTGTCAAAGTGCTTATTCTGGCCGGTGTCCCGATCGCGCTCCACAAAGGGATCAGCAACATGTCCGCGACGGGCTGGTTCAACTTCGCGGCCGCCTGGGTGGTCTTCGGAATCCCGGCTGTCTTGTTCGGGCTTGCGGCAGTGTCCTACCAGCGCCGATCCGCGGCGTCCCCCCGCTTTGCGTGGCTGGGCGTTCTGGGGGGCAGCGCAGCGCTGTTGCTGATAGGAGTCCTCATCGGATAGATGATGACCGGCTTGTAAGGGCACAGGACACCACACGCCGCAAGCCGCCGGTCCACCCAGCGTGGCCGGCATGCCGAGGCACGGCCCTGTGACCCGCCCTGCGAAGCATCCGACATTCGGAAGAATCAGAGCGCATCGTCCAAGCCTTCGACCAACGGGAGGGCCGCTGCTCAGCGTCGCCCCCGTGTGACGGCTGGCGGAATTCCCGAGTTCGCCGCCAACGTGGTGAGTGATGACCAGCGCCTGCGACGCCTGGTCAGCCGCTGCAAGCACGAGGTCCAGCCTTGGAGGACGTCGGGTGTCCGGCGTTCTATCCCGACGCTGACCGTCGCATGCGATCAAGTCTCAGCTCAGCCAATCGGCGGGGATGAGCTTGGTCCCACCCCGCCGATGTGCGGCTCGTGACCGGGACCAAGGTTGGAACTTAGGCGAGCGCGGCGGCGGCCGACGCTGCACCGACCCGGCGCAGCGCACCTTCTGCCGGCTCGTCGGGGAATCGGGGCGGAGGCCGTCTACACCACTGTCATCGACAGTCTCGTCATCAGCTCACCCTGCTGGATGCGAGAGCATCTTGGCGCGGACGCGGGTGACGCAGCCTTGTCCGTGGGTTCCCGCCAGGGCCGCTGGGTCGTATCCGGTAGATCAGCGGCGGGCGAGTTTGTCGTAGCGGGTGGCGATGCCGCGCCATTGCTTGAGCTTGTTGAAGCAGCGTTCGATGACGTTGCGGCGGCGGTAGGCGGCCGGGTTGAACGCGGGAGGGCGTTCGCTGTGTCAGCCCCGTCGTTGCCGTGCGGCCTGCTGGTCGGCGCGTCCGGGAATGGTGACCTTGATGCTTCGGGATCGCAGGTGGCTGCGGATGGCGCAGGAGCTCTAGGCCTTGTCGGCGATGACGCGATGGGGGCGGATGCGGGGTCGCCCGCCGTGCGGCCGGGCCACGGTGATCTGCTCCAGGACGTTGGTGAAGACGGTGCAGTCGTTGACGTTCCCGGCAGTGAGGAGGACGGACAGGGGTAGCCTGCGTCCGTCGACGGCAAGGTGCAGCTTGCTGGTCAGTCCGCCGCGGGATCTGCCGAGTGCCTGATTCGTCCCGCAGGCTTCCCCTCTTTGCGTGCGCCGGCCGCGTGCTGGTGGTCACGCACGATGGTGGAGTCCACGCTGACCGTCCAGTCCAGCCGGCCGACGGCGTCGTCATGGACCTGCACCTGCTGGAGCAGGGCGTCGAAGGTGCCGTCGGCCGCCCAGCGCCGGTAGCGTTCGTAGACGCTCTTCCCGTTGCCGTACCGCTCGGGCAGATCTCGCCAGGGTGCTCCGGTGGCGAGCTTCCACAAGATCCCGTTCACGACCGTCCGGTGATCCAGCCACCGCCTGCCCTGGACCGGCTGGACAGGCAGCAGCGGCTCGATCCGAGCCCACGCGGCATCGGTCAGTTCATGACGACGGACCATGCCACCATCACAACCCGACCAGGTATCGACCTCAGCCGAACGCCAAGATCTAACGGACACGCCCTAGCCGACACGACCACCTCGATATCCCGGCAGCGGGTGACCGCTCGGTCTTGGTCGCGGACAAGGTGGCTTTCGAAGCTGTCGGCACACCTAAGCTGCGAACTTGGGCTTGTATCTGGACTTGTAGCGGTTGCCCGTAACGAACGCGAGGGGTTCCCGCAATGGTCCGGTTGGGAGGGTGTCAGTAGCTTCGGCAGGTGCTCAGAACCACGCTTGCCACCATCTGTCTGGCTTTGGCCCCCGCCACTGCCCCGTCGATCCCGACGTCTGTCGACGCCTATATCGAGCAGTACCGCGAGGCGACGGGGCTACCGGGGGTCGCGGTGGCGATCACGAGGGGGGCCGAGGTCGTCCACGCCACCGGGCAGGGTAGGAGCGCCGTCGGCGATCCGATCACTGCCGAGACGCCCATGGCGGTGGCCTCGGTCAGCAAGTCCTTCACCGCCTTGGCCATCATGCAACTGGCCGAAAAGGGCAAGGTCATTTTGGACCAGCCGGCGCGCCGCTACCTACCTGAATTCACGATGGCCGACCCACGGTCCGCTAAGATCACCATACGGCAGCTGCTGAACCAGACCTCGGGTATGGCCGACTCGGCCTTCCCCGAGAAGAGCCTGCCACAGCCGTCCACGCTCGAAGGCGCCGTGGCCCGGCTCAGGACGGCGAAGCTCGCCGCCGATCCCGGGACCACCTTCAGCTACCACAACACCAACTACCAGGTCGCCGCGCGACTCGTCGAGGTGGTCAGCGGCCAGCCGTTCGCCGGCTACCTCAAGGCGAACGTGTTCGAGCCCCTCGGCATGCGCCACAGCACGACTATCAACACCGATCGCGACCTGCCCGGCAGCGCACGCGGCCACCTGTACGTTCTTGGACAGCCCGTTGCCGTTCCCGAACCCACCGCGTTCGGGAACGGCTCGGGCGGAGTCCTCAGCACTGCCAACGACATGGCGCGCTGGCTGATCGCGCAGAACACCGATCTCCTGTCGCCCAAGGCGGTCAGGGAAATGCGCACGCCGTCCGAGGCGAACCAGGAGTACGCCCTCGGATGGACGATCGGCAAGACCGCACGCGGCACCCGCGTGGTCGAGCACGGCGGCGACCTGTTCACCTCCACCGCTCACCAACTGCTGATGCCAGATTCCGGGTACGGCGTCGCCGTCATGGCCAACACCGGCATGGCCTTCTCCGACGCTCACGCCCTCATGACCGGCATCGTCGCCATCCTCGAGGGCGGCAGCCCGCAGTTGCCCTCCACCAACCACCAGTTCCTCATCGACGCGCTGTTCACCTTGCTGACGCTGGTGAACATCGGGCTCGCGGCGCGGGGAACCCTGCGTGCCCGGCGCTGGTCCGCACGCCACACCGGGTGGCAGCTATGGCGGCTCGTGCCGTACCTGATCCCGCTCATGTTGTGCCTGACACTCGCCCCGATCCACCGCGTCATGGCTCAAGGGCGCGACGCCATGTGGATCCAACTGGCCTACCTCTACCCGACCTTCATGATCTGGCTCGTGACGGCCGCAGCCGCAGGCGTCATAGTCATCGCAGCACGCCTCTGGGCGCTGGCGGTCGGCCGTACAACAGGCCCCGACAAATCGGCACCACTAAGGATTCTCAGACCTACCACCTGAATAACTGGCTCGTCACCGGGGGCCGTGGGCAAGGGACCGCAGGTAACCGACAGCCCTCCTCTCAGCAGGCTCTTGACCTGGTGGGCGCCGGCCAGAACGGGCAAACGAAGCTGGGTTGAGAGGGAAGACTTGCCTGGCACGTGTGCATCGCCGTAGCACTGCATGGGCTTCCTTCCCATGGCCTTGCCCCAAGTTCCCTGGGCACCCCGAGACGTTCCCGGCCTGGGGTGCGGTCACGTCCAGCGAAGTGGTGTATGAGTTGACCTTCGCGTGATCCTGTTTCTGCAGGTTAAGCGGTAAGTGTCTGCGGCAGCGGGTTCTGTGCCGGTGTGTCGCCTGGGATCACTCGCATGCGGGCCTTGGCCAGAACGTCCAGGCCCATGTAGCGGCGGGCCTCGGTCCACTCATCGGTCTGTTCGGCCAGCACCGCGCCGACGAGCCGGACGATCGAGCCGCGGTCGGGGAAGATCCCGACCACGTCAGTGCGGCGACGGATCTCTTTGTTCAGCCGTTCCTGCGGATTGTTGGACCAGACCTGTCGCCAGGTTTCCCGAGGGAAGGCGGCGAAGGCCAGCAGCTCGTCCCGGGCGGCGTCCAGATGCTCGCACGCGGCCGGATACTTCGTCTCCAAAGCATCGATCACCCAGGCGTGCTGGGTGTGAACGGCCTCGGCGGTGGGCTGGTCGAAGATGGTGCGCACCAAGGTCGCGACCCATGGCTGGGCGGACTTCGGGACGGTGGTGAGCAGGTTGCGCAGGTAGTGGGTGCGGCAACGCTGCCAGCAGGCGCCCGGCAAACTCGCGCC
Source organism: Nonomuraea sp. NPDC050310 (assembly GCF_040655795.1). Lineage (NCBI taxonomy): Bacteria > Bacillati > Actinomycetota > Actinomycetes > Streptosporangiales > Streptosporangiaceae > Nonomuraea > Nonomuraea sp. NPDC050310. The sequence continues at coordinate 19,875 of NZ_JBFAKP010000038.1, read as the reverse complement.
GATCGCCTGCACCAAACCGGTGTGAGCATCGGAGATGACCAACTGCACCCCCGACAGGCCGCGGGCGACCAGATTGCGCAGGAAGGCCAGCCAGCCGGCGCCGTCCTCGGCCGAGGTGACCTCCAGGCCGAGGATCTCCCGCTGGCCGTTGGCGTTGACGGCGGTGGCGACCAGCACGTGGACGTTGATGATCCGTCCGCCTTCGCGGACCTTCTGGGTCAGGGCGTCCATCCAGAGGAAGGTGTATGGGCCGGCGTCCAGCGTGCGGGTCCGGAACGCCTCCACCTGCGCATCCAGCACCTTGGCCATCTCCGAGACCTGGCTTTTGGAGATGTGCTTGATGCCGAGTTGTTCGACCAGCTTGTCCACCCGCCGCGTTGAGACGCCGAGCAGGTAGCTGGTAGCCACCACGCTGATGAGCGCTTGTTCGGCCCGGCGACGCCGTTCCAGCAGCCAGTCCGGGAAGTAGGAGCCGGAGCGCAGCTTGGGGATCGCGAGCTCAACGGTGCCTGCGCGGGTGTCCCAGTCGCGGGACCGGTAGCCATTGCGCCGGTTGGTGCGATCCTCGCTGCGCCGGCCGTATCCGGCGCCGCACAGGCCGTCGGCCTCGGCCGACATCAAGGTTTCGGCCATGGTCTTCACCATGGATCGCAACAGATCCGGATCGCCCCGCTCGATCTGCTCCGCCAGCCAGCTTGCGGGGTCCACACTGTTGGTCACGGTCATCGCTGTGTTCTCCTTCGATCTTGGTTTCGCAACCTGAAGGATCACGCGATGGCCGTCTTCATTTCACGGCGCCACGCCTGTCACCAGCGAAAACTCGTACACCACGTCCGTGGACGCAACCCTGGGGTGCCCGCAGTTTACGAAACTCCCACGATGACTTTTGCAGCAGAACGAAGGCGGGTTGAATGCCGAAGGAAGGCATTCTGAAGGAACGCGCCGCTACCATGCCGTTGCCCAAGAACGATCAGAATGAGGAAGCGTAATGCGTAATACGATCATTGGCGCAGCATTGGCAACGAGCCTCGCGCTACTGCCGGGCATCCAGGGAACAGCCGCCGCGGAAGCCGCGATCGCCAATTGCAACTGGAACAAAGCGAGGCTGAACGTCAGCAAGACGCTCTATCGCACAGCTACAGGCTGGACCCCTAAGGGATCGGTTCCCAAGGGAACAGTGATTATCTTTTACTATACGAAGCACCCGCGCCTTTCGGTTCCGTCGCGTAACGGATACATCGCTCCGGGTTCGATGACAGTTCTCGACGGGGGAACGTGCGCGTCCTAATGACGCTCCCATCTCCCAGAACTGACCCCGTCATGTGACGCAACGAGAGCCTGGAGATGCAAGGCGGCCTGCGTAGCAAGGCAGGTCGCCAGGCCCGCGCCGACCATGACCTGGTGGCCGCTTCAGAGTATGGCGTCTGGCGCAACAGTGCCCGGCCATAAACCCATGCCAGAAAGGATACGGATCGCGACTATTCGCACTTCCCACTCTGAGAGGCAAGTCGTTGCACTATGACATTCATCCAGCAGCACCGTTCACGTAATGGAGAAACCATGAGTGCCTTCGCTTTGGCGCATCTGAAGAACCCGAACTCTCATCCCGACGTGCTGGAGTACATGGAACGGGTGGACGAGACGCTCGTCCCCTTCGGGGGCTGGTTTGTAGTACATGGCGCCGAGCCTGATGTTCGGGAAGGGCAATGGCCCGGAACTATCGTCATCATCGGATTCCCCAGCCTGCAGGCAGCACGGGACTGGTACGACTCACCCGCGTATCAAGCGATACTGCCCCTGCGAACTGGTCACATCGATAGCACGGCAATCCTCGTTGATGGCGTCGCTCCGACCCATCAGGCGGCAGACATGGCGGCGATCATGAGGGCTGCGGCGCAAGCCTGACCGGCGATCTGAACAACGGTTCACGCTCCTGCATGAGGCGAGACAGGCCTCGACGAGAGTGGCGGCCTCCGCGGCGTTGCAACAAGGAGGCGTCTGAGCCAGCTCAAGCGCCGGGCGGCTCGGACCGATACTGACCGTTGCGGCGGTCCGGGCCGCGAACTGGCTGTCCGGCAGGTGCAATCCACGGCGACCTGCCAGCTGACTAGGCCTGCGGCGTCGGCCGGCGCCTGCAAGTGGGTGAGGATCTGCCGCCAGACACCGGCGTTGCAGACGAGGGACAGGCGGGAGGCCGCTTGGCGGGAGCCGTAGGACTTCGGCACATCCCGCCATGGCGCCCCGGCCCGTATCCGTCAGCTTTCGGCTGGGGCAACAGCGATTCCAGCTGGACCCTGCTGCGCGTATCAGTGAGGTCGAACCGCCGTGTCACCGCTGCGGTAGTCACGAGGTCTCCGTGATGCGGTTCGTCGTCGATGAACCCTCTTGAAGAGGCCTCTTCGCTTACCTGGCGACGACACGCCGTTCATCAGTTCTAGACACGCCATAGCTGCACCTGTCGTGAAACTCGTAGCGGTTGAAGGCCGCAACAAGCCGTCGCTCTCACAAGTGAAGACATTGGCGACGGACCCGGCTAGTCCCAGTACAGGCGCTCATCAGGAGAAGCGGTTGTGCGCTGCTGGGGCCGGCACGCTACAGCTTGCCGCACGCTTGGTCATACGGTTTCGTCCCCAAGGACTTCTTAGGTCATCGAGCACCTTCTTCTCAGTACTCGCCTCCGCCCTCGTGCTCTTCCGAACCGTCAACCGGCACGTGCCCTTTCCCTCGGCCAGCTCCACGTTCATGTCAGAGCTCAGCTTGGTCTCAGAATCTGGCGAGCGCTGGGCAGGCGAGAGATCCCGGCTCGGCCAATCTCGATACTGTAAGAACCCTCACTAGGTAGCTCCGGAGGGGCAGAGGGGCCACCTGTGGTGCGCGCAGAATCCTGAAGTGAGAGCCGACCCGTCGACCACCCGCCGGGCCGCTCGTAAGGTGGTTAGCCAGCCAAGCTTCACGCGGTCTATGGGCAGGCTCCGCGGCTGCCGAACGAATGCTGGCAGCGGGGCAGCGCGAGGTCACGCACAGGTCCTGCGGTGACAGACTGCGTCCGGATGCCCCAGCCGAGACCGGGGCCGGCCTCGCACACGGATCGAGATCGTCCGCGCCGACAGGGCCCGCCTTCCCACAGGATCCGCACTCACCTGAGCTCCTGCGGCATCCCGGACCGCCATCCCGGAGGGGTTTCAGAAGCACGCAGGGAGGAGACAGCCCGACCCCATACCTGGCCCGAGCATCCGGCCGAAGGTGCGTGCGGACCAGGTCGCCGGACGCTCACGTACTCGACTTGCTCACTCCCATTTCACCAACCTGGCCAGCGTGATGAGGTGGCTGGAGTTGTTCGGGATGAAACCTGTGTATTTGGCTGCAACCAACGTTTTCACCTGTGAGCCCCATTCGGCCAGGTCTAGCCACGAATGCAGGAAGTAGTCCGTCGCTCCAGCGGAGCCGCTTCCGTCTACTCGCAGGCTGAAGACGGGCGCTGTGATGGAGCCGTTCCACATCTTGTTGATGAAGGTGTTCTTGAAGGCGGCCATGTCGGCCGCGGTGAACACGGTGCTTTGCCGGTAGAACTCCAGGAAGGCCGAGAGGTCGACGTTGGCATGAGAGAGGTCTTCCTTGGTGGAAGTAGTGGTTGCGTAGTTCCAGATGTAGGCGCCGTTCAAGGTGACCAGGTCGTTTCGTGCCCATCGGGCCATCCGTGATGCGCGGTCGAGGTAGGTGGGGTTCTTCGATACCGAAGCAAGCACGATGAGAAGGTTTGCGAAGGCGAGCGGCATGTTATACGGCAGTTCGCTGCTAGACCGTGCGTGGCTGAAGGCGTCGACATTCGGAGATTGAACATAGGTGCCTTCGGTGGTTCCGATGGGCTGCCATGTATTGCCGATATAGGAGCTTGACTCCCAGCGCGGCACGATCTCATGCTCCAGGAAAGCCCGGTACGAGACAGCTTTCGCGTTGTAGGCCGACAGATTGGGTTGGCTGCCGACAAGCTGAATGAACTCTGCGATGGGGATGCCGATCATGGCGTCATGGACGATGTAGGGGAAGAGCCCGCTGAGTTTGATGTCGTCGAAGGAAGCCGAGCCGCTGCTGGCGTAGCTGCCGTGTTCCAACCAGACTTCGAGGGAGCGGCCGGCGGGCAGCAAGCAGGTAGTTTCCTTGTAGGTCCAGGTACTGGCGGTGTACTCAAGCATGCACAGCGGGGTGGATCTGTCTCGGAGCACGACGCGGCCGGTCACAGAGCCAGAGCGCTTGCCCCAGCCGCGCAGCACATAGGTGGTGCCGCCCTCGTAGGCGGCGTTGACCGCCTGATGGAGCTTCTTCCAACGAGTCTGGTCGGAGACCAGTTGTACAGATTGGGTGCCGGTTCCTGCTGGGACATCGGTGGTGCGGTAAATGTGCGTCCCGGCATCCTGGAAGCGAGTCCAGTTGGCTGGCTGAGCGCCGGTGCCGGTCTCGAAGCTTGGGTTGAGCAGCTCGACTGGAGAGTAGCGGGCCGTGCTCCAGCCGAGAAAGCCGTCACGGTCGATGTCGTCAGCATGCGCGATAACGGTGTCGGCGTGGGCGGTGAGCTTGTCGAGCCACCTGGTGTCTCGCGTCTTGCGGTACACGTCGAGGTAGCTGCGCATGACGTAGCTTTCGTTCCAGGCCAGGTTCTCGCTGCTTTTGCTTCCGAGGTGACGGGTGCCGATCTGCGCCTCGAGCGTCTGGTAATCATCAAGCCAGCCTGGGGCGGCGTTCGTAGCGGGCAAGGTGTGCGCGCTACCTAGCATCAGGGCGACGGCGGTGAATAGATGGACGAACATCCTGTCTCCGTAGAGGGGCATCTAAGTCAGTGACGTGCTGAGAAAGGGTTGGTCTTCGCTTCGTTGCCGGCAGGCTTTAAGTTCGGTCGACTCATGGCACGGACCAGTTATGAGGCGCCGCCGGCGCGTGGCCGGCGGCGGTGGGAGGTGGTCTCGGGGTCTAGAACACGTGCCGCCAGGTTCCCCAGCCTTGGCCGATCTTGACGCCGGTGCTCACGTCATTGCTGTTGTTGCGGTACCAGTACAGGTCCCCCGCACTGTTCACGCCGAGCACATCGGCGCGGCCGTCACCGTTGAAGTCGGCGGCGAACACGTGC
>NZ_JBFAKP010000038.1:0-14655 GCF_040655795.1 Nonomuraea sp. NPDC050310 | reverse complement strand
GCCGAGCACATCGGCGCGGCCGTCACCGTTGAAGTCGGCGGCGAACACGTGCCGCCAAGTCCCCCAGCCCTGACCGATCTTGACGCCGGTGCTCACGTCATTGCTGTTGTTGCGGTACCAGTACAGGTCCCCCGCACTGTTCACGCCGAGCACGTCGGCGCGGCCGTCACCGTTGAAGTCGGCGGCGAACACGTGCCGCCAAGTCCCCCAGCCCTGACCGATCTTGACGCCGGTGCTCACGTCGTTGCTGTTGTTGCGGTACCAGTACAGGTCCCCCGCACTGTTCACACCGAGCACATCGGCGCGGCCGTCACCGTTGAAATCCGAGACCTGACCAGTCGATCCCGAGGTGACGCCCGGTGGGCGAACGTAGCCTGAGATAAGGAGATTGTCTGATCCTCCTCGAGCGGACACTGGATCAATGGTTCTCCGAACCACTTGCTCATTCCAGTTTCCGTCGATGGTGTCGATGGTGCCGTTGCCGTTGACCGAGGCGACGACGGCGACGTGACCGCCGACAGTGTAGGCCGGCGCACCGTAGACGACGAGATCACCTGGCCGCGGATCTCCGATGCCTCCCGAAGGACGTGCACTGAAGAGTCCCTGCTCGACCCCCCACGCGCCGACTCCACGGCCGATCGCTGTAGAGAACACGGGACTCACCCCAGCCGCGCGCCAAACCCACGAGGCGAAGTACGCGCACCACTCCTGTGACTGGCACGGACCGTACTTGAGGCATTCGCCATTCGCTTCGGAAGCCCCGACCTCGGCCTGGGCGACGGCAACGATCTGACTGCGGCTGACGGCATGGGCAGCTCTGATGTCGGCGCACACTAGCCCGACTAATAGGGCGAGAATACACCCGAGTGAGACAGCAATCCGCTTGGGTGTCGAGCGGCTACTGATCAGAGAATGGGTCACTGGCACTCCTTTGAGAAGTCGCAGCTGAGGGGATTGAGTCCAACTCCGTTGACCCAAGAGGTCGGTGACTTGTGTGCTGCTTCTGCGTCTTTGCGATCAGGGAAGAGGAGAGGAGTTCGGGCTTGAAGGCATCCACTGATTTCGTTGTGCGTAAGGGGGTAGTCCAAAGTCCGCCCCGATGGCTACAACCGCTCCCGACGCATGGCCACGCCATCATTGGACGGGCTGCGTTAAGCCGGTGTGCGGCCGCTGCGCAGATATCAGCTCACAGAGTTGAAGCATCTTGGTCGACAACGTTTTGGCCTCGTACATAAATGCTCACACCCGGCCCAACGCCGGGCGGTCAGACATTGCAGACGGTAGGGCACACAATGCTCGAAACGCCTTCAAGGCGACCTCGGGACGGTTTCAGAGCTGCGTCGGCTGCACAGAACGAGCATTCGCCTGCCATTCACGACAGGGCGGCGCCCGCGCCACGTGACCCAGATGCGTGACGCCAACTGATAAAGGGATGGGAGACGACCCACTCGGATAGCTGCTGAGGCTCATTCATCAGAAGCTCTCGCGAGGCGCGGTAGACAGTCGGACCGTGACCATGACAGCCACCAGGCCGCCCCTGTTGCATAACTCGCCTGTCATCCCCAGGACGAGACCGCCTTAAAGTCTTGGGTCACCGTTCGGACCCCGACAGCGCCACCGCACCACGTCCGTGGCGAGGGGCGGATCATTTCGAGCAACTTCGCAACGATTGCTTCTTGCACCTGGCGCGGCCAGGCTGTCGAGCGTGCCGGCAGGCAGCAGAGGCTTCTGACGAAGGGCGTCGTCTACACCGGACGCGTGATCGGCGGTCTGCTGCGGATTGCCGGCAGCGCAGGCTCCGTGGCGACCGGGTGCGGCGACAACGCTTCGAGCTGATTCCGCAGAAGACCTTGTGGAGCAATTCGAAGCCCCGGGATATGGCTTCGCCCGGCACCGAAACATGCGAATGAAGGAAGCGCCGATGCTTACAACCTCATCGCCTGATCAGCTACATATCGAAGATTCGCGGCTCCGTCGACTTCTATGTCAATCCACAGGGATTCGAGATGACATTCGAAGCTCACTGGCACGTCGGCCTGCGCCGGGCAGGACCATTATCCTCCGCATACTCTCTGCCCAACCCGTATCGCCCAGCCCTGTCGAGCGCCTACCTAGCCCCGTTCAACGGCCTGCTGTCAACTTCCACGTGGACAACGTCGATGCGGAAGTGGAGAGACGTGTTCTCGGCGGTGACTTGTCGGCTAGCTTGGAGCTATATAGCGAGAATTTCGGAAACGCCACTTCATCGTGGCAGATCCAGCTGCGTGCTGATTGACGCCCTCACCCCGATCGCACCGTCACAGGAGGATGACCGCCCTGTTCACCGTGCTGCGGATGCAAGCGTCCGGCTTCAATGGCACGGCTGCAACGGATGCGGACGGCAAGGAGTCCCGCACCGCTTGTCGCTGGGATGACTGATCGGGGCAACATTTTGAACATGGATCAAGAGAGAAATCGATGATCAACATCAACCTTCTGGGCCACGTGGAAGCCAGCGTTGGGTCGCAGACGGTGCGACTGAAATGCGAAGGCTCCTCCATTGTTTTGTGTGCCGTCAGTTTGTCGCCGGGATCGTTGGTAACCCGTCAAGCACTCCATGAGGCGCTGTGGGGGGAGCATCCTCCTGACTCGCGCAAGCAGCTGCTCGAATACTTCGTTCATCAGCTGAACGTAAGTCTTAAGTTCGCAAACGAAGCCTTCCTCGTCGAGGAAAGGCAGGGTTACCGCTTGCTACCCACGGCCGCTTCGACAGATGTCCAGCAGTTCCGCCGCTACCGGCAGTTCGCCCGGCACCTGGCGGCGGACGGCAGATTGGACCAAGCTTCCGGCGTTTACGCGAAGGCCATGGCGTTGCACAGGGGCACACCATTTGGGGGCGCCGGTCAGGGGTGGCTGCGAGCGGCAAGCGCGGGGGTGATGCACATGATCCGATGTACGAGAGTTGAAGCGACACGGCTTACCACCGCCTCCGCCTCATTCCGTTGATCGCCTTAGATGGTACGGTCGGCCGCGCGGGTGGGGTTTCCAGCGGAGGCGTCTGCCCCCGCGTAGCCTACGGTCCGAGAGGGAATCGCCTGAGCACCGATCGGACCGGTCCGGTGATCTCTTGTCAGGATCAACGGCGCCAGCACACGTCAGCCTGGAGTTGGAACCGCTGGCGCTCATGATCCTGAGCATCCGCTCCCGTCGCGGCCCACGCAGACGTCCACGAAGCCTTCCTCAAACTGGCGTGCGTCCTCATCTGCTGGCGACGCTTGGCCTCATTGCGCTAGCAGCTGGTTGACGGCGACCATGGCAGAAGTGATCTCGAATGGAATGAAGCTACGTAGTCAGTGCCGGGAACGTGCGTTCCCGGCACTGACTACGTGTTGTGCTGGTACATCAGACCGGGTATGCGGCAAAGCTTGCGCTCAGAATGGCAGTCATCGAGTTGGGCATAGACAGCGCAGGCCTGCCCGGGCCCTGCCCGACGGTTCCGGTGCAGACCTATGCTCCAGACCATGGGCAGTTGAGGTGGGTCAGGCACCCGGTGTGCGCGAGGCGGCAGCTGCCCGGGCAGCGTTGGCCTTGATGGCCGTTTGCAGCCATTCAGCAGCCCCTGGGCGAGTGTTGTCTTCGATGCCGGCGCGGTAACGCGGGTCGTCGACATACAGCTGGCTCTTAAGAACGTGGAAGTCGTGGCTCATGTCGTAGAACCAGCGGCTGACATGTACTCGCTGTGCCTCGGCCGCGTCCATAGCCTCCGTGCTCGTCGGGTCGCAGCCCGCGTCCATCAACTCCCGGATGCGTCCCTCGATGCTGGCGTTGTCGGCGTTGATCTCCTCCCACTCACGCTTGCCGTATCGAGCTACCCGATTGGCTGTCTGCGCGTAAGCCTGCGAGTCACCCCAGCGCTGTTCGACTTCCTGCAAGTGCTGCTCTTCGTTGTCCGCCCATTCCCCCCATACCTCCCGCTTGTCGGCGTCGCTGAGAGGGGACTGAATCTTGTCATCGCTCATGGGGTTGACGGTAAGGTCTAACGTTAGGTGAGGCTCAATAGCCGGTGGCGATCGACCCCCCGGCCTCCACGCGGAGCGCATTGAGGCGCGACCGACACCTGGCTCGGCGCCGCCAGGCCGTCTCACCACACCGTACCGAGTGCTGGGGCCAGATATGCCCTGATCACGGCACTGGCGATCAGCGCGACGTATCTGCTGCTGGTAGCCATTGAGCGCAGGTGCCCCCGTGGTCGGCGATCTACGTGGGCACGCTCACTGTCATGAGCTGGTTGCGCCTCTCCGGGCTTTCCTGCTTCCGGCGCACGCCCTCATGAACCGTTCCACCACGGCGACGCGTTGCGCTGCGGCGCTGTCGCCGCCTCGCTGTGCTCGTTCGTTCGGCCGGATGCGGCGGCGGGAGGTCAGGCGGTTGTCAGCGCTGTGCGCGCTGTGCGCCGCGCGACGGCCGAAAGTTCCCCCTCGTGCTGATCGAGGAAGCGGGTCAGCCGTTGTGAATCGACTCGCCCGATCTCGCGGAGGGCCACACCCACATTGGTCTGCACGAGACGCTCCGGATCGCCGGCCAAAAGCGTACAAAGCATGAGCGGGTCGTCGAGGTCGCCCTGGCGAATGATCCAGAACGCTGCGGTGATGGCCAGACGTCGCCGCCAGCGATCATCAGAGCGGGCGAGGTCGAAAAGCACATCTCGCGGCTTGTCAAGGAGATACCACCCGACGACGCGCGGCGCCGCACGATCGATGAGATCCCAGGTGTTGAACCTGTCGATCCGGGACATCATGACCTCGTAGAGGGCCGTCCGGTCCTCTTCCGAAACTCCACGCCCGCGCGTCTTGAAATCGAGCACCGCTGCCGCCACCATCCGCATCTCGTAGACATCGGAGTCCAAGAGCAGATGAACCTGGGCGAGTTCCATACCCTGCGCGAGCCTTGCGATGTCGAACACGCTTCCCATGCGGACACCGAGGACCTGAATGACGGGGTCGGATAGACGCTTCCTGATCCGAGCGCGTTCGGCCTCGTCAGCGGCGGCCTCTAACCGCAGGGCGACGTCGTCAGCAGTGATTCTGGCCGTCATCGCTCCGCCTCTCGCGTGTGCTGGTCCTATCGAGTCATGGCGACTCAACAGGTTGAATGAGGGTCGTGTGCCATCCAGAGTAACCGGCCAGGAATGCGGATGGTGCTCGGCGGCGAGGTAGATCCAGTGGTAGCCATCCGCGCCGGCGACGGTCAGGCCACGCAATGCCACGTCTTCCACCGGGCTCACGTACGCTTCGCCGAGTCGTTCAGACTGCCGAAGTGAACGGCGGTCAGTGCATCCCTGACCGTCAGCAGGCAGGTTAGTCTCGGTCGGCTTGACGGCGATGTCACGACGGAGGTGCCACCGGTATCACGGTCGTGGCGAGGGCATGGATGGCGAACCGCAACCGCTCGGCGTCGGCGGGTGCATCTGCGCGGATCAGCTCGTCGAGCACCAGCCCGTCGACGAACGCCATCAGCAGCCGTGCTGTGCCAGCGTCGCCGGTCAGCTGGACAGCCAAGTGCTGGAACATGGTGGCGAGGGTCTGGACGGTCGGCTCGGCAAGCTGGCGGACCTGCGGGTCGAGCGAGAGCAGCAGGCGAGCGCGGCTGCGGGTGCGGGCCGGACCGAGCCAAAGCGTTAGCACCGTGACGGCCCCGTCGACGACTTCGTCGATGTCCATCTCGCTCAGCTGTCTGCCGCCCAGGGCTGCGTCAAAGTCGGCCTGGTCCAGCGTGGCGATGCGGTGCAGCACCGCAGTCAGCAGCTCGCTCCTTGTCCCGAAGTGGTAGCTGCACGTTCCTGGCGGCAGGCCAGCCGCCGCGTCGGCCGCGCGGTGCGTGAGGCTGCGCAAACCTTCGTCGCCGACGATCCGGATCGCGGCGTCGGCCAGCCGGGTCTTGCGATCTGTGTCACATGCACTTACGGTCCCCATGCTACAAGTGTAGTGTCGCTACATCCGTAGCAATGATGAGGAGTGCGGTGATGCGAGTTCTCTTCCGGGTGGGCGCCTGGATCTGGTTCATCACGGGCGCCGGCCACCTCACGCTCGACCTGCTGGACCGACTCCAACCGGAAAGCGTCGCCACCGCGAGTCTGAACGCCGTCCTGCGCGCACACCCGTTCGAGCTGTTCGGCATCCGGCGCACCGAGTGGGACATCTACACCGGGTTCAGCATCGCGATCGGCATTTTCAACATGATCATCGGCCTGCTGTTCGTCCTCGTCGACCGGATCGTCGAGGACCCCGACCGGCGCCGGCCGGTCACGCTTCTCGGCGCGGTGGCTTCCCTCGCCTGCTGTGCGCTGTCGGCGGTGTTCCTGCCAACCCCGCCGATCGTCAACTACGGCCTGGCCACCCTCGCCTTCACCGGCGCTCTGTTCACAGCTGGACGCCAACGCCAACGCCGGTAACCGTGGTACCCGCCACCGAGCGTCCGCCGTACCGCCCTGCGTCGCTCCCTGGCCCCGTAGCATTGCCCGGGCCTGGTCGCTCCACCGGATCGGCCGCTGTACGACCTGGTGATGGCGCCGACGTGGCCGGGCGGCGGGGAGTCGACCCCGCATCTGCGGTTCCCATAGATAACCGAACGGCTTCGACCCGCCCCCCTGGGTCTCGTCGGCGCTGCAGGCGGCGCGGATGTGGGCCTCCGGCCGGGTTGCCCCTCACCATGTGGGGCGCCAGGCTGTCAGACGGCCCGACAGGATTTGAACCTGCGTTCTCTGTGGAGATAACCGACGTGGATTCGACCCGCGCAGCCAGCGCCACCGGCGAGCGGGTTTGGTGAGGTCCAGAGCAGGCGCGGATATGGGATGTTCACCGGCGTTTAGGTGCTCTGCCAACTGAGCTACCGGCCCGAAGGCCGAGCAGGACTCGAACCTGCGCACACCCCATTAACAGTGGATAACCGACGAACTTCGACCCGCGCCCACTCCGCACCGCACCGGGGGCGCGAGGCCGGGAGCAGGCGCGGATGTGACGATGGCGCCGGACTTGATCTTTTTGCAGAAAGAGATAACCGACGCCGTTCGACCCGTGCCCACACCGAGCCTCGCGCTCGAGGCCCGCGGGGGGGTTGATCAAGACCTACGGTATCGCGCCGTTTGCCCGTTTCGCGACCACATTAGGGGGTCTGGGGTTACTCGGGGTCGCGGATCTCCACCAGTTCGATGCGCCAGGGCAGTTCGGCGGCCACGGGAGCCCACCGTTTGCGGCTCATGGTGAGGATGGGCCAGTCCAGATATTGGGAGACGGCGATGGCGTGGGCTGCGGCCATGTCGGCCGGCGGGATCATGCGGGCAACGACCTCCGACAGGCGGGCCGCTTCGTCCTGGGTGGACACGAGTGCCAGCTCGACGTTGTCGAGCGCGTCGATCATGCCTCGCACGACGCGCCGCTGGTCAGGGGAGAGCGAGGCTTCCGCCACGGCCAGCGTGATCGCGGGGACGCTGGTGCGGGTGTCGGACTGGTTGAAGATGACCATGAGCGCGCGAACGTCGAAATCGCCGCGGCCGACCTCGACCAGGACGGTGTCGTCCAGGACGTATCCGAGGATGGTCACCGGCCCGCCTGCCGCGCCTGAAGGAGGGCGTTCAGCCGGTCGGCGGTCACCTGCGCGCGGGCCATCGCGTCAGTGTCGTCCTTCACCTCTTGAGCGGCCTCTTCCCAGGCGAGCCGGTTACGGTGCCGCTCGGTGGCGAAGCTGCCGTGCATGCGAACGATGGCCTCGGCCATCGGGACTGAGCGCCCGGATTCCTTGCTAAGTTGGGCGGCCACCTCATGGATGAGCTCACGGACGCGCTCGGGAACCTTGATGCTCGTCATAGGTTCAGTCATACCAGAATTCTACTCGGTAGAACCGTGGTATGCACGAAGGGAGCGTGATCGTTTGCTCCGTCGGACGCCCACCCGCATCTGTGGCATCCCTGACGCCTACGAGCTGTTCATCGCAAGTCTGCTCGGGCTGTACACGGTCGAGGCGAAGCCCGTGAGCATCTGGCGCATCCGCGTCGATACCTGAGGGCCCTCTTTCTCCCGCGTGTCCCAGTCTTACTGTTGCGCACTGCCATGTTGAACTGAGCGGCTCGGGCCTGGATCACCAGCGCTCGCCTTGGGCGGTACAGCAGCGAGATGATCGTGTAGCGCGGCATGCCGGAATTGGTAGATCGGCCCGACGGCGCGCAGCAGGCCTAGACGGTGGACGTCGTCGAGGAAATCCATGAGCCGCCAGGGAAGCCGCCGGGCTAAGGCCAGCCAGGCTATCGCGATGGTGCATGCCAGCCACGCGTGGTGGTTCCCGCCCACGAGCCCAACCCCGAGCCCAACCACAAGCCCGACCACAAGCCCGACCACAAGCGCAGCCCCAAGCCCCGCCACAAGCCCGGCCACAAGCCCGGCCACAAGCCCGACCACGAGCCCGCCCACGACTACGCGGAGAAGGGTGAGCGTTCTGTCAGACCGCCAGCTGGAGCGGGGGGTGCTCATAGATGTGAGGGTGGGCTGTTCTATCCACTCGATCAAAATGCTCGCGAGCCCGATCACGAGCCCGATGCCGAGCCCGGCTATAAGCACGACGCCGAGCCCGCCCACGAGCCAGGCCCCGAGCGCACTCGCGAGCCCGCCCAAAAGCAGGACCCCGAGCCCGTCCTTGAGATAGCGAAGGAGGAGAGCTGGTTCACGGAGGCTGGCGTAGCCGGGTGTCTCATCAGGCCAGGCCTGTCCTTCGTACCTGTCCGCGAGCCCGCCCACGAGCCCGCCCACGAGCCCGACCCCGAGCCCGGTCATAAGCCCGGTCATAAGCCCGGCCACAAGCCCGATCATAAGCCCGGTCATAAGCCCGGTCACAAGCCCGGCCACGAGCATGTTCAGGAGCCAGCTGTGGGGGGTGACGTGGGCGATGTGCCACCAGGCGATGTCTCGGGTTGTGGCGGGGGGAAAAACGCGAGCCAGGTGGGTCAGATAGCGGCGGGTGGTGGAGGGGTCCAGCCGGTGTCGGGGCCGGGAGTGGTGGGCCGGGTCGGTGCTGGGTGGTTGTGTGGTGATGAGGGCGCTGATGAGATGGTCAAGCAGGTGCGTGCGCAGCGCCGTGGCGTCGCTGGCGAGGGGGCCGATTAGCGGAGAGGGGTCGGTTCCCGGGGTCAGGTAGACGGTGCGGATCAGCCACAGACCCAGGGGGGTGGCAGCGAGCGCGGTCAGGCCGGGGGCGGCGCGGGAACGGAGCGCGGACACTACAGCGGTCCAGGCGGGCGGCGGCTCAGCGGGCAGGCAGGCGGTCAGGTAATCGGCGGCAACCTCGGGGGACAAGCTCTTGGGAGTAATGACTGCGGCGGCGGTCAATGGCCGTCCGGCTGCGCGGACGGCGGTGCTGAACTCGGTGGTGCGGCTGGTGAGGATCAGCTGGTCGCGGGCGGTCAGGGAGGCGTTGATTGCGGCGATGATGTCGGCGCGGGCGATGTCGGAGATTTCGTCCAGTCCATCCAGGATCGGCAGTATGTAGCCGCCGTTGGCCAGCGCGGCGGCGGCACCGGTGCCGAGCTGTGGGGCCCTCAGGGCGGGGTAGTCGTCGGCGAGCCGGGCGGCGAGCCAATCGTGCAGACGAGGGTGACTGCGGGTGTCCCAGCCGGAGATCGGCAGGAGCACCGGCACGGGCACAATCTCGTTCTCTCCAGCGGCTTGGCTGGCCTTGTCGGCTTTGCGGGTGGACAGCAGCTGTAGCAGCAGTTGCACCGCCAGGCTGGTCTTGCCCATGCCTGCCCCGCCGGTGATGACCAGGCGGCGCCGTCTCAGGTTACGGAAGGCGCGGGCCAGGGCCGCGACGTCGTCTGCTTGGCCGGTAAAGGTCAGCTCGTCTGCAGCGGAGATCAGGCGGGGGTGGCTCATCACGGTCTCGTCGCTGGTCAGCTGCCAGCGGACGGGGATCGGTCCGGGATCGTCCAGAGATCGGTTGCTGGCCTCGGCGAGCCACTGCCGTTCCACCAGTCCGGCCAGCACATCAGCGGCGGCGTTGGGGTCGATGTCAGATGGGACGGGGCCCGTGGCCGAGTGGCGCCCCCACGCCCACACCCACACCAGGACGATCGCGGTTGCGGCAGCTAAAGCCACAGCGGCAACGTCACCGAGGTTGACCTCGGCGGTGGGTGTCCACGCTCGCCATACCGCAAACGCCAGCGCGCCGGCGGAGAGGATGGCCACGATGGCGAGCGGGATGCGCCAGCCGATCCTGCGTCGGTTCACATCAACATAGTGACCATGCGCAAGGCCCTCGGGTGGGGTTGCACACGAATCGTGACCCACGTGGAGGGCACTGTTATCAGGCTCACAAGCCACGAAGGTGATCACGCTACCTTTGAGCGCGCCATCCTTGGACGGCGGCCGGGTGCGGATGCGCTCGGGGAAGCGGACCTGCTTGAAGCCGAACACCTCCAGCCGGCCCGCTGGAGGCGTTCGGTCACTGGCAGTTCTTGTAGTCGTAGCGGCTGGAGTTGTAGCTGCAGGAGTCGACGAGCTTGACCGGGTGCCACGAAACCATCTACCAAGCGCTCTGCGTTCAGGGCCGCGGCGAACTGCGCCGCGAGCTGACCCGGGCCCTACGCACGGACCGCGCGATGCGCAAGCCCCTTCGCCAGGCCCAGCAGCGTCAGCCCCGCTACAGCGCCCCTATGGTGATGATCAGCGAGCGACCCGCCGAGGCTGATGACCGCGCCATGCCCGGCCACTGGGAAGGTGACTGCATCATCGGCAGGAACGGCACCTCGGCGATCGGCACCCTGGTCGAACGGATCACGCGCTACGGGCCAGCAGGCTCGACCGCTTCATTTCTGAGCCGGGCTGACAAAGATCACGGGACGCGGCACGGTCTATGGGCTGATGGTGTGGGACATGCCCGGGCGCAAGCCTTCATAGAGCAGGCTCAGGAAACGGTCGGTGTGGTCGGCGGTGCCCGGCCTCTGCTCAGATGCCCAAGCCATCGCGTTGGCCAAGGTGAACAGTTCCCATGAGTCGAGATCGGCCCGCGCTTCGCCCGCCTCCTGCGCGCGGGCGAGCAGTTGGTCTCCGGCGGCGTGCAGTGCCTGGCATGAGGCATACAGGGCCGACCGTTCGTCGCGCAATGTGCTCATCAGCGCCTCGGCCAGCCCTCGGTAGGTGGCGGCGTGCGCGGCGAGGATCCGCAGCCAGGACGCCAGCGCCTCGCCCGGCGGGTCGGCCTTGATCAGATTACGCGCCTGGGTCTCAAGGTCGTTGAAGCTGTCATGGAGCAGCACTTCCAGCAGTGCCTGGCGGGTGGGGAAATGGCGGTAAAGCGTCCCGATACCGACTCCGGCGGCACGGGCGATGTCCTCCAGCGACGCGTTGATGCCCTGCTCGGCGAAGGCGGCACGGGCCTGAGCGAGCAGGTGCTCGTAGTTGCGGCGCGCGTGGGAGCGCATCGGGCGCCGCGGGACTCGCGGCTCGGCCGTCATCATGCGGAACTTCCTTGCTTGCGTAACGGAGGCTGCCTCCAGCATACTGCCGGAGGCAGCCTCCGTTACGGCGGCCGGCCATCAACTCAGGCATACGAAAGGCGGGGACGATGTCCTCCGAACTCAACGACCTTCACGCTCGGATCGGCGGTTTCGTCAAGCGCCCGGAATTCAACGACTACGCCGAAAAATACTCCGACCACTTCGTCATGGAACGCCGCGACGGCATCATCCAAGTGCGCATGCACACCGACGGCGGCCCCGCACTCTTCAGCTTCGGGCTGCACAACGCCTGGGGTCAGGCATGGCAGGAAATCGGCAACGACCCACGTAACGAGGTCCTCATCCTCACCGGCACCGGCGACCGCTGGCTCGACGCCTCCCCAGCCTCATACGCCGAGCCTCCCACCCAGTGGCCGGACGGCTTCGCCTACGAGCACGCCTACTACGACGCAACGAAGCTTCTCGAAAATCTGATCTTCGCCATCGATATCCCGACGATCGCAGCGATCAACGGACCCGGCGTCGCGCACACCGAGATCGCGTTGCTGTGCGACATCACGCTGTGCTCCGAAGAAACCACGATTGCCGACCCCCACTTCCTGACCGGCGTGGCACCCGGCGACGGCCAGCATCTCAGCTTCCAGGAGCTGATGGGCACCAAGCGGGCTGCCTACTACCTGTACACCAGCGAGCAGATCGACGCTCCCACCGCTCTGCAATTGGGGCTGGTAAACGAGGTCTTGCCGCAAGAGCGGCTACTACCTCGGGCGTGGGAAATCGCCGAAATGATCATGCAGAGACCACGGGCCACCCGCCGCCTCACTCACGCCATCCTCCAACGGCCCTGGAAGCGCCGCCTGGTTCAAGATTTCGGGTTCGGCCTGGCCCACGAGATGTTCGGCATCAGCTCAGGCAAGGCCAACGGGCGCGACTCCAAATGACTCCAGCGCCAGCAAGGCGCTGTCTGGATGCGGCCTGAGGCCTCTCTTATCGCCGGTCCATTCGGCGAAGCGCACCTCGCCGACGAGGTGCGGGCGTACCCAGTGCGCGTCGCGGGCGTGTTCGCGCGGCACCGCGCCGGTGAACGCGGGCTCGGGCTGCTCCAGCGGTTTCAGGTGCTGGGCCAGGTCGCGCAGCATGGCGTCGGTGAAGCCTGTGCCGACGTGCCCCACGTACACCAGGCGCCCGCGCTCGTCCGGTGCGCCGAGCAGCAGCGAGCCGACGCGCCCGGAGCGGCGGCCGCCGCCGGGCCGCCACCCGATGATCACCATCTCCCGGGCCTGGAAGTGCGTGATCTTGCGCCACAGGCTGGAGCGGCGCCCCGGCAGATAGGCCGAGTTGAGCCGCTTGCACACCACGCCCTCCAGGCCGAGCCGGCTGCTGAGGTCCAGGGCGTGTTCGGCGTGGTCTTCGAAGTAGACCGGCACCTGCCGGCGGGGGCCGGGCGGCACGATGCTCTCCAGCAGGGCGCGCCGCTCGGTGTACGGCAGGCGGACGGTGCTGGCGGCGTTGACGTGCAGGACGTCGAAGAGCATGACGGTGACCGGGACGGTGCGGACCAACTCGGCCACGCGCGCCGGTCGCCGCAGGTGCATGCGCGGCTGCAGCGCGCCGAAGCTGACGCGGCCGGCGTCGTCGAAGGCCACGAGCTCGCCGTCCAGGACCAGGGCGTGCTCGCAGACGGCGCCGGCGAGCATCTGCAGCTCGGGGAACCCGCTGGTGACGTCGGCGCCGTTGCGGGACTGCAGCCGCACGCGGCCGCCTTCGACGTAGAGCAGACTGCGCATGCCGTCCCCTTTCATCTCCGCCGATCAGCGATCCTGCTCCCCCGCCGGCGGCAACGCGCCGGTCTGGGCGATCATCGGCTGGTAGACGGGCAGCGGCATGGCCCGGCAATCCCCCGAGTGCCGAGCCGGTAAAGCCCGAAACAGGTCAAGAAACTTGAGGGGCTCGGTGTTCACGCTGGAGGAAGGGAGACGGTCGGCCTGTGGCGGTCGGCGGTCAGCAGGCGTCTAGCATCTCCGCCAGCGCGGTCTTCTCCTGCGGGTCGATCGTCAGCTCCCAGGCACGTTTGACCCCGATCCACGCCCGGGCGTACGTGCAGTGGAATCCGGCCAGCGGCGGCCGCCAGGTCGCCGGGTCCTGATCGCCTTTGGCCTGGTTGACGTGGTCGGTCACGACCCACAGCTGTCCGTCGAGCAGGCTGTTGGCGAACGCTTTGCGGCGGGCGGTCGTCCAGGCGTGCGCGCCGGACTCCCACGCTTCCTTCAGCGCCACCATGTGCTCGATGTCGAGGCCAGCTGGGTCGGTGTGCCGGGCTCCGTCGTAGGGGCTGGTCCACCGGCCGGACGTCGGCGCGCACGTGGCCCGGTTGACGGTGACGGACTCGGCTTCGAGCGCGAGCAGAACCTCGCGCACGTTGCACGCGCCACGGACCGTCGCCCAGTGCGGGAACAGCGTCCGGCGGTAGCTGCCGGAGTTGCGCTCAGCCTCCACCGTCAGCTCCGCCAGGTGCGCGGCGGCGGCCACCGCGGTGGGGATGCCGGGCGGCGCAGCCGCAGCCGCAGCCGAGGCCGGGGCCGGGCCGGTGGCCAGCGGCACGATCACGGCGGCGGCGGTCAGGAGAGCGGGCCAGCGCACGGAAGGGTTCCCTTTCTGCTTCCCGCGCTGGGGATGCAGGTCAGGGCGGCGTGCGGGAGGCAGCAGCCATGGTCTCGGCAGCCCGGCGCAACGGCCAGGATCGACACGCGCGCGCCATGCCGCTGCCGGCGCGGTTGGGTCGCGTAGTTTCGCCTTGCTATGGCGTAGCGTGACGGATGCCTCGGGCGGGGAACCCGCTCTTCTCGCGGAGAGCGGGCTCCTTCGCATCCGCCGGCACTCCGCCGGCGCGCCGGCCGGTGCGCCGGCCGGTGCGCGTAACGCGCCGGGCGGATGGGCCGATCATGCGTACGGGCGCGCATCGGCGCGGCCCTCGATCCCGCGGACGCGGGATGCTCCCCACGCACGTGGGGGTGGAGCTGCTTGATCCCGAGCAGGCTTTCGTTGGCTTCTCCTCTTCTCCCGCTAGGACGGCCCACCCCCGTGTTCGATGCCCCGATCGACCTGAGCGACCTGCCCGGATACCAGGCCGCGACGGCTTCCAGGCCCAGGACGGCGTTCCTCGGCCGCTGCTCCAC
>NZ_JBFAKP010000037.1:0-47000 GCF_040655795.1 Nonomuraea sp. NPDC050310 | reverse complement strand
GGTGGCGCCCCGGCCGGCCCCGCGGCCGAAGCCGCCGGAGGATTCTGACCGCCACGAGCGAGCCCGCTCCGCTTCCGAACGTGGAAGCGGAGCGGGCTCTCGTGGGGGCAGGCGGGGGGAAGCGGCGGGCTCGTTCCTGAGAACCGTCGGAGGAGTTCCGTTCTTCGCCGGAAATCCCTTTCGCCCCAGAGTTACCTTCTGATGATGAGCGATGAGCAGATGGTGAGGTTCAGGCCGGTGCCCGGCAGTTCGCTGCCCACGTGTGCGGGCTGTGGCCGCCGGGTGCTGATGGTGATCCACCTTGGCGCGATCGGGCGGGGCGAGGTCGAGCTGTGCCTCACCTGCGACCAGAACCGCCCGGCCCGCGCCGCGTGGCTGGACTACCTGGACTCCGGCCGGGCCGCCACCGAGCAGGTGCTGACCCCCTACGGCCTGGCCGAAGCCAAGCGCCTGTGGGGAGCGTGCTTCCTCGACGTCCTGGCCGCCAGCCCGCTCGGACTGCCCATCAGCACGTCCGGCACGTAGAACAAGGCGTAAGTCGCGCCCCCGTCGGGAAGGCGCGGGCGGGCGAGAGCCGTCGACCGGCCCCAGGGGACCCCTCCCCCCACCGAGCGGGCGGCCCTCGCCTTCCCCACGAGCGGCGCGCCGGTGACCGCGCCGCTAGGCCAGGAGCATACGGTAACCATCCGGATGCGGGTAGTCATTTCGAACCGCGAGGCGGAGACCACTTCCGCCATGACCTCGTCATTCGAGACTGCGATCACCGCTATCGTCACGATCATGAGCCAAACGATCACACAGCGTGTCCGGGGTGGCGTCGTCCTCCTGCTCGCCGCCGTCATCGCGAGCACGGTGACCCAGTCCGCCTCGGCCCACACCGACCCCCACGCGCCTGAACCCAGAGGCAAGGCCACCATCACCGTGCACGACGGGGGGTCGGCCTCCGGCCCGGTCCGGGACTCGGCCACCTTGAACTGCTTCCCCACCAGCGGCACCCACCCGCGGCCACACCATTCCTGTCGCCTCCTCGACCAGGCGCAAGGAAACTTCGCCAAGCTCACCCCCGACAACCGCCCGTGCGTGCTGATCTACGACCCGGTCACGGTCGTCGCGCAGGGCACCTGGGACGGCGAGCCCACCGCCTTCACCCGCACCTACGGCAATCAGTGCGCGGCCAACGGCGCCAGTGGCGGCGTGTTCAACCTGCACCCGTGGCAAGGATGACTCACCCCTAGGCGCACCGCCGGCGCTCCCCACGGTCGTTCAGACAACCGCGGGGAGCGCCAGGCCGGGGGGTTCGGGGCACCAGCAAGGCGCTCGTGCGGTGATTCGCATTGCTGACAGCGGCGGGGAGGGAGTGTCGGGCCATGGGGCGCGGGCGGGCGAGAGCCGTCGACCGGACCCCGGGGACCCTCCGACCGCCGGGCGGGTGCGGCCCTCGCCTTCCCCACGAACCGGCGCGCTGCGACCGCGCCGATAGGCGAGGAGCATACGGTAACCATTCGGATGCGGGTAGTCATTTCGTGCCACGAAGCGGGGGCACTTCCGCGATGCATGATCACGCAGAACCGGCCGAAAGAACGGACATCAGGGCATCAAGCCCCGCTCTGATCATGCACGAGATCAGCTGCTCCGTGTTTGTGCAGGTCAGCGCAATTCCATACCAGGCAGACCTCAGGCTATCCGCAGGATGATCACACGCCATGCCTGACGGCGCAGGTCCCGTTGTCGCTGAGATGGCAGGACCGAGCAGTCGTTGTGGTCAGCTCGCGCTGCTCGCCTTTGGTTGGTCTCGACCGCATTTCACCTATCCCCGTCTCCCTGCGCGGACGGCAGGGGAGGGGTATACAACGCCTCGGGGCCTGGCGTAGAGGAATGTAGGTGGGCGGGATGCGGCGTGCGCTGAGGAACCCCTGGGTGTTAGGAGCGGCCTGCAGCATCGGGGCCGGGGTGGTGCCGTTGCTGGTGCCGGGAGGTTGGCCGGTCGGGTGGCGGGCGCTGATCGCCGCGGTGGTCACCGGGCTGGCGGGAGCCAGCGGCTCCTACTTCGGCGTCATCTTAACCCGGCAAGACCAGCGGGAAGCGGCACGCCAAGCGGTGCGGGGCCTGCTCGACCCGCTGGGGACCACGCCTGCCGTGCCATCGGCGGCAGCGGGTGAAGAGGCGGGCGGGCGTAGCGTGCTGGAGGTGTTGAGCGCGCAGTCGTGCCCGACCCCGTTCTGGGGCCGGCAGGCCGAACAGCAGCGCTGGCATGCCTGGTGCGCCGAGGACTCCCAGGCGGACCGGCCAGGCACGACAGTGTGGGGGCTGATGGTGGTGGACGGGCCGGCCGGGTGCGGCAAAACCCGGCTGGCGCTGCACATGGCCCGGCAACTGGAGCCCGAATGGACGGTGGGCTGGCTGAAGGACGGCATGGGCGCGGCGCTGGTGGAGGCGGCCGCGGCCGCCTCGGACATGCGCGTGCTCGCCCTGGTCGACGACGCTGATGCCCGCACGGACCTGGGCGCCCTCCTGAGCGCTTTGGCGGGGTATGCGGGCCGGGTGCGGTTGCGGGTGGCGCTGATCACCCGCCACGGCGATGAGCTCGGGCCGGCGCTGGCCACCCGGCTGCCCGAGCGGCACGCCGGGGCGGTGCAGGCGATGCTGGCCCGTCAAGCGGCACAGCTGCGGCTGCAGCCGCTGGGGGAGGTCACCGACTTGATCCGCTGGTACGGCGCCGCGGTGGGCGACTTCGCGACCGCCCGAGGTGTGCCCGCGCCATCGCTGTCGGAACGGGTGGCGCCGGTCCGGGCCGGACAGACCATGGTGGAGATGCTGGCCCAGGCCATGGTCACCGTCTTGCAGCCCTCAGCGCCCAGCGCCTCCACGCTGCCGCTGGAGCAGGTCGCCCGGGTGCTGTTCGAGCACGAAGCCCGCTGGTGGAAGGCAAGAGCGGCCGACGAGCGGTGGGCGCTCGGCCCCGTCGGGGACGTGCTGCTGGGCCGCGTGATCGCCGCGCTGGCGCTGATCGCTCCTTCCGGCCAGGCGGCCGGGGTAGCGGTGCTGCGCCGCATCCCCGAACTCGCCGACGCCTCTGAAGAGCGGGTGCGTAACCTGTTGCGCTGGGCTCATGCCCTCTACCCGGGCCGGGCCGAATGCCGGCCGGGCCCGGATCTGCTGGCCGACTGGTTCATCACCACCCACCTCACCGCCGAGGACCAGGAGTTCGCCAAGTGTCTGCTGTCCGGTCTGAGCGAGGACGAAGCCAGCCGGGTGCTCGCTGTGCTGGCCCGCGCCGCAGAGCACTATCCGACCGCCCGCGCCTTGTTCGAGTACCTGCTCGGCGCTGACCCGGTCCTGCTGGCCCATCACGCCATCTATGTCGCCATGACCACCGGCAGCAGCAGCGGCCTGGACGAGGCCGCCGCCGCTGCTCTCGCCCGCGCCGACCTCGACGCAGACACCACCACCTTCCTGCTGCAGATCACTCCCGCCGACGACCTGCCTCGCTGCACGCTGGTCCTGGCACGCCACCGCTTACGTCACGCCCGCGCGACGGGCGACCTTGCTGATGTAGCCGAGGCCCTGGAAAGCCTCGGGGTGGCGCACGATCGGCTGGGCCACCACGAACAGTGCCTGGCCGCAATGAAGGAGGCGGTCGGCCTGTTACGGGCGCTGGCCGCCGCCGACCCCGCCCACCAGCCCGGTCTCG
This sequence comes from Nonomuraea sp. NPDC050310, assembly GCF_040655795.1. Lineage (NCBI taxonomy): Bacteria > Bacillati > Actinomycetota > Actinomycetes > Streptosporangiales > Streptosporangiaceae > Nonomuraea > Nonomuraea sp. NPDC050310. The sequence goes on along the minus strand of NZ_JBFAKP010000037.1, from coordinate 43,309 downwards.
CCAGCGCCCTGGACCACCTCGGGGCGGCGTACGATCGGCTGGGCCACCACGAACAGTTCCTGGCTGCGGCGGAGGAGGCGGTCGGCCTGTATCGGGCGCTGGCCGCCGCCGACCCCGCCCACCAGCCTGGCCTCGCCGACGCGATGGACCACCTCGGGGCGGCGCACGGTCGGCTGGGCCACCACGAGCAGGGCCTGGCTGCGGCGGAGGAGGCGGTCGGCCTGTATCGGGCGCTGACCGCCGCCAACGCCGCCAACCCCACCCACCAAGCCGGCCTCGCCCACGCCCTGGACAACCTCGGGACCGCGGACGATCGACTGGGCCACCACGAGCAGCTTCTGGCTGCAGCGGAGGAGGCGCTGGTGATCTGGCATGAACTCGCTGAGCGGTTTCCCGGCCAGTACCGTCAGCGCTACATCGACAAGCGTGCCGAGCTGCGTCGCGTGTTTCAATCGCTGGGCTTGGACGACAAGGCCGTGCGCCTGGGGGAAGAGTGAGCGCGGGCTCGGGGTGCGAGAGCACCTGAGCGCCTGTGCCACAGAATTAGCCATTCCGTGTCACAGGAGTCCTCCTCCGATCATCGCGACCTGCGCAGCGATCGGCGGGACGAGACCGCGGCTCCGTTACGTTCTGTGTCACAACTTGCCGGGGGCCTGTCGCTCAGCGAGGCCATCGCCCGCTTCCTGGACCGTTACCGCGCCGAACCGCGCACCGCCCTCATCTACGCCGAGACCCTCGCCTGCCTGAGCGCGACCGCGGGTGACGACACTCGGGCTGCTTTCGCCCTTACCCCGCAGTGTTCGCGACGACCATGGCCCGCTGGGATGACCGCTGAACTGTCAGTGGCGTCCGTGATGATCATCTCTAGAAGCTCGCCCCAGAGGAGAACAATGATCGTCAGCAGAGACCAAAACTGGACCGGCATTGGCTGGAAGGACCTCGCTGCGGTCCTGGCTCGGCTCGAAGCAGGGGCCGACCCCGAGTCGGGAGCCTACTTCCCCGAGCGCCCCCTGCACGCCGCAGCCATGTACGGCTCGCCCGAGGTCGTCGCCGAGCTCGCCCGCCGCGTCAGCGACGTCGACGCGGAACTCGACGGCCACACCGCGCTCTGGGCAGCCGTCTTCGCCAACCGCCCCGGCAACGCCCGCGCCCTGGCCGCGGCAGGAGCCGACCCGTGGCGGCCGATGATGAACGGCTGGTCACCCGGCCGCCTCAGCCTCGCCACCCCTACACCCGACCTGTTCCCCTCGCCCGAATTCCGGAACGGGCTGTCTGCGGAGGATGTGGCGGCCGTCGCCACCGCCAGACATCTGATCACCACGCTCGGGCAGCCCTTGGACGACGGCTTCAGCCTCGCCTGCGTGGGCGGCGTCACCGCCGCCGAGGTCACCCGGCGTCTGAACGCCGAACCGATCAACGAGGACGAGTTGGATCTTCTGGAGGAGGATCTCGAAAGCGAGGACGCGCTCGCCGTCGTCGGCGTCACCGACGTGCCGGGCGGCTGCGTCATCTACCAGCCGTGGGCCTACGGGGCGTCCTTCCCCCTGCTCGTGCGCCTCGTTTCCGCCGGCACCGTCTGTTACGGGATGTACGCCAACCCCAAGAGCGGCAACCAGGGCGTCGTCGCGCGCGACGGGACCATCGAGGACTCCGACACCCACCCGGGAGGCGGCAGCCCGTACGCCCAAGACTCCACACAAGAGATCCTCGCCACCTACCTCTACCAGGGCTACGCCGCGCCGTACTGCTTCGCCGGGGCGGGCCTGCGACCGGACGACAACGCCTCGATCAGCGAGAACGTCGATGGGTGGCTCAGGCTGCCGGAGCGCGACTGGTGGGCCCACCGGTAGGCGCAACGCCCCGCCTCGATCACCGCGAGCCTGACTCGACCACGGGATCTGCCATCCCGCTCTCGTCGCAAGCACTCACCGTGCGAGTGTCCTCGTTTCGCTTCCGGCTCCCGCTGACCGAACCTGGCCACGGGCCTGCCGTCTCACGCATCTGAGGTATCCGAGCAAATACCTCATGATCAGTGCGACGTGCCTTAGGTCGGATGAGACCGGACAGCGAGGGTGCCGGGACTCCTCGGGGAGGTAACAGGCTCAGCGGATAACCAGAAATATCCGCTGAGTCAGCGCAGGATCTCAGTGGATAACGACGTCGCCGGAGAACCGGAAGCCGGGACGGAACTCAGCGGATATCAAGGATGGTGGCGGCCATGGCAGGTCCCGACGAAGTCCCCGAGGGCCGGACCGGGCGCCCGGAGGTCGATCGGCTGCTCGACCGGGCTGAGACCGAGAGCCGCGCTGTGGCCGAGCTCGTGACGGTCAACCTCGCCGAGGGCATCGTCTCCCACGCCCGGCGAGCCGACCTCCTCGCCCAGCACCAGGCGCTGCACCAGCGCTACGAACAGGCGGAAGCCGAGCTGGCCGCCGCGACGGCCAGCGGCGACCAGGTCCGCATCGCCAGGGCCCGCGATGTTCGCGACGAGGCGAGCGCCACCTGCGATCGCGTCGGCCGCGCGCTGCGTGAGGAGATGGCGGGGCTGGCGGAAGCCGGCTTCGAGCGCACCGGCGAGCTGCTGGCGAAGATCCGCACCGCCTGGCATGCCGAGGACACCGCCCGTCAGGCACTCCGGAGCGCTCCCCTGCAGGCGTCGACGATCGAGGACGAGCCCGCACCGCCCTACCCGGCGCAGTGGATCACCGAAGGGTTGCCGCCGCTCGTGGATGGGGTCGACGACTGGGCCGCCCGCGAGGCCTACCTCGCCGACGGGCACGCCGACGTCGGCGCGGGCGTAGTGGCCGCCGTCCGCCATGGACGCGCGGGCGATCATGCGGGCGTCCTCCCGGGTCGTGCACCAGCCCACGGTCTGCCAGCCGGAGGCGCCGCCGCCGTAGTCCTTGCCCAGCACCTTCCCCTCCCCCGCAACCAGCCATACTGCGACCTGCCAGCGCAGCTCCGGTGCCGGGGCGAACGCTGTGCTCGACGCCAGCCAGTCGTTAAGCTGTGTTCGCAGGTACTAAGCGGCATCAGGGGGTGTTGGACGGCATGAGCGCTCAGCAGCACGAAGAGTCCAGCCCGCAGATCGAGCAGACCTTCACAGCCGTCCGTGCAGCCCTGCCGGCGGAGAACCAGGCGGCATTCGATGCCGAGCTCGAGGCGATCACGCACGCCGACGTCGTCGACCTCGCCGCGCTCGACGCCTTCCTGCGCGGTTGGTGGCGCATTGCCATCAGCGCCCAGGACCAGCACGGCTGGGAGGCCATGCACGCCGCCGCCGCCGACATCCGGGCCGGCCGTCGTCCGGCAGGCCGCGCTCTTGAAGAGGTCATCGCCCGACGTGGACGCCGCTCGTAGGTGTACACCATCCTCATCGGGGACGACGACGCCGAGCGGCAGATCGCCGACCTGTCCGACGACGAGATCGACGCCCTTCTGGAGGTCTACGACGTCCTCCGCCTGACCCCGGACAACGGCCGCAAGCTCGGTTCCGGCAACATGCTCGTCTGGGACCACCGGACCCTGCAGGTGATCTACTTCGTGCTGGAGCCGCAAGGCGAGGTCGTGATTCTGCGGGTGAACCGCTTCCCGGAGCTGACATAGACCGCAGCAGCTCGGCCTGCAGGGCTTTCCCACCGAGCGCGTCTACGCCAACGTGCAACGCCCCGAACTCCGCCTGATCACCTGCGGCGGCAACTTCGACACAACCGCCAGAAGCTACGTCGACAACATCATCGTCTACGCCCGCCAACGCTGACGACCGCGACTCCTGTAGCGGTGCCGAGCTCAGGGGGTAAGCCCGGCCGTCGCATCGGCCGGGCGTCAACGCTCAGCCCGAGTCCTCTCTGCTCCGCGCAAAAGGGCGAGCGAACCCGAGAGCGAACGCCGCCGCGTAGCCGACTGTGTTGCCCATCCAGACGAAGTTGCCGATCACGAATGAGACCTGGTAATGGCACAGAACAACCGACAACGAACCAAGATCGCAAAAGCTCAGCGGCGCAAGAAGCGCCAGCACAAGTCCCCGTCCCCTACCTCAGCCGAAGCCTCAAATGCCGTCCTGTGGCTTAGAGAGCGGCTGGACCCGTGGCTCGACGCGGACGGGATCCCTCTGCCGCCGCCCAGTGCGATGCGCTGGCTCACCGGGCTGGATGACCTCGCAGCCGCGCACCAGGAACTGGTGCGTTGCGGCCTGTACACGAAACTGCCCAATGGGCGTATCCGCGTCGACCTCCGACTGCGAGCCGCGCTGGAGGCCCGACCGCGGATGCCGGCCGAGCAGATGAGGCAGATGTTCGGACTCCCCCAGCATGGCCACGATCGACCCGTTGCGAAGGAAGCCGACATGCCCACCACCCACACCAAGACGCTCGACGCCACTCCGGGCGATGCTGCCACCCTTCCGGACCTGGCCGCAGACCTCGTCATGATCTCAGTCGCCCTGCGACAGCTGGCCCTGCGCGCCGAGCGTCTGAACGTACCGCTGGAAATGGGCAAGACGTGCACCGAACTGGAACTGCAGGCTCAGTCGGCCGCCGACGTCGCGGACCGGCTGAGCCGCGCCCACTCGATCATCCAAGAGCGGCAGCCGGTCAGCTCTCACCTGCAGGACGGCAGCGTCTGGGGCGATCACGCACCCGCGCCGAAGAACGTGCTCACGTTGGCGCAACTGCTGGCGCTGTCCGGAACCCGGCACAGATCCGCCGGGGGGATCGCCTACCTGGATGCGGTGAAGGCCGCGCCGGTGCCGTTCTCCTCACAACGGGCCAAGGCACTCCAAGACCCAGATGAGCGGCGCGCGAGGGAGATCGCAGCCTTCGATAACCCCTGCCCGACTTGCGGTGCTACACCCCAACGCCCCTGCGTGACCAAGACAGGGCGAGTGATGGCCCACACCCACAAGCCGCGGCCTGACGGGTGACACCCTCCCCTGGATAGAAAGCCGACCTGGTCGATCAGGTCAGAAGGACGCTGCGAGGCTACGTCAGCGGGCGTGCTCTGCGAGCCGGCACCCGCCGTCGCGCACGTGGGACGGTTGCGCTACTCGAAACGGGCTTGGGCCACACCCCTCGCTACGTGCCCTATGTGAGCGTGGCCAGGCGGATCCTGCTGGGCACCATCCTTGTGAACGCTCAGCTCCTGAACGAGCCGGGCGAGGTCGGGCTGGCCAACCAGCACGACAGCTGACCAACTGCCGTGCTGCCGGATCTCGCATGAGCGCCCAGGCCGCCCGCTGACACCGTCGGCAGGCGGTAGCAGGTCAGCCCCAACTTCGAGCAGCATCCGATTCACTGGGCGACCGGGACCGGTGCTGCCGCCTCGCCATCTGTCACGGCGCTGGCCCGCCCACCCGGGCGGGTGCTGGCCGCGGCCGCCGTCGTGCTGGTGGTCGGCGCGATCGCGGTTCTGATGCTCCAGGCCGCCTGGCGACCGGTCGTCGCCACGCCCCGGCAGGCGCTCGCCGCGGCGGCCGACAGGCTGGCCGCCCAGCCGCGGGGCGAGAGCAGCTACTGGCGGCTGGAGTCGGAGGAGCTGCAGAGGACGAAGGGCGTCGACGGCTACCTCGTCGAGGAACGCGGCCTCGACGTCCTGGCCTCCGGGCCGGACGGCGACGTGTACACCTGGTACGAGGCCGTCTCCGCTGTGCCGTACGGCGAGAAGGGCGCCGAGACCTGGCGGCGGGTGGGTTCTCCACGGCTCTGCCCCACCGCGGCTGCGACCGGAACGTGCGCCACTACCCGCGCCGCGTCCTGGTCTTCGACGCCTACCGGACACCCGGCGAGGGGAAGGCAGTCTGGGCGCTGACGCTCGCCGAGCTGCTCGCTCCTCCAGGACGCGGCCGCGCTGAAGGCCGAGCTTCGAAGAGGTATCCGCCCGGCGGCTCCGTCAGCCGCACGGAGTGGCTGCTGCGTACCGGCTCCCGACTGGTCCAGAGTGTCCCGGCCACGCCGGGCACACGTGCCGCCGCGGCGTACCGCATGCTGGCCACGCTGCCCGGCGTCAGTGTGCTCGACACCATGCGCGACCCGGCCGGCCGGCTCGGAGTGGCACTCCAGCTGCCCATCTCGGGCGCGGACCGGGTGCAGCTCGTCATCGACCGGCAGAGCGGCGCCCTGCTCGCCCTCCAGCGCGTCGCCCCCATGCCGGGACTTCCGGCGGGTGTGCCGTGTCGGCCTCCGTCGTCAGGCAGGCCGGGCGGATCGACACACCGTCCGGTGCCACCGCCCGCCTGCAAGGACTGCGCGCGCACCGAATGAGGACATGGCTGTCCGGCCATGAGGCACCCGCTCAGCATCCGAGCGGGTCGCTGAGGCCGTTCGCCGGGGCGAGGCGTCCTGGGATCGCTCACGGTCGAGCAGGGCCAGGGCGGTCGCCGCCGAGTGGAGCAGGACCGTCGGGCCAACTCACCGAACGGGTCAGCAGCCGCCGACGACGCTGCGTCCCCAGCCGGACCCGTGACGGCCGAACCCGCCGGTGCTGCCCCTCACCGCCCAGCCTCCCGTGTCGCCCGCCATGATCATCACAGTTGTCCCGGTCGGGAAGTCGTTCCGCATCGCAGCCTCACATGCTGATCACACTGCCGGATAGATCCTTATCGCCGAGATCATGACAGCTCGCGGCGACCCTCAACAAGAACGAGACGGCCCCGTCGCGTCCGAACGCGATCCCTTTGGGGTCCCCCGCGGGTGAGCGGTCCCGTGATGCGCGGGGCTTCATCGCGATCGGGGGTGGGCGATCGAGAGGAACGGTGTCATGGTGGAAAGGCCGGATTCTTGACCTCGACCGCCCGCGTGCGGTCCCCGGGCGGAAGAGGTGGCCGTGGCGAGTTCTGGCGGGGTGTCATGGCTGGGGCGCGGCAAGCTGGTGCTGGGCATGATTCATCTGCCGCCGCTGCCCGGCACCCCCTACCACGACGGGACCGGCGTCGAACCGATCGTCGAACGCGCCGTAGCCGGCGCGCGGGCCCTTGTGGACGGCGGCGCGGGCGGATGCCTCATCCAGACGGTGGACCGGGTCTACGCGGCCGGTACCGGCTGCGACCCGGCGCGGATCGCCGCCATGGCCCTCATCACCGCCGCCGTTGTGGAAGCGGCAGGGCCCGGCTTCAAGGTCGGGGCGCAGCTGATGCGCAACGCCGTCCAGGCGTCGCTCGCGGTGACGCAGGTCACCGGCGGCTCCTTCACCCGGGTCGGAGCCCTGGTCGGCGCGACGATGACACCGGGCGGCCTCGTCCAGGGCGACCCGCTCGCGGTGGCCGAGTACCGCAACAAGATCGGCGCCCGCGACGTCGCGCTGATCGCCGAGGTCGAGTCGATGCACTTCTCCTGGTTCGGCGGCGGCAAGTCCGTCGCCGAGGTCGCCTCGACCGCCCGGCAGGCCGGCGCGGACGCGGTCTCACTGTGCCACCGCGACGACGACACCACCATGGGCATGATCGCCGCCGTCCGCGCGGCCTGCCCTGGGCTGCCGGTCATCCTGGCCGGGCACACCCATCACGGCAACGCCGCCCGCCTTCTCGGGTCAGCCGCGGGCGCGGACGGGGCGTTCGTCGGCACCTGCCTGGAAAGCGGCGGCTGGGGCGGCGTCATCGACAAGGACAAGGTCGCGGCGTACGTCGACATCGTGCGCTCCGCCCAACAGTGATGGCCACCCATGGCGGAAGGCGACGCCGGGCGCAGTGCCGGCCGGCTGGAGAGAAGGCGAGGCATGACGGTGACCTCTCGCTACACGCTGGCGGAGATTTCCCGTCAGGTCGCCGCGCTGAGCGAGGACCTGCGCCTCTGCCATCCCACGGTCGCCGACGCCGCGCGGCGGCACGCGAACGGCCCACACTGGGGCGGCTTGAGGCGGGTGGTCGTGGTCGGGAACGGGGACTCCCTGCACGCGGCGCTGGCTACCCAGATGGCCTTCCACACCTTCGCCGGCGTGGCGTGTGAACCGGCCAGCCCGCTGCGCTTCCTTGACTACAGCACCCCGTCCACCCTTCGACCGGGGGTGCACGCCCTGGTCGTAGGCGTCTCCGCCTCAGGCGGCAACACCCAGGTCGTCGACGCCCTCACCCGCGCCGCCGAGCAGGGCGCCTGGACGCTGGCCATCACCTCGACCGCCGACAGCGCTGTGGCCAGAGCAGCTCAGCAGGCGTTGGTCGTGCCGTTGGCCGGGCTGCGGCCTTGCCCGGGGATCCGCACCTTCCAAGCCAGCATCCTGGCCCTGTACCTGGTCGCGATCGAGATCGGCCGGGCCCATGGCCACCTCGGCCGCTGTGAAGCCGACGACCTCGCCGGCGAACTCGCCGCGGTGGCCGATGCCGTGGCGTCGACCACTGCCCTCGTCCGGGCCAGCTGCGCCCAGGTCGCCGAGCAGGTGGCGGGCGCGCCCGTACTGCTGGCTCTGGGCAGCGGGCCCGGCTACGGCAGCGCCCAGTTCACCGCCGCCAAACTCATCGAGGCCGCCGGAGTGTTCGCCGCCGCCCAGGACCTCGAGGAATGGGAGCACGTAGAGGTGCTGGCGCGCCCGCGGGACATGCCGACCGTGGTGTTCGCTCTGCCGGGCCGCGCCAGAGGTCGAGCACTGGACGTGGCACGGCGAGCCCGCGCGCTCGGCCGCACCGTGATCGGCGTCGGCGAGGACGGCGACGCCGAGCTCGCGGCCTCGGCTGGCACGGTACTGCCGGTGGGTGGTGGGGTGCGTGAAGAGTTCTCCCCTTTGCTGACGCTGGTCGCGGCTGGTCACCTGGCTGGTGAGGTCGCAGGCAGGCTGGGGCGGGTGCCGTTTTCCACCAACCACTCCTGACAGCCAAGGCCCGAACATCCAGCCCACGACCTCACACGATGGCCGGCCCCGCCTTGCCGCCAGGCTTAAGAAGCAACCGGGACCGGGATGGGGAATGGCGTGAGGAGTACCGGTCATTCCGACGCTGGGCCAACACGGACGAGCCCGCTCTTCAGCGCTACCAGGCCGCCTGCGCCGCCCCGCAGGGATGGTTCGTCGTCACGGGCTCCAACACCGCTTCGGCCGCGAGCCCACCCCGTCCGGTCGGAGCCAAAGACGTCCAGAGCGGCCGGTCCTACGGGGCGAGGCAGGCCATGCCCGCCCCGTTTCGGCTATCTGTCCACGCGGTGGTTCTGCAGCAGCCGCACCCGACGGACCTGCGTGTCGAACTCGACGGTTCGGGTGCCTCGTTGCTTCCACAGCACCGCCAGCCACCGCAGTGCCCGTGGTGCACTGAGCGGCCGCGAATCGCTGGGACTCAGCAGGTCCCCCGCCGAGATCGCCCTCGGATCATGGCGGCGATCGGCGTCTGATCCCCCGCAGTCCCGGGCCACGGCACCAGCAACCGTCCCCGTCTTCGACGCGCTCCTTCAGCTGCTCGTGAGGTCGGCGGGCTGCCAGGACATTTCGAGCTGGGTGTGCCGCTTGCGCCAGACACGGCCCTCGGCCGCGGCCGGGACGAGCGCGTCAACGGGATGCAGGACGAAGTCGGGCAGGCCCCGGCGACGCCAGCAGCGGTCCCAGTCGACGACGTGGTCGCGCAGTTGGTGGGCCAGTTCGCTGCCGCGTGGACCGTGCCCGCGGGCGCCGAACTCCCAGCCGTTCTTGTGCTCGCGCACGGTCAGGTAGGCGAAGCAGGCCGGGGTGATGAGCACCGGGCAGTGCCAGCGCGTAGCCAGGTGAACAAGGTCGGTGCGCTCACCGGTTCCGGGATCGGGCGTGGCCCAGATCATGCCGAACCGGTCGTCGACGGCCGCGAGTCGCAGGTGCAGCGTGTCGTGAGGCTCCCCGGAGCCCACGGTGACGCCCGTCCAGACGGTGACCCCGTCCCCGGTCAACGCCTCATCGAGCGCCGCCGCGTCCAGGTCGGGGCCGCCCTCCATCGTCATCGACACCCCGCCGGCGAGCGTCACCGTCTGGTCGGCGAACGCCCCCTCCCCCTGGATCGACACGAACCCGCACACCGTCGGGTCCAGGCCGGCCCACCGCTCGCCGTCGCGCACGAAAGTGAAGCAGCGCGTGACCGCGGAGAACCGCAGCGGCACCACCATCCGCCCGCCCGGTGCGAGCAGGTGCCCCCACGGGACGTCCCAGCAGCCGACCGTGACCACGAGCGCGTCGAACCCGCCGTCCGGCACATACTCGGCGGGGATGCGCTCGGCGTCGGCGAGCACCACCTGGACGCGCTCGTACCCGGTCTCGGCCAGGAACCGTATGGCACGGCCGGTGACGAACGGATCGATGTCCACACTCACCACCAGCCCCTCAGAGCCGACGACCTCGGCCAGGAGCGCCGCGTTGTAGCCGCCGGAGCCGATCTCCAGCACGCTCGCTCCGGGTGCGAGCCGGGCGGCTTCGATCATCTGGGCTTGCAGCCACGGCGCCGATATGGAACTCGTCGCCCGCCCGTCCGGTCCGCGCTTGGTGATCACGACCTCGTGTGCCGCGTACACAGCGGCGAGTGGCGCCTCGGGCGCGAACCGTTCCCTCGGCACCTTCTCGAACGCGGCCCGCACCCGCGGGGAGACGATCTGGCCGCGCTCGACGAGCGCGGCGACCATACGCGCCCGCAGCATGTCGGCGCTGTCCTGCATGGCCTCTGCCTGCGGTTCGGTGACAGGCTTAGGGGTGATGTCGTCGGAGCCGGAGCCGGAGCCGGGATCGGTGGAGTTGGTGGTGGTCATCGGCACACGGTAACCGCGGCCGCCGACGAAATCCCCGGCAGATCGAAACCGGGAGCGCCTGCCTTCACCTCTCGATCTCCCCGGATAGAGAACGCCCGCGCAGGCGCGATGAGTTGGGCTGGTCTCTGAACAGCTCGCTCTGCACCTGGTGATCGTCGTAGAACGGCTCCGGCTCCGGGGCTGAACTCTGTGTCAGGTACTCGGGAGGCCGGCGACGGGAGCTCTGCATCCTGACACCTGAATGCTGTGCAGCAAGCAAGCTTTAGTGCTGTACTGCTAATACAGCAATCGCGTTGAACGGAGATACGGCGTGCCTCAGTTCATCTACCAGCCGGTCGCCAACGGGCTGCGGACCGACCATCCGATCCCCGACCTGCCCTTCGTCGACGACTCCCTCCTGCCGCTGAACGACCCCGCCGCCATAGAGGCGATCGGCCGGGGCAGGGGCGAGGACATGTGGGGCCGCGAAGATCCCTGCAAGGAAGGCTGGTGCGCCTTCACCACCGATCCGACCCGCACCGATCTGGCCTGGGCGGTGCGCTACCACCCCGAGCACGGCTTTAGCGTGGTGCTCTATCGCGACGAGGACGCCTCATCGGTTCATCAAGTCCTCCTGTACGAAGCGCCCCGCGCTCTGCTGTTTCGCTCCGGCGGCTACTGGTGGGATGGCGCGTCCTGGTATCGGCCGGGCCAGGTCTACGACTACGCCGAGGAGGGCTTCTATGAGCGGCCTGTGCCCAGCGCCGTCTCCATCACCGCCGCCGACCTGCTGCGCAACGGCGGTGACGCCACTCAGGCAAGCCTCTGGCACGTGACCGACCTGCCTGACAGCGACAACGGCGAGGCAGCCCTCACCGGGGCGTGGATCGACTATCTCGCCCTCTGGGCGCAGGCCCGAGAGCACCGCGGTGTCGAATGTGCGGTGGTGAAGGTGATGGCACCAGAGCTGAGCGCCGACCAGCTGGTCGGCGCGGCCCAGGTCGCCGACCTCGCCGGCATCGCCGCCTCCACCCTGCGCGCCTACATCACCCGAGGCGAAGGCGACCTGCCGCTCCCCCAGGCCAAGATCGGTGGCCGGGCTCTGTGGGCCCGAGTCGTCGCCCAGGAATGGGTCGAGCAGCGCAACCGCTCGCGGGAAGCCGTGGAGGCGGCAGTAGCCAGCGACCGCGATGGGCACGCTCTGGCTCCGGGCATCGCCCAGACCTGGACCGACCTCAGCCGGACCTTCTTCGCCTCGCTCTGGGACCGGCAGGTCTTCCGCAAGCGGTGGAGCCTGCGCTGGCGCACGCAGGACGCGGTCCGCGAGGTCGCCGAGACTCTCAGCTGGGACGCCGCGACTGCCATCCCCAAGCTGGTTGGCATCAACGACCTGGCCGTCACCGTGCGCCAGGCGGTCCTGCATGAGTTCGCCTTCGGCAAGGATCTGCACAACAGCCCGGACTACGCCCCCCACGACTTCTTCGGGATCACTCGGCCCGTGGCCCGGACCCTTGTCTGGCTGATCCGCTTCGACCCGTCCACAGCCGCACGAACCATCGAGCAGATCACCGGCGAGGCCATGCGGCAGATGGAGATCCCTCGTCACGTCAGCGAACGATCCATCCGCAAGGCATTGACCGGGAAGCAAGGGCTGGAGGCGGCTGTACTCAAGGACTTCCTCAACCGGGTTTTCGCTCCGGCCGCGAACGCCTGAGCAACGGAGGTCAACAGGGCGGCAGGGCGGCAGGGCCACGTCAGACATCGCAGCGGTGCGCTCCCGCTGCAGCTGCAGGCGTCTGCGTACGGCGGGCAAACGTGAGGAGTGCGCAGGAGGCGCAAGAGCCTGTCCCGCGCGCCGCACGGCGTTCGGCTGTCGCCCTCCCGTCCTCCAGGATGACTAGGCGGACCCGGGCGAGCGGGAAACCAGCAACAGCGTCACCGCCGCGGGCGAGGTCGTCTACATGACAGCGTCCGGTCCGCGCAGACGACGGGCGGCGCGTTCACCGTGCTCACCGGCGGCTTGTTCACGGTCCCGCCGTACGAGGTCTCACCGCGGAACGGCGCGAACCACTGAGCTTGGCCTCATGGGAGTGGTGGACGGTCTGGCTGGGCGTCGGCGTCATGGCTGCGACGCCCCAGGTCAGACTCCACGCACCGGCGCCGCGGAGAGCATCGCTGCGGTGATTCCGGTCTGCGCGACATCGGACGAGGGGTCACCGGCGCGTCCGCGGGCGGCCGGATCAGCGAGGAGAACCGGCCACGCTCGCTCCACCGGCCAGCGGGTGTCAACGCCGCGAAATCGATCACCGCCCAGGTAACGCCTGCCAGGTCCTTGGCTTCGTGGACGCTCACGCTCGTGCGATCATCTGGTGGCCGCGGGACCGGCTCCCGGCCAGGACACGTCCAGGAGATGGGGCCGGTACGGCAGCACCGCCGGGCTGCTCGGCGCGGCCACCAGGTCGTCGCCCGGCCACAACGCGCCCTGGCCTGCCGCCTGGGCGACCAGGGCGGCGAGCTCGTCCAGGACCTGCTGGCGTTCGGCTGGGTCGACGGGCGGGCCCGCGGCGAAGCGCACGCTGGTGGTGGGTCCGTTAGCCAGCAACGCCGCCGCCACCTCCGACAGTCCGAGCGGCATCGCGTCACACCGGCCCGCCCGCGCGACCGCGACCAACCGGTCGACGACCCGCTCCCAGTCACCGATCAGCGGCCAGCTGCGGCCGCCGTCGAGCTCGTAGGTCAGCGTCGACAGCGGCACCACGCACCCCGACCGGCGTCCCGGGAACTCGGTCAGGCAGCGGTAGATGCGCCCGCCGTCCGGCTGCGGCAGATCCGGGTGCCGTAGCGTGGCGGCGTGCACGATCACCGCGTTCATCGGCACCGGATGTTGCGCGGCGCGGTAGGGCTCGTGCAAGGCGAGAAAGTAGACGTCCGGCACCATCCAAGCTCCCTCGGTGACAACAGCGGCACGATGCGTGACCACATGCACCTTCTCACAACCGCCTTCGCCAAGCGCATCGGTTGAAGGAGCTCGCCATCGCCACTCGCCGCACTCGAACCCGCGCGACGTCAGCGAAAACGGACACCCCTCGCAGAGATCATCTCGCTAGGGTGAGAATCCCTTCGACCGGCTGGAGACCCCCCATGCGCGTGCGCCGCGTCCAGACCTGGACTGTCATCGGTGTGATCGACGTTCCCGCCCCTGGCCGCTACGAGGTGCTCTACAGCAACGCCACCGGCGCGGCCATCCGGCCGCTCCTCGACGACCCCGACGCCGAAACCGACATCACGCGCGGCATAGAGATCGACGGCCAGCAGGCCCTGCACGCCTGCAATCCCTGCGCATGCTGTTCGGAGTGCGCCTGCCAGGGCAACGGCGAATGGTGTCCGGGGTGCTGGTCCTTCCGCCGGTGGGCCGACACGAACGAGCCCGCTCTGCAGCGCTACCAGGCCGCGTGCGCCGCCCCGGAGGGATGGTTCGTCGTCACGGGCTCCAACACCGTGCACGCGGTCGGCTGCTCTGCCCTGACGGGGACGGTCAACAGCGTGATCGGTGTGCTCGACGACGGATGCAGGCACCGCCTCGGCTACGAGCCCGCCCCGCCGCGCCTAGTTCGGGCCGAAGACGTCCGGGGCGGCCGGCGTTGCCGCCTCTGCGCTCCCGAGATCAGCGTGCCCACTCCCGGCACGGGGCGCTTCGTCGCCGGCGGAGGCCGCGACATCTAGCCGTCCTTCCCTGGGCAAGGAGAACAGCCATGGACGGGATGCCACTCGCTTCCCGGCTCTCGGACGAGGTCGTCGGGCGCGGGATCCCGCTGGTACTCGGTCGTCTCCTCGGGGCCCCGGCATCTCCTGGTTCCCCGCTGGTGGGAGTGGAATTCTCCGAACGCCGAGCCCGGCACCTGGCAGCTGTGCGACGCCCGGCCGACGAGGCCGCATGGGTTAGGGCGATCTACAGCAACACCTCGCTCGTCGCCAGTGTGGATGGCCTGCATGCCGACCATGCGCGCCCCGTCGACGTCCCGGCCGGGGAGCACAGCTCGTCCTCCGCCATGCTCAGCCTGGTCGTGCGCATGCTCCGCTACGGCCGCCAAGCCACCCAGATGGAACAGATCCGGCGTTCGGCCCAGGTATCCTCCGTCAGACGGGGCCGGCGAGCCAGGCTCCCCAGGCCCGGACGTCGGCGTAGTACTCCGATGCGATGCCGAGCTCGGCCAGCGCGCCTGGATAGACCCGCTCGTAGGCAGCCGCCCACGCGATCGCGGTGCGCGGGCCGGCCAGCAGCCAGATCGCGGCCGCGTCGTCGAGTTGCAGGGTGCTGAGGCCGAGGTGGTGGCTGTCCTCCTCGAGGCGGCCGGTGACCAGTCCGCGCTCCAGCAGGCCGCGCCAGCACGCCAGTATCCGTGCGGCCTCCTGGTGAGGGGCAGCCTGGTGCGGCTGTACCTGGAGCGCCAGCGCGTGTTGTTCGACGCGCGCCCAGATGCCCGGCAGACCGGCCAAGCGTGCGGCGGTAATCCGGTGTGCGCCGTTCTCCCCAAGCGTGTAGAGCGGCCCGGCGGGGCCCGGGATCCGGATCACCTTGATCGGCTCGTCGTCGAAGGCCCACGCCTTGAGCGCCTCGTCGACCGGCCGGTTGCGGAGGGCGTCCAGCATGAAGGGCACGGTCTGAGGGCGATGGCCCCCAAAGGCGTTCCAACGCCGGTAGCCGACGTTGGCGACGGCAGCTGGGTCGATCCACTCGTGTGTGCTCATCATGCCGAGCCCAAGGAGATGACCTCCGGCAGGCCCGAGCGGCGAGGAGCGGTAGTAGGTGGGCTCGAGGAGCTCGTCGAGGTCCGGCGCGGGCGGGCAGGCATCGTTAAGCTCGGTGGTCCGCTGCTCCAAGAACGCGGTCACCGACACATGGTCGGGCCACGCCTGCCGTACCCGGGTGACGTAGCCGGCGAAGCGGGCCCTGCGCTCGGCGATCCTCTTCTGCCGGAGTTCCTCGGTCTCCGGGTGTTCGGAGTTCCGATCCTCCTCGCCATAGTCGTGGTCGTCGTCGTGGTCGAGTGTCCAGCCGCCGTACGGCAGGACCCGGGTGGGGACGTACGGGATGGCGTTCTTGCGCCACGTCACCTTCGCCGGCCGGCAGGCGGGGACGCTCCAATCGCGTAGCAGTGCGGGAACGGCCGCGGGGACCGCGGCCCAGCCATCATGGGGATCGCCATGGCGGTCGTTGTCGTCGACGCGTACGGCTTCGAAGCGGCCGTTGGGGCGGTAGCGGGTGACGATCCAGTGGGCTGCGGCCAGGTCATGGTCAGTGTGCCGCTCGGCGACGTGGTCGCGGCCGCGGGCGCGCTCGCGCAGTTCAGTGTTGATCTCCCGCTCCTGTCGTCGTTGCAACGCGTCCAGGGTGGGCGCCTCGTCGTCGGGATCCGTCTGGTCCGTGCTCACCAGCGTGATCGCGTGCTGCAGGTGGCGGAGGGTGTCGGCGAAGGCGCGCGCCTGGGTCTGCTCGCGTGTCAGGGTGAGACTGTGGCCGTCGAGCAGGGAGAGGATCTCCTCGACGTTCGCGTGCAGGCGTGCGGCGAGTTGGAGCATCGTGGTCTCCCACTCAGGTGCCGCCCGGCGTTCGTCGTCGTGGCGCAGGCTGCCCCAGCCGTTGGCGGTTTTGGATGGGGCGCGGTGGGGTCCGAGGGTGTGCTCGGTGGTGAGCAGAAGGTCGAGGAGCGAGGCGACGTCGGCCGTGGCGTAGCGCTGGGTGATCCAGGTCAGGCTGGCGGCGGCCACCGCGAGCATGATCCGGTCTCGGTGTGGGAGCCGGTCACGGCCGTCCGCCCGGCGGCAGTCGGCTCCAGCGGGCGCCTGACAGGTGGGGCAGCCAAGGGAATCAAGCACACCGCTCACGGTGACGTCCGCGACGCGACTCGACAACCCCGTCGACGACGCGGCAGTGCTGGTGGGGACAGTGTTGTTGCTGTGGCGTAGGAGACGCAGAGCACCACAATGACTACTTTGAGTAGCTGATCATGTCTCTTCGTAGTCGTTCGAGTGGAGCACGACCTCCTGACCACAGCCCTCCTGACCACCACCCTCGCCGCCACGCTCCCCGCCGCAGCGACGACCTCCCGACGATCGCTCTGCGCAGGCTGGAAAGGGTCATGCCTGGACCACCGACCGAGCCTGATGGCGGAGTTCAGCGGCCAACAGCTCCGGCCCAAGCATCATGAACGCGTTCAACGCGGTAACCCGTCGCGATTGCCCCCACAGCCCGCTGACGCCGCCCGGCGCGAACGGCACCACGCGGATACCGCATTCCTTAAACGGGGCGACGTCGAGATACTTCATCCCTCCTGTTCCGCAGAGGTAGATACGCCCGCCAGAGACCGCGGTTAGATCAGCGAGTCGCGTAGAGCGGCCATGCCGCGATGGAAGGCCGCTGCTGGCGACCGCCCGGCCCGGCCAGCCCAGTATGCCGAGCAGCAGGAGCGTTGAGGAGACAGCGACCTCGGACACCGACCTGACGCCGTCGAAGCGATCGAGGACCGGCTGTAGACGTTCCCGGAGGTATGGCCAGTGTGGGCTGGCCTTGTAGTGCTGGGGAAGCATGTGGGTCAGGCGGCGGCGGCATCGGTCAGGTTCAGCGAGGGTCGCGTCACGGATCAACGTTGACCGCCCTCTCGGCAGATGGGTGGCCAAGGTGAGCCATGTCTGCCGGTGGGCGTCATCGAGGGTGGCCAGGCGGGTCCGGTTCTGGTAGTCACGCCCGTTGAACTGGACGTCATCCAGGATGACCCACCGGTCGGCCGCATACAGCTTGGCCAGCGTGGACAGCCGCGGGAACAGGTTCGGCTGGTGGACAGCCACCACGAGGCCGCCCGCCGTCAGCAGCTCAAGAGGTAACGAGGCGGCTGTCGTACCCGGCACTGATGAGAGCCTCATAGGCGTCAAGTACCTCTTCCGGAACGTCCTGCTCGATGGCAAACCCCTGCTTGGGATAGTCGATGATGCGCTGGAGATCTCCGACGAGCATGTCCACGACCAGCCGGGCGTCGCCGATGGACTTGAGGTAGGCGTCGAACTCCAGCGGCTCCGACGCGCACACCACCTCGATCTCGGGCCACACCTGGCGGGCGGTCGCGTAGCTGCGTCGTTCCATGTACGGCTTGGAGATCAGCATCACCGTGGCCGGGCTGACCCCGGCCTCGGCGAGCACGCGCCGCGAGAAGGCGATGTTCTGACCGGTGTTGCCCGCCTCCGGCTCCAGGAGAACCGCCGCGTCGGGCACACCCCTCTCGATCGCCCTCTCCCGGAAGTGGATGGCCTCGCCGCGCGGGAACACGGCTCTCGTGGTAGGGCTGTTGCCGCCCGAGAACACCAGGATGGGGAACAGCCCAGCGTGGTAGAGATCGACGGCGGTGTCAGCAACGCCGAGGTCGTGGGAGCCGAGTCCGATCGCTGCGTCGCACTTCCGGACATGGTGATCCATCTGGTGGTAGTCCCAGATGAGCAGCGCCTGCTCGCGCACCTTGTCGCTGATCGTCTCGCTCGCCGTGATGTCGCTGGTCACAGATTCTCCCTGGTCGCCGTGTCCGCGGGCTGGTCCATCTCGCGGCCCGTCCGCCGGATGCCCTCGATCGCGCGCAGTTGGTGGGTCAGCCCCACCTGGGCGGCCAACCGAGCCGCCCCGTCGAGGGTCCGCAACCCATCATCTACGGTGGCGGGATCCGAGAGCAGGATGTGGCCGTGGGCGGTGTCCAACCGGACCTTCTGAAGCGGCGAGCCGGTCGATCCGGTCGACCGAGCGATGTCGATCAGGCGCAGGGCCGTGGCGAGGTCGCCGGCGCCTCGGCGGGCGAGCGCGAGCTTCTGGTGGCCGACTGACCAGTCGTCGGGCTCGTTCTGCGTCTCGAAGTCGCGGACGGCGACGGCCATGACCCGGGCGGCGTAGTCGTGTTCGCCGTCTTTGCTAAGGGCGGTGCCCACCCACAGGCGGGCGCGGGAACGATCACGCGGGGAAAGACGGTCGTCAACGGCGAGCGCCTCGTAGGTATGGGCGGCCTGGCCAAGGTTGCCGGACATCTCGGTGACCACAGCGAGCGACAGGTCAAGCTGGGCGACGCGGCGGGGGATGTCGAGTTGGGCGAAGATCGAGCGGGCGTCGCTGTAGTCGCGTCGGGCCGACATCGGACCGAGCAATGCGCCTTGGTCTCGGCGTAGATCGCCGAGCAGCGCCGTGGTGCGTCCGTAGAGATAGAGGCCGCGGTCGTCGAGGTCGCGTGCTGGCCACCGATGCTGCCAGCGCGTCAGCAGTTGCTCGGCAAAGGCGAAGGACTGCCGGCTGAGCGCGACGACGACGCGGGCCAGGTCGTCGTCCCAGGTTTCGTACTCCCACAGGCGCGGCCCGCTGGTCGTGACGCGTGGTCCAAGGCTGGCCGCATAGGCGAGCTCGGAAAGGATCGTCTCGAATCGCAAATGAACTGCGGCATCTGCGCGCGACAGCGCTACGTCGAGGATGGCTTGGGTGTCAGGTCGGGGGACGGTGCTGGTGCCGAGTTGCTGCCAGGTGGTCACCGTGCGGGGGGCTACACCTAGGTATTCGGCGTAGGCGCGGACGCTCATGCGTAGGGCGCGGCCCAGCGCGTACGCCTCAAGGCCTGTCCATTGATGAACGGTCGCCACGCTTCGCCCTCCCTCCGCTACTGATCGAAACACAGGTGGCCGTCGTGGTGATACGGAACTTCCACGGAATTGCCACACCGCTTCATTCCCAGCGGCTGGCTACGCGGCGACTCTGAAGGGCGTGAGAAACCCGCGCCCTTCAGAGCAGAGACGCCATCCGGTTGAGCTCCTCACAGAACAGCGCCCCGTGCCCAGTCCGGCCGTTTACGGTTACATCCGGGCCGCGGGGATCTCCGCACCGCGACGGGACGCACTGTCCGCGACGATCGCCGCGTTCTGCGAGCTGCACGAACTGCGGCTCGCGGGCGTGTTCGCCGAGCGAGACCGCGAGCAGTCCGCCGCGTTCGCCGGCCTGCTCGACGTGCTCGGGCTCCCAGCGACCTACGGCGTGGTGGTGCCGACGTTGAGCCACCTTGCCCCGCACGCCGCGTTGACTTCCCTGCGCGTGAGACAGGTCGAGGCGCTGGGCGCCCGGCTGCTCACCATCCGCCCTACACCTGTAAGCCGCTGCACACCGCGCCATACGGCGAGCGGCGGCTCGTCATGACCCACATACTCAAGAACATCACGGGCCCGCATGCGATGCCGTACAGCCTGGCGGGGCGGGGCGGGGCGGCAGGCTGGCTCGTGTCAGCCCACAGCGAGAGAGACCGTCGCGTAGCGGTCCCACTCGTACATGTGCCGGTCGCGGCCGAGCACAATGAGCTCCGCGCTCTCGATACGGGTAACGGCGGGCGCGGCGTCGACCGCTTGAAGAGCCTGTGCGATCGGAGCAGGGTCGCCGGTGGAGTTGCTGTAGGCGATGGACACGTGAGCGGCGAAGCCCTCCTCCTGCTCTGGCACGTCGGACCACACCTCGGCGATGGCCTGGCGGATGGCGAGCCGTACAGCCGCCGCCGGCCCCGGCGGTTCTGCTTCCCAGCGGATGGCCTCGGGCGTGATGCCGGGCCGGTCCAGCTTGAGCTCGAAGGCGGGCACCTGTGCGAGGCGGCGGGCCGCCGCGTCAACGATCGCCCGCACGTCCTGCTCGCTGACTTCGTCGACGAAGCCCAGTCCTTGCATGGTGAGGTGCAGCCACTGGTCGGGGATCAGATCCAGCCCGTCGACTCCGGCGAGTTCCTGCCTGTACGCGGCGGCGAGGCGGTGGACGTCCCTGGCGTGCTGGAAGGTCAGGTGGAAGGTGTAGAAGCGGCGGCCGACGGCCCAACCGGGCCGCCACCACCAGTGATCCGCCATCTGCTGCTCGCTCATCATTACCTTTCGTCACGCGGTGTCGGGGCCGGGTTCGAGGGCCAGGGTGCGCGGCAGGGCGTGGAGGTGCCATGCCTCAATGTCGGTTTGGAGGGCGCGGCCGGGTCCGCTCGCGCCGAGCGGGGATCCGGCGACCGATCGGGCGAGCTCGGTCAGGCGGCGGTTCACCGTGTCCAGGCGCCGCTCGGGCGGGAGAGCGAGCACGGGCCGCAACGCGTCCAGGGTGCCATCCGGCTCGCCCAAGGCGAGGTGGGCGAACCCTTGCGAGATGTGGACTTGGGCGATGGTGCCGTACGGCTGGCCGTGGCAGTCGGCGAGCGCCGCCCGCGAAGCGGCCAGCGCGGCAGCAGGGTCGCCGATGCGGGCCAGGACGGCGGCGTTGTAGTTGCCGCGCCGGAAATCCAGGCAGGTGAACAGCCCGCCGATCTCGTCCATGCCACTCTGCTGGTCGCGGACGTCGGCCGCGCGTTCGAGTGCGGCGCGGGCTTCGGTCGCGGCCCCGAGCGTCGACCAGGCGTCGGCTTCCTGGCAGGCCAGCAGGATTCCTGCTGTGCCCCGGGGGTGGTAGTCGGCGCCGCGGCGGGCGAACCCGACCGCGTCGCGCAACCGGCCGTCCCAGAAGGCGATCTTGCTGCGGGTGGACAGCACCCAGGCCCGCAGGTCGTTGTGCCCGCTCAGTTCGGCGCACAGCCACGCGGTACGGCCCTGGGTGTCGGCGTCGCGCAGGCGCCCAAGGTCGGAGCTGATCCACGCGAGCAGCGCGCACAGGTATCCGGCGGTGGCGTACAGGTCGGCGGACTGACGGGGATACTGCCGCCCTTCCAGGAGGGCGAAGACCCTGTCGCGCAGCGCGCGGGTCTTGGCGAAGACGACGAGGGGGTTCTCCGACAGGTAGGCGAGCGCCAGGTCTCGCGTGTCCGCAAGCAGCTGCTCAAGGGCCAGGTCGCCGACGTTGGAGGTTTCGGCCCACTGCGCCCAGGCCGCCGACTCCGCCGCAGCCTGCTGTGTCATCGCGGCCCCGGTCACATCGGGGACGGTCTCCCCCGGCGGGTGAGGAGCAGGCGGCGGGCTCTCGGCTGGAGGTTGAGGACGGGTGAGGAGCAGCAGTTCGTCCTCGGGCATCTGCTGCCGGTCGTCCAGGTCGAGCAGGTCGTCGGCGTGGCAGCCGAAGACGTGGGCGAGCAGGGTGAGCGCTCGTACGGTGGGGCGGCGCCCTCCGCACGGCCACTTCTCCCACTTGCCGATGAGGGAGGCGTCGGTGGCCAGCGCCACGCCAGGCAGGGCCGCTGCGGCGGCGTCGACGCGGTCGGCGAGCTGCTGCAGGGTCCAGCCGTGGGCGTGGCGCCAGGCTTCGCGCGGGCGCAGTCTCCAGCGGGTACGCATCTCGGCCACGATGTCGGCCGGGCGGCCGCCGACCGCCAGCATCTGTTCGCGAACGGCTTCGCGCTGGGCCCGTGAGCCTGGCTTGGGGGTGGCGGTCATCTGTGCTCCCGCTGTGAAGGGGGTTGCTTCACACAGTAGCCGCCCGGCCTCGCCCGCCTCTTTGGCCAGGCTCGTCCTGATGTCCAAATCCCCTACCTGAACCGACCGTTTGCCCAGCTCGACAGCATGAAGAGGTGTCCAGAAGACGTGGACACTACTGACCGTGACCAGCCCCGCGAGGGTTGGGAGGGTTGGGATGCACCGTTGAGCACGCACCTCGCGTCGAAGGAATCCCCCGATGACCGAACAGGAAGCCGCCGCGTCGGCGCACACCGCCCACCTTGCCGGCGCCACGAAGGAGTCCGGCGCCAGCATCGCGCGCGTCTACAACGCCGTCGTTGGGGGCAAGGACCACCGCGCGAGTGAGCGGGATCTGCTCGACTCGCTCGTGGAGATCCTTCCGCAGCTCACCGCCGCCGCCCGTGCCAACGTGGACTTCATCCACCGCGCGGTCGCGGCCGTCGCCGAACTGGGCGTCGACCAGTTCCTCGACCTCGGGTGCGGAATGCCTTCCCCGACCGGCGACACCGTCCTCCAGACCGCGCGCCGATTCCACCCGCACGCCCGTGTCGTCTATGTCGACAACGACGAGCAGGTCGCCGTCCACGGCCGTGCCCTGCTCGCCGTACCGGACCAGGCCATCATGGTCGAGACCGACGCCCGGGACACGGACGAGGTCCTCAAGCAGGCGGCGGAGCTGCTCGACTTCAGCAAGCCCGTGGGAATCATCGCGGCGGCGCTAGCGCACTTCTGGCCCGAGACCGTTGAACCCGCGCAGGTCCTCGGCCGGTACACCGCGGTGTTTCCCGCCGGGTTCGTGATCTTCTCGCACGCGTGCGGCGACAGGCTGTCGGCCACCGCACTCCAGAAGGCGATCGCCGCCTACCAGCAGGCCGCCCCGATCTACCCCCGCAGCGCGGAGCAGATCGCCGAGTTCCTCACCGGATACGACGTCCTGGAGCCCGGCCTGGTGGAGGCGTCCTGGTGGCGGCCCCCAGCCGACTCCGGCGAAGACGTAGGCAACGCGCAGTTCCTCGCCGCTGTCGCCGCATTCGGCCCCTACAACGAGATCCCCAGGTAGTCCCAATGCCCAACAAGAGCACGTGCACCAACCGCAACTGCCCGCCGGTGGGCGAGCCCCCGCCCGATCACGAGCAGGTGCCGTGGGCACCCGCGACCAGCCAGGACCGGTTCGAACGAGCCCCTCACGTCCTCGCCTGGAGCTGCGACTGCCAGCCCGTCACCTACGAGAAGGTCACGGCCGGAGGTCTCTTCTGGGTTCGCCGCACCGACCAGCTCGACCCGGCAGACCCCTCCAGCCGCGTGATCGTCGAGAGCCCTTCAACCGGCTTGGAGGAGGAGGTGAGCGCTCTGTGGAAACGACTCATCGAGGGCACGGCGCGATGACGGCCTTGTACGCCTCGCTCATCGCGGACCTGCAGCCCCAGACCGAGGCAGCCGAGCAGCTCCGCGACGAGCTCGCAACCGCTCACGGGATCACCGCCGCCGTGCACGCGATGGAAGACGTGACGGTCGTCATGGTCGGGGAACGCCTCGCGGTCTGGGGGTACGGCAACCGGTGGCGTTGGTGGACCGGCCAGACCAACTCGCACGGCAAGTGGCTGTACGACCAAGCCGTCATCAGCAACCCCAGCGCGGCGGCCCGTCTGATCGCCGCCCGCCACACCGAGCTCATCGCCTCCCAGTCTGAGGGGTCTGGACGGCGATGACAGGGCACGGCTGCCCGGTCCCGCCACCACCGCGGTCAGAGTCGCCCATGCCCCGGGCGAGCCTCCCGGGCAGCCGTCGCCCCCATCTGAACCTGGTCCCGTAGCCCACTCAGTGAGGGGGCGCTACCGGCTTGCCGCTTACCCCTCTTGCCTTCTCGACCTCATCGGACCCCTCATGCATGCAACTCAGCCCTTATGCAGTGACCTGTTCAACCTCGTGTGGGACACCCTGCGCACCGGACGCCCACGTCTGCACCGCACCGGTGCGGGCCTGACGCTCGCCGGCGGGCTACTGGCCGAACTGGTGCTGGCCGAGTGTCTCGCCGTCGACGGCGAGCACCTGGTCGTCCTCGGGCACGAGCGGCCCCGAGATCCCCTCCTGGCCGACATGCTGAGGCTGATCGCCGGAGAGTGCGGCCGCCACAGCGCCCTGCTCACCTGGCTGGACTACCTCGGCCGGGAGGAGTACATCAGCCGGGTCGCGGACCGGCTGATCGTCGCCGGTGTGATCGTCCGCGACGCGCCGGGCAGGTTCTCCCTCCGCCGCGACGTGCGCTACGTCCACGCCTCGCAGCAGGGGTGGGCCACCTGCTCCTGGCCGGCCACCCGTCTGCGCTACGCCCTGCGTGACCGGCGACTCGCCCCCGGCGACAGGGACCTGGTGCTCGCGGCGTTGGCGGACGCCGCCGAGCTCACCACCACGATCCTGGAGGACCCCGAGGAGCGCGGTCGCCAGCAAACCTTCCTCAGGCAGGCCCTCCAAGACCTCCCTGCCCAGATTCAACCCGTGGTGGCAGGTGTGCGCACGGCCATCGGCAAAGCCGTCCTGACCCACCGCACCTAACCGAGGGCGACCTCAGAGGCCCCTCCTCCCCCAGAAAGGACCGTTGTGATCTCTCGATCGCCGCAGTACTTACCCCAGGCCGACCGGATCGGCCAGGCTCTGGCCCGCAACCGGCTCGGCGTCGGCAGCGTGGTGTTCTTCGTCCTGTCAGCCGCGGCGCCGCTCACCGTGGTGGCTGGCGTGCTGCCCACCGGCTACGCCGCCACCGGCATCACCGGCCTGCCCATCGCCTTCCTCGCCGTCGGCACGGTCCTGGCGCTGTTCGCCGTCGGCTACGTGGAGATGGCCCGGCGCGTGGCCAACGCCGGCGCGTTCTACACCTACATCACGCACGGCCTCGGCCGCCCCTCCGGTGTGGCGGCGGCCTGGGTCTCCCTGCTCACCTACAACACGCTGCAGGTCGCCCTGTACGGCGGGATCGGAGCTGCCGCCGCGCCCCTGCTGGCCGACTGGCTCGGCTGGGACCTGCCCTGGTGGCTGCTGGCCCTCGCCATGTGGCTCCTCGTGGGCTCGCTCGGACTGGCTCGCGTCGACATCAACGGCAAGATCCTGGCGCTGCTGCTGTCCGGCGAGGTCGCCGTGATCGTGCTGTTCGGGCTGACCAACCTGGCGCATCCGACGTTTGCGGCGGGCGGAGTCGACATGGCTCTGTCGGCCCTGTCCCCGGCGAGCCTCTTCTCCCCCGGGATCGGCGCGCTGCTGGCCATCGCCGTCCTCGGCTTCGTCGGCTTCGAAGCCGCCGTGGTCTACTCCGAGGAGTCGCGTGAGCCCGGCCGTACGGTGCCGACCGCCACCTACATCTCGATCGCCACGATCGCCCTGCTGTACGGGCTGTTCGCCTGGACGATGCAGATCCCGCTCGGGTCCGACGCGATCGTCGAGGCCAGCCAGAAGCACGGCGCAGAGACGATCTTCGTCATGGCCGGCGAGCACCTGCATCCCACGGTGATCACCGTCGCCCGGATTCTCTTCGTGACCAGCGTGTTCGCCGCCGCCCTCGCGGTGCACAACACCACCGGCCGCTATGTCTTCGCGCTCGGTCGCGAGGGAGTGCTCCCCAGCATCTTCGGGCGCACGTCGCCGCGCTCTGGCGCGCCGATCGCGGGATCACTCACCCAGTCCGCGATCGCGCTGGCGGTCATCGTCACGTTCGCCGTCTTCGGAGCCGATCCCGTCCCGACGCTGTTCTTCGCGGGCGGTGCTCTCGGTGGACTGGGCATTCTCCTGCTGGCCAGCGCCACGGCCATCGCGATCGTGGTCTACTTCGCCCGGCGCCCGAGAGGACTGGGGCTCGTGCGCCGCCGGTGGGCGCCGACCGCCGCGGCCGTCCTGCTGCTGGCCATGCTGACGCTGGTGCTCTTCAACTTCCATCTGATCCTCGGCGTCCCCGAAGGGGACTCGCTGGCGTGGGTGCTTCCCTCCATGTTCGTCTTCGCCACCATGCTCGGGCTCGCGTGGGCCGCGCTGATGCGCGCCACCCGCCCCGATCAGTACCAGCAGGTCGGCCTCGGCGCCGACGCCGACCTCGCCTCCACCCGGACGGTGTGACATGGACACCGCTCTCAACGCCCCGATCCGGCGGGCCCTACCGGAGGACGCGGCAGCGGTCGCCGAGCTGATCGCCACCGCGTTCATGGACCTGCCGCAGAGCGCCGTCCTGGTGCCCGAACGCGACCAGCGCCACCAGGTGCTGACCGCACAATTCAGCATCGTGGTCGAGCACGCGCTCACGCCCGACGGCGGCGGCGCCATCCACGTGATCAGCCGACCCGCATCTGCTCAGGGCGAGCCCGTAATCCCGGCTGCGGCCGCGGTCTGGTTCGACAACACCGCGGACCCGCCCCCTCCCCCGCCGCCGGACTACGACGCCCGGCTCAAGGCAGCCACCGGGGCCTGGCACGATCGCTTCCTCCACCTCGACCGGGTCCTCACCGAGCACCACCCGTCCGAGCCTCACCACTTCCTGCTCTTCCTCGCCGTCCACCCCGAGTTGCAGGGGCGGGGCCTCGGCGGCCGGCTGCTCGATCACTGCCACCGCGCACACCTCGGCCACGCCGCCGCCTACCTGGACGCGGCCAGCCCCGCCAGCCGCGACCTGTATGCCCGTCACGGATATGAGGCATTGCCGCCTTACGAGTTGACTCAGGGCGTCCGGTTCTGGCCCATGTGGCGGCCAGCCGCCCCTCTCACCTACGCCGACGATGAGCGGCGGTGACGGGGAATGGCGCTTGTTCGCTCAGGCCGGCCAGCTTCTCCAGCGAAAGATCCCGGCCAGATGATCACGCAGACTGTGGCGGGCGACCGCCATCCGGGATCGGTGGGCCACGCATGACGTTGTCTCCCCTGCGCGAGGAGCATTCGCCGCAAGAAGCCGACATCACCGCGGACGGCTCGTTCAATCCCCGCTTCCCGCATGCGGCACGCATCTACGACTACCTGCTCGACGGCAAGAACAACTTCGCCGCCGACAGGCAGGCTGCCGAGCAGCTCATCCGTCTGGTGCCGGACCTGCGGGCCGCGGCCCAGGCCAACAGGGCTTTCCTCGGCCGCGCTTTCCACGATGTTGCCGCCTCGGGAATCACCCAGTTCCTCGACATCGGCTGCGGGCTGCCGATGGAACGCAACGTCCACGAAGTCGTCCAGGGTGTTCATCCCGACGCCCGGACCATCTACGTCGACAACGACCTGGTTGTGGCCACCCATGCCCGTGCGCTGCTGGTCAAAGGCGACCACACGCACTTCGTCCCAGGTGACCTGCGTGACCTGCCCGCCCTGCTGGGTCGGCCGGACCTCGCGAAGATGATCGATCTCGTTCAGCCAGTCGGGGTTGGGCTGGGGGCCGTCTTGCACTTCCTGACCATGAGCGAAGCGAAGACGGCGATGCGGACGTTCGCTGACCGCCTCGTCCCCGGCAGCATGCTGATCATGAGTCACGCGTGCAGTGATGGGCTGGACCCGCAGGCGGTCGAGAAGAGCCGGCAGGTCTACCGCAACAGCTCCAGCCCGTTGCATGTCCGCTCCTGTCAGGAGGTCGCCGACATCTTCGGCCCCCGCTGGCTGTGGCAGCCGCCGGGCCTGCTTCCGGTTCATGCCTGGAGACCCGACCCCGGCTCTGGCCAGGTATCCGATGAGCGGCACGCCACCCCGGCCTGCTTTGTCGGTGGCCTCGCCGTGCTATCACGTCCCTGACCCGGGCACCCTGCGGCGCGCGGATGGCTCGCCGCAGGGTGCGGGGTGGCCTCCGCGATGAACGCCAGTCAGTCCGTTCTGGAAGAGCAGCGTCGGGCAGGGGCGAAGTCCACACCCGACTCGGACAACACCCGACTCGGGCACCGTCCTCTGCGAGGACGCCCTGAAAGGCGGGTAGGGCACTGTGACAGCGCCGCTCTCGATGAAGGGTGGCCGCGTTAACGAGGGCCGCGACGCGGTACCTGCGGTTCACGCACCGTGTGTCCGGCCGGTGGCAACTCCCGCGGTCTCTGCGGTCGCGGGGAACCTCCATGGCGCGACGTGATTCGGGCGGCTGCGCTGGTCCTGCTCCGTGCCGCGAGTGGCGCTGCCAAGCCATCGATCTGCTGGAGTTCCGCCTGCCAGTCCGCGGGCATCGATTGTCGTAGCGTGGAAAGCCTCGAGTCGAACCACTGCTGCTCCGCCAGGGACCATGGGCGCGTCCACTCCGCAGTGATGGCGGCCGCCATATGAGGTGTACGCATCCAAGTGCCGGAGGCATCGACATGGTTGGCGTAGACGACGTGGCCGGATCTGCGGAAGACGAAGGCGCTATGGGCCAGTCCGCCGGCGTCAACCGCGTTTGCGCCTCGTAGGACGCCCGCTTGGCAGGCGTCGTGGACGGCTGGAGCAATGGCCCGGCCGTGGCCTACCTCTTGTACTTCGCTCCAGTACCGGTCGACGATGCCAAGCCGACTGAGGGCTGCTGGGGTCGCCACGAGTGCCGCTTCCACGCGGAAGTTCGCTGCTCCGAAGCGAAGAGCGATTTCTTCAAACTCAGACGGCTGCAGCATTCGCCGATTCCAAGACCACGTGACAACGCTGTTCGATCGCGTAGCGCTGCGCCTTGTCCCACCAACGGTCCCCGTCGGGGCGCACTTTGGCGCTGGCGGTCGCCTCATTCTCGGTCCGCCAGACGTGATATTGCGGGTGGAAGGGGTTGTAGAAGTCCATGTTGATGTTGAGAAAACTGCCTGCTTGCCCCAGCGCCCGCTTGACCTTGGAGGTGATGGCGGTCTTGCCGGCACCGGTCTGACCCCCCACGATGACGACCACTGGGTTGGCCTGCCGAGCAGCGCCGGTGAGCAGCATGGGAACGATCTGCTCTCGGAAGATGCGCTCGTTCGCATCTTCCGATAATTGGTCACGGGGCATCGTACGGCCCCTCACCTTCGTCGAGGATCTGGCGACACCAGCGCCGAACACGGGCGGCCCTGTCCGCGTCGGCCGGATCGAGGTCGGTTAGCAGCTTTGCCGCATGCTGTTGCCACGCTCGGACTCGGTCGGCCGCTTCCTGCTGGTCATCGGATCTCCGCTCCGCTTCGGCTGCATGGTGCGAGCACCAGGCCACAACTCGGATCAGCAGGTTGCGGGTGACATGGTGAGCACGCTCCATGTCTGGCTCCCATGGCTGGGCGTCCAGGTGTCCCAGAACTGAGCGTGGAGGATCTTCGGCGGCGCCACCCTGGTGAAGTGTCATGCACTCCCTCCGTTCAGGTCGGCAACGTGGTCCTTGACGTTGTAAGCAACCAGGTTCGGAGTCACCCGCCAGCTCCAATGGGTTATCGAACCGTTGGCCACGGAGTTGCTCTGGCTGATGCTCGCCAGCTCGCGCCAGGTGAAGCCCTCGATGAGTCGCCGCAGCATGAGTACCACGGCGTCATGTGCGATAAGCAGCACACGCTGACCCCGGTAGGTGCGATGAGCATCCTCGAGGAACGAGGCGAGTCGCGCCGCGACGTCAGCGAAGGACTCTCCGCCCGGTGGGCGGTGCAGGAACTCGCCTTGCGCCTGAATCTCCGCTGCTGCACCCGGAAAACGATGGCGAAGCTGTGCGGGAAGCAACAGCTCCCACTCCCCCATACGTCGATCGACCAAGCGTTCGTCGTACTGGGCCAGTTCGAGCACGACCCGGAGCCCGTCAGCAGTGGCCCCCGCCTCTTCGAGAGTTTGTCGAGCACGAAGGTAGGGCGAGCAGACCACAGCCTGCGGGCGCGCGTGTGCAGGAAGCGTCGCCAGGTACGTCCCCACTTGCTGGGCTTGTCGGCGTCCGAGCTCTGATAGCGGAACCCCGGAATCCGGTCCTGGGATCTTCACATCGCTGTGCCCAGCGGAGATCGCTGCGGCGAAAAGCACGTTGGCTTCGCTCTGACCATGGCGCACTGCGACTAAGTCTGCCATTCGATCGACACCATGAGCAGGAATCTCGATCATGTACCCATGCAACCACACGGCATCCCTGTATGGGGCTGCAAAGGCCGCGCCGCGATCTAGAGGTTGCCAGCGGGCGCAGAAGGCATGGTCCAGTAGCACCGGGGCAGCCCGCCGAGGCCAACCACTGCACCCAAGACTGGCATTACGATCATGAGGGTGGCGGAACGGACCGACCGAGGAAAACTCGACCTCTTCGTCGAGCAGGTCAACACCCTTGAACGTTGCCGGGCGCTGCGCGCGGGGACCGTCAGCACCAGCATGGTTGTGGGGGCCGCCAACCAGCCATTCGTCTCCTATGAGCAGGGCGACCTCGACGACCTCCGATCAGCGCTCACGGTCTTCCGCGCCTTTGTCGCTCCCAAGGAAGATTGCTACTTCGAGACCATCTCGAGCATCGTCGACCGCCTCGCCCCAGACGATCCCACCCGGCAGGCGAACGCGGCTCTGCTGAAGGGCTGGTCCGGAGTAATGAAGGGCAGCTTCCAGCTCAACCGGCGGAGCGTCACCTGCCGCGAGGCCTTCAAGCTGGTGGCCTACGGTGGCCACCTCCACCACGACGTCAGGAAGATCCAGAACTTGGAGAGCCTCGGGGTTCTACGTCCAGCTGTGGAGTGGCTCGCAACACGAGCGTTGGTGTCAGGTTTGCAGATCCTCCAGGCCCAGCGGTCGATGATCGGCGAAGTGCTGGCCGGGCGGTCCATGCCGCTGGTGTAGCGCTCTCCCTGCCTGGCCGACGAACCGCCGCGGCACCCCGCCGAACACCGCCCCCCCAACCCGCCGCAGGACCAGAGGGCTGGACTGCCGTGTAGCACCAGATCGTCCCCTCCATGGGGGTCGGCCTGCGCATCGCACTCACCCCACGTGGTCCCGCTCTGCTGGAACAGGGCCACGCTTTCTGCCTCCGAGCGGCAAGCGGGGCGTAACGGCACCAGCTACCATGGACGTATGGCCAGCATGGAGACCGCCCTCACCGAGGGCCGCCCGCTTACCGAGCCCGAGGTGACCCACTGGCTCGGCCTCCTCAAGGCCGTCATCGGCGCCCCGAACGAGCAGATGCTTGAGCTGGCCCGCCGACGGTCCGTCGAGCTTGCCGACGAGCAGCCGCCCGCCCTGTGATCAGCGGCCGCATCTTCGACGTCCCCGCCATCGTCGACTTCGGTACCGGACGCACCCAGTACGCACAAGCCGTCGTCTGGTCCTCCCTTCAAGAGGGACAGGTCATCGTGCTGCCCGCCATCGCGGTCGCCGCGGCACTCGCCCAGATTCCGGACAACCGCTGGGACGCCATCGAGGTGCTCCTGGGTCTGCCCATCACCGTCGTGACCGACGTCACTCGCGGCACGCTGCCCGCGCTTGCCGCCACCCTGCGCCCCGCCGCCACGCAAGCGCCGTTCTACGCCACCGCGGCCGCCGTCGTCCTGGCCGCGCAGCAGCGCAGCTGGCCGGTCCTCACCGGCGATGCTGGCCCGCTGAGGGCGCTCTGGCCGGACGTCCGGGTCGACCCGCTGCCATGATCGGCATTCAGTCGCGCGTCACGACGTGACAGCGGTAGATGCGAAGTACCAGAACCGAGGCAGCATCACAGGCGGGTGGGTCGGTACACCGTGGTGTGCTCTGCGCGCGCTGGCCCCAGTCCCCGATGCTGCCCAGCCCAGCATGGGCACGACGCTGCTGCCGGTGCAGGTCCGGTTCCGCAACGGGTCCCGCCCGGCAGTTCGGTGCACCGCCGTCTCGCCGCGAGGACGCTGACCGCCGCCGGTCTTGGTCTCACCGATCCCCCCGCCACCGGACAGCAGCTGCCCTGCCCGATGGTGGAGTACGCCACGATGCTCGACTCGTCAACCGTTTCCTGGGGCCTGCCGAAGCCCAGCGTCTGACCGGCCTGGACGATAGGCAGTTCCAGGGAACGCGCGAGATCACCCTCACCGTCAACGAGATCCTGACCCGGCATGCTCGCGAGGTCAGCCTGAGCCACTGCGACGGCAAGCTGGAGTATCTGCTCACAGGCGCCGCGCGTCTGGTTCTGGCCGACAGCCCCGGCACACCCGACGAAAGCCGCCTGATGTTCGACGGCGTCCACTGCGGCAAGCAGATCCTGCGGGACTGGTACGTCACCCACGGCCACGAGGTGCCGGTCAACGCCCTGATCGCCGACGGCGTTCCCCGCGACCGGTGGCCACGACCGAAGCCGCTGCCACCCGAGTTCCTGCCTGTGATGTCCCAGCTCTACCAGGCCCTCACCGAGCGGTGGACCGGCCAGCGGTGGTCGAATGCCCCCGACCTGCCGTCCGCGATATGCGCCGCACGCCGCCTCATCTGCTCGTGAAATCCAGCCGTCCCAGCCGCCCGTCCGGCATGCTCGTCACGACGGGCCGATGCGGATCGGCAGCATCGTGCTCATGACGAAAGCGGTGAACCCCGTGAGTGGATTGACCGGCGATCCAGCCTTCCTGGCGACGACGTTCGTGGTCATCGACTTCGAGGCCACGACTCCGTCCGGGTATCCGGCGCAGCCCGTCGAGATCGCCGTGCTCGCCGCGCGCTACCACGAAGGCGCCTTTCGGACCGTCGGCCGGGGCGCGTCACTGATCCGGCCGCCCGCTTTCGCGCCGGTGACACCGATGTTCACCGCCCAGACCGGCCTCACCGCCCATGACCTGGCGGACGCGCCCACCCCGGCCCAAGCGCTCGGCGCCCTGGACAGCAGATTCACCCCGGACCGCCGCTACCTGCTGGTGGCCCAGCACGCCGCCACCGAAGCCGGCCTCATCCACCACCAGCGCGAGCACTGCCCGGCCCTGGCCCGCATCGACCTGCTCGACACCATCCCGCTGGCCAAGCACCTCATCCCCGGCCTGCCGAATTACCGGCTCGACACGCTCCTGGCGCACCTGTCCATCCGACACCCACCGGATCGCCACCGGGCGGCCGCCGACGTCGAGGTCACCGCCCAGGTGTTCTTCCACCTCATCGCCGCCGCCGACCGCGACGCACAGCTCTGCGACCTGGCGGCCCTCATCAAGCTCGCCGGCCGCACCGCCAAGTGCAACCAGCCCGCCCAAGATGGACTGTTCGACCTGTGACCCCGCTCCCCCGAACCGATAGTCTCCTGCGCCACGATTCAAAGGGATGGCACCGCGCCGATGAATACGCGACAGCAGGACCGTGAGACGGTCCCGTTCTGGTTCGACCCGCTGTGCCCGTGGGCGTGGATCTCGCCGAGGCCGAAATCGATAGGGATCGGACTACCGGTCGCCATCGATGAGGAAGCCGAAGAGCAAACGGCGGCCGGTCGGCCACAGCAGGAGGACGCGCCCGGCGAGGTCGGCCAGCCTCCGGCTGCGAAGCCGCTTGGTCAGGTAGCGGCTCCAGAATCCGGCGACGGTCTGCCGGGCGTGCTCGTGGGCGGGCACCGGGCCGGGGTAGGGGTCGTCGGGGACGTGCCGACCGTCCACGGGGCAGGTGAGGACTCCGGCGGCGCGCAGCGCGCACAGGCGGTGCTGGCCGTTGGTGATCGCGTCGTGGCCGTCGTCCCAGTTGATGGGATCCACCTCGAAGCTGTCGAGCCAGAGCTTGTCTTGTGCCGTGAGCCTGTCGGCCTCGGCTGGGGTGAGGGCGTTTCGCCAATCGCGCTCGGAGCCGGCCACGGCGCGGCGGGCGATCTCGCCGATGAGCGGCCAGTTGGCCTGATGGTAGGGGCAGGCGGCGAAATCGTCGGCGCTCAGCTGGGTGAAGAGCTCGGCGTGCGCGGCCTGGGACGCACTGTCTCTGTGCTTGTCGCGGGGATAGCTGCGGGCCAGGCGTTCGACGGCGGGCACGTGCGCGCACTTGAACAGGCCGTGCGGCCAGGGCAGGCTCGACAACGGCACCAGCCGTACCCCGTTGACGCCGTGCAGCAGACGGCGGCGTTCGGCCGGGTCGGTGCAGCGCTGGGGGTAGAGGGCCGCCTCGTCGGCGGGCAGGCGCACGTCCTGGCGTAGCCGCTCGCGCAGCAGATGAGCGGCCTGGTCCTCGTCGGAGGTGAAGGGCCGGGAGTCTGGCACTTTGGGGTCGAAGAGCGGGCCGTCGCCGTCGGGGTCGAAGCTGCCCTCGAAGGCGGCCCGTTCTGGGTTGACGTAGGCCAGCACCCGTACCGGCGAGTCGGCCTCCAACAGCAGGATATCCAGGGCGCTGCGAAGTCTGACCAGCAGGAGCCGCTGGCCGCGCCAGTCGGGATAGGCGGTCAGGTGGCCGGCGTGTTCGGGGTCGAGGACCTCGATCCATTGCACGCGGGCGAAGCCTTCGTGCGGGCTGCGGTCGGCGTCCGGGTGGCGGGCCGCGATGGCCTCGAGATAGTCGCCGGGGCGCAGCGCGCAGGCAGGCATGGTCATCGTGGTGGCCATTTGCGGTGGGCGGTCGTCCCGGCGGGTGGGCGGTTCCGTGACGGGGGCGGCCGGCAGGTGCCGGGCGGCGGTGACGACGTGCGCCCGCAGGAAGAACGGGGCGGACAGGGACGGCCACCACGGAGCGGCCTGCTCGTGGCGTTCACGGTCGGCGTCGATCTGGGTCAGGACCTGGTGGTCGCCGCAGTGCAGCAGGAGCGGGCCGGGAACGCCGTGACAGAAGGCGGCTACCGGCCCCTGCCCGTTGAAGCCCCGAGTCCGGATCACTCCGTCGGAGGGAAGGACCTCGATGTGTTCCGCCCGGGCGTAGAACGCCGACCTCTCGACGGGGAAGGGGCTGTGCTGGTCAAAGATGACCCGGAGATAGTCTCCGGGCATCAGGGTGTGGGCGTCCGCGCGGTGACGGGGGATTCGAGCAGTCATCCAAGGGGCTCCGGCTGGTCAGCTGGGCGTTCCGGGAGGAGGACCCGCGCCCGCGGGGGATGGGCAGGTCCGTCCCCGAACGGGATCGCCTGCCACTCTCGGACAGTAGCCGGTGGCGGCCGTGGCCGCATGGCGGGCACAAGACGATCAAGGGTGGCGGTGGGGTGCGCGAGAGGCCCGCGGGCGGGGAGCGCGGCCCGCGTTCATGGAGGCCCTGATCTTTGGAACTGTTCAAGGCACAGCGGAGGTCTGGGGGTTGCTTCTGGCCGGGCGATGTCTATCGTCAGGGCATGGCCGCCCGCCGGAACCCCAAGAAGGACAAGTCAGCGCGACGGCGCCGCCCCGAGCGGGGCTCGGCCTCATCGGGCCGGCAGGTGCGGATGAGCCTGGAGACGGTATCGACCTTGATGCTGAACGCCCCGCCGGAGGCGTTGCCGCTGCTCGGGCTGGCCGGGGTGTGGCTGTGGAACGTCGCCGAAGACGGCAAGGGCGCCGCCTACTGCGTGGACGGCTGCCTGACGCTGCACTACGCCTTGGCCGAGTACGGCATCGACTCGCGGGTGGAGGCGGTGATCCTGGACGTGGAGGGCAACGGCACCCACTCCCGCTACGGCGGCAACGGTCCCCACTACAACCCCAACGGCACCTTCAACGGGCACACCGTGCTGATCGTCCCCGCGGCCGACCGCCTCCTGGATCCGACCCTGCAGCAGTACCGCGAGGTCCCCGACACCGAAGCGGCCACGAGTCCGCTGATGGTAAAGCTCAACGGGACCAGCTTGGGCCCCGCGGCGATGGAGGTGGCCCGCAGCGATCACCGGGTGCGCTACCACTCCGTGCCGGAGGACCTGCGCGAGGCCTGGCGCAACGCCAAGATCACGGCCAACGAAAGCGCCTACCGGTGGGCGGGCGCCAACCTCGCGGCGAATGTGTTCGACATGCTGCGCAGCGAGTTCTTCCGCGAGGCGACGCTCGCCTCCCCTTACCCCCGCCTGCACCGCCTCGTGCAGGCGCTCGGCGAGGCCAAGACGATCGCCGACAGGCAGGGGGGCTACCGGTTCCGCCCGGCCGGGGTGACCGGTGAGGTCCGCTTGGCCGACATCCCCTAACCCCGCCCATCTGGCTGGCGGGGATCATGGCCGGGGCGGTGGCGCCGCTGCCCCGCGTGGGCCATCCCGCGCGCGGTTGCCCCGCCGGAGCAGATCGCGGGCGGCGACGGCGCTCGGCAGGTGACTACAGCGCATCCGGGCGGCCGACACGTGGGCCGGGGACAGGTCGACGCCGGTCGCCTCGACGTCTTGACGCCTTCCATCGCCAGCGCAGCTACGGCCCCGCCGTAGCCCGAGCCGAGTCCAGCGCGTCGGCAGGCCAGCCCAGGCGCTCCACGCCAAGGCCGTGCTCCACGTGAAGACGGCGGCCGACCCCCCACTTCTCATCGAGCTGGCGGGACTTACCCTCGGAGCATTGGTCCCAGAATCTGCCCAGGTCAGTGACGGGCTGTTCTATGAGGTGAGTGATCCTCCATATACGGCGCGGGCACATCCTGGCAGTACGGACTGCCGAGCTGGTCGTGCGCTGAGCCAGCGGGAGATCGCCCCCTTGACTCCGTCCCAGCAGAGAACCTGAACGTGACATTCTCTGTAAATCACCTTAATGTATGACTTCTCCGGCCAGAATTTTCAATGACATATCATTAACATGTCATTGAGGGCGGAAATGACATTAGTCTGAACGCTTTGTCTCTCATTGATTTATGAGCAACAGCCTCTCGTCGCGATCCTCCGCACTTCCTGACTACATGGGGAAGGCGGCAACAAGTGCCATGATCTGCTTGCTAGTCATCGCCTCGGCTGCGAGCGCGACCGCCCCCTCGCCCTCACCACCGGAGCAGACCGCTACAGCGCAGCCCTCTGCCGCGCGCGTCTCGGCCTGCCGGGGACGTACACAGAGCCCCAATCTCGCCACCGTCAGCGGCCGGAAATACATCGAGATCCATTCCTGGACCCAATGCTGGGGAGACGTCGTGTCCATCACGGCCTACCTGCAGCTGGAAAAGCGCAACGGCCCGCACACCTGGGCCCCCGTGGCCGGCCCCCTGCAAGGCCACTTCACCGGCATCGGCGTCAAGCACTACCTCAACGGCGCCGCGCTGTGTGGCGCACCGGGCATCGGACGCGACGGCAACTTCCGGGCAAAAGGGTGGGCTACCTGGGAAGACACCGAAGGCCGGACGGGCGCCACCGACACCGCCTACAGCGGCGGCGTGACCCTCACCTGCTAGCGTGAGCGTCCTATGACACCGGCCCACGGCCCCGCAGTCCGCGGCAGATACGTCCTTGAGGGATACCTCGGCGACCGTACGGTCGACTTCTGGTACCAGCCGCCCCAGTACTGGCATGTGGAGATCGTCGGCCACGGGCCTGTGTTCATCGCCTCTCCCGGACAGATTCGCGCCCGGATGGACGAGGGGTTCATGGTCAACGAGGCCCAACTTCTGCCCGACCCGGCCAGGTTCGCCCGGGAGATTCTCGACGCGAGGCTCGGGGTAACCGACGCCACCCTGTCGGCGGCGGCCCCAGTACCCCTGCTGGCGGCCGACGGGGAGCCGGTCGGCAGCCTCACCATCGACCAGGACAGCGGATTCGTCACCGGCTTCACCATCGACCAGGGACGTGGCCAGACCAGCATGCGCACCGAGTCGCTGGCCTACGCCTCATCCTGGGACCCTGACTTGTTCGTCTGGTCCGGGTGGGGGGACGACGCGCCAACCCCCGGCCCTGAGTGATCCGAGCTCACGCCGCCTGATGGCCCTTTCATGGAGAAGCATGGGCCCAGGCGGGACAAGGTTCAGGCGCCTATCCGGGTCGCGGTCACCGGCCGCGCGATCGGGCTTTTCCTGTTCGAGTCCATGGGCCTGGCCAGCAGGGCCTGAGGATTCTCAGCGAGCGAGAAAGGGAGCCTTGTGGCACCACGTACGCAGTCGGTTTTGACCGCCCATTGATCAGCCAACGATCATGCGGTCAGGTCGAGGAACTCTCGAACGCACGCAACACGGCGGTGAACATTTAGCTTCTCGCGAAGCTCGGCAAGCGTTGCGGTGGACCTGGCCGACTCCACGCCGCCGAGACAGCGCACAGCATGCTCTGCGGCCGCGACCGCCTGGTCGAGGTCGCGCAGCGTGAGGTGTGCATCAGCCAGACGTGACAGATAGATCGCATGGGTTCGGGGATACTGATCATCGCCCGCGTAGTTGGCTTCGATCGCGGCACCGAACCTGCGGATCGCCTCACGTGGATCTCCAAGTTCCAGTGCGGAGGACCCGGCGATCATCTCGACTTCACCGAGGTCGACCCAGTAGAGGTAGGCCGGGTCATCGTCACGAACCCCGGCACCGAGGTAGGCACGAGCCTCCTCCAACGCCCGCGCACAAGCGCGTCGGTCGCCGGCCTTGGAGTGAGAGCGAGCGGCCCGAGCAGCCAGCATGGCACGGAAGCGTGGCGTCGCCTGGCCCTTCGTCTGGACTCTGGCGGCTTCTACCAGCGCAACGGCGTCGCGGGGGTCTCCCGCGGTGTACTGCTGGATCGCCCGGAACGAGAGTGCATAGGCGCCGGTCAGAGGGTCGCCTGCGGTGGCTGAGGCCCGGAGCGAGACATCGAAGTACCGTTCGGCCTGGGCGTGAAATCCGTCGTCGAGGTGCACCCAAGCGCAGCAGCGGGCGGCCTCGGCGGCTGCTGAGTAGAGGCGCCTTCCCGTCGCCTCGTCGAAGCGGGCTTCCTTGACGAGCCCGACGATGAATCCGAACTCCGCCACCGCCAGCTCGCGGAGCTGGGAACTGCCGACCGCGTCGTCGAGATGTCGAAGATGGTCGAGACGTTGTTCGAGGTGATCGACCATGCCGCTCGTGATCTGCCGACGGCCGTTGGAGGACGGAACTGCCATGGCCTCGACCGCGTCCTGCCAACCGGTCACCGAAGATCCGAGCGCTGCCGAGGTCATGATGAGGAATTGGCGCCGATCCACTGGGCCTCCCGCGGCGAGATCCGACAGCATCTCCACGGTACCTTTTTGACATCCAAAAGTGTGGGCCTCATCAGCCCGACCGCATGCGCTTGCGAGCCACTCCGGCCACGGCTTCTCTGTCATGAGGGCGACCGGAATTCCATGAAGGACGGCGATCGCCTGTTGAGCCGACGGCTCCGGGTTCGCCAGGCCCTTCTCCCACCGATAGATCTTCTGCCGCTCGTGTGCCAGGCCGCCCAATCCGAGCGACCTGTGAACGGCGTCGAGTTCACGTGCGTAGCCCGCCATGGAGAGACCAAGTTCCTCACGGAGAACTACGAGCGGGTGCCGCTCGGACGACGTGGTCATCACGCTGCTCCCGGGGGTGTAGGCGCCAGCACCACTGTCTCGCGTGAGTGAAGGGCTGCCCATCTCTACGGCGGAAAGAGACTACAGCCGGTCGATTAGAGACTACGGGTGATCCCTAGAGAAGGTGCGCCCGGCCGTTCTTTCATGGCGGCAGCGCAGGTCGACAGCCAACTCAACCTTTGAAGGGGCTATCACGCATGCGCAGACTCGCTCTCTATGGCCTTCCCGGAGCCGGGAAGACCACCTTCGCCGTCTTGCTGGCCAACGAGTTCGCTGACGCTGGTACACACCAAAGACAGGCTCTTTTTCTGGCCGCGACTCTCTTGCGCTGAATCCTAACCCGAGCATTCAAGCCAACCGTTACACGTACGCCAACGGTAGGCCCC
The DNA here is from genome assembly GCF_040655795.1 of Nonomuraea sp. NPDC050310. NCBI lineage: Bacteria > Bacillati > Actinomycetota > Actinomycetes > Streptosporangiales > Streptosporangiaceae > Nonomuraea > Nonomuraea sp. NPDC050310. The sequence goes on along the minus strand of NZ_JBFAKP010000037.1, from coordinate 3,685 downwards.
TAACGGGACTCGACCCTACGGGACATGCAACAGTAGAAGCCGACTTGAGCGGCGGCGGGACCGGCAGATTCGTCGCTGGTCAGACAGGCGGCTACATCTGTGGCCCTGACACGTGTATGGAGACGTTCACGAATGAGCGATGGTGGGCTTCGTACGTAAATTCTCCCGGATTTGACTATCTTCACAGTCCTCAGCTATCCGACGAGGAGATCGATCGTCTCGGCTATGAATACATGCCTAATGGGCGTCCAATGGATCCGCCGAATTTCTGGTTCGCGGATGAGGAAGTCCAAAAAGACTATATGAGTAGATGGTCGGGGACCATGTCCGACAAGAGGCTTGCAGCTATTTGGGCATCGGTCGGCGGGTTAGAGAGCTGGGCCGAGATGGAACGGGCTATTGCTGATCTCAAAGCCGGCAAGGTATCAGCACAAAGCCCACGGGCTGTCGGCGCGCATGGAGACGCCGCCAGTGCCGAGAGATTCCGCAATGCCAAGATGATAGGCGCATCGGCAAGAATTGCTAAAGAATATCCCTCCTTTAGTGAGTATCGTACGGTAATCCAGTATTGGAAGGTGATCAAGAGTGCCGCCGCAGAACATAAGGTCGACCCGAATGCGCTCGCAGCCGTAATCATTCTGGAGGCGACGTCTCGAGAGGTGCTGATCGGCGGATTCTGGGAAGCTAATGCGAGATACGCCGTGTTGGGCAGAGGGGCACCAATTGGAATTTCGCAGCTCGAAGTATACAAAGCCGATAAAATGTTGCAGATTTACTACGGTAAGAGCTGGAGTAGTTGGAAAATTTCACCACGCTAGGCGATGATCACGTCTAGTCTATCAAGCTTGCGGCAGCGTATATGCATTTTCTAAAGGATAACATTAAAACGTCGTCTGGAACTCCCATTAATGACTGGCAAGCCGCCATTGCCTATTGTGGGTGCTCCGGCGTATCATGGACCAAGGGAGGCGAAGGGAAGTTATACGTTAGTGATGACTTCCAGGATTGGATTGATGGAAAGTCTGGTCCTCCTCGTGCGACGGAAGAACGGGTTTCATGGATCTTTGGGCACGGTAAGAAGGTTGCTTATTCTTATTGGGCATGCTCAAGGGATAAGTCGTGTTATGGGCCTTACCTTCCGTCGGGTTCCTCATACCAGGGCTGGTGATGCACACGTGGGGCGGTCTAGGTGGTTCAGGGCTCGGCCTGCCCGAAGAGCAGCCCTACTGGCTCTCTGCGCCACCCTCTTCGTGGTGTCGGGATGCAGGTCTGAGCTGGTCCCAAGCACCGCTAGGGCTAGCGAAAACATTCGCTCCGAAGTTCAGAGAACTTGGCGCATTCATGGCGAGACCTCGGTCGCGTCAACATGGGATGGTGAGACAAAGATCACCGACGTATTTGTGGTAGATGTCCACGGGCGAGACGTCGGTGAATCTATTGGCAATATATCCAGAACGCTTCGTAGCAAGGGGTGGCACATCGTCGAGGAGCGCCCTGGTGAGTGGATCAAGGCGGAAAAGGACGAAGTGGTACTTACTGCAGAGCCGATAGAGCTAGCCTCGAATGACGGGGTGATGGATGAGCCTGATTATGCTGAGGTGATCAACCGGGCCAGGAGAGAAGGGAGTAGCGAGCGCTTCATTGTTCTTGAGATTGAGGCTGCGGATGCGTGGATGTGAGATTGCTCAAAGTAGCCAGTTCTAAATCAAGGGGCGTGAGGGGATCCTGCATTGGCCTCGATTCGTCAGCGAGTGGCGCTGCGTGATCGCTACTTGATCGACTCTGCGGATTGTCTTGGTTTGTCCTTTGTGTGATGGGCGTGGGGTGGCGCATGCGCTGCGAGGGCGCCGGGTCCACGGGCCCGGGCGGCTCCTTCCTGGGTGGTGGGGGCAGGGTGTCGGTGTTCAGGCGAGTATGGGCAGGCGGGCCAGACGGTCCCAGGCCGAGACGAACGCGTGGGCCCAGGGCCAGGTGGGGCCGAGACGTAGCCAGCGGCGGCGGGCCAGCCGGGCGGGCAGGTGGTAGAGCCGGTAGCGCATCGTGTCGGGTTCGGCCTTGGCCAGGTCGGGGTGGTCGTGCAGGGTGAGCAGCCGTACCCAGCAGTCCAGGTCGTGGCCGAGGGCCGCGACCAGGGTCCAGCCGTAGTTCACGGTCCAGTCCTTGCTGGGCAGGTTGTCCAAGCCCATCGCCTTGGCGACACGGACGCGATCTTCGACGACAGCGTGCTCGCGGCCCAGGACGTCGAGCCATTGCGGGTGGTGGGATCCGGCGATGCCCCACATCCGGGTGATGTCGGTGGCGGTGGTCTGGTATCTCCAGCCGGTCGTCTTCTCGAAGTCGGTGAGCTTCTTGTGGTGGCGTCCGGCGGGTTTGACCCGGCGGACCAGTAGTCGCAGCCCTTTCGGCCAGCCGGGGCGGGTGCTCAGGGCGGTCAGTTCGGCCACCTGGTAGCCGTCGGGGTGCGGGCGGCCGTCCTGGGTCAGGCAGGAATCCCAGGCCGTCGCGGGGAGTTTGGCGATCGCGGCCTCGTCGGCGGCGGTGATGGCCGAGCCGACCAGGAAGCGGACGGTTCGCCGGGTGGTGTTGAGCGCTTGCAGGTGCTCCAGCAACTCGTGGGTGGCGCCCGCGCCGTCGATCCGTACGAGGATCTTCGCGGCCGAGGAGCCGGGGATCTGCTTGAGTGCGGCGGCCAGGACCCGCAGGTGGTCCTCGACGGTGTTGCTGCCGGCATTGCCCGGCCGCAGCAGTTCCAGCGATTCTTGGGTGTTGGCGCACCAGGCCGCCAGCGGGTGGAGGCCGAAGGTCTTCTTGAAGGTGACCGCCGCGCCACTCTTCTTGGAGGTGCTGGTGATGACGGTCGCGTCGATGTCGATCACGATCCAGCCGGTCAACCGCTTCCCGGCCACCTGCAGCCAGGGGAAACCACCCGGCCGCAGGTGCAGCAACTGCCAGATGTGGCGCCGGACGCGGGCGCGGGCTCGTGCGATCCGCTCCCGCATCGGCTCGTCCATCGTCTCCAGGGTGCGGCGCAGCGTGGAGTCCGACGGCGGCACGCCGAACAGCGCCTGATGATGAGCCTGGAGGCGTTCGGCGTCCAGCATGTTGCGGGCGCCGAGCACGATCGCGCTGGCCAGCCCGATCACTGCGTGCGCGCGGTCACGCCAGGTGGCGCTCAACCCCACCGGCCATAACGAGGCCAACGCGCCGGTCAACCCGGACTTGTCGGCCATCTTGTGCAGCAGGACCACGCCTGCGTGGCCGATCAGTCCTCTTCCGTCGGCGGTGACAGACAACCGCCGGTCCCACCTGTTACGCTTGCTCACCGGAAAGGTGCACCTACTTCTGCCCTGGATACGACCTCAACACTCGAATCCTCGCAGGTCAGGGGCACCTTTTCTCATGATCCGGGAGTGTCAACTTAGACCGTGTCCTATGTGGTGAGCCGGATGAGCCGCTTGTAACAGCACATTGCCGCGGCGAGACCGAGAAAGGCCAGGTAGTTGCCGGAGTAGCGTTCGTAGCGGATAGTGAGCCGGCGATAGCCGGCCAGCCAGGACATCGTCCGTTCAATCACCCAGCGGTGCCGCCCTAATCGCTGGCTGGACTCGATCCCGCGGCGGGCGATACGCACGGCGATGCGCCGGCCGCGCAGCCATCGTCGCAGATCGTCGCGGTCGTAAGCCTT
>NZ_JBFAKP010000036.1:0-52049 GCF_040655795.1 Nonomuraea sp. NPDC050310 | reverse complement strand
AGCAGCCGCTCGCCCGCGCCGGCGGTGCGCAGCAGCGCGGCGAGCTCGGTGGCGGTGCGCGCCGGGGGAGAGGTGCCCTTGGGCGGCAGCTCGACCGGGAGTGCGCCGAGCGGGATGAGCTCGCCCACGCCGTCTTCTCACCGTGGTCGCCGGCCTCGTCGTCAGCCTCGTCGTCGGCCGCGGGGGCGCCGCGCTTCGGCGGGCTCGAGACGACGACGGCGCCGCCGGTCAGCGCGGTCAGATCCACCACCCCGGCGGAGGAGGCGGGCGTGGCGGCGGGCGTGGCGGCGGGCGTGGCGGCGGCGGACGGGTGCAGCAGCGGCGCCTCCGCACCGTCGACCGGGTTCTGGGGAGCTGAGCCGGCCGGGGCGCTCATCCCGCTCGCCTTCCCCGTGGCGACCTCGGCGAGCTGGGTCTCGCGGCGCTGCAGGAACTCCTCCAGGTCGTCGACCAGGGCGGGCCAGGCGCTGGTGCCCGGGGTAGAGGGCCTCGGCCGACAACTGCCCCGACAGCACGCTCATCCGGGCGCGGGCGTGGTGCGGGCCGACCGGCCTCGTCACTGCTAGCCCTAGGCTCGCGGGCCTGATATGGGGGTCCCATCGGGACGCTGCCTCCATGCGCCTAGGTACGCAGTGAGTGAGACTGCCACAGAGTTCTACACAATCGACGCTCATGATGCCGATCGACGGACGCTATTCACTTTGTACTCCGATTTCGGAGTTAAGCGTCTGCATCTGTCTTGAACAGGTCTCAGACGACTACTGGGGCGAATAACCTGCGCTGCGGGCTGGGCAAACCAACCCCTCCTCCATTCTGGAGGGTGCGTCGGTGTCGAGAACGTGCTGCCCTTCATTCGTGACGTAAGCGGCCGTCTTTCGCATGCCGTCCGCAACTCCTCCGACACCCTCGATCGCCTCCATGCGCGCCGACAGCCAAGGCGCCGCAAGCACGGCGGCGCCGCAGTCATCGACCGGATACCTGCAGGCCGGGCAGCGGCCCGGGGATAGGCCTCGACCAGCCCGGTCACAGCGCCTCCCCGGCCGCGGCACCACCGGCGGACCGAGACAGTCTGCTGATCGCCTGGACGACCGCCGCGTCTTAGCTGCAGCCCCGCCCGCCCCGTTGCCGAGGCGTGATCAAGATGTGTCAGGATTCCCGGCCTGTCCCTTGAGGAGGAATTCGTTGCAGCGCTTGATCGCCGGGCTCGCCGGAGCCGTCGTCCTGTTCATCGCGGCCGCCCCCGCCGCCGCCCTCGCACCCGCCGACCCGGTGAAGGCGCTCAAGAGTCGGGTGATCGCCGGGCAGGGAGTCAAGGTCACGGACGTCACGTCGTACCTGAGCATGGAGGGCAAGACGGCCTTTTTGCGGCGCACCGGAGCGCTGCAGTACGGCAAGCCCGTTGCGGGCGGCACGGGAACTGTCGCCGCCGCCGACCTGCGCAGTATGTACATTCCGCACGACGGCCTCGTGTTCGAGGCCATCGATAACCTGCTGGGTGACGAGCGCACGATCACCGTCGGCAGGTACAGCTACACCAAGGGCTCCAAGCTGTTCGGTGCGACGCAGGAGGGCAAGAGCTGGGTCAAGCTCAAGCGCACCATGCCCGGCGGGGTGAGCGGCATGTACAGCCAGGCCGTGAACGCGGCCGAGCCTGCGACGCTGCAGGTTCTCATCAAGCATGGCGAGCGGTCGGGCCGGACGTACAAGGGCACGGTCGATGAGGCTGCCCTCTGGAGGGCGTCACCCTGGTACCGGGCCGCCACGATCGTCAAGCCCAAGGACGGCACGCTGCAGTACGAGCTCACCCTGGGGACGAACGGCCTGCCCCAGCGGCTCGTCACCTCCCACCCGGCCAAGGAGCACTGGGTGGAGAGCCTGGTCAACGACGACATCATCACCATCGACACCCGTTACACGGGCTGGGGAGGCAAGGTCCGCGTGACGGTCCCTCCGAAGAACCAGGTGCAGACAGGCTGACCGGGATCGCAGGGCTGAACGCGGTGACTTCCACGTCGCGCTGGTTGGGCACATGGCCGGCGTCGACCTCGACGCCGAGCTCCAGCCTTTCACCAGGTGCTCACCCGCGCCGGGCATGAGGTAACCCGAGGGACGAGGGCGGTGCCTTCGCCGCCTCACCGCCCGAGTGCCGCGGCCCCGTGCCACCACCGACCGTCCGCACCGTTTTCTCCCGCCGTGCCCTTAAGCCTGAACCACCGGACCCCGACTGGAAAAGGTGATCCAGGCGTGCGCCCGCTCATGACTCTGCCACAACGGCACCTCGCCGCTGCCATGGCATCAGCAAGGTGAGCTGCGGAGACCATGAAGCCAGTTCCCCCTACCGGGAGATAGTCCACGAGCAGGGCGGACCGCTCGCGGTGCGGAGGAGCTTCAGGGCGTGTCATGCGCGACGATGTACCGCTCGTGATGCAGGCGAAGCCAGGCCTCGGTGATCTCTTCTCCCGTGACGCGCCCCGCGAGGACAAAACCTTCCGACAAGATTTCGGGAGCTCTTTCATCCCAGGCGACGTCCTCGATGGTGGAATGGAGAAGGGGGAGTCCGTCAGTGAGATGCGGGAAGAGCCGGTGCGCCTCGTACAGGTCCACACACTTAGCCGGGCCGCCGTCCTCCGCCCAGAACAATTTGGTGATGTCGCTGAAATGGGTCGCCAACACGAGGACCTGCCCGCCATTGCGAGAGAGGCTGGAAAGAGTCTCCGGCTCGATGAGGCGCCACCCTTGGACCTCCATGCAGATCGTCCAGTCGCCCTCATTCGCTTCACCGATCAGATAAACGCTTGAGTAGTCCCCCCACGCCGGGTCCAGCTCAGCGCCTTCCAACGGATCGGCAAGCGTCACGCTGGTGGCGTGGTCCAGGCGGGCACCGAGGCGGTGAGCGCTCTGCTCGACATCGATGCCCCTGATCCAGGCGATGCCGAAGTGGTGTGTCAGGTGCGGGTCGATCCGGAAGAGGATGTCGTGAAAGTAGGATTTCGAGTGCATTGAATCGTTTCCCTTTGCCGATGAGCTGTCGACCGCGGCGTGCCCGAGTCAATGATCGACACGAGCCGGTCCGGCGTGATCTCGAACGCCGGCACCCGCGTGAGCTCCCGCGTCGCGGCCTCGGCGATCGCCCGGGGGCGTCAACCGCCCACAACGTCATGGACTCCAGACCACAAGCGGTTCGCCTGGAACGTATCCTCGCCCGGGCTTGCGCGGTGGTGTCGTGCCTGCTTGCCGAGACCCTCCAGGCGGTTACTGGCCGATGGATGCTGTGCGCCGAGGGCTTTCCCGCTCTCGAAGCCGCGGCTGTTCTTGATCACGTAGTGCTGGAAGCTGGGCGATGTCTCCGCCAGGCGGGGCGTGCATCCTTGATACTCCCGGCTTGGCCATTTCATGCGGATGCTGACGTCCAAGTGGGGGCGCTTGCCCCGCCAGCATGCTGGCCGCGGTCGCCGGACCGGCAGCGGGTGCGCCTTGCTCGGCGTGCTGGACGACGAACGCAGCGGTGGCGAGACGCTGACCAACACGGGGGTGGGGCGGTGGTCGGTGGGCGGGCGGATGTCGGCGGCGTGCGACCGATACAAGCTGCCGTTAGGTGAGGAACAGTCAAGCTGGGACGGTGCAGGGCGCTGGTTCTGCAAGAGCGACCGCACCGGCAAGCCAGTGGGTGGCCGAACCTTGGTTGACGGTTGTCAAAGAGCCGGGCACAAGCCGACGTGTCGTCGCAACCTCCTTCACCATTTCCACGCGCCTTCGGGAATACGGAAGAGAGCTCGTTGACCGGTGAACCAGTCTTGATCGATGAATCGGCCGGTGACACGACCGAGGAGCAGGAGGTAATCGTTCATCTCCTCTTGCTTGCTTCCTCCCCGTGTCGGGGACACCTCGTGTTCGGCGAAGACGTCCTCGAGCTCGCCCCCGAGGTTGGCATCGCATCCGTGCTGGCCTCTGCCTAGGCCATCACGCCAGTAGGAGAGTCCCTGAACTCCTTCGAAGTTGTACTCCAAGAAGAAGAGTCTGCGACCTCCTTCACTGAGCGGAGTCGGCACCACACCGGGTCCTTGCAGACCGATGATGTGCAGCCAGCCCGGGGCGTGTTCCCCTACCCAGACGACCTCCTCCCCTATGGACAAGGGGTCGTACCAGGTCAACGCTGCTTGGAGATCGCAGTCGAGCCTGCTGGACAGGTCGGCTCGAAGCTGGCGGGCGACGGCTTCGACGTCATCACCCTCCAGCCAGGTTCCGGCGAACCCTTCTGAGAAGCCGTGCGAGGAGAGAAGCTCCCACTGGTCGTCCGCTGGCCGCGGTCGCGCGCTCTTCACCATCATGGACCCCTTCATGCAGGCAAACCTGCACCCATCACGGCTACCCGCTGTCCGATACCTGATGTTTCGGTCGGCAATATGAGTGTGGAGCAACAGTAAAGGAAGATCTATCTATAGCCCCCTGCGGGCTCAAAAATAGGACTCGATGTCTGACTTGCGGGTCCTCGGTAGCGTCAGCTGGCGATCTGGTACTCGTTGACGAGACCGCCGAGTATGGGCCTGCGGTGGACCCAGTGGCTTGCCAGATGGACTGGTAAGGGCGGCCGGTTTCAGCTTGGGATGGGGTCAACTCTCGGAGGCCGGCGGCTGCCCGCCTCGGCGAGGGAGTCCTCCGGTGCCCCTCACCGCCCGCCTGTCCGACATCGGCCTTCTCGACGCCACCCACGAGGACCTGAGCTACGGTCTGCCCTGATCAAGCGTCCACCGACTGCGCCCGCGTCTCGACCTGCGCTGTCCAGCCTGCGGCTGGACCAGGCACGCCATAGTGAGCCCTGTAGGGACGCGATTCGTCGCTCACGACGTCGCCAACCCGGAGTGCTCCTACCGCCGCGAGTCCCACGATCACCCCACCTCAAGGTGCAGTACGCCCGCCTGTCTCGCGCGGCCGGGTGGCACGCCGGCGGAGAAGTCGCCGGAAGCGGCTGGCGGTCAGACCCTCTGGCGACCCATCCGCAGACCGGACGCAAGATCGCCTGGGAGATCCGCACACGCCGCCCTCATCAGTCACCGTGCCCGGCTGTCTACTGATCGTTACGGCCCTCGCTGCCTCGCGCCCATCGGCCTTACTCGTCATCAGCCCAGTCTCGCCACCTCATGGTGTCCGTCGCCTGGCGGACAGCGATCCACCGATCGGTGGATCGCCAGGTCCCGACCACTGGTCGATGCCCGAAAAGCGCTGGTCATAGCAGGCTGAGGAGCCACAGCACCTCGCCGGAAGGACAGGCATGCCACCAGTGATCGAGGTACGCAACCTCCACAAGCGCTATGAGGACAAGGTCGCGGTCGACGATGTCTCGCTCACCGTTCAGGAGGGTGAGATCTTCGGCATCCTCGGCCCGAACGGCGCCGGCAAGACGACGACCGTGGAGTGCATCGAGGGCCTCCGCATGCCGGATCGCGGTGAGATCAGGGTGCTCGGGCTCGACCCTCTTCGAGACCATGCCGAGCTGACCCGGCGGCTCGGCGTCCAGTTGCAAGCCGGCCACCTCCCCGAGCGGCTACAGGTCGCCGAGGCCCTGGAGCTCTACAGCTCCTTCTACCCCGAGCCCGCCGACTGGCGTGTGCTGCTGGACGGCCTCGGCCTGGCGGACAAGGCCAAGACCAGGTACGGCAAGCTGTCCGGCGGCCAGGTACAACGGCTCTCGATCGCGCTGGCGCTCATCGGCAGCCCGAGGGTGGCGATCCTCGACGAGCTCACCACCGGTCTCGACCCGCAGGCCCGACGCGACACCTGGGACCTGATCGAGGGCGTGCGCTCTCGCGGGGTGACGATCGTGCTGGTCACTCATTTCATGGAGGAGGCCGAGCGGCTGTGCGACCGGCTCGCGCTGATCGACGCCGGCCGCGTCGTCATGGTGGACACGCCGACCGGTCTAACCGAGCGGGCGCGCATCGAGCAGCGGATCCAGTTCCGCCCGTCCAGGCCGATGGACGACCGGCTGTTGACGAGCCTGCCCGACGTCTCGGGCGTCACCCGCCGGGGCGAGCTGGTCATCGTCAACGGCAACGACAACGCACTCAACGCCGTCACCACCGTGCTGGCCCGCTACCAGATCGTGGCCGAACAGCTGCGCGTCGAGCGGGCAAGCCTCGAGGACGCGTTCGTCCAGCTGACCGGCAAGCGCCTCGAACCCGGCCCCTGATAACACATCACAGAGAGAGGACCTCATACCCATGTCAGCCCTGCGCACCACCGCACCCCCCGTCACCGCCGGGCTAGGTTCCGCGACGTGGCGGCTCATCAAAGCCGAGAGCACGTTGTGCGTCCGAGACAAGGTCGCCCCCCTCTGGGGTATCGGCTTCCCGCTGGTCCTGTTGATCGTCCTCGGCAGCGTCTCCGATCTGCGCGAGCCCGTGGAGGGCGGCGGCGGCCTGACGTACTTCGACCTGTACGTCCCTGTTCTGATCCTGTTCAATCTGGCCATCCTGGCCACGGCCTCCCTGCCGACCACGCTCGCGGGATACCGGGAGAACGGCGTGCTGCGGCGCATGCGGACCACGCCGGTCGGCCCGGCCCGCGTGCTCGCCGCCCAGCTCGTGGCCAACTTCGTCATCGCGGTCGTCGCGATGGTCCTGTTCCTCGCGGTGGCCTGGTTCGGCTTCGACGTCGACCTGCCGAAGCACCTTCTCGGTTTCGCCCTCGCCTGGCTGCTCGCGGCGGCCGCGCTGCTCTCGATCGGCCTGCTGATCACCGCGCTCGCGCCCGGGCGTGCCCCGGCCACCGCGATCGGCACGGTGCTGTTCTTCCCGATGATGTTCTTCGCCGGACTCTGGGTGCCGATCTCGCAGATGCCGCCGCTGCTGGCAGACATCGCCCACTACACCCCGCTCGGCGCGGGCATGGGGGCGTTCCAGGACGCGTACGTGGGTCACTTTCCGTCCGCCGTGCCGCTGCTGACCCTGGCGGCCTATGCGACGGTGTGCGCGTTCATCGCGGTCCGCTGGTTCCGCTGGGAGTAGGCGCCGGGAATAGAATCTCGTGGGGAGAGGGAGTTTTGAGCAGGAAGATTTCGCAGCAGCCGCCGTTCCTTCTGGTCAACGTGGTGCCGTACGCGCTGCTGGCGCTCCTCGTCGTGATCTTGATGATCGTGGAGGACTGGTCGGGCGGCGCCCTGCTCATCGACCTCGGCCTGTGCGGGCTGGCGGCCGCGTGGATGCTCGGCATGTTCACCCTGCGTCCCGGCTGGTGGGACCAGCCATGGATCATGGGGATGTTCGTCGCGGGACTACTTGTGATCACCGCGGTCCTGGTGGCCCGTCACCCGGTTTTCGGGCTCTTCACCCCTGCCGCCTACATCTACTCCTTCACGGTGCTGCGCTGGCCGTGGCGGCTGCTGGGCGTGGCCGCCGCGGCGGTCCTGGCCGGTACGGCGCAGGCATCCGGTCTCCCCAAAACGGACGTGCTGGGCCTGGCAATGTACGGGATCATCGTCGCCTTCAACATCGCCATGATGTGCGGCTGCGCCTGGGTCCTGCGACTCGCCGAGCAGGAGGAGGAGCGGCGCGAGCAGACCCTCGAAGAGCTGAGCCGGACGAACCGGCTGCTCGAGGCCTCGCTCGCCGAAAACGCCGGCCTGCATGCCCAGCTGCTCGCCCAGGCCAGGGAGGCGGGCGTGCTCGACGAGCGCCAGCGGATGGCTCGCGAGATCCATGACACCCTGGCGCAGGGACTCACCGGCATCATCGCGCAACTCCAGGCGGCCGAGCAGATGCACGAGGTCCCAGCGCCGTGGCGCCGGCCCTTCAACGCCGTCAAGAACCTGGCCAGGGAAAGCCTGGCCGAGGCACGGCGCTCGGTCGACGCACTGCGGCCCGAACCGCTGCAGACCGCGCGCCTGAGCGACGCACTCGCCGACGTCACCGACCGGTGGTCGAAGCTGCACGGGATCGCCGTCCAGGTCACGACGACCGGCACGGCGCGCCCGCTGACAACGGAGGCCGAGTTCGCGCTGTTGCGGACTGCACAGGAGGCGCTGGCCAACGTGGCCAAACACGCGCACGCTAGCAGAGCCGGGGTGACGCTGTCCTACCTGGAGAACGAGGTGGCACTAGACGTGCGCGACGACGGCAAGGGCTTCGACCTGGCGCGCCTTGAGGCCGGCGGCTTCGGCCTGACGATCATGCGGCAGCGCGTGGAAGAGCTGTCCGGCAGCCTGCGTATCGAGTCCGAGCCCGGCGCTGGCACCGGCATCTCGGCCTGCATCCCTTGTCCGCTGACCGGGAGCGGCGCATGACCGGCGCCCCGATCCGGCTGCTGATCGCCGACGACCACCCTGTTGTCCGGGATGGGCTGAGCAGTATGTTCGCTTCCGCGCCCGGATTCGAGGTGCTGGGCGCGGCCTCTGATGGCGCTGACGCGGTGCGGCTGGCCCAGGAACTGCGGCCCGACGTAATTCTGATGGATCTGCGTATGCCGGGCATGGACGGGCTGGCCGCGATCACCGAGTTGACCCGACTCGGCGTCACCGCGCGCGTGCTGGTGCTGACGACCTACGATTCCGACACCGACGTGCTGCCGGCGATCGAGGCGGGCGCGACCGGCTATCTGCTCAAGGACTCCCTCCGGGAGGACCTGCTGCGTGGTGCGCGGGCCGCGGCCAGGGGCGAGAGCGTGCTGTCTCCCTCGGTGGCGGCTCGGCTGATGAACCGGATGCGGGCACCCGCGCCGCAGCTGCTCAGCCCCCGCGAGCTGGAAGTCCTCGAACTTGTGGCGGCCGGGAACACCAACCGCGAGGCGGCCGTCCGGCTGTTCATCACGGAGGCCACTGTCAAGTCCCACCTGCTGAACATCTACACCAAGCTTGGGGTGAACGACCGCGCCGCCGCCGTCACCGAGGCGTTCAACCGCGGGCTGCTCATTCCGCGGACGCCCGGACAGCCTTGACCCGCGGACTTTCCGCTCAGGTGTTGAATCGGAAGATGGCGTGTGGGCGGCGCTGATCGCCGTCACCCTCCTGTTCGCGCAGATGTTCGCCCCTATCCTGCCTGAGAGCGTCTTTCTACGGCTGCGAGACAGGCGGCGGGGGATGCCGCCGCACGCCCTCCCCAAGATCGCTCGTCGCTCATAGCGGGTCATCTGACCGGTGGCCCTCGGTGCTCCGCCCCGGCCCGAGGTCGAGTTGTTTGCTCATGTCGCGCTCGAACCCGCCGTACAGGTTCAGATGGGACCAGAACAGAGCCGACAGGGCGCGCCGAGTCGGCGTCGGTGCGCTTTTTCGCCACTTCGGCTCGGCCAGGACGATCTGTACCGTCCTGGTGTTCAGATAGACGATCGCCGTTGTCCAGGTGAAGGGCCAGTGCGGAGACCTCGACATGCTCACGATCGTCACCAGTCAGATCATCGGCCTTGCCGTACAAGATGTCCTTATTGGCCGAGTTCCAGCTTCTCCACCACGTTCAGGCCCTCGTGAATTTCGCGGCGCAGCATCTGATGGGTCTCGGCGGTGTCCAGCCGTAGCGCCGTCGTGTACTCGATCATCTGATCGTACTGGTTGGCGATCAATTCGAAGTCGCTCGTCTTGCCCGACCACACGCTGTCTAACTGTGCCCAAACCTCGCCCTCGGTCAGGCTCCGGCCGGTACAGTCGGGCCGAGCCGATGTTGTAATCACCCGGCTAGCGCCTGGTATGCCGCACGTATGATCGACGTAACACGCCACGGGTATAACGCTTTGTTGCTTTGCGGCCAGGCTCGCAATGGAATCTCTGGCCAAATCGCACAACATTGGTTACAGAGCGCTACTTTGCGGCTGGTGACCCGGACCGGAATGGGGGTCTGCCTGGCCACCAGGCGGCCTGACAGCAGAACGGTTAGCGAGCAACGCGACCTGCAGAAACATCCCGGTTGCGTTATCGAGGCGGCGAGCGCCGGACTCATCCCCGAACGCCCCGCGTGATTTCGTCGGCGATGAGTAGCAGCGTTTGTCGGTCAATTTGTACAGCGCCTGTGGGCGATGCGGGATGAGGATGTCGGTGAGAAGTAACAGGACTGGGATCGCCATTACCCTCCTCGGCAGTCGCGGTGGTGGTGCGTCCTCCGTCGCAGGTAAAGATCGTTCGTCCTCGGCTTCGCCTCCGGGCGCTCCATCTTGATCTGCTCCTCTGGCCGTGCGAGATGAGCCGCTGTCCGAGCAGGGGCTGAAATGGCTAGGGACACATCCTGAGTGCGGGCGACGAGACCCCTTAGGCGCGCAAGTGGTCATCAATGGGACACTATGGCTGAAACATCCCCTGATGAGTGGAGAGAGTTATGTCGTTCCAGGCGTACCTGGACAACATCGAGGACAAGACCGGGCTGACGCCCCGGCAGTTCATCGCGTTGGCGAAGGAGCGCGGCTTCGATGACCCATCCACGAAGGCGGGGGCGATCGTCGAGTGGCTGAAGCAGGACTATGACCTGGGGCGCGGGCACGCGATGGCGCTGGTGCACGTGATCAAGAAGGGGCCGAAGATCGACGCCAAGCATGTCGGCAGTGTTGGCTCCCACCGGGACGAGTCCGACACGCTGTGGCTGGACGGGAAAGCGAGTAAGCCTCAGCCGAGCTGAACACCGGCGTGGGAGGAGCGGGGCTGGGTCAGCTTGCAGCGGCGTTCTGGCTGGTCGCGGCGTTCTGTGCTTGGATTTTGGCCAGCCGGTAGGACTGGGTGCCGGTCTCGATGATGTTGCCGCCATGATGATGGGGATGTAGCCGTGCAGTCCGCGGCCGAACTCCGTGCCTCCTGCGGGGACGCCGTGCTCACCAGCGGGGAGCTTTGCTCACCGTGGCGGCTGGTCAGCGCGCTGGCTGCATCTGCGCGACCGGCCTCGACCTGCATCTGGATGCCACCACCACGGTCGCAGGACGACTCGACGTCACGGGGAAGGCATTGACTCCTGAGCGGGTTCGACTAGCTCACGGGGGTGCGAAGTCCTCGGAACGGGCGGACGGCCATGAGGGCGTCGGGTCGTGCGCGTACTGGCGATCACCAGCCGAGGCGCGACGGGTCCGTTTCGAAGGCCGAGGCCCGAGCCGTTACCACGACGTGAGGCGGCCCGGCTGTGCCCTTGTGGAGTCTTGAGGCGAGCTTTGCCGCCGCCACGACCCCGATGACCGGCTGAATCCCTACTTCCCTGTGATCATGAGGAAGTGGAGATACACGGTCTCAGCCGCCGAACCGCGCTGCACGGCGGGCTCGCGGCGATCGGCGGCCTGGCCTTTCCGCCCCTTGCTCCCGGCCCGAACAAGCCGTCGCCGGTCCGGCGGGAGAACCGGCGGCCCGGAAGTCCCGGTTGGGACGACGGCCTTCGCTCCTTCGACGATCTCCGGGACATCCAGGGGTATCCCTCCTCTCCCAGCGTCGATGTGGGCGAGTCCATCGCCTTCCACGTCTCGACCGGTTCCCGGGCGCTGCCGTTCCGGGTCGAGGTGTACCGGATCGGCCATTACGCGGGGGCCGGCGCGCGGTTCATGATGCGCAGTCCCGTGCTGCAGGGGAGTGCGCAGCCGGTTCCGCGCAAAGGCCCGCACAACGTTATCCGATGTGGGTGGAAACCGTCCTGGCGGTTCACCGTCCCCCGGTCGTGGACCTCCGGGCTCTACGTCGCGTCCTTCGTGGACGCGCACGGGCGCCGCGGGCACACGCCCTTCGTGGTGCGCGACGACCGGGCCAGAAGCGCGTACCTGGTCGTGCTGCCCTTCACCACCTACCAGGCGTACAACCTGTTCCCGGCCAACGGCGTGCTCGGGGCCAGTCTCTACTACGGCTACGTGCGGGCCACCGACATCGCCGCGCTCGACCGCCCGGCTCCGGACGGCGTGGTGTACCAGGGCAAGCCGATCCCGGGAAAGAAGTACGTCCTGCACTACCCGGCCAGGGCCAGGACCGTCTCCTTCGAGCGGCCGTACGCCTGGCACGGGCTGCCGTCGGGATTCCACCTGGATCTGGCCTTCATCCGGTGGGCCGAGTCCATGGGCCTCGACCTGTCGTACGCCACCAGCCTCGATCTGCACGCGGGCCGGGTACGGCCGGCCCGTCACCGGGCGCTCGTCTTCAGCGGGCACGACGAGTACTGGTCGAGCCCCATGCGGCACGCCGTGGAACGCGCGATCACGTCCGGAGTCAGCGTGGCGTTCATGGCCGCCAACAACGTCTACTGGCGGGTACGGCTGGGCGGCGGCGACCGCCCCGATCTCACGTGCTTCAAGACCGATCCCGATCCCGGGGGAGGGCTCGGCACCAGCACCTGGCGGGTGCTGGGCGGCAAGGGCGAGCATGCCGAGCAGCGGCTGCTGGGCACCCAGTATCTGGGCATCGTCACCGGCCAGGCGCCGTTGATCGTCCGCGAGTCGCGGCACTGGTTCTGGAAGGGCACGGGTGTGCGCGACGGCGACGCGCTCAAAGGCCTCGTCGTCGGCGAGGCCGACGGCCTGGCCCCCCGCATGCCGCGCCCGGCGGCGCGCGGCTGGTTCCTGTCGGAGTCACCGGTCGCCACGACGCAAGGCGGCACCGTCCAGCGCACGAGCCTGTATCGGGCGCCCAGCGGAGCCTGGGTGTTCAACGCGGGCACCCTCGGCTGGACCCCGGCGTTGCTGACCGACGCGCGGATCAGGAAGGCCACCGCCAACCTCATGGAGCGAATGGCGCGCCGCGCGAACCGCAGGTGACCGGACGCTTTCGTCGAGCATGCGGAACCACATCGTCATCGGCGTTCAGGGCGGCGGCGAGGGAGCGCAGAGCGCGCTCCCGGCCTCGTCCCCTTCAACGTCGGCGACCATCTTCCGCTGGCACCTGCAGAACCACACGCACTGGGCGCGCCGGCCCGCCGTACCGTGGCTGCCGGCGAGCTGATCGGTGACGGCCACGTGGAGAAGGTCGTCCGCGACCGGCTGGAGCAGCATGACTGGAACTACGGCTTCATCATCGACGGCTTCCCGCGCGCCCGCTGTCAGATACGCCGACAGCAGCGCGGTCTTGGCGCCGTCGCGGCCCTGCCGGCTCGCGTAGCCGGGGCTGTCACGCCCGACGGTGCCAGAGTCCTAGACGCTTTGGGAGTCGATGATGGCCGCCGCCGGCTCGGGTCTGATACGCAGGTAGCGCGGCAAGGCCTCGGTCACACCGACCTGCTCCCGCTGCTGGAAGTGCCCGTACACGGTCTGCCAGGGGAGAAGATCGGTGGGGCCGGTACCGCCACGGGCAACCGGACCGGACTACATACAGGAGGGCGTTGACGATCTCCCGGCGCGACTGTTTCTCCGGCCGCCCGCCGCTGTTGGGTTCGGAAGCAGAGGCTCGATGAGGACCCATGGGGCGTCGGTCGGGTCCGAGGCGTAGCGCTGCGGGGGATTCGGACACCTTGGCCGCACGCGAGCCAGTCGTCAGCCATACATGAACGATCTTCGCTAACACCAGGCCTGCCACGGGAGATCAGAGACGTATGATGAGCAAGTGCTGTGGGGCTCAAAAACAAGATTCGATGTCTGACCTGCCGATTCTTGGTAGCGTCAGCTGGCCATCTGGTACTCATTGACGAGTCCGCCGAGTACGGGCCTGCAGTGGACCCCATGGCTTGCCAGATTTACTGGCGATGGCGGTCCGGTTTCAGCTTGGGATGGGCGTGGAACAAGTCCCGGCCAGGTGAATCATGGCGAGTCGCCGTCGAGGCCCCCGAGGTCACCATGGTCACCGGCCTGCCGTACGGCGGGACCACCCTCGCCTCGCACGAACTGCGCTGCCTCGCCTACAGCAAGGCGCGAGCGATGCGGCCGAACGCGCCGACGCCGTCGTGCGGCGACTCGCTGCGCTCGACGGCCTGCCCAACGCCGGCTCCAGCAAGGACCCGATCAAGGACTCGATCAAGGAAGCCGGAGACGTGCACGCCTACCTGCGCGGCAAGTAGCAGGGGAAACGCGAGAAGGTCTCGGCCGACCTTGAGCGGGTTGGCTCGGTGCTGTTGGAGTGTCAGGCATGTTAGGCACATGGAGGATTCAGAACGTGTTTGACGCGCTATCTATGGTTGGTCAGGCACGCGCCATGTTCCTGCCGGCCGCGGCATGATCCACTCGGTGCCCGCGCTGGGGCAGGCTGAGCCGTACGAGATGATCGTGCGGCGGTCGCCGCCGCACCTGCGCCCGTACGCGCTGGGGGCGGCGGGGTTCCGGACGTGGATGGCGGAAGACGCGCGGATGCTGCCGCTCAACGCGGCCACCTTGATCGTCGACTTCACGGGGATGAGCCCGATCGTCACTGGCCCGCGCGCCACCGCGGCGTTCGCGGTTCGCACGCCGTGGCGTCACGGAATGGCGGTCGGGCTCACTCCCGCCGGGATGTCCGCGTTGACGGGCGCGCCGGTCCGGGAGGTGGCCGGGGCGACCGTGGCGCTCGCTGACCTCCTGGGCGTCCGGGCGGAGGAGCTGGCGGGGCGGCTGGGCGAGTCAGCGAGCTGGGATGAGCGCTTCGCCCTGCTGTGGGAGCGCTTGACGGCGTGGCTGTGCCCCGGCCCGGGACGCGACCACCTGATCATGCGCGCCTGGTGGCGGCTGCAGGCCCCGGACTGTCCGCGCACGATCGCGGGCCTCGCCGCCGAGCTCGGTGTCAGCAGGCGGTACGTCGAGCTCGGATTCCGCAGAGTGGTGGGTTTGTCACCCAAGACCGTCGCCAGGATCGCCCGCTTCCAGCGGACCGTGGACAGTTGGCGCCGCCCGTCAGCCACCCTGGACGCGGCCCTGAGCTGCGGTTTCGCCGACCAGCCGCATCTCAGCCGGGAGATCAGGGCGATGTCGGGGCTGACGCCCGCACAGCTGTTCGCATTCGTTCAAGACACCGGGCGGCTCGCCGAATAGCGTGACCTTCCGCTCCCGGCCGAACGCCGTGCCCGGGAGCGGGAAGGGGCAGCACGTCATGGGAGTCACGCTCGCCGACTTCGGCAGGGATCCGCTGGGGATCACCATCGTCAAGGCGGTGTTCCTGTTTCTCTTCCTGTCGCTGGGGGTCGTGTTCGGCGTCTGGTTCGAGCGCAAGCTCATCGCCAGGATGCAGAACCGCATCGGACCCAACCGGGCGGGACCCTTCGGGATCCTGCAGTCGGTGGCGGACGCGATCAAGATGGGGTTGAAGGAGGATCTCTTCCCCAACACCGTGGACAAGATGCTGTACCTGCTGGCTCCGGTCATCATGGTGGTTCCGGCGTTCGTGGCGTTCTCGATCGTGCCGTTCGGGCCGAAGGTGTGGATGTTCGGGCACCAGACTCCGTTGCAACTGGTCGATCTGCCGGTGGCGGTGTTGTTCACGCTGGCGATGGGGGCCATCTCGGTGTACGGGCTGGTGCTGGCCGGGTGGTCGTCGCGCTCGCCGTACGCACTGCTCGGTGGTTTGCGTTCGGTGGCGCAGGTGGTCTCCTACGAGATCGCGATGGGCCTGTCGTTCGTGGCCGTCTTCCTCTTCGCCGGGACGCTGTCGACCTCGGAGATCGTGAACGCGCAGACGTCGCTGTGGTACGGCATCATGCTGCTGCCGTCGTTCCTGGTGTATGTGGTCTGCATGTTCGGCGAGGCGGCGCGGATTCCGTTCGACCTGCCCGAGGGTGAGGGTGAGCTGGTCGGCGGGTTCCAGACGGAGTACTCCTCGTCGCTGAAGTTCGCTCTGATCATGATGGGCGAGTACCTGCACACGTTCACTGCCTCCGGCATCGCGGTCACCCTGTTCATGGGGGGCTGGCGGGCGCCGTTCCCGATCTCGCTGTGGGCGGGCGCGAACGAGGGCTGGTGGCCGATGCTCTGGTTCTTCATCAAGTTCGTGCTGACGTTCTGCTTCATCATCTGGGTCCGCGCCTCGCTGCCCCGCGTGCGGTACGACCAGCTCATGTCCTTGGGCTGGAAGGTCCTCATCCCGGTCAGCCTGGGCTGGATCCTCCTCGTCGCCGCCGTCCGCACAATCACGCAGAGCCCGGGAACCGTCTCCATCACGCTCGGGGTCGTCATCGCCGTCGGCGTGCTGGCCATCTGGATGCGGTTCGACACCGTCGGCCAGCGGCGAAGGGAAGCCAGGAAGGCACAGGTGGACGCTGAGTTCAAGGAGCTCGGCGAAGAGCCGACCGCAGGCGGCTTCCCGGTGCCACCGCTCGATCTACCGCACTATCACGGCCGCTGATGCGTCACCCGGGCGCTGACCAGGGTGGCCCGCCGTTCGGCGAGCCGGGCCGCGGGTGGCACCAGGAGGTGGCCGCCGGCTACGTGCTCGGCAACGACCCCGCCGAGGCCGCCGTCACCGTCACCGGCTGGGGCCCTGGGCACTGCACCGGCCCGCTGCGCGCGCGATCGCGGCCGTCGACGACCACATCGAGGACGTGCTGCAGCTGCGCGCCCACCTGCTGGCCCCGGAAGCAGGTGAGCCCGGTGAAGACCTTCGCCTTCTCCCACGAGGTCGAACACCGCCTGATCTGAGGGGATGGCCCGGCCCTGAATCAGCCGCCTTCGACGAGTGCCGAGATCTGGAGGGTGGGACCGTCGAGTGTGAGGGCCAGTTCCAGACCTGTTGTCGAGGACCATAGCCATGTCTGCGTGAGCGGCGGATCGCACGGTCGCTAGGGGAGCAGGGTCGGATGATCTGGCAGTGTCAGCATCTCCAGGCGCGTGACGTCGTCGATCTGTCCATGGGGCGCCAGGTCGACCTCGATCTCGGCGTGCGAGGTCTCCAGCAGCATCCGGAGCAGGCTTCGGCTGCGGATGCGCGCGCGGTCCAGGAGATCGAGCGTCTCTGACGCCGAGGCGGCGAACCTCTTGCGCCACTCGTTCAGGCTCATCGAGGCGAGCCACGTGCGGGGATCGGAGGCCTCACTGGTGGAGTTGGTCGGCATCTCCAGCACGGCCCGCCGGGTTGAAGCCGATCAGCCGGTCCTGGCGGATGGCCATGTTCAGCGCATGCCGCAGCGTTGCCCGGATGTGGCCCTTGAGGGAGCGCTGGGCGGACTCCTCGATCTTGCCCGTGCGGAACTCCTCCAGCCGCTGCGCGATCGTCACAGGTTGGGTCAGGTACTGCCGCGTCCGGAGGCGGTGGTACACCACCTCGACGGCGGGCAGCGCAGCGGTCTCGGCCACATTTCGCTTGATCAGGTCCGCAATCTGGTTGCGGACCAGCACCTCGGCGGATGGGCGGCCAGCGCCACCAGGTCTCGCACCTGCGCCAACAGCTCGGTGGCGACCCCACTTCCCGGCGCTTTCCCTCCAGGGTGGGGCAACTCGATCTGGTATCTCCAGGAGCCGTGCTGGCTGCTCGAGTACGCCGCAGCTTGGGCACTTCTGTCCCAGTGCCTTGCCGTCCGCCTCGGTACAGGGTGGTGTCGTCGATGCGCACCTCACCGCCTGCGCGCCCTCGACGAACGTGCGCTCACCCGGGGATGAGCAGCGTCGACCCGTCGTGGACGGTCACCGTACTGAGAGGACCGCGGACGGCGAGAGCAGCGCGAGCGGTCGGTCCGACGTCGAGCGCGTGCAGGGTGTAGTCGGCCGGATCACCCAGTTCGGGTGGCAGCCCCCGCACCTGCGGATCCTCGTACGGCCCGCTGACCTCCACGGCCGCGAGTTCCACGGCCAGGCCGTGGCCGGTCGCCTTCAGCACTGCTTCCTTCCGCGTCCACCAGGTGAGGAAGTCGCCTGCCCCCCACCCCAGCCGCGTCAGCTCCGAAAGCTCGGTCTCGGACAGGACCGTCGGTGCCACGGTCCGGACGTCCAGCCGGCGGCCGACCTGCTCGATGTCCACTCCGACCTCGGCGCCGGAGCAGAAGGCGGCGATGACCTCACCGCCGGAGTGGCTGAGGGAGAAGTCCAGGCGCGGCCCCTCCGGCCCGGTCAGGCGAGGTTTGCCGTGCGGCCCTCCGCAAAGGCGGCAGGTCCGGTCGAAGGCGAGCGCGGCCGGGTCGCGGCCGAGCAGTTCGCCGAGCACCAGGCGCACCAGGGTCCACGCCCGGGCGAACCGGTCGCGATCCTCCGCCCGCCGGAACCGCCCGTGACGGGCCAGCTCGTCGGCGCTGAGCAATGCGAGCCCACCGGCCGGGCCGGCGGGCGCCCGCCAAACCTCGACCGTGCGCGGCGGGAGCACGGAGCCCGCCTGGCGCGGTGGCAGCACGGAGTCGGCCGGGCGGGGCGACAGCATGGGAGTCAGCCGGGCGCGGTGACGGCACGGAAGAGCGCCACGTTGCCGCGGATCCACAGCCGGTGCTCGGCGAAGTACCTGGCGAGCTGCCGGTCCAGCCCCGCCGGGTCGTCGCCCTGGTTGTGGAAGTGGCCGCGCTGCTGCTCGCGCAGGAACCAGCGAGTGCGCCGGGGCATCGCCACCCCGGCGTCCAGCACCGTCGAGCCGAACAGCACCCCGCCGGGCCGGAGCGTCGCGGCGACGTGGCCGAGGATGGGACCCTTGCCGTCCCAGCCGCCGGGGATGGTGTGGAACACCAGGTTCATCGCCGCCGAGTCGAACCAGTGCCGGGGCAGCGGCAGCGGGCGGGTCAGATCGGCCCGGCAGGTGTCGGGGCGGTAGCGGGCCAGCCGCCGGGCCGAGGCGTGCAGGCACGGCTGGCTGAGGTCGAGCAGCGTGAGCTCGGGCGGCCCGGGGAAGCGGCAGCGGTCGACGAAGTAGCCGGTGCCCGGCCCGATGTCGAGGTGCCGCCGCCCCACGGACGTGTCGTACAGGTCGGCCATCTCGCTCGCCGGGCAACGCCAGAACAGCGAGCAGCCGAGCCCGAGCACGAGCCGGTCGTAGATCGCCAGGCTGAACCGGTGGTAGGCCCGCTGGGCCTGGGCGATGCGCGGGTCCACCTCGTCGGGCGGGGGAGTGCTCCTGGCCACGGCCATGATCGACGCCTCTCAGCTGAACAGGGCCTGCTCGTCCTGGTCGCGCAGGATCGTGCACAACTCGCGCAGGCCGGTTTCGAGCTGGGCGATCTCGGCGTCGCTCACCTCGGCCGACGGGGCGAAGCGCAGCGTGTTGACCGCGCTGGCGGTGGGGAAGGTGCGCAGCCGGTGGCGGCGCAGCAGGAAGCCGGACAGGACGTAGCCGAGGATGTGCGCGCGGGCGAAGTCGCGAAGCAGCGCCGCCTCGGAGTCGGACTGGTCGTGCAGTTCGAGTCCCAGCATCAGCCCCCGGCCCCGCACCTGCTTGACCACCGTGGGGAACTCGGCGCCGAGGCCGGTGAGCATGCTCTTGAGCCGCTCGCCGCGCTCGCGCGCCTGGTGGTAGATCCGGCCGTCGTCGGCTTCGAGCAGTTCCAGGACCTTCAGCGCGATGGCCGAGGAGAAGCCGTCTTTGGCGAAGGTGGAGCTGTGCACCAGCTCGAACTCCTGGCGGTAGCGCGACTCGCGCACCAGGAGCACGGAGACCTTGGCCAGGCCGCCGCCCAGGCTCTTGGCCAGGGTGTAGTAGTCGCCGTGCAGGCCGAGGTCGGCCGAGGCGAGGAAGGAGCCGGTGCGTCCCATGCCGCTCTGGATCTCGTCCACCACGAGCGGGCAGCCGATCGCGTCGCAGACCTGGCGGATCTCGGCGGCGAACTCGGCGCTCACCTCGTGGATGCCGCCCTCGCCCTGGATCGGCTCCAGCAGGAAGGCGCCGAAGACCGGGTACTCGCGTTCCACGATCTCGACCCGGCCGTCCTGGACGACCAGGTCGAGCAGCGTCTCGCGGGACTGCTCGACCAGCTTCGCCAGCGCGCCCGGCTCGTTGAACGGCACGAAGACCGCCTGCGCGGCCAGCGGCGCGAAGGCCGAGCGGACCTCCTCGTTGTGCGTGAGCTGCACGCTGGCGACCAGCTTGCCGTGGAAGGAGCCGGTCAGGGCGAGGTACTTCGGCGGCCGGGCGCTCACCCGCGCGTTGTGCTCGGCCACGTGCCGGGCCAGGTCGTCGAAGTGCTCGACGTCGGGGGAGAGCGCCGCCGAGCCGCCGGCGACCGCGGCGCGCGCGGCCTCGACCGAGGCGGTGATCCCGCTGCTCAGCGCCGCGACCCTCGCCGCGCGGTCGAGCTCGGCGTGCTTGAGCGCGGCCTCGATCGCCTCGGCGCCGGTGCTGGCGAAGACGGCGTAGAACCGCTCGCCGGTGCCGAGCTCGCGCTGGACGATCTCGTTCAGCTTGGCGGCGGTGCGGATGGCGGCGGTGTGCCGCGAGAACTGGGCGAGCACGGGCGTGTCCGCGGTGAGCAGCGCGATGGCGTGCTCGGTGATCCGCCGGTGGTTGTGGCCGAGCAGCAGGGCGCCGTAGCCGCCGGCGAAGTCGGTGACCGGGATCTGCTCGCCGTCCTCGCCGAGGTAGTAGAGCGTGTTCCCGGTGGCTCGGACGTAGTCCACGTCGAGCCCGGCCATGGCCAGGTTCTCGCGCATGTGCGGTTCGGCGAGATCGATCTGGTCGCCCGGGGAATTCATGCCGCCTCCTCGCGGAAAAATGCGCTGGATATATGGGAAATAGGCTGATTTCCTGGGGTCGCTCGGAGCGTATCCCCGCCCTGGTCACCGGCCGGTAATCACCGTGATTAACCGCCGGTTGCCCCCTGATTCGGCACCCGATTTATCGTCGGGACTCACCACGGGACCGATCAGGGAGTGCGCGAAGATGGCGGACTACGCAGAGGGACACGCCGTCGTGCTGGGCGCGGGTTTCGCCGGGCTGTTCGCCGCGCGCGTCCTCGCCGAGTTCTACGGCCGGGTCACCGTCGTAGAGCGGGACGAGCTGAGCGCGGGCCACGCGGCGCGGCGCGGCGTGCCCCAGCGTGACCAGGGGCACGAGCTGCTGGCGCGCGGGCAGCTCATCGCCGAGGAGCTCTTCCCGGGCATGACGGCCGAGATGGTCGCGGCCGGGGCGCACCTGGGCGACATGTCGGCCAACGCGCGCTGGATCCTGGAAGGCCGGCGCCTGGCCCGCACCCGCTCCGGGCTGTCGATCATGGCCTGCACCCGCGGCTTCCGCGAGCGGCACCTGCGCGCCCGCGTCGAGGCCCTGCCGGGGGTCACCGTGGCGGACGGCCTCGCCGTACAACGCCTGACCACCACACCCGACCGCGGTACGGTCACCGGCGTGGTCGTCGCGCGCGGCGGCCGGGAACGCACCCTCACCGCCGACCTGGTCGTGGACGCCACCGGCCGCGGCTCCCGCACCCCGGTCTGGCTGGAGGAACTCGGCTACGGCCGGGTCGCCGAGGACAAGCACAGGATCGACGTCGGCTACGCCACCCGCTACTACCGCACCCCGCCCGGCGCGTTCGAGGACGACGTGTCGATCAACACGCTGGCCTCCGCCGAGGTCCCGCGCGGCGGCAGCACGCAACTCGTCGACGGCGGGCTGACCATCGTCACCACCTACGGCATCCTGGGCGACCACCCGCCGGTGGACCCGGAGGGCTTCCACGCCTTCGTCAAGTCGCTGGCCACCCCCGACATCGCCGAGATCGTGGCGGTCTCCCAGCCCGTCTCCGACGTCGTGCGCTACCGCTTCCCGGCCAACCTGCGCCGCCGCTACGAGCGCCTGACCGCCTTCCCCGACCGCTTCCTCGTGCTCGGCGACGCGGTGTGCAGCTTCAACCCCCGCTACGGCCAGGGCATGACGGTGGCCGCCCTGGAGGCGCTGACCCTGCGGGCGCACCTGGCCGGGCGCGAGCGGCCCGAGCCGCTGACCTTCTTCACCGACCTGGCCGTGTCGGTGCTCAACGACGTCTGGGACATCGTGCTCACCACCGACCTCGTCTTCCCCGGCGTCGAGGGCGAGCGCGGCGACGACGTGCGCTTCATCCACGAGCACGTCGGGCGGCTGCAGGCGGCCGGGATGCGCGACGGCGACATCGCCGTCGCGTGCCTGCGCGTCTTCGGCCTGGTCGACCCGCCCGCCGCCCTGTTCGACCAGGGGCTGCTCGACGCGGTCGCCCGCGTGGAGGAGCACTCGGCAAGCAACGTCCCCACCGCCTGAGAAGAGGACTGATGACTGACAACACGACGCTGGTGATCGGCGGCACGGGCAAGACCGGCAGCCGGGTGCTGTCCAGGCTCCAGGCGCTGGGCGTCCCAGTGCGCAACGGCTCGCGTTCGGCCGCGCCGGTCTTCGACTGGACCGAGCCGGCCACCTGGGCGCCCGCGCTGGAGGGCGTGCGCTCGGCCTACATCGCCTTCTACCCCGACCTGGCCTTCCCCTGGGCCGCCGAGTCGATCGCCGGGCTGAGCGCGATCGCGGCCGGTCAGGGCGTGCGCCGGCTGGTGCTGCTGTCCGGGCGCGGGGAGGAGGAGGCCCGCACCAGCGAGCAGATCGTCCAGGACTCCGGCCTCGAATGGACCATCCTGCGCGCCGACTGGTTCTACCAGAACTTCAGCGAGGGCATGCTCCTGGAGCCGGTGCTCGGCGGCACCGTCGCCTTCCCCGGCGGACAGGTCGCCGAGCCGTTCGTCGACGCCGCCGACGTGGCCGACTGCGCGGTCGCGGCCCTGACCGGCGACGCCCACGTCGGCCAGGTCTACGAGCTCAGCGGCCCGCGTCTGATGACCTTCGCCGAGGTCACCGCGGAGATCTCCAAGGTCGCCGGGCGGGAGGTCGCCTACCAGCCGGTGACGCCGGAGCAGTACGCCGACCTGCTGGTCGAGCACGGCGAGCCGAGAGACGTCGCCGACCTGCTCGCGGGCATCTTCGCCCAGTTGCTGGACGGCCGGAACGCCACCGTGACCGGCGACGTCCGCCGCATCCTGGGCCGCGAAGCGCGGGACTTCACCGCGTTCGCCGACGAGGCGGCGCCCGCCTGGCAGGTCTGAGACCCGGGCGCCCCCCGGTCCGGCCGTCCGCCGACGGCCGGACCGTCGGCCTGCCCGCCCGCTCCGTCCCCGCCCTCTCCTCGTCCCCGCCCTCTCCTCGTCCGGGCCTTCTCCCCGCTGCCCGTTCCACCCTCGGCATGCCGTACGGCAGGCGAAGTCAGGGCCGGGTCAGCCCTGGGTCAGCCCCACGTCAGCGCGATGCGGAAATATAGGGCAAAGCACAGCAACGCGCGCGCGACCGGTGAGGCGACAGCCTCGCTGACGTCGACGAAAGAACGGGGCCGACCACGGTGCCCGGTCCCGAACAGCCGACATCCACTCGGGGGACCGGGCTCGTGGCCTTTCGTCTTAGGGGAGAGCGATGCGATTTCGAATGCTGGGTCCACTGGAGGCCATGGACGGTGATCGGCGGATCGTCCTGGGAGGTATCAAACAGCGCGCGACCCTGGGTTTCCTGCTGTTCCACGCCAACCGGGTGGTCCCGACCAGTCATCTGATGGAAGCGCTGTGGCCGATCGACCCGCCGACCACGGCTCGCAAGATCTTGCAGAACGCGGTGTGGAGCCTGCGGGGCACGCTCAACGCGGTGCCCGGCGTGTCCCTGGTGACGCAGCCACCGGGCTACATGCTCAGCGTGGACACCGACGACGTCGACCTGTACCGCTTCAGCCGGTGGGTGGCCGAAGGCCGGGCCGAGCTGGCCACCGGGTCACCGGACGCGGCGGCCACGCGGCTGCGGGAGGCGCTCACCTTGTGGCAGGGGTCGGCCCTGGCCGACCTGGTGGAGGCCGGCGTCGACTGGCCGGAGATCACCTCGGCGCAGAACGCCCGGCTGGACGCCACGGAAGACTATTTCGAGGCCGAGCTCGCCTGCGGGCGTCATCAGTCGGTGCTGGGCCTGCTGGAGGCGATGGTCCAGGCCGAGCCCTTACGCGAGCGGCTGTGCGGGCAGCTCATGCTCGCCCTCTACCGGTGCGGACGGCAGGCCGACGCCCTGAACGTCTACGGCCGGGTGCGGGCCGCGCTGGTCGCCGACCTGGGCCTCGAACCGGGCCGGGAGCTGCAGATCCTGCAGCAGGCGATCCTCGCCCAGGACGCGGTGCTCGACCTGCCCGAGCCGGGCGAGCCGCCGGAGCCGATGGTCCTGCCCACCCCGGTCGTCCCCGCCCAGGCCCGTCCGGAGCGCGCCCGTCCGGAGCCCGCGCGCCAGGAGCCCGCGCGACAGGAACCCGGCCGGCGGCTGGTGAGCGTGCTGCTGGTCCGGGCCCAGCCCGAGACGGCCGAGGCGGACGGTCCGCGCGGCATCGAGAAGATCAAGGACATCGTCGCCGCGCACGGCGGGACGACGGTCGTCACCATGGGCCAGGTGACGCTCGCCCTGTTCGGCACCACCGGCGCCCACCAAGGTCACGACGGATCCGGCTACGCGAGCAGTGACCAGGAAGCGGTCGCCGGGCACGCGGTCCGGGCCGCGGTCGAGATCCGGGACCACTTCGACCCGGCTCGTCACCCCGCCGCACGGGTGACGGTCCGGGCGGCGGTCAGCACGGGCGAGCCGGCCGGGCACGGTCCCGGTGGCCTGCTCTCCGCGGACGGCCCGGTGCTCGACGCCTGCCAGACGCTGCTGGCGGCGGTCCCGGCCGGGGAGATCTGGGTCTGCGACGACACCCGCCGGGCGACCGCCGCCGCCTTCGGCTACTGCGCGGCGGGGGAGTCCCCGCGCTGCTGGCGGGTCAAGAACGTCGACCCGGAGCCGGTCGCCCCGGTGGTGCCGCTCAGCTCGCACGAGCTGGAGCTGAGCGTGCTGCACGGCCTGCTGGAGCAGGTCAGGCACCGCGGGACGCCGCACGTGGTGACCCTGCTCGGCGAGCCCGGGATCGGCAAGAGCCGGCTGATCGTCGAGTTCGAGCGGCGGGTGATGGGCCAGCCGGAGAAGACGCAGTTCCTGGTCGGGCACGCGCCGCTGTTCGGCAAGGACAACATGATGACCCTGCTGGAATCGGTCGGCGGCATCGTGCTGGGCGACCTGGCCAGGGCGGCGGGCGGCGCGGTGGTCAAGGCCTTCGGGCAGCTCGCCCACCGGGGCGACCCGCGCAGCCGCCTGATGTCGCTGCTGACCCCGCTGGCCGGGCAGAGCGGCCCCCGCGCCGCGCCGGGCATCGGCGACACCGTCGCCGCGATCCTGCAGTGCATCGGCGAGATCGCCAGGAAGAGCCCGCTGGTGGTGATCGTCGAGGACGTGCACCACGCCGACGACGCGGTGCTCGACTTCGTGCACGACCTGGCCGACCGGATGAAACCGGCCGCGCTGCTGGTCATCCTCACCGCCCGGCCGGACCTGCTCACCCGGCGGCCGGGCTGGGGCGGCGGCAAACGGCGCTTCACCACCATCACGATGGACCCGCCGCCGCAGACGGCGACCGCGCAGCGAGAGGAGTTCCTCCGCTTCACCACGCACGACCTCACCCCGCGCGACGAGGCGGCCGACTCGCCGAGCTGGCTGCGCGGCACGCTGCTGCGCGGCCTGCCGTACCCGTGACCGGGCCGTTCAGTGCAGGCCGCGCTTGCCCGGCGTCCAGAACGGCTTCATCTTGATCGACGTGCGGGGCCAGCCGCGCTCGCGGACCAGGTGCGTGCGGATGAGCTGGATGGTCCTGGCCTCGCCGGCCAGGTAGGCGATCCCGGGGTGGGCGGGCAGGTCGAGCTCGCTCACCCCGCGCAGCAACGTCTGCGACGAGACCGGCGAGGCGCCGCGCCGGTGCACGCGGTGCAGCGAGTGGGGGCCCGGCAGCGGCAGGTCGTCGGCCGGGCTCTCGCTCTCCAGCACCCCGTAGACCGTCGCGTCCGGGCCGAGCGCCCTGATCATGGGCCCGAAGGCGCAGGTCGCGGTCTCCTCGCCGACGAACAGGTGGTACGGCGCGGCAGGCTGGAGCACGAAATCGCCCTGCGGGCCCCAGAAGGTCACCGGGTCGCCGGGCTTAGTCTCGCGTGCCCAGGTGAGCCCGATGCCCTCGCCCGCGGGGTCGTACAGATGGGCGCACAGCTCCAGCGCGCGGTCAGCGGCGGAGAAGTCCCAGATCGAATACGCTCGCAGCGTTTCGACCGGGCGCAACAGGCCGTACAGCGACAACGGGTCGTTGATCTGGATGCGCACGTGCTGGCCGGGCGAGTAGGGAGGCACGATGGGCTCGTCGGCGACGATGCGGATCCATCGCATGGTGGGCGTGGCCATCGCGACCTCGGTCACGGTGCCGGCGGCATAGAACTTGGCGAACACGTTGGCGAACGGGCTGCGCGAGGAGCCCTGGCGTGGTGCGGTCCGGTCGTTCATCGTCAGCGTCCTCCGAGCCGGTCGCGAAAGAATCTCTCACATTTGCTTGTGGCTCTAACACTTGCTAGTGATGATAATTAACCATACATTGTCTATCGTGTCAATGAAGGCTGAAGGGGGTTTGCCAGTGATGGCCGTTCACGCGAGCACTCGCCGCGACCGGGTCCGCCAGGGCACGTTGCAGGAAATCCGCACGATTGCTCGCAGACTGCTGGTCTCCGGCGGCTCCTCCGGCGTCACGGTCAACGCCGTGGCGCGCGAGATGGGCATGAGCGGCCCCGCGCTCTACCGCTACTACCCGAGCCACGAGGACCTCGTCGAGGCGGTGACCGCCGACTTCTTCGCCGAGCTGACCGGCGTCATGGAGGCCGCCCGCGACAGCAGGCCCGCCGACGACCTCGCCGGCCGCCTGCTCACCACCTGCCGCGCGATGCGCGGGTGGGCGATCGCGCACCGCGCCGAGTTCGAGTGGATGTTCACCAGCCCGCCGGCCGGGGCCAAGGCCCTGTCCGCCGACTCGGTCCGCTACCAGGCCAAGCAGGCCTTCGAGCGGGTGTTCTTCGACCAGATCGTCGAGGTGTGGCGCACGCGGCCGTTCCCGACCCCCGACCTGAGCGAGCTGTCCGGCTCGCTGCGCGGGCAACTGCGCGACTACTCCACCGCGATGCAGGGCCAGCTCCCGCCGGAGGCGGCCTACATCTTCCTGTCCTGCTGGATCCGGCTGTACGGGCTGCTGTGCATGGAGGTGCTCAACCAGCTCGAGTTCTACGCCGACCTGGAGGCCTTCTTCGAGGAGTGCCTGCGCGACCTGTGCGAACTGCTCGACCTCCACTACGAGCCGGTCCCCGCCGCGGAGTAAGCACGTACGGCGGGCCGAAGGGAGCTTCCGCATGCCCGCGATCGACGACGCCGACTTATGGATCCGCCGCCTCCGTCCCGCGGGCGGCGGCGCCCCGCGACTGCTCTGCTTCCCGCACGCGGGCGGCTCGGCCAGCTACTTCTTCCCGCTGGCCGGCCTGCTCGCCCCCGCGGCCGAGGTGCTGGCTGTGCAGTACCCCGGCCGACAGGACCGCAGGACCGAACCGTGCCGCCACGACCTGCACGAGCTGGCGGCCGAGATCTTCACCCGGCTCAAGGGAAGCGGTGAGCCGCCGCTGACCCTGTTCGGGCACAGCATGGGCGCCACGCTCGCCTACGAGGTGGCCCGCCTGCTGGAATCCTCGGGCGTCCCCGTGGCCCGCCTGATCGTCTCGGGGCGGCGCGGGCCCGCCTGCCGGCGCGCCGACCGGATGCGGCTGCTGAGCGACGACGAACTCGTCGCCGAGACCGCCGCGCTGAACGGCACCGACCCCCGGCTCCTGGCCGACCCCGACGTCCGTGCCATGGTGCTCCCGCCGCTGCGTGGCGACTACCGCGCGATCGAGAGCTACGTCCACCGCCCCGGCCCGCGCCTGGCCTGCCCGGTCACCGCCGTCGTGGGCGACGCCGACCCGGTCACCACGCTCGCCGAAGCCGGCGCCTGGCGCTCGGTCACCGGCGGGCCCTTCGACCTTCGGGTCCTGCCCGGCGGCCACTTCTACCTCGGCGCCTGGCCCGCCGAACTGGTCCGGGTGCTCGCGCCGCGCTGATTCCTCCGGGGTCCCTGGGAGCCATTGACAGGGACGGTGTCTCATCTTAGTTTGAAGGTGTAGCAAGAGTTAGAGCCTGAAGCTCGCATGGCCGCACCTTTGGCCGCCTGCGCCTCCGCTGCCGTCCTGGATGCAGCGAGACACCTCCGCCTGAAAGGACGACCGGCGTATGTCGAAAACCGGATACGGCGGCTTCCCCGCCATCATGGCCACGGCGCTGCCCATGTTCATGGTCGCGCTCGACCACCTCGTGGTGACCAACGCGCTCGCCCAGATCGTGGAGGCCTTCCAGCCGACGCAGGCCCAGCTCCAGTGGGTCGTCAACGCCTACGTGCTGGCCTTCGCCGGCCTGCTGCTGGCCGGCGCCGCCCTCGGCGACCGCTTCGGCCGCCGCCGGGTCTTCCTGCTCGGCGTGGTGCTGTTCACCGCGGCCTCCGCGGCCTGCGCCATGTCCGACTCCATCGAGTTCCTCATCGCCGCCCGCGTGCTGCAGGGCCTGGGGGCCGCCGCGGTCCTGCCCATCTCGCTCACCCTCGCCGTGGCCGCCGTGCCGCCCGCCAAGCGCGACCTGGCGGTCGGCGTCTGGGGCGGCATCAACGGGCTCGGCATCGCCGCAGGACCGCTGATCGGCGGGCTGGTCACCGAGGGCATCGACTGGCACTGGGTGTTCTGGATCAACGTCCCGGTCGGCCTGCTCACCATCCCGCTCGCGCTGCTGACCGTGCGCGAGAGCAGGGGCGGCGACCGCACCATCGACCTGCCCGGCACGCTGCTGATCACCGGAGCGGTGGTGGTCTCCGTCTGGACCATCGTCAACGTCGCCGAACTGGGCTGGACCGACCCGGCGATGCTCGCCGCCTCGGCCGTCGCGCTGCTGTTCTTCGTGCTGTTCTTCTGGTGGGAGCGCAAGGCGAGCGAGCCGTTCGTCCCGGCCCGCCTGTACCGGGTGCGGCCCTTCATGCTCAGCAACTTCGTCTCGCTGACCATGTACTTCGGCGTCTTCGGCGCGGTCTTCTTCCTGATGCAGTACCTCCAGGGACCGCTCGGCTACAGCCCGCTGGAGGCCGGGATCCGCACCCTGCCCTGGACCGCCATCCCGATGGTGACCGTCCCGCTGACCAGCCTGCTGGTCAAGCGCGTCGGCGGCGGCCTGCTGCAGGCGATCGGCGCCGGCCTGCAGGCGCTCGCCCTGGCGTGGCTGGCCTACGTCGCCGCGGTGGACGCCTCCTACACCTCGATGATCCCCGCGCTCGCCATCGCCGGCTTCGGCATGGGCATGGTCTTCGCCGCCAACCCGGCGGTGGTGGTCGGCTCGGTGCCCGACCGCGACCACGGCAAGGCGACCGGCGTCAACAACACCATCCGCGAGTTCGGCGGCGCGCTCGGTGTGGCCGTCCTGACGATGGTCTTCACCAGCGAGTACGCCGCCCACCGCGGCGAGGGACAGGCCGAGGCGTTCGTGGCCTCGCTGCGCGACGCGCTCTGGCTGGGCGCGGCGGTCGTCCTCCTCGGCGCGCTGGCCGCGCTGTTCATCAAGAAGCCCGCCGGAGGCCCGGCCGGGCCCGCGGCGCAGGAACGCCCGGCGGCGGGCGTCGCGCTGCGTTCAGAGTGAGAAGTGCACATCTCCCAGGGAAACGGGGACGTCAGTGAAGATCGCTGTGCTCGGCACGCTCTCCATGTGCGAAGCGGGAATGTCGTTCATGCCCACGGCCGCCAAGCCCCGCCAGGTGCTGGCCATGTTCGCCACCCACGCGGACGCCGTGCTGCCGGTTGGGACGCTGGTGAAGGAACTGTGGGGTGATGCGCCGCCGCAGAGCTTCCAGACCACGCTCCAGACCTACATCGCGCACATCCGCAACCACGTGCGGGCCGCTCTGCTGCAGTCGGGCGAGACTCCTCGCCGCTCGGCCAAGGACGTGCTGGTCACCCGCCCGGGTGGGTACTTGCTGGACACCGGTGGAGGCTCCGTCGACGTCCGGGAGTTCGCGCGGCAGACCTTCGCCGGCTACCGCGCCATGGACTCGGGCGACTACGCGGTCGCCTCGCGCAAGCTGCGGGCGGCGTTGAAACTGTGGCGGGGACCGGCGCTGGCCGACATCAGCCCCGGGCCGATCCTGCACCTGGAGATCCAGCGGCTGGAGGAGGCCAGGCGGTGCGCGCTGGAGCGGCGCATCCAGGCCGACCTGCACCTGGGCCGCCACCAGGAGGTGCTGAGCGAGCTCACCGTGCTGGTCCGCCAGCACCCGGCCAACGAGAACCTCAGCCGGCTGTTCATGATCGCGCTCTACCGCTCCGGCCGGCGCGGCGAGGCGCTCTCGGCCTACCAGCGGCTGCGGCACACGCTCATCCGCGAGCTCGGCATCGAGCCGTCGGCTCCGCTCACCGAGCTGCACCTGGCGATGCTCGACGGCGCCTCCGACATCGACGTGCCCGGCCCCGGCACCGCCCGGCACGGGCTGGCCCCCACCGGCTGAGCCGGGTCCGACCGCGAAGGCAGGACGGCATGGACATTCTCGACCTGGCCCGGCTGCAGTTCACCGTCACCACCGGCCTGCACTGGCTCTTCGTGATCTTCAGTTTGGGGCTGGCGCCGCTGGTGGCGGTCCTGCACACGCTGGCCGTACGGTCCAGGGACCCGGAGACGCGCGCGCGGCGATTACGGATGACCCGCTTCTGGGGCCAGCTCTACGTGATCAACTACGCCGTCGGGCTGGTGACCGGACTGGTGATGGAGTTCCAGCTCGGCCTGTCGTGGAGCGGGTTCACCAAGTTCGCCGGCAACGTGATCGGCGCGCCGCTGGCCCTGGAGGCGCTGGTCGCCTTCTTCGCCGAGTCGACCTTCCTCGGCCTGTGGATCTTCGGGTGGGGGCGGCTGCGGCCGGGCCTGCACGCCGCCCTCATCTGGCTGGTCACGCTCACCGCCTACGCCTCGGCGTACTGGATCCTGGTGGTCAACGCCTTCATGCAGATGCCCGCCGGGCTGGAGGTGCGCGACGGCGTCGCCCGGCTGGCCGACGCCGGGGCGTTGCTGGGCAGCCCCAACGCGATCCTCGCGCTGATCCACGTCAGCTCGGCCGCGCTCCTGGCCGGCGGCCTGTTCATGGCCGGCGTCAGCGCCTACCGCCTGCGCCGCGCCACCACCGAGCCGGCCGGCTTCCGTTTCTCGCTCCGGCTCGGCACCGCCGTCGCCGCGGTCGCCGTCATCCCCACCGCCGTCGTCGGCAACCTGCAGTTCCCGCTCATGATCGACAAGCAGCCGATGAAGGTGCTGCTCTTCACGCACGTGCCCACCGGCGAGCTGCAGGCGCGACTGGCCGCCCGCTACGGGCCCGGCGACTACGTGCCCCCGTACTGGGCGGAGCTCGGCGAGGAGACCATGCTCTACCTCGGCTACGTGCTCGGCCTGTTCAGCCTCTGCGCGCTGCTGCTGGTCTTCCGCGACCTGCTCGTCCGCCACCGCGCCGTCGCGGTCGTCGCGGTGCTCGCGGCCGGCAACTCCATGGGCGAGTTCGCCGGCGGCCTGGTCTTCGGCGCGCCCGGCCCGCACCGGCTGGAGGTCTACCTCGCCTGCAACGTGCTGGCCGCCGCGCTGCTCCTCTACCGGCCCAGGAGCGAGCGCGCCCTGGCGGCGGCGCTCGTCGCCGCGGCGCCGCTGCCCTTCGTGGCCGCGCTCGCCGGCTGGGTGATGCGCGAGGTCGGCCGCCAGCCGTGGCTGGTCTACGGCCACCTGAAGGTCGAGGACGGGCTCTCGCCGGTCACCTGGGGGACGATGCTCGCCTCGACGGTGACCTTCATCGGCGTCCTGGCCGTCCTGGCCGTCGCCGACTGGATCCTGATCCTCAGATTCGCCCGCCGCGAGCCCGCCGAGGCGCACCTGGGCGCCGTCGCGGCCGAACCCAGGCACGAACCCGAGCGCGACAAGCTGACCTTGGAGACGTTGTGAACCTGGCCGACCTCTGGCTCGCGCTGCTCGGCTTCCTGCTGGCGGGCTACTTCGTGCTGGGCGGCGCCGACTACGGCGTGCAGATGCTGGCCGGGAACGGACGGGCGCGGCTGCTCGGCGGCCTCGGGCCGTTCTACTTCGGCAACGAGGTCTGGCTGGTCGGCGCGCTCGCCGTGCTGATCGGGGCCTTCCCCCGGCTGGAGGGCAGCCTGCTGCCCGGATTCGCGCCGCTGTTCGTCCCGCTGGTGGCCGCGCTGGCCCTGGGCAAGGCGGGCGTCCAGCTCCGCGGCCGGGCGGCCGGGGGCGCCGGCCGGCGGTTCTGGACGGTCTGCGTCGTGGCGGGCGGGGTGATCCCGGCGGCCGCCTTCGGGATGATCTTCGGCCTGTTGCTGACCGGGCTGCCGCTGCGGGCCGACGGCGGCTTCGACCTCGGCTGGGCGATGGTGGCCGGTCCGTTCGTCCTCGCCTGCGGGCTGGCCCTCACCGCGGTGTTTGCCGCCCACGGGCTCATGTTCGCCCGGCTCCGGGTTCCGGGTCGGGCGCCGGCCCGGCCGGGGCCGGTGCTCGCCGTCGCGGCGGTGGCCGTGGCGGGCGCCGCGCTCCTGGGGGTTGGTACGGCTCGCCCCACGCAGCCCGGTGCGGCCGTCGCGCTGGCGGCGGCGATGGTGGCGGTGCTCGGGGCGGCCTGGTGGGCGGCGCGACGGGGCCGGGCGGGGTGGGCGTTCGCCGCCACCGGGGTCGCGGCGGCGCTGCCCGTCGTGCTGCTCGGCGCGGCGACCCACCCGTACGTGCTGCTGGGCGCGGGCGGGACCGGGATGACCGTGGCCGAAGGCGCCGCGGACGAGGCCTCGCTGGCCGTCCTCAGCGCCTTCGGCCTGGTGGTGCTGCCGCTCGTGCTCGCCGTACAGGCCTGGACCTGGTGGCGCTTCCGCCGCCCGGCGGAGGGCCCCGCCTACCTCTAGTCCCTAGGAGCGGCGGGCGGCGCTCTGCACGTAGCGGCCGTACAGCAGCTCGCGCAGCACGTCGTCGCCGCCCTCCACGATCGACACGTACCGCATGTCGCGCAACAGCTTCCCGATCGGGTGGTCGTGCGTGTAGCCGAGCCCGCCGAACATCTCCGACCCGGCGCCGGCCACCGCCCACCCGGCCTGGCCGCAGAACATCTTCGCGGTCAGCGCCGACTTCAGCGTGCCCAGCCGGCCGAACGCGGCGGCGGCGTCCGGCCGGGCCATCAGCTCGTCGTACTCGCGGGCCGCGCTCAGGCAGTGGCTCTTCATCACGTCGATCCACATCTCCATCTGCCCGAGCTTGGCGCCGAAGACCGAGCTCCTGGCCAGCGTCGCCCCCTTGAACGGCTTGGCCGCCGCGTACTCCAGGCACAGGTCGCGCACCCGGCGCGCGAGGCCCACCGCGGTGGTGGCGATGAGGATGCGGCTGGCGTTCAGCCCGATCTCCAGCAGCCGCAGCCCCGACCCGTCCAGCCGGTTACCCGCCGGGACGCGGCAGCCGTCGAGGCTGACCTGGTAGGTGGCCGAGGAACGCAGGCCGTTGAGGTCCCAGCGCTTGACGATGCGCAGCCCCGGCGTACCGGCGGGCACGAGCACCGCCGAGTAGGTGTCGGGCTCGTCGGCCGAGCGGGCGACCACGACCAGGAACCCGGCGAAACCGGAGTTGGTGGAGAAGTACTTCTCCCCGCTCACCACGAGTTCCTCGCCGTCCCGCGCCACCGTGGTCCGGATCTTGGTCAGCTCGCTGCCCGCCTCCCGCTCGCTGCCGAGCGTGGCGCAGAAGGTCCCCTCCTTGGCCATCGGCGTCAGGTGGCGCTCGCGCAGCTCGGGCGAGCCGTACAGGGAGACCATCGAGGTGCCGAGCACCGAGATGAACAGGGTGAAGGCCACGCCGGCGTCGCCGTAGGCCAGCTCGTTGACGATCCGCACCCCGTCGGCCAGGCCCAGACCGAGGCCGCCGTGCTCCTCGGGGAGCCACCAGTTCGCCAGCCCGGTCCGGCGGAAGCGCTCGAACAGCTCGTGCGGCGGCTCGTCGAAGGTGTCGAGTGCGGCGCTCCGGCCCAGCAACTCCTCGGCGGCGAAGCTGCGCGCGGTCTCCACGAAGCCGGTCATCGGCGGTCTCCTTCCAGCGTGGTCGGTGATCCGGCGGTCCACGCGCCGGGGGCGAGGTAGCCGGCGCCGGACCGGAGCCAGCTCGCCGCCCGGGCGGCCGGCGGGCCGGACTCGCCGCCGGGGCGGGCCAGGATCAGGACCGCCGCTAGCGCGGCCAGGTCGGCGTCGCCCGGACGGCCCCGCAGGACCCGCAGCACGGGCGCGCTCATTGCGGCTGGTTCCCGTGCTTGCGGCTGGGCAGGCCGGCGTGCTTGGTGCGCAGCATGGCCAGCGAGCGGATCAGCACGGCCCGCGTCTCGGCCGGGTCGATGATGTCGTCGACCAGCCCGCGCTCGGCGGCGTAGTACGGATGCATCAGCTCCGCCCGGTACTCCTTCACCAGGCGCTCGCGGGTGGCGGCCGGGTCGGCGGCGGCCGAGATCTGCTTGCGGAAGATCACGTTGGCCGCGGCCTCGGCGCCCATGACCGCGATCTCGTTGGCCGGCCAGGCGAACGACAGGTCCGCGCCGATCGAGCGCGAGTCCATCACGATGTAGGCCCCGCCGTACGCCTTGCGGAGCACGAGCGAGACGCGCGGGACGGTGGCGTTGCAGTAGGCGTAGAGCAGCTTCGCGCCGTGCCGGATGATCCCGTTGTGCTCCTGGCTCACCCCGGGCAGGAAGCCGGGCACGTCCACCAGCGTGACGAGCGGGATGTTGAAGGCGTCGCAGAACTGTACGAACCTGGCCGCCTTCTCGCTGGCGTGGATGTCGAGCACGCCCGCCATGGACAGCGGCTGGTTCGCCACCACCCCCGCCACGTGCCCGCCGAGCCGGACCAGCGCGCAGACGATGTTCGTCGCCCACTCCGGCTGGATCTCGAACAGCTCGCCGTCGTCGGCCAGCTCGGTGATCACCTGCCGCATGTCGTACGGCCGGCTGGGGTCGGTCGGCACCAGGTCCAGCAGCGCGTGGCAGGGCCGATCCGGCGGATCGGCCACCGGTACGGCAGGCGGCAGCTCGCGGTTGTTGGCCGGCAGCAGCGACAGCAGGTACCGCACGTCCTCCAGGCAGGTCTCCTCGTCGTCGTAGACGTCGGTCGCCACGCCGGACACCCGCGCGTGCACGTCCCCGCCGCCGAGCCCGAGATGAGTGATCTCCTCACCGGTGACCGCCTGGACGACGTCGGGCCCGGTGATGAACATCTGCGCGATGCCCCGCACCATGAAGACGAAGTCGGTGAGCGCCGGCGAGTAGGCCGCGCCGCCCGCGCACGGGCCGAGCATGACGCTGATCTGCGGGATCACCCCCGAGGCCGCGGTGTTGCGGCGGAAGATGCCGCCGTAGCCGGCCAGCGCGGTGACGCCCTCCTGGATGCGGGCGCCGGCCCCGTCGTTCAGCGAGACCAGCGGCGCGCCGGCTTCGAGGGCCAGGTCCATCACCTTGTGGATCTTCTGCGCGTGGGCCTCGCCGAGCGCCCCGCCGAAGATGCGGAAGTCGTGGGCGTAGACGAAGACCGTGCGCCCGTAGACGGTACCCCAGCCGCAGATCACCCCGTCGGTGTGCGGCCGGCGCTCGTCCATGCCGAACCCGGTGGCGCGGTGCCGGCGCAGCGGCTCGATCTCCTGGAAGGATCCGGCGTCGAGGAGCAGGTCGATGCGCTCACGCGCGGTCAGCTTGCCCTTGGCGTGCTGGCGCTCGGTCGCCGCCGGGTCCGGGCCCTGCCGGACTCCCTCGCGGATGAGCTGCAGCTCGGCCAGCCGCTCCTCGATGGACGGCTCCTGGGAACGCTCGTGTATGACGGTCACGCGGTCATCGCCTCCTTGATCGGCCTCGGGTGCTCGTCGGTGGGCGGGGCCGGGAAATAGCCCACTTCGCGGAAGAAGTTCACGTACGTGGCGAACAGCTCGCGGGTGATGGGGGGACACTCGATCCCCGTCCCGCGCAGCGCCTCATCGGTCTCGGTGGTGTCGATCTCGGGATAGAAGTCGCCGGAGCCGGCGGCCATCAGCTCGAAGGCGTCCAGCAGCGGGGTCATCGCGTTGCGCCGGTCGGCGTCCACCCGCGCCCGCCAGCCGGCCCAGTCGCGCTCGCGCAGCGGATGGCCGAGCGCGCGCAGGTGGGCGACGAAGTCGCCGAACCCGGCCCCCTCCCGGTTGTACAGGTGGAAGGTGCCGCCGGCGCTGCCGGCCCGGCCCGCCAGGTGGACGATCGCCGCGCTGACGTAGTCCACCGGCACCAGGTGCAGCCGGCCGCCGAGGCCCTCGGGGAAGGTCCCGGCCTGCAGCAGGCCCTTCAGGCTGAGCCAGACGAAGTCGCGCGTCTGGCAGGCGCCCCGGACCTGGTCGCCGCAGATGACGTCCACCCGGAACACCGACACCGGCAGCCCGCGCTCCCTGGCCAGGCCGATGACCTGCTCGGCCACCCACTTGCTCTGCACGTACCCGGTCGGCAGCGCCTGCCCGGGCCCGGTCGGGTCGTCCACCCGCAGCGGGCGGCCGTCCTCGGCCGCGCGGGCGAACACGCCGGTGCTGGACACGTAGTGGACCGGGACGGTCCGGTGGCGCGCGGCCAGCCGGAGCACCTCCTCGGTCCCGCCCACGTTGGCGTCCCTGAGCTGGTCGTAGGGGTGCAGCCAGTTGACCGAGGCGCCCGCGTGGTAGACCGCGTCGACGGTCTTGGCCAGGTCGTCGAAGTCCGCCTCGGACAGCCCCAGCCGGGGCGCGGCCAGGTCGCCGACGACCAGCCGGATCCGGTCGGGATCCACCTCGTCCCAGACCCGGTACCACTCCAGGTTGGCGCGCAGCCGCTCCCGCGCGCTCGCCTCGTCGCTCGCCCTGACCAGGCAGTGTACGGTCGCCCGCGTCGAACGCAGCAGGTCGCGCAGCAGGAACGCGCCCAGGAACCCGGTCGCCCCGGTCAGCAGCACCTCGCCCGGATCGCCCGCCACCCGGACCACCTCGCGGGCCGGCCGTACGTCGTCGGCCAGCCGGATCTCGGCGGCGAAGTCCACCTCCTGGCGGGCCTGCGTCCCGGCGGCCAGCAGCTCGGCGCGCAGGTAGGCGGCCAGCTCGCCCGGCGTCGGCCGGTCGAAGACGAGCGTGGCGGGCAGCCGGCGGCCGATCGCGGCGCTGATCCGGTTGCGCAGCTCGACCGAGGTCAGCGAGTCGAAGCCGAGGTCGGTGAACTGCTGGCCGGCGCCGACCGAGCGCGGGCCGTCGAGCCCCAGGACGGCGGCCACCTCACCGGCCACCACCTCCAGGATCAGCCGGTGCTGCTCGGCCTCGCCCAGCTCCGCCAGCCGCCCGGCCAGCGAGGCCAGGCCGGAGTCGCTGTTCTGGGCGGTACGGCGGGCCGGGACGCGCACCAGCTCGCGCAGGACGAACGGCACCTGCGCCGGGTTCTCCCGCAGCGTGGCGAGCTTCAGCGGGGTGGCGACCAGCACCGGCTCCTCGCTGCTCAGCGCGGCGTCGAACAGCGCCAGGCCCTGTTCCTGGGTGAGCGGGCTCAGGCCGGTTCTGGCGATCCGGCGCCGGTCGGCCTCGGCCAGGTGGCCGGTGATGCCGGTCGCCTGCTCCCACAGGCCCCAGCAGATGCTGGTCGCCGGCAGCCCCTCGGCCCGGCGCATGCGGGCCAGGGCGTCGAGGAAGGAGTTGGCCGCGGCGTAGTTGCCCTGGCCCGGGCCGCCGATCACGCCCGCGATGGAGGAGTACAGGACGAAGGTGTGCGGGTGGTGGGCCAGGGTCTGCCGGTGCAGGTTCCACGCCGCATGGGTCTTCGGCGCCAGGACGGTGCGGAGCTGGGCCGGGCTCATGGTCGGGATGGTGGCGTCGTCGACGAGCCCGGCGGTGTGCACCACCGCGCCCAGCGGATGGCCGGCCGGGATCGCCTCCAGGGTGCGCGCCAGGGCTTCGGCGTCGGTGGTGTCGCAGGCGGCGATCGTCACCGTGGCGCCCAGCAGGCCGAGCTCCTCGTGCAGCTCCGCCGCGCCCGGCGCCTCCGGACCTCGGCGGCTGACCAGCAGCAGGTGCCGGACGCCGTGCCGGGTCACCAGGTGACGGGCCAGCGCGGCGGCCAGCGAGCCGGTGCCGCCGGTGATCAGCACGGTCTCCTCCGGGCCGAACCGGCTCCTCGTGGGCGCGGGCGCCGCCCGGCGGGCCCGGGGCAGCAGCACCCGGCCCTCCCGGACGGCCACCTGGGGTTCACCCGACAGCAGTACGGCCGGCAGCGCGGCGGCCGAGGCCGGGTCGTCGTCCAGGTCGGCCAGGACGATGCGGCCCGGGGCCTCCGACTGGGCGGACCGCAGCAGGCCCCAGACGGCGGCGGCGGCCGGGTCGGCCAGGAGCTCGCTGCTGGTCACGACGACGAGCGGGGTCTCGGCCAGGGAGTCGTCCGCGAGCAACTCCTGCACCAGGGCGAGGGCCGCCCGGGTCGCGTCGTCGGCGGTTGCCGCCGGGTCCTGGTCGCTCGTCGGCCGGATGGGGTAGAGGACGGCGTCCAGGGAGCCGTCGCCCGCGCCGCGGAGCGTGGGCAGGGCCTCGGCGGCCAGCGTCTCCGCGACGCCCTCGCGGGGGCCGAGCACACCCCACCGCAGCGGGTACGCCGGAGGCGTCAGGGTGATCGGCGTCCAGCCCAGGTGGAACAGCTCGTCGTGGTGGTGGCTGTCTGTGGGGGTGGCCAGGCGGCCCAGGCGGACCTCGCGGATCGTGGCCACCGGCTGGCCCACCTGGTCGGCGAGCCGTACGGCGAGGGTGTCGCCCTGGCGGGTCAGCTCGGCGCGCAGGCTCGTGGCGCCTGAGGCGTGCAACTGCAGGCCGTCCCATCCGACGGGCTCCTTCTGCGTGTCTGGACTCGCCAGCAGGGCCGCTTGGAAGGCCGTGTCGAGGAGGACCGGGTGCAGCCCGAAGCGGGAGCCGCCCGATCTGGCCTGTTCCGGGAGGACGACCTCGGCGAAGACTGTGTCACCGCGCT
This sequence comes from Nonomuraea sp. NPDC050310, assembly GCF_040655795.1. Lineage (NCBI taxonomy): Bacteria > Bacillati > Actinomycetota > Actinomycetes > Streptosporangiales > Streptosporangiaceae > Nonomuraea > Nonomuraea sp. NPDC050310. Next base: position 13,293 of record NZ_JBFAKP010000036.1, on the reverse strand, counting down.
GCCACGCCGCCGTCACGCCGCTGCTCTCCGTCAGCGGGAGGGGGTGGGCGTCTCGCGGTGGCCAGGCGGTCAGGTCGAACGGGGCTGCGGGGCCGGTGAAGGTGAGCGTCGCGTGGGCGTGCTCGGTCCAGGGGGCGTCCGCGTCGTCGGGGCGGGCGCAGATGCGGACCTTTCGGGAGCCTGCTTCGTCCTTTGGGCCTGCTTTCACTTGGATCTGGAGGGCGCCCTTGGGTGGGAGGGCTATCGGGGTTCGCTGATGGAAGGCGTCCACCGTGGTGCAGCCGAGCTCGTCGGCGGCTCGGATCAGCAGCTCGGCCAGGGCGGCGGTGGGGAGGGTGCGGTTGGTCAGCCACTGGGTGGTGTGGGGGGAGATCCGGCTGGTGAAGATCGTCTCGTCGGTGCCTGCTACGTGGGTGGGGGTGCCTAGGAGGGGGTGGTGGGAGCTGGTGGTGGAGGCGGGGGTTAGCCAGTAGCGCTGGTGTTGAAAGGGGTAGGTGGGGAGGTCGATCTGTCTTCCTGTGGGCCAGGTGGTGGGGAGGTTGTGGGTGTGGGCTTGGGCTAGGGCTTCGGGGAACTGGTGTGTGGGGATGGCTGTGGCTTCGGGGAGGGTGTGGCGGGTCAGGGTGGTGAGGGTGGTGTCGGGTCCGATTTCGATGTAGGCGCTTCCGGCTTCGAGGGCTTGGTGGAAGTGGACGGGTTGTCTGATCTGCTGGGTCCAGTAGTCGGCGTCGTAGGACTCCCTTGTGGTCGCGATCTTGGGCGGGTGGTAGGTGACGGTCGCTGCCACCGCTCGGAACTGGTCAAGGATCGGGTCCATCAGGGGTGAGTGGAAGGCGTGGTCACCTGGGAGCCGCTTGGTCCGTCGTCCGCGCTCGGCCCACAGGGCGGCGATCTCTTCGACTGCGTGTGCGTTGCCGGAGATGACGGTGAGGGTGGGTGTGTTGGTGGCGGCGATCGAGACGTTGGCCCGCCCCTGGAGGGTCTCGGCTATCTCGGTTTCGGTGGCGTGGATGCTGATCATGGCGCCGGGTGGGGCTTGGGCCATGAGGTGGGCTCGGGCGGTGATGAGGGTGGCGGCGTCTTGCAGGGTGAGGACGCCGGCGACATGGGCGGCGGTGAGCTCGCCCAGGGAGTGCCCGATCACCCGGTCCGGCTTCAGCCCGTGGCTCTCGACTAGGCGGTAGAGGGCGGTCTGGTAGGCGAACAGGGCAGGTTGGGTGTAGCGGGTCTGGCCGAGCAGGTCACCGTCGTCGGAGAACAGGATCGACTTCAATGGCAGGTCGAACGCCGCGAGGACCTCATCGAGAGTCTCGGCGAAGACGGGCTGGGTGGCGTACAGATCCCGCCCCATGCCGGGGCGCTGGCTGCCTTGGCCGGAGAACATGAAGGTGATCGGCTGGCGGGGCGGTGCCTGGACGACGGTGATTGAGGCGAGGGCGGCGCCAAGTTCGTCGAGGGTTTCGCCGGTGACGGCGGCTCGGTATTCGTGGGCGGTGCGGCGGGCGAGGGTGTGGGCGACGTCGGCAGGGCTCAGATCCGGATATCTCGCGATGTGGTCGGCCAAACGCGCCGCCTGGTCGTGGACGGCCTGCGGGGTCTTGCCGGACAGGAACCAGGCCACCGGGCCAGACGGTGCCGCGGCAGAGGGCTCGGAGGCGGCGGGTTCCGAGATGGCTGGGGGTTGTTCGAGGATGACGTGGGCGTTCGTGCCACTGACGCCGAACGACGACACCGCCGCACGCCGAGGAGCACCGGTGTCGGGCCAGGGGCGCGCCTCGGTGAGCAGCTCGACCTGACCGGAAGACCAGTCCACAAAGGGAGTCGGCTCGTCGACATGCAAGGTCCGGGGCAGCGTGCCGTACCGCATGGCCTGGATCATCTTGATCACCCCGCCCGCCCCCGCGGCCGCGACGCTGTGGCCGATGTTCGACTTGAGGGAGCCAAGCCACAACGGCCGCCCGTGCGGACGATGCCTGCCGTACGTCGCGAGGAGGGCCTGCGCCTCGATGGGGTCCCCGAGCCGGGTCCCGGTGCCGTGGGCCTCGACGACGTCGATGTCCGCCGGGCTGAGCCCGGAGTTGGCCAGCGCCTGGCGGATGACCCGCTCCTGGGAGGGCCCGTTGGGCGCGGTGAGGCCGTTGGACGCACCGTCCTGGTTGACCGCCGACCCACGGACCACGGCCAGCACGCGGTGACCGTTGCGGCGGGCGTCGGACAGCCGCTCGACCAGGAGCAGTCCGACCCCCTCCGACCAGGACGTCCCGTCGGCCGCCGCCGCGAAGGACTTGCACCGCCCGTCGGCGGCCAGGCCGCGCTGGCGGGAGAAGTCGATGAGCCCGCCCGGGTCGGCGCTCACCGTGGAGCCGCCCGCGACGGCCAGGTCCGATTCGCCCGAACGCAGCGACTGGACGGCCAGGTGCAGGGCGACCAGCGAGGACGAGCACGCCGTGTCCAGCGAGACCGCCGGCCCCTCGAAGCCGTAGGTGTAGGCGATGCGGCCCGAGGCGACACTGCTGAGCTTGCTGGTCATCAGGTAGCCCTCGAGCTCCTCCGGCGCGTTGAGCCCGAGGTAACTCTCCTCGACGATGCCGACGAAGACGCCGGTCCTGCTGCCTTTCAACGTCGTGACGTCGATGCAGGCCTGCTCGAACAGCTCCCAGGACGCCTCCAGCAACACCCGGTGCTGCGGGTCCATGGCGAGCGCCTCGCGCGGCGAGATGCCGAAGAAGGCGGGATCGAACAACGCCGCGTCCCGCAGGAACCCGCCCTCCCGGGTGGAGCACTTGCCGGGTTTGCCGGGCTCGGGGTCGTACAGCTCGTCGATGTCCCAGCCGCGGTCGGCGGGGAACTCGGCGATGGCGTCGACCCCCTCGTCGACCAGCCGCCACAGCTCCTCCGGTGAGGACACCCCGCCGGGGAAGCGGCAGGCCATGCCGACGATCGCGATCGGCTCCTGCTCGGCCGCCTCCAGGTCGGCGAGCCGCCGGCGCGTCTCCTTGAGATCGGCGGTGACCCATTTGAGGTAGTCGAGCAGCTTCTGCTCTTCGGACATCAGCGCACCTCTCCTGTCGTACGGCCGAGCTCTGTGTCGATGAAGGCGAAGATCTCCTCGGCCGAGGCCGACTCCAGGCGGCTGTCCGCCGCCTCTTCCTGGGGTACGGCGGGGCGGTGGAGTTTGGTGGTGATGGCTCTCAGCCGCCGGTAGAGCGTCCCGCGGTCCTTGTGGTCGTCCGGGACGGCGGCGAGCAGCGCGTCGAGGCGGTCCATCTCGGCCAGCAGCGCATCCACCCCGCCGCCCTCCTCCGGGGAGAGCCGGGACAGCAGTAGCTCCGCCACGGCCAGCGGGGTGGGATGGTCGAACGCCACGGTGGCCTCCACCTGCAGGCCGGTCTCGGCCTGGAGCCGGTTCCGCAGGTCGACCGCGCTGAGCGAGTCGAGCCCCAGGTCTTGGAAGGGCTGCCCCAGGTCGACGGATGCGGGCTGTGCGTACCCCAGGGCTGCGGCAACCTGCGTCCGTACGAGCTCCAGGACGACGCTCCGGCGCTCGGCCGGAGCCAGCCCCGCGAGCCGCTCGGTAAGCGGGGCCGTGGATCGGGCCTGCTTGCGATGCCGGCTCCCGGCGAGCAGCCCACGCAACACCGACGGGACCGCACCCAGGGCCCGCAACGCGGCCAGGTCGACACCCACGGCTACCCGCACCGGGTCTCCTGCGGGGGCCGTCCGCCTCCTGTCCGTGTCCTCGGTGGCGCGCAGCAGTTCTGTGGCGCTGGCCTTCAGTCGGTTCCCGCCCGTGTCCGCGGCGACACGCGCTCCTTCGGTTGCCGGCGGTTGATCGCCGCCCTCGAGTGGAGCCCAGGTTCCGGCGGTGAGGGCGGCGTCGAAGGCGGCCAGGCGTTGCTCGGAGGTCAGTGCGCGCTCGATGCTCATGCCCCCGCGCCGGTCCTGCTCGCGGGCCATCCCCCAGGCGATGCTCGTCGCAGGCAGACCCTCGGCGTGCCGGTGCCGGGCGAGCGCGTCGAGGAAGGCGTCGGCCGCCGCCTGGGCGGCCTGGCCTGGCCCGCCGACGGTCCCGGCGATGGAGGAGTACAGGACGAACGCGGCCAGGTCACGGGTCTGCTGGTGCAGGTTCCATGCCGCGGCTGCTTTCGCCTGGAGGGTGGTGCGGAGTTGGGCGGGGGTGAGGTGGGTGAGCGTGCTCTGGGCGTGGGCCGGACGACCGTGCTCGGATTCCTCAGCGCGGCCGTCGCGGCTACTCGCGGTGTGGATGACGGCGGTCAGCGGGTGCTCGGCCGGGATGGCCTGCAGGGTCCGGGCGAGGTCCTCGGCGTCGGCGGGGTCACAGGCGGCGAGGGTCACCGTCGCCGCACCCAGGCCGGTGAGTTCCTCCCGCAGCGGCTCGCCGTCCGGGTCGTGCCTGGTGAGGAGCAGGAGGTGCTGGACGCCGTGCCGGGTCACCAGGTGGCGGGCGAGCTCGGCTCCCTCGGGCCCGGTGCCGTCGGTGATCAGGACCGTGCCGGTTCCGGGGAACGTGGATGGGCCGGCGGGTGGGGTCTCGCGGGTCAGCCGGGGGGCCTGCCAGCCGCCGTCCACCAGGCGCAGCTCCGACTCGCCTGACGCGAGGGCGGCAGGGAGGGTTGTGAGGTCCGACGCGCTGGACGCGAGGGTGGCCGGGCGAGTCCCGAGGTTCGGATCGCCCGATGCGATGGCGGTAGCGGGCGCGGCGAGGTCCGGCGTGCCTGCGGGCGTTTCCACGAGCAGCACCCGGCCGAAGGACTCCGCCTGGGCGGTGCGGAACAGGCCGCGCACTGCGTGATCGGCCAGGCTCCGCCCGCTGAAGTGCACCACCAGGCGGGTCTTGTCGAGCCGGGGGTCGCCGAGGAAGGCCTGGACCAGCTCCAGCGCCCGCGCCGCGGCCTCGCCGGTGGCGGTCACGTCGTCGTCATCGTTCGGGCCGGAAGGCCAGGAGAGCAGCAGGTGGCCAGGCGGGTCGCTCGACTCGGCCGCGGCGGCCAGGGTCTCGTAGCTCGGGATCCCCGGCAGGCCGTCACTCGCTGGGCCGAGCGTTGCCCAGCCGGCGAAATCGGCGGAGTCGTTCGCGTCGGGGAGTTCGATCGGGGTCCACTCCAGGCGGTACACCTCGCTCCGGGCTCCGGGGAGCCGTTCCTCGGGGAGGCGCCCGAAGGTGATCGAGTCGACGGTCGCGACCAGGTCTCCGGCGGGGTCCAGGAGGGTGAGCGCGTACGTGTGCTCGCCGACCTCGGCCAGCCTCGCGGTCACCTGGTGGGCGCCCTGGGCGTGCAGCCGGATGCCGCGCCAGGTGACCGGGGTGCCGTCCACGTGGGAGACGACCTGGTCGAGGAGCTCAGGATGCAGGCCGTAGGCCGCCGCCTCCTGGCGCTGGTCCGCGGGCAGGGCCGCTTCGATCGGGTCACCCTTGGCGAGGGCGGGCGGCTGATCGTTGGTGGACAGGTGGCCGGTGGCCAGCAGGGTCCACTTTTCGGCTGCCTCACTTCTGAGGTGTACGGTCACCGGCCGTCGTCCGTCTTCGGCGGGACGGAGGCGGAGCTGGAGATGTAGGTCGGGGGTGGGAGGGAGGACCGGGGTGGTGTGGAAGGTCAGCTCGTCGATCGTGGGGTGGCCTATGGCGAGGACTGCCTCGACGACCGCTGCCGCTGGGAAGGTGGGGTGGCTGGATAGCCAGGGGAGGGTCAGGCGACTGGAGAAGACCGTTTCGTCGGTGTCGGCCAGGGTGGTTGGGGGGCCTAGGAGGGGGTGGGTGTTGGTGGGCGTGTGCCTTGAGGTGGGGGTTAGCCAGAACCGTTTGTGCTGGAAGGGGTAGGTGGGGAGGTCGATCTGTCTTCCTGTTGGCCAGGTGGTGGGGAGGTTGTGGGTGTGGGCTTTGGCCAGGGCTTCGGGGAGGTTGTGGGTGGGGATGGCTGTGGCTTCGGGGAGGGTGTGGCGGGTCAGGGTGGTGAGGGTGGTGTCGGGCCCGATCTCGACGTAAGCGGTCCCGGCTTCGAGGGCTTGGTGGAAGTGGACGGGCTGTCTGATCTGCTGCGTCCAGTAGTCCGCGTCGTAGGACTCTCGGCCCGTGTCGATCTTGGGCGCGTGATAGGTGACGGTCGCCGCCACAGCCCGGAACTCGCCGAGGATCGGGTCCATCAAGGGTGAGTGGAAGGCGTGGTTGCCCGGTAGCCGCTTGGTCCGCCGTCCGCGCTCGGCCCAGTGGGCGGCGATCTCTTCGACGGTCTGCGCGTTGCCGGAGATGACGGTGAGGGTGGGCGTGTTGGTGGCGGCGATCGAGACGTCAGCTCGCCCCTGGAGGGTCTCGGCTATCTCGGTTTCGGTGGCGTGGATGCTGATCATGGCGCCGGGTGGGGCTTGTGCCATGAGGTGGGCTCGGGCGGTGATGAGGGTGGCGGCGTCTTTCAGGGTGAGGACGCCGGCGACATGGGCCGCAGTGAGCTCGCCCAGGGAGTGCCCGATCACCCGATCCGGCTTCAGCCCGTGGCTCTCGACGAGCCGGTAGAGGGCGGTTTGGTAGGCGAACAGGGCGGGCTGCGTGTAGCGGGTCTGACCGAGCAGATTATCGTCGTCGGCGAACAGGATCGACTTGAGCGGCAGGTCGAACGCCGCGAGGACCTCATCGAGAGCTTCGGCGAAGACGGGCTGGGTGGCGTACAGGTGGCGGCCCATGCCGGGGCGTTGGCTGCCTTGGCCGCTGAACATGAACGTCACAGGCTGGCGGGGCGGGGCCTGGACGACGGTGACCGAGGCGAGGGCGGCGGCGAGCTCGTCGAGGGTTTCGCCGGTGACGGCGGCTCGGAATTCGTGGGTGGTGCGGCGGGCCAGGGTGTGGGCGACGTCAGCAGGGTTGAGCTCTGGGTGGGCCCGAAGGTGGTCAGCCAGTCGGGCGGCCTGGTCATGGACAGCCTGCGGCGACTTGCCGGACAAGAACCAAGCGACTGAGCCAGCCGTGGTCGGGCCAGAGGGCTCAGAGGAAGCGGGTTCGGAAGTGGCGGGGGCGGGGGCTGCGAACGCGGAGGAGGTCTCGGTCCCAGAGGGTGAGAGCTCGGAGGGAGCGGGGGTGAAGCGAGCGGACTCGGAGGTCGCGGGCTCGGAGGTCGCGGGCTTGGAAGGGGTCGGCTCGGAGGTGGCGGGCTCGAAGGCGGTCGGCGGCTGTTCGAGGATGACGTGGGCGTTGGTGCCGCTGATGCCGAAGGAGGAGATCGCGGCGCGGCGGGGGCGGGTGGTGGTGGGCCAGGGGCGGGACTCGGTGAGGAGGGCGACGCCGCTGTCGGCCCAGTCGACGAAGGGGGAGGGGGCGTCGACGTGCAGGGTGCGGGGCAGCGTGCCGTACCGCATGGCCTGGATCATCTTGATGAGGCTGGCCGCGCCGGCGGCGGCCTGGGTGTGGCCGATGTTCGACTTCAGGGAGCCCAGCCACAGCGGCCGGTCCGGGGGACGGGCGGAGCCGTACGTGGTGATGAGGGCCTGCGCCTCGATGGGGTCGCCGAGGCGGGTGCCGGTGCCGTGGGCTTCGACGGCGTCGATGTCGGCCGGAGTGAGGCCGGAGTTGGCGAGGGCCTGGCGGATGACGCGTTCTTGCGAGGGGCCGTTGGGGGCGGTGAGGCCGTTGGAGGCGCCGTCCTGGTTGACCGCGGAGCCACGGACGACGGCGAGGACGCGGTGGCCGTTGCGCAGCGCGTCGGACAGGCGCTCGACCAGGAGCAGGCCGACGCCCTCCGACCAGGACGTGCCGTCGGCCCCGGCGGCGAACGGCTTGCAGCGGCCGTCGGGGGCCAGGCCGCGCTGGCGGGAGAACTCGCTGAACGGCATGGGAATGGACATCACCGTCGCCCCGCCCGCGAGCGCCAGGTCGCACTCGCCGTTGCGCAACGCGGCGGCGGCCAGGTGCAGGGCGACGAGCGAGGACGAGCACGCCGTGTCCAGGGTCAGCGTGGGCCCCTCGAAACCGAAGGTGTAGGCGATGCGGCCGGAGGCGATGCTGCCGGAGCTGCCACCGGCGATGTAACCCTCGACGTCCTCCGGGATGTCCTGCCAGACGCTGGCGGCGTGTCCCTGATACATGAGCCCGGTGAAGACGCCGGTACGGCTCCCGCGCAGCGAGGCGGGGTCGAGGCCGGCCTGCTCCAGGGTCTCCCAGGTCGCCTCCAGCAGCAGGCGTTGCTGCGGGTCGGCGGCCAGGGCCTCGCGCGGCGACATGCCGAAGAACTCGGCGTCGAACTGGTCGGCGTCGTGCAGGAAGCCGCCGTGCCGGGTGTAGGAGGTCTGGGGGTGCTCGGGGTCGGGGTGGTAGACGGCGTCGAGGTCCCAGCCGCGGTTGGCGGGGAACTCGCTGATCGCGTCCACCTCGCCGGCGACCAGCCGCCACAGGTCTTCGGGGGAGCGTACGCCGCCGGGGAAGCGGCAGGCCATGCCGATGATCACGATCGGGTCCTCGCCCGCGCCGGGAGCGGAAGCGGTGCGCGCGACCGGCGCGGCCGGGGCCGCGGTCTCGGCGAACTGCGCCGCGATGTGCGCCGCGAGCGCGACCGGCGTGGGGTGGTCGAAGACGACCGTCACCGGCAGCCGCAGGCCGGTCGCCGAGTTGACCTGGTTGCGCAGTTCGATCGCGGTGAGGGAGTCGAGGCCAAGCTGCTGGAAGGGCTGGTCGTCCTGGACCGCGTCGGCGCTGGTGTGACCCAGGACCGCGGCGGTCTGGCCGCGGATGAGGGTGACGAGCGCCTCGCCCCGCTGCTTCGGGTCGAGCGCGGCCAGGTCCGCGGCGGCTGCGCCGTGCGCGGCGGTCTTCCGCAGGGGGCGCAGCAGCGACCTCAGCAGGGGCGGCACGTACGCGACCCGCTGCGAGGCGTCGAGGTTCGCGGCGGCGTGGAGGGGGTGGCCGCTCGCCGTGGCCTGGTCGAAGAGGCTCAGCGCGTGCGTGGTGGTGAGCGGGTGCAGGCCCGTCTTCGCCAGCCGGCCGAGGTCGGCGGCGCTGAGGTGCTCGGTCATGGTGCTCGCCTGTTGCCACAGGCCCCAGGCGATGCTGGTGGCGGGGAGTCCTTGGGTGTGGCGGTGGTGGGCGAGGGCGTCGAGGAAGGTGTTGGCGGCGGCGTAGTTGGCTTGTCCGGCGGTGCCGATGAGCCCGGACAGGGAGGAGAAAAGGGCGAAGGTGTGCAGGTCGTGGCCGAGGGTCTGCTGGTGCAGGTTCCAGGCGGCGTCGGCCTTCGCCCGGACGACCGCGTGCAGGTGCTCGGGGCTGAGCTGGACGAGCGTGCTGTCGTGCACGGTTCCCGCGGAATGGATCACGGCGGTCAGGGGGTGCTCGGCGGGGACGCCGGCGAGCGTGCGCGACAGGGCGTCGGCGTCGGCGGCGTCGCAGGCCGCGATCGTCACGTCGGCGCCCAGGTCGGTGAGCTCCTGCCGCAGTTCGGCCGCGCCGGGGGCCTCGGGGCCGCGGCGGCTGACGAGGAGCAGGTGGCGGGCTCCGTGCTTGGTCACGAGGTGCCTGGCCAGCGTCGCGCCGAGGGCTCCGGTGCCGCCGGTGATCAGCGTCGTGCCGCGTGACCAGTCCGGGGTCTGGGTGACCGTCTGGCCGGGATCCTTCTCGGGCGCCGGCCGGGGGGCGGCCCGGGTGATTCTGGGTGCGTACGGCAGGCCGTCCCGGACGGCTAGCTGGGGCTCGTCGAGGGTCAGGAGGGCGGCGAGGGTTCGCGTGTCGGCCGCCTCGTCGTGGTCGATGAGGGTGATGCGGTCGGGGTTCTCGCTCTGGGCCGCTCTGACCAGGCCCCACACACCCGACTGCGCCAGCTCCACCTGATCGCCGGGACCGGCGGCGATGGCTCGCCGGGTCAGGACGAGCAGCCGGCTCTGGGCCAGTTCGGGACGGGTCAGGCAGGACTGCAGCGCGGTCAGCGTCTCGGCCAGCGTGGCGTGGACCGCGTCGGGCACGGCTGCGTCGTCGCGGTGCTTGATGGGGACGACGATCACCGGTGGGGCGGGCTGATCGGCTTCGAGGTCGTGGAGGTAGGTCCAGTCCGGGGCGTCTGCCGGCTCTGCCTCGACTCGGGTCCAGGTCACGTCGAAGAGGCCGTCGGTCGGTACGGCTTCGCCGTTCAGTAGCCCGGCGGCCGGCATCGGGCGCAGTACGAGTGCGCCCACGGTGGCGACCAGGTTGCCGGTGGGGTCGGTCAGCACCATCTCGACCTCCGGCCCGGACTCCCGCTCGGCGCGGCCCAGGCGGACGTGGAGGGTGGTGGCTCCGGTGGTGTGGAGGGTGACGTCGTTCCAGGTGAACGGCAGGTGGGCGGTGGCGCTGGTCTCGACTACGCCGGGGAGGAGCGGGTGGAGGGCGGCGTCCAGGAGTGCCGGGTGGATCAGGTGGGCGGGCGCGTCCGGCTTGGCGTGGTCGGGGAGGGTGATCTCGGCGTAGAGGTGGGTGGGGGTGGTGTAGACGGCTTTCAGGCCTTGGAAGGTGGGGCCGTAGGTGTAGCCGTGCTGGGTCAGGTGCTCGTACGGGTGGTCCAGCGGGTGTGGTGTCGCGTTCGGGGGTGGCCACGGGGTCTTGTCGTGCTCTGGTTGTGGGGGTGCCTCGCTGGTCAGGTGGCCGGTGGCGTGGTGTTGCCACGGGTGGGTGGGGGTGGTTCTTGAGTAGATGTCGATCTTCTGGCGGGTGGGTGTGGCTGGGGAGGTGTGGGTCTGGAGGTGGAGGTGGCCCTGTGTCGGGAGGGTCAGGGGGTGGGTGAGGGTCAGTTCCTCCAGGTGGGGGTGGCCGGTGTGGTCGCCCGCGGCCAGGGCCAGGTCCAGGAGGGCGGTGGCTGGGATGAGGGTGGCGCCGGCGATGGTGTGGTCGGTCAGCCAGGGGTGGGTGGTTGCGGACAGGCGGGTGGTGAAGATGGTTTCTTCGCGGTCGGCTACCTGGGTGGGGGTGCCGAGCAGCGGGTGGGTGGTTGTGTTGGGGTGGTGGTTTCGGGTGTGGGCGTTCAGCCAGAACCGTCGGTGTTGGAAGGGGTAGGTGGGGAGGTCGATCTGTCTTCCTGTTGGCCAGGTGGTGGGGAGGTTGTGGGTGTGGGCTTGGGCTAGGGCTTCGGGGAACTGGTGTGTGGGGATGGCTGTGGCTTCGGGGAGGGTGTGGCGGGTCAGGGTGGTGAGGGTGGTGTCGGGTCCGATCTCGACGTAGGCGCTTCCCTGCTTAAGGGCTTGGTGGAAGTGGACGGGCTGCCTGATCTGCTGCGTCCAGTACTCGGCGTCGTAGGACTCCCTAGTGGTCGCGAGCTTGGGCGGGTGGTAGGTGATGGTCCCTGCCACCGCTCGGAATTCGTCGAGGATGGGGTCCATCAGGGGTGAGTGGAAGGCGTGGTTGCCCGGTAGCCGTCGGGTTCGCCGTCCGCGCTCGGTCCACAGGGCGGCGATCTCTTCGACGGCGTGTGCGTTGCCGGAGACGACGGTAAGGGCGGGGGTGTTGGTGGCGGCGATGGTGACGTCGCTGCGGCCTTGAAGGGTTTCGGTGACTTCTGCTTCGGTGGCGTGGATGCTGATCATGGCGCCGGGTGGGGCCTGGGCCATGAGGTGGGCTCGGGCGGTGATCAGGGTGGCGGCGTCGTGGAGTGTGAGGACGCCGGCGATGTGGGCGGCGGTGAGTTCACCGAGAGAGTGCCCGATCACCCGGTCAGCCGTCAGTCCGTGGCTCTCGATCAGGCGGTAGAGGGCGGTTTGGTAGGCGAATAGGGCGGGTTGGGTGTAGCGGGTCTGGCCGAGTAGGTCGCTGTCGTCGGCGAACAGGATCGGCTTGAGGGGCAGGTCGAAGGCGGCGAGGACCTCGTCGAGAGCTTGGGCGAAGACGGGCTGGGTGGCGTAGAGGTGGCGGCCCATGCCGGGGCGTTGGCTGCCTTGGCCGGAGAACATGAAGGTGATCGGCTGGCGGGGTGGTGCCTGAACCACGGTGATTGAGGCGAGGGCGGCGGCGAGTTCGTTGAGGGTTTGGCCGGTAACGGCTGCTCGGTATTCGTGGGCGGTGCGGCGGGCCAGGGTGTGCGCGACGTCGGCAGGGCTCAGATCCGGATATCTCGCGATGTGGTCGGCCAGTCGAGCTGCCTGGTCGTGGACGGCCTGTGGGGACTTGGCGGACAGGAACCAAGCGACCGGACCAGTTGGGGCGGACGAACCGGACAACCCAGTCGACGACGCCGACGACCCAGAAGACACAGACGACCCAGAAGATGAGCCAGATGAGCCAGACGACCCCAATAGAGCAGGTGGCGGGGTGGGCTCCTGGACGGGGGCCTGTTCGAGGATGATGTGGGCGTTGGTGCCGCCGAGGCCGAACGAGGACACGCCGGCACGGCGGGGGGCGCCGGTTTCGGGCCAGGGGCGAGTCTCGGTGAGGAGTTCGACCTGGCCGGAGGCCCAGTCGACGTGCGGGGACGGCGCGTCGATGTGCAGGGTCTTGGGCAACACCCCGTGCCGCATGGCCTCGATCATCTTGATGAGGCTGGCCGCGCCCGCAGCCGACTGAGTGTGGCCGATGTTGGACTTCATCGACCCGATGTAGAGGGGCCGGCCGTGCGGGCGGTCCTGGCCGTAGGTGGCGAGGAGGGCTTGGGCTTCGATGGGGTCGCCGAGGCGGGTGCCGGTGCCGTGAGCCTCAACCGCGTCGATGTCGGCGGGGGTGAGCTGGGCGTTGGCGAGGGCCTGGCGGATGACGCGTTCTTGCGAGGGGCCGTTGGGGGCGGTGAGGCCGTTGGAGGCGCCGTCCTGGTTGACCGCGGAGCCGCGGACGACCGCGAGGATGCGGTGGCCGTTGCGCAGCGCGTCCGACAGCCGCTCCACGAGGAGCAGGCCCACGCCCTCCGCCCACGCGGTGCCGTCCCCGGCCGCCGCGAACGGCTTGCAACGCCCGTCGGGAGCGAGTCCCCGCTGCCGGGAGAACTCGCTGAAGGTCAACGGGATGGACATCACCGTCGCCCCACCGGCCAGAGCCAGGTCGCACTCACCCCGCCGGAGCGCGGCGGCGGCGAGGTGGAGAGCCACCAGGGAGGAGGAGCAGGCGGTGTCGATGCCGACCGCCGGCCCCTCGAAGCCGAAGGTGTAGGCGATCCGCCCCGAGGCGATACTCCCTGGGCTGCCGCTGGCGACGTAGCCCTCGACCTCCTCGGGCACGTCCAGCAGGACGCCCGCCGCATAGCCCTGATACATCAGGCCGGTGTAGACGCCGGTGCGGGTGCCGCGGAGGGTGGCGGGTTGGAGTCCGGCGTGTTCGAGGGCTTCCCAGCTGGTTTCGAGGAGGAGGCG
>NZ_JBFAKP010000035.1:0-61596 GCF_040655795.1 Nonomuraea sp. NPDC050310 | reverse complement strand
ATGGCCTTCTACAGCTTCGGCGGCTGGAAGTCCTCGCTGTTCGGCGACACCCACGTGCACGGCACCGAGGGCGTGCACTTCTACACCCGCGGCAAAGTCGTCACCTCCCGCTGGCTCGACCCCTCGCACGGCGGCGTCAACCTGGGATTCCCCACCAACCGCTGACCTGTACCGCCTGGAATGTGGCCGGGTTGGCGTTGATCTGCGCCGTACGCACTCGGTTGGTGGCGGCCTCGATGGCGTGTGCGACTTTCGGTGGCCCCCTGCGGCCCACGAGCACGGCGTCGGTTTCGGGCAGCGTGTTCACCGGACGAACTTCTCGATGGCCGCCGGGGTGACCGGGGTGAAGAAGTTGACCAGGTTGCCATCGGGGTCGCGGAACAGTAGCGCGCGATTGCCCCACGGCATCGTCGTGGGTTCGTTGACGAAGTCCTTCACGAAGCCGGTCAGGTTCTGATGCACGCTGTCGACGTCGTCGACCAGGAACTCCAGGATGACGCTGCGGTTGTCGGCCGGGCGCGCCGAGCCGGGGGCGAACAAGGGGACGGTCCGCGTACCGCCGATGGCGAGAGTGGCCGAGGCGGTCCTGATCTCCGCGAAGTCCTCGTTGGCCCAGCTCGCCGGCACCCCGATGACCCGCTCGTAAAAGCCGACGAGGCGGGCGACATCGCCAGTGATGATGCGGATCGAGACGAACTCCATGACGTTCTCCCTGGTCAGGTGGGCATTCGTCAGGGACACTATCCTCAATACTGGACAGAACCCGCCCGGTATTCGCAGGAGGCTCGGCCCATGTCTCGGCCCATCGCTCGCGTGCTCACCCTGCTGGAGCTCCTGCAGGCGGGAGGCACCCGGACGGTGGCCGAACTCGCCGACCGGCTGGGCGTCGACGAGCGCACGGTGCGCAGGTACGTCGACCACCTCATCGACCTCGACGTCCCCGTCGAGTCCGTGCGCGGTCGCTACGGCGGTTACCGGCTCTCCCCCGGCTACCGCATGCCTCCCCTCATGCTGAACGACGACGAAGCCCTCGCCGTACTGCTCGGCCTGGTCGCAGGCCGGCGAGCCGGCCTGATGACGGCCACGGGTACGGCGAGCGAGACGGCGGCGGCCAAGATCCGGCGGGTGCTGCCCGAGCGGCTTGGCCGCAGGCTCGACGCCGTACTCGAGGCCGTCGCCTTCACCACCCCGCCCCGCGAACCAGCCCCACCGGACAGCACCGTCCTGCTCGCGATCGCCGACGCGGTGCGTCATCACCGACCGCTCTCGATCCGGTACACCGCCGCCGACGGGCGGCGCAGCGAGCGCACGCTGCACCCGTACGGGCTCGTCGCCCATTCGGGCAGGTGGTACGTGACCGGAGTGGATCCCGCGATCAGCGAGGATCGCACGTTCCGGCTGGACCGCATCGCCGACGCCAGACCTCTGCCCGGAGCCTTCGACCCGCCCGCCGGACTCGACCCGGCCGAGCGAGTCCTCACCGGTCTCGCCACCGCTCCCTACCGCTACGAGGTGACTCTGCGAGTCCAGGCGACAGCCGAGCAGATCCGCACCCGGCTGCCGGCCGGCGTCGCGATCGTGGCAGAGCCGGACGCCGAGCACTGGTCACGCGTTGAGCTGCGGGTGGAACGGCTCGACTGGCTGCCGGCCGTACTCGCGTCACTGGATCGGCCCTTCGTCATCGAGCGACCCGACGAGCTCAGCGACCTCGTCGTGGAGTTCGCCGACCGGCTCGTCCGTTCGGCCCGCGCCGGCGCAGCGGCCCTATCACAGCGGCCCGGAGAGCGGGCCGGCGAACGGGAGGTTCCCTTCTGCCTCCGACTGCTGGGGATGCAGGTCAGGGCGAAGTGAGGACGGCAGGAGCCATGGCCTCGGCCGTCCGGCAGGACAGCCAGGACCGACCCGTGCGTCCCGCGCCGCGGTCAGCACCGTAGGGTCGCTCGGTTTCGCCTTTATGCCGCGTAGCGTGACGGATGCCTCGGGTGGGGAGCCTGCTCGCAGATGCCCAGCCATGACGCTGGCCGGGACACTGTGGGAGAAGGAGCCGCTCATGCGCCCGGCGCATCACGCCCTCTCCGCCGCCGCCATCCTCGTCGTCCCGTCGACCGCGGGCCCCGCTGCGGCGGCGCGGCCGGGTGCGACACCCGCTCCCGGCAGCGATGGTCGCTCCAGCACCATCCCAACCCGATGTCGCCAACGGACGCGGCCGCTTCCTGACCCCGAGCAGCTTGCTCTGCCGGATCTCGTCCCCTGTTCAGCCAGGCCACCGGCCGAGCACTGGTCCGGGGGGTAGCTCGCTGGCGGGCGTCGCCAGACGGACTGGATCCCGCAACCGCGTCACCTTGCGCAGAGCCCACCAGGACGGGCTAGGACAGGTCAGCCCATCAGCAGGGAAACAAGCCGCGGCAGCACTGGACGCGGGCTTCCGCGAGATCGGTCCGCCCTCGGGGCTGCAACACAGCTCACCTGTGAGCCCGACGGGCGGAGCCCGCGTCGAGGGCTGAGCGCCCCGCGAGGTGCACGCAGAGAGGGCCGTTAGACTACACCGATGATCGTGAGCGTTCCCCTGGCCGTCCGCTCATGGCCGGTCTGGTGGAGAGCCCGGCAGGCCTGGGTCAAGGACGGCGCGCTCGCGGCGGCGCTCACGGCGCTGGCCTTCGTACCGACGCTGTCCGTCATCGGCGTGCAGCTCGGCGACCTGCCGGCGCGCCCGGCCGACGCCTTGGCGGCGGTGCTGACCGTGGCGCAGTCGGCACCGCTGGTGTTTCGCAGCCGCCACCCGGCGGCCTGCCTCGCCGTCATCGGTGCCGCCTTCGCCGTGCATCAGGCGCTCGGCTATCCGCAGACGTTCGCCGGCATCGGCTTCTACGTGGCCCTGTTCACGGTCGGAGCCCAGCAGAGCCGGCATCGCCGTACGCTCGCGGTGGCGGTGAGCGCCGGCTACGCCGCGCTGGCAATCGTCCTGAGCCGGCTGGGATCCCCCAACCGGATCACCGACTTCCTCGCCTTCTCTCTGGTTCTGGTGGTGATCTGGCTGGCCGGTGCGGCGATGCGCCGACGGCGGGCCGAGGAGGCCGAACGGCGGCGGCTCACCGCGCTGGCGGCCGGCGCCGACGAACGGGCCCGCATCGCCCGCGAGCTGCACGACGTGGTCACCCATCACGTGACCGCCATGGTCGTGCAGGCCGACGCGGCACAGTTCCTGGTCGGCACCGCGCCGGAACGCGCGGGCCAGGGGCTGTCCGCCATAGGCGACACCGGCCGGCAGGCGCTGACGGAACTCCGGCACCTGCTCGGTGTGCTGGAGGCGACCGGCGACGCCGCGCTCACGAACCATCCGCCGACCCTCGGCAGGGTTGCCGGCCTGGTCGAACAGGCCCGCATGTCCGGCCAGCCCGTCGAATTGACCGAGTACGGCGAGCAGCTCCCCCGAGCCGTCGACGTCGAGCTGGCGGCCTACCGGGTGGTTCAGGAAGCCCTCACGAACGCCGTCAAACACGCGCCGGGCCGGCCCACCAGGGTCACGGTCCACCACCGCGCCGGCCACATCGACATCGAGGTGACCACCGAAGGGTCCGCTCGCGCGGAAGGCCCCGCCGTACCGTCCGGAGGGCGGGGGCTGGACGGGCTGCGCCGGCGCCTGCACCTGCTGGACGGCGAGCTGACCGCCGGTGCGCGGCCCGGGGGCGGGTTCACCGTCCGGGCCCTCATCCCGTCGAGGAGCGCTGCGTGACCAGTACGCCGATCCGGGTGCTCATCTGCGAGGACCACGAGCTGGTGCGCACCGGCTACATCACGATCTTCTCGGCCCAGCCCGACATGGAGGTCGTCGGGGAGGCCGCGGACGGCCGCGCGGCGATCGAGGCCGCCCGGCGGCTGCTGCCGGACGTCGTCGTGATGGACATCCGGATGCCCGTCCTGGACGGCATCGAGGCCACCAGGCTACTGGCCGGGCCCGACGTAGCCGATCCGGTGAAGGTGCTGGTGGTGACCACGTTCAACGTGGACAAGCACGCCTACGAAGCGCTCAAGGCCGGCGCCAGCGGGTTCCTGCTCAAGGACGCTCGGCCGAAAGAACTGGTGGACGGTGTGCGCACCATCGCGCGCGGTGATTCCCTGCTGGCGCCCGCGGTCACCCGCGCCCTCATCGGCCGCTTCGCCGAGCGCCTGCGTCCCACCGACTCCTCCCGTACGGCACTGCAGCAGGTCGTGCGGGCGCTGACTCAGCGGGAGCTGGAGGTGCTCGAACAACTCGCTGAGGGCCTGTCCAACGCGGAGATCGCCGGACGGTTGTCCATCAGCGCCGAGACCGTCAAGACGTACGTGTCGCGGATCCTGACGAAACTGGACCTGCGGGACCGGGTACAGGCGGTCGTTCTCGCCTATCGGGTGGGATTGGTGTCCGCCGATCAGAGTTGACGCGGCGCCGGCTTCCGCGGCCGGCATCCGGTCAGGCGGAGACTTCGGCGCGGTGCGGGCGTGGCCGAATCCGACCGGTGCGGGCGGCCCGCCGCAGCAGGAGGAGGGTGGGCACCAGGCAGACCAGCAGGGCGAAAAGGCTGGCCTCGGGGCCGAAGGTGCCGCCAGTCAGCGCGGTCGGGCCGGACAGCGTGACGTTCAGCAGGCCCTCGGGCGGGACGTCCGATCCGGAGATCGTGACCCCGAAGATCCCCGCTTGGGTGAAGTTCCAGGCGAAGTGCAGGCCGATGGGCAGCCAGAGCGAGCGGGTGGCGACGTAGGCGGCGGCCAGCATGGCTCCGCCCGTCAAGGCGATCGTGAACGCGCCCCACAGGGTGGCGTTGGCGTTGACCAGGTGCAGCGCCCCGAACAGCAGCATGGAGACGACCAGGGCGATCACGGTGCCGGTACGTTCCTCCATGATGCGGAACACCACTCCGCGGAACAGCAGTTCCTCGGTGACGGCGACGCTCGCCATCATGCCCGCGGTGCTGAGGAAGCCGCCGAAGGAGCCCCACGACACCCCCTGCCAGCCGCCGAACACCGCGATGAGCGCCATCAACCCGGCGAACAGGCCGAAGCCGAGCAGTGTCCCGCGCCGCAGATGGGACCATCGGCCCGTCTTCCCGAGCTCGGAAACGTCCGGGCGGAGCTCGACGGTCCGGCACAACCAGCGGTAGCAGGCCACCGCGGCTACGGCCAGGCCGACGCCCACCGGCAGCGCGAGAGCAGGGACGGGCGAGACGAGCTGGTTGATCCCGCCCGTCATCGACATCACACCGAACAACGCGACCAGCAGGACAGGGAACCGGAACCTGCGCAACCGGCCGCGTCCCGTAGCGGGGCCGGCTTCCGTGGGGGTACTTTCCGAGTGCTCCGTGGACGCCACGATCGCGATCCTTTCGATCAGGTTTCCGCGGTGTCTTCCGCGGCTCAAGAGACGTTAGGGATCGGAGCCGGGCGTGCCATCCCCGTCAAACGGACATCGTGGTAGCTCTCACGGGGGATCAGGAACCGTCCCCGCTTCGAGCTGCACTACGGCGTGCTCGCCGTACCCACGAGGCAGTTCTTCGCGGCTTGCGTGAAGTGGGCGACGAGCGGGTTGCGGTCGCCGGCACGGGTGACGACGACCACCTGACAGGGTTCGATCCCGTCGATGGGGATGGTGGCGAGGTCGTCGCGGAGCGTGCCGCGCCGGTCTCCGGCGGGCACGACGGCGACGGCCAGTCCGGCGGCGACCGCGGTCGGCGCCCTAGGGTCGCGCGGTTTCGCCTTGCTACGGCGTGGCGTGACGAATGCCTCGGGCGGGGAGCCCGCTTCTCTCACGGAGAGCGGGCTTGTTGCATCTTTGGCGTGCGGGCCCTCCCTACGGGCCCTCACTGCGTGCTCGGTCCAGGTGTATCGCGATCGACTTCTCGTCCGTCATCGAGGGGGCCGGCTCGGCAGTCGGTTCCTTCACGGCGGTGTCTCCACGGTGGTCTCGGGCCTTGGACGGGTCTCCTTGATCATCAGATCCGCCGTTGTGATTTCAGTCGACTCGAGGGCACCGGCGACATTGCTGTGCCGGCGTGCGTCGGACATCACGGCTCCAGGTGGGTGAGGTTGAGTCGGGCCAGCCGGTCGGGATCGGACAGGATGTCGATCGCGGCGATCTTGCCGACGGAGATGGTGAAGCTCATGACGGAGAACAGCCGGCCCTCGACAGTGTTGACCAGGCCGGCCAGGCCGTTGACCAGCGCCGGGTGGGTGGTGGCGCTGGTGGCCATGCGCTGGAAGGTGGCAAGCTGTCCGGCCACGGCCGTGGCGCCGCGGATGACCCGCATGCCGCCGGTGAGCACCCCGCCGTCGGCGCGCAGCACCACCTCGGGGTCGAGGATGGCCAGCAGCGCGTCGAAGTCGCCGCCGCGTGCGGCGGCCAGGAACGCGTCCACCACCTGCCGCTGACCGGTCAGATCAGGGTCGGGGTTCGGGGTCGCGCCGCGGACTCGCTGGCGCGCCCGGCTGGCGAGCTTCTTGGCCGCCACGGGAGTGCGGTCCACTATGGGCGCGATCTGCTCGAACGGCAGACCGAACATGTCATGGAGCACGAACGCCAGCCGTTCGGCCGGGGTCAGCGACTCCAGCACGACCAGCAGCGCCAGGCCCACCGAGTCGGCCAGCAGCACCTCCTGCTCCGGGTCGGCGGCATCGGCACGGCTGATCACCGGATCGGGCAGGCGGTCTTCCAGCGACTCCTCGCGGCGGGCTTTGCGGCTCCGCAGCATGTCCAGACACACCCGGCCCACCACGGTGGTCAGCCAGCCACCGAGGTTGTCGATGTCACCCGAGTCAGAACGCGCCAGGCGCAGCCACGCCTCCTGGACCGCGTCCTCGGCCTCGCTCAGTGAGCCGAGCATGCGGTAGGCGACCGCCTTCAGGTGGGGACGGTGCCCCTGGAACTGGTCGGCCAGGAAGTCATGGGGCGTCACAATTTCATTCCTCTCATGTCGGCCATATCAAAACGCTGACGCATCACAGCACTCAAAGGTGACCGCGCGATCGCAACCGGACGGCTTCGAGCAGGCGCCGCAGGAGTGCGCCGCAGCGGAGAGCAGGACGGGCAGGAGGCGCAGCCGGCCGCCCGGGTACCGGATGGTGAGCCTGTTCGCGACCTTGTGGACCAACGGCCCGAAGGTCGTGTCCCCTCCGTCCCAGGTGAGCTCGAAGCCGCACGCGGCTTGTGGCCCGTCGGGCGCCGAGCCAGGCCGAGCCGTCAGGCGAAGAACTGGGCCAGTGACTGCGACACCAGTTCGGGGTCTTCCTCGCACAGCCAGTGCAGTGCCTTCTCCACCGTGACGATGCCACGCACGTCCGTGGCGAGGTGGGGCAGGGTGCCCTCGAACCAGGGGCGGGTGTCCGGGGCGACCAGGCCGAGCACGGGCGCGGTCACCCGGGCATAGGTCTTCATGTCTTGGATGTCCTGGTGGCAGGCCTGGTACCAGCCGTTGCCCGCCCGGATGGCCTCGGGCCTGTCGTAGGCACGGGCGTAGATGGCCCGGTCGCGGTCGGTCACCGAGGCCTGGTCGACGAGCCCGATGCCGTAGTGCCAGTCGATCAGGAAGCGCGACCGGCCCGCGAGCAGCTGTTCCGGCAGGCCCTGAACCTGGTTGAACGCCCACCACCACATGTGCGTGTCGCCGCCCGGCCGTTGCAGCATCGGGATCTGGTAGAGGCTCTCGTCGGGATGCAGCACGTCCAGCAGGGCGAGCTTGCGCGTCGCCTCGGGGTGATTGGCCGCGAAGCTGAAGGCGACCATCGCCCCGATGTCGTGCCCGGCGATGTTGACACTGTCGTGGCCGAGCCTGCGCACCAGCTCGTAGACGTCGCGCGCCATCGTCTTCTTGTCGAAGCCGCCCGCCGGTTTGCCGGACGCTCCCATGCCGCGGATGTCGACGGCGATCACGCGAAAGCGGCGGGCGAGCGCCGGCATGACCTTGTGGTAGCTCCACCAAGTGGCCGGCCAGCCGGGCAGCAGGACGAGCGGTTCCCCCTTGCCACCGGTCACGTAGTGCAGCCGGGTGCCGTTGACGTGGGCGTGTTCGCTGCGGAAACGTCCGGGCAGCGACGCGGCCAGTTCGGCGTCGCCGGGAGGTGTCGGCCAGGAGGCGGCCGAGGCAGGGCCCGCGTTCGCCGCCAGGCTTCCCGCCGCGGCGAGGGCGGTACCGAGCGAGATCATCTTGCGACGATTCAAGGTCATTTCAGTGCTCCGTGCATAGGTGTTCAAGGTCGGGTGCGCGTACGGCCGGGCCGCGCTCATCGATCTCGATCGTGGTCATTTGATGCCGGTCAGAGTGGTCAGGTCGACGGCGTCGGCCATGGCCTGCTAGCCGGCCGGGCTCGGGTGCAGGCGGTCGCCGTCTTGGCGAGAGCGGGCCCCGGTCGGCCGCAGCGGGGTGGTGCCGTAGGCGTTGGACAGCCGGATGCGCAGGTGCGTGCCGGACACCGCGGTTCTGATCACCTGGCGGACGGAGTGTCCGTCGAAGCCCGGTTGCGACCCGTTGGGGAACCAGGGGGTGGCGGTGGGCCGTCGCCCACGCGCCGCCCCAGCCGCCTAGTCGATGAGGAGGTTCCGGCGGGGCGGCCACTTCGGAGTGGCACGAGGGGGTAGCGCTCAGGGTGAGGCTCGCAGGCCGGTCCTCACCCTGAGCGAGGCCTTCGGGAGGGGTCAGTTCCGCCACTGTTCGGCCGGGGACACGCCGGGCAACGGCTTGCCGATGAGGGCCAGGGGAAGGAAGAAGCAGACCTGGCCGATGGCCATGATGAGGGTGGCCAGGGCCTTGTCGTCGTACTGCTGGCAGGCCCGGGCATAGAGGTCGTCGGGGACGCGCTCGCCGGACGGGTTCGGGGTCAGGACTGCTTCGACGAGCTCGAGCGCGACACGTTCGGCGTCGGTGAAGTACGGAGCGTCGCGCCAGGAGGACACGGCGGTGACGGCCTGCTCGCTCGCACCGGTGCTGCGCAGGTTGCCGGTGTGCAGGACGGTCAGATAGGTGCTGCCGGCGAGCTGGCCGGCCCGCAGCTGGACCAGGCTGATCGTGGACTGTGGGATCGAGCCGTTTCCCGCCGCCCGGTACAGGGCGCCACCGACGTCCTTGAGCTCGGGGATGAGCACGGCGGGGTTGGGCAGGCGCGACTGACGTTCGGTGCTGGTCATGATGATGGTTCCTTTCCTCGGTGTGTTTCGCTGCGGTGACGGACGGCGGGGCACGAAGGTGACCGGTGGTCTCAATGAGGCAGGGCGTGCACGGCCGGGGCGTCCTGGTCGGCGGGGCGAGGGCGCAGGAGGACGACGGCGGCGAGGACGGCGGCCAGGTAGAAGCCACCCGCGCCGAGCATGCCGGTGGTGTAGCCGCTGGTGAGCGCGTCGGGCAAGGGCGTTCCGGCCGGCTGGCCGGTGGTGGCGGCCACCGCGACGCCGGCCAGGACGGCCAGGCCGATGGCGCCGCCGATCTGCTGGCTGGTATTGACCAGGCCGGAGGCGATGCCCGAGGCACGCGGCGCGACGCCCTGCACGCCGCCGATGGTGGCGGCCACGAAGCCGATGCCCAGGCCGACGCCGCCGGCGAGCTGGGCGGGCAGCAGCACGAGCAGCGGGTTCTGGTCCGGCGTGAGCAGGCTGAACCAGCCCATCGCGGCGGCGGCCACCGCCATCCCGATCACCAGCACGGTCCGGGTGGTGGCACGCGCCTGCAGCCGGGGCCCGATGAGACCGGAACCGATGCCGATGCCGATGGCGAACGGTAGGTACGCCAGCCCGGTGACCATGGGCGAGTACTGCTTGATCGTCTGCATGTAGAGGGTGAGGAAGTAGAAGGTGGCTAGCTGCCCGGCGCCCATGAGCAGCATGATCAGATTGGCGCCGAGCCTGCCCCGGTCGGCCAGCACGGCCGGCGGCAGCATCGGGCTGCGCGCGGTGCGCTGGATGACCACGAACACGGCGAGCAGTGCCACGGCCGCCGCGCCGAAGACCAGGGTGAGGCCGTCACCGTGGGAGCCGGCCCGGTTGATCGCGTAGACCAGCGAGCCGAGGGCGAGGGTCACGGTGGCCGCGCCGGGCAGGTCGAGGCCACCGCGCTCGCGGCTGCCGGGCACCAGGGCGAAGGTGCCGGCCAGGACCAGCAGTGCGATGGGGACGTTGACGAACATGATCCACCGCCAGCCCAGGTACTCCGTCAGCGCGCCGCCCAGCAGCAGGCCGGCGACCGAGCCGAGGCCGCCCATGGCGCCGTACACGCCGAGCGCCTTGTTGCGCTGCGGCCCGGCAGGGAAGGTGTCGGCGAGCAGGGACAACGCGGCCGGGGCGACGATCGCCGCTCCCGCGCCCTGCAGCACGCGGGCGACCACCAGTGTGGTCCCGTCGCCAGCCACGCCTCCCAGCAGAGAGGCGGCCAGGAAGGCGACCAGTCCGACGCGGAACATCCTGCGCCGGCCGAACAGGTCACCGGCGCGCCCGCCGGCCAGCAGCAAGCCGCCGAAGGCCAGCGCGTAGGAGGTCAAGACCCAGTCCAGGTCGGCCTCGGGGATGCCGAGCCCGGTTCCGATGACGGGCAGGCCCACGGTCACGATGGTGCCGTCCATCACCATCAGCAGCTGGGCGGCGGCGATCACCAGCAGCGCCAGGCCGCTGCGTTCTGGACGGGGAGCGTCGATCGAGGTCATGTGAACGTCCTTCAGGAAGCGGCGACGGCGGCGTGCACGGCGGCGGCGAGGCGGTCATGTTCGGGGTAGGACCAGGCGAAGCCGTAGCGGCGGCGTGTGTAGCCGAAGGCGATACCTCCACGCGGGTCGGCAAAGCTTTCGGCGCCGGCCGAGCCGTCGTGGCCGAAGGCGTTGGCGCTGAGGAACGGGTAGCGCAGGCCCTTGGCCTGGAAGCCGAGCGCGTAGTTGCCCTGCTCGCCGCGGACCAGGTCGGCGCCGACGGAGTGCAACTGGGCGAACTCGCCGACGGTGTCGGGCGTGAGCAGCGGCAGCTGTCCGTCCATCCCCCAGACCGCTGCCGCGTACAGACCGGCCAGGCCGCGGGCGCTGCCCACGCCGCCGGCCGAGGCCGGGCCGTTCGCGCGGACGGCGCGGGTGTTGGCGAAGGCGACCTGGTCCAGCGGCGGCGTGCTGTTAAGCCCGTAGCCGATGCCGAGGATGCTCTGCGGACCGGGCAGGTTCGACCAGAACGCGGCCTCCTGCTCCGGCGTGGCCGTCCACCACTCGATCGGCCGGAACCGGCCCTCCTCGCTCTCGGGCAGCCCCAGGTAGAGGTCCAGGCCGTACGGGGCCCGCACGCGCTGCTCGTAGACCTGCTGGAGCGACTGGCCTGTCGCGCGCCGGATCACTTCGTTAACCACGGCGAACGTGACGAACCCGCCGTAACCGTAGGCCGACCCGGGCCGCCAGTACGGACGCTGCCCAGCCAGGCGGCGCGCGATCACCGCGTCGTCGGCGAGCTCGGCCGCAGTCAGGCCGCCGTCCACACCGATGACTCCGGAGCGGTGGCTGAGCACATCGCGCAACGTGATCGCGTCCTTGCCCGCAGCGGCGAACTCCGGCCAGTGCCGGGCCACGGGCTCGTCCAGGCTGAGGACCCCCTCTTGCACCAGCAGCGCCGTCACCAGCGTCGCGGCGCCCTTGGTGGCCGAGTAGACGCAGGTCAACGTGTCACCGGCCACGTCCGTGCCGGCCCACAGGTCCACCACCCGCCGCCCGTGCGCGTAGGCGGCCAGTTGGGCGCCCACCTGGCCGCGCTGCGCGGCCACCACTGCGGCGAACTCCTCGCGCACCCGCTCGAACCCGTCGGCGACCGTCCCGTGGACGTGCGTGTCACTCATCGTCAAACCTTTCGTGTGTTCGTCCCCGGCGGCATGACGGATGGCGCCAAGGAAAGGTGACCGGGGTTTCGCTGCCCAGGAGGCGTGGCTGCGGCCGGCCCGTTCGGACTCGGGCCAGATCGCGCCATCGTGGGCCGCGCTCCTGCCGGCCCGCGGCCCTGGGCGGGGTCCTGGCCTGTGTGCCCGCCTCAACTCGGCCGGCATGAGCTACCAGAGAAGAAGGCCCTCGTGCTGGACAAAGGTGGCGGTGGGGCCGTCGGGGCCCAGCAGCGCCATGGTGACGATCGGCGCGGCGCCCTCCTCCGGGCTCTTGATCCCCGTGTTGTGATTGATGTCGGTCTTGACCCATCCCGGGTCAACGGCGTTGACCTTGATCGGTGTGTTCCACAGCTCCTTGGCGTACGACACGGTGATCATGTTCAGGGCGGCCTTGGAGGAGGTGTAGGCCAGGTTGAGCATCGGCCACAGCGGATGGCCCCGGTCCAGGGCGCGGTCGAGTGAACCACGCTCGCTGGAGACGTTCACGATCCGTCCCGCCGGTGAGAGGCGCAGCAGCGGCAGCATCGCGTTGGTGACGGCGATGACACCGAACACGTTGGTTTCGTAGACCCGCCTGGCGTCCTCGGCCGTGGTGTCGCTGGGCGGACCGTCGGGGACGGTGATCCCGGCGTTGTTGATCAGAATGTCGAGCCGGCCGTACTCCCGCTCGATCCGGGCGGCCGCCGCCCGGACGCTGTCGGTCTCGGTGAGGTCGATCCGCACGTACGGCAGGCCGAGCGGCCCGGCGGCCTCCTTGCCCTGTACGGCGTCGCGGGCGCCGATGATCGCGGTGACGCCGTTTTCGGCGAGCAGTTTGGCGGCGGCGTGACCGATGCCTCTATTGGCGCCTGTGATCAGCGCGATGGTGGTCATGGTGTCGTACTCCAACGGTCGGGGCCGGTACGGGCCGTGTCGGCGGTGGTCAGCCGGCTGTGGAGATGGGCGAAATGCGCCCACTGGGGTGGGGTGATGGTCCCCAGGAGCAGCGGGAGCGCCGCGTGCTCCTCGTGCACCAGGTGCCCGGTCAGGCCTGTGACCAGGGAGTCGGCCAGGTCGCCGAGCGCGCCTGGCCCGGTGCTGGCATGGGCGCGGGTGTGGGTGGCCACCCGCTCGTCGATCGCACCGATGAGCTGGTGGATCGCCGCATGCTCGGCCCCGATCGCCACCAGCAGGCCCAGGCTGTCCGGTCGCTGGGCCAAGGCGTGGTGCAGCGGCGGTGGTTCCGGTCGCTTCGTACGGCGAGGCGGGCCAGGTGCGTCAGTTCGCCGCGCAGCCTGTCGTGGGCGGTGAACATCGCCGCCATGCCCGGCGCGCTGATCCCGGTCACGTCCAGGTGGCGCCGGCGGGCTCCTTGATGGCGGTGTTGAGCCGGTTAAATAGGTTCGTCACGCCGATGAGCAGGAGCAGCGCGGAGATCTGCCTCTCGCCGTAGTGGCCGGCGACCAGGCCCCACAGTTCGTCGTCCACCGCCTCGCCGGAACGGTCCACCAGCCGGGTGACCGCTTCGGTCAGCTCCAGCGCGGCCCGCTCGGCTTCGCTGAAGAACGGCGCCTCCCGCCAGGCGGCCACCGCGGCGATCCGCTCGACGCTCTCCCCCGCCTTGACCAGGACCTGGGTGTGGGCGTGGACACAGGCGCCGCAGGCATTGATCTCGCAGCGAAGCCGAAAGCGGCCTCATCGCGCCCTCGCCCACATCGTCCGCGAACTGGGACCCCGCACCAGTAGCGACAGCGTCACCTGAGGCGGGCCCTGCCTGGACACAGCACGGGCACGACCGTCCAGCCCATAAGAGCCCCGGGCCCTTCCACGCCCGCGGCGAGGCATGCCGCGCTCCGAGGGTGTCGCCGAGCTTCCTGCCGTACCACCCCCTCGGCATCACCGCATGCGCTCTCTCGCGGCCACGCCCCCGACCCGCAAGCGTCAAGCGTCGCGGGACATGTCCCGCCTTTCGGACACCTGCTCCATGCCTGCCGACCGGCGGGTGGCGACGGCACCGACATTGGAGCTCTCGCAGTACACGACCATGCGGGACGAACCCAGCTCCCGGAGCGCGCTGGCCGCGGCGATCGTGACCGCCCGGCCGTACCCCTGGCCCCGGTGTGCCCGATGCACCCCCCAGAGGCTCGATCAGCCCTATCCTGCCCTCACCCGCCGACCACACGATCACTACCGCCACCGCCTCGCCCTGGTGGTCGCGTACGGTCAGGCACCGTGCATCTGCGTAGGGGGCGCCCGCCGCCGTCGCGTGTCAGTGCGCGCCGCTGAACGTCGACCTGTCGAACGACGCCCGCAGGACCGCGGCCCACTCCTCTGCCTGTTCCGGCCCGGTCACCTCGACGTGGACGCCAGGATCCGGCACGGGCTCCGCTAGGTCGCGCCGAAGCAACGTCCACGACTCGCCGCTCTGCCAGCCTTCCTTGACCAGCAGGTCCTGGACCAGCGCTTCCATCGCCGACTCGACGGGCGTGGGCCACGGCCTAACTCTCTCTGCCCGCTCGTCTCGCTCACGCGAAGCGTGAGGTGTGCGCGAGACGGTGTTCGTCATGGGCGGACACGGACCGTGCTTCCGACCTCGACCCGGCGGAAGAGCCGGTCGGCGACATGCATCGGCAACCGGACACACAGGTGCGAGGCCGGCCATCGGGGCAGGTCTTCAAGGCACGCAGGGCGATGCCGTGGTTGAAGTACATGGTCTTGTACATCGACCGGAGCGGGCCAGGCTACGTGGAGATGCTCTCGCGGGTCGGATGCCTGAAGTGCTTGGACATGGTCGAAGGTGGAGCAGAGCGCAGGCCGCCCGGTCATCGTCTGCCGAGGGTCCGGCCCGGTCGCGCCGTTGTTCTCGGCGGCGGCTTCCTCGCTACGCGCTCGGGGCGGGAGGTCCGCAGACGATCCGCCTGACCGTCGTTCGTCCTCTGATGGCGCTCGATGCAAAGGCCGTGGGTCACGATCCGGCGAGCCCGGGCCGGGATGTAGCTCGCCGGCCGTACACCTCGCAGGCCGCACACAGCACCGGTTCGCCGCTGTGATCCATTAGCGAGTGGGGCGGCATCGCAGGTCTCCTGGCTGGAAATGAGATGCAGCAGCCCGCGACCGTGCCCCCAGCCGCCCCGGCACAGGTCGCGGATCTGCTGCGGCACTCCGAGCGCCCTCAGTGCGCATCTGCGGAACCATCGCAGAGTAGGCGATCAGACACCGAGGGCGGTTTCGCGCCCTGTTTCACGCACGTACACGCCGTGTCCCATCCCCGCTGTCTGCACCTCCTGGCCCGCACGGCTCCCGGCTCTGACATTCGCCCCTACGGGATCGCGATCCAGCCGCCGGCCTGCTCACGCGGATCCGCAGGTGGCCGCATCACCTCACCGTCGGTCGTGTCCAGCGGGCTGTCGTCGGTTCCATCAGGGCTCAGAGCAGTTCGCAGCGAGTTCATGGCCACAGGTGTTCCCCCGGAACCGTTCAGTCGGGGCTGGGCGTCGACGGGTTCACGGCGGCGTCGTTGGTGAATCCGTCACCTGCTGCCTTCTCCTGAACAGGAATGCACGAGCTGACGACCTGGCCCCGACGGCGGCCAGCCCGCCTAGCGCCAGGCACCCTGTGTCGTTCCCTGAGGTACTCGTCCTCGACGCGGCATCTGGTCGCTCGGCCTAGCGCGCGGGAGATGTCCGGAAAATGTCCGGTTGGCGCCCTGGGGAGCGTGGCTGGCCGTTGGCAGGATTCGGGCCGTACGGACCTGCCGGTCTGCGGCTTCGGAGGAGACAGAACCGTGCGCGAGCGGCACGGACCGCGCGGTGTCCTTGATCACCATCGGGCGATCCGATGACCTCGAGTGGAGGACTGTCCATGACGTCCATGTCACGACGTTCGATCCTGCTCGCGACAGCCGCGTCCCTCCTAGCCCTGACCGTCTCGCCGGCCGAGGCCGGGACGGGCTCGGTCCAGCTAGTCAGGCTGTACGAGCTGGCCACCCCGATCGGCGGATACTTCTACACCACCAGCGAGACGGAGCTGGACGCGGCGATCCGCGAGCACGGATTCGGCCCGGCGGGCGTGCAGGCCGCACGGTACGTCTCCCGTACGCAGTTCGCCGGCAGCACGGCGCTCCACCGGCTTCGCGCCGCCGGCCGGGCCTCGTACCTTCTCGCGCTGCCGCAGGAGGCGGCCGCGCTGCGGGACGGCGGCGCCTTCATCGACGAAGGAGTCCTCGGCTTCGTCGACGCGGACGGCAAGGTCGACCAGAACCCGCTCCCTACGGGTGAACGGCTCGCCACGGTGTGGCGGATCAGCCAGTCGGGGGCGTGGCGTGCGGTGAACGCGCGCCTGATGAATCACTACACCACCGACGCGACGCCCCGGTGGAACCTCGACGGCGTGCTCACGCACGCGTGGGCCGTCGACGGCGCATAGCACCTGGGCGGGTCCCGCCTGACCCGATCGATCTCATCAACCGAGCACGGAGGAAGAAGGCCCATGGGCATCCGACGCATTCTCACCATCGCGGCGACCGCGGTCCTGCTGGCGGCCGGGCTGTCCGGCACGGCGACCGCGGCGGCGCGGTTCGTACCGGTCGCCGGCGCGGACGTGCCGCCGCCGCCACCACCCCTGACGAAGGACGGCGTCCAGGCGCAGGGCTCCTGGATCGGCCCCTACACCTACCGGAACCTCAACAGCGGGAAATGCCTGGACGTCCGGGGCGCCTCCAAGGACAGCGGCGCGCAGGCGGTGCAGTACCGGTGCATCGCCGGCCGGACCTCGCAGATGTGGTACCTGTGGCACACCGAGGGCGACGGCTCCATCGACTTCCACCTGATCGGCAACGGCAACAGCGGGAAGTGCCTGGAACCCATCCCGACCATGACGCGCGGCGCCCCGCTCCTGCAGTACACCTGCTACCTCGGCCTGTCCAACCAGGTTTGGTACAACACCAGCACCCACCTCAACCAGCAGACGAACGACGCCTCGCACTACTGCATGGAGGTCCAGGGCGGCTCGCTGGCCGACCTCACCAAGATCGTTCAGTGGGACTGCCACCGTCGGGCCCATCAGACCTGGCTGTCGTACAAGGCCTGACCCTTCGCCCGAGGAGTGACCATGCGTGCCCGAGCAGCCCTCACCGCCGTTCTGTCCGTCTCGGCCTTGTTATCCGCGCCGATTCCCGCGCGGGCGACGCCGACCCCGCCGCCTGGCCAGGAGCTCACGGTCCCGGCCACCCAGGCCGCCGCGCCGGAGAGCGTCGCGCCCGCCGAACGGGCGGGGCTGCTGGGCGGGGACTGGGAGAAGTCGTCCGATCGGGCGGTGACCACCGCGGGCGACGCCACCGGTTTCCACGTGCTGGTGGCGGACGCCAAGGACGGTTACCGGTGGCGGACGGCGGCATCCCTGTCGGAGCCGGGCTTCGACACCGACCTGTGGATCGGCAACGTCTGCGTGACGGCGTCCGGCGAGCGAGCCGTGGTGGTGTACGCGCCGCGCACGTTCCCCAACAAGGCCGAGCTGGCCGACCGCGGCGGGTTCACCGCGATCGTGGACCTCGACGGCGGCCGGGTGCGCAAGCTGAAGGTGCAGACCAGCCTGGCCTACTTCAACCCCGGCTGCGGCCCGTCGGAGTCGGCGGTGCTCACCCAGGGCGGCGGGGAGGACCTGGCGGCGACCCGGCTGCTGGAACTGGACACCGTGAAGGGGAAGGTGAAGCCGCCGATCGAGGTGCCGGGACAGCTTACGTCGGCCGTGCCCGCCAAGGACGGCATCGTGGCGGCCGACTCCGGCGCGCTGGTGCGGGTACGGCCCGACGGCACGCGGACTCTGCTGGCCCGGGCGAGGGGCGTGCCGTACCGGCTGGCTCCAGACGCCGATGGCGGCGTGGTGTATGCCCAGGTGGAGGACAAGGCAACCGCCTCTGTGCGCCGCGTGGACCTCGCCGGGGGGAACGCCGTGACCCTATTGGCCACCGGCGCTGTCACGGGCCTGAGCGTACGCTCCGCTCGCGGGGGCCGGGTGTACGTGACGGGCGCCAAGTCCACGCAGGCCCGCGCGGCGGCGCCGAGCGTGGCGCTCGCCGGCGTGCCGGACGACGTGGACGTGTCGCTGTCGGGTGGCGTCGCCGTGACCTCCGTGCTCCGCGAGCGCACCAAGGACCCGCGGGTGGCGCCCGCCGATCCGGACGCGGCGCAGCGGGTGAACATCACCGCCACGTCGCTGGCCACGAACAAGCCGTTCACGCTCTCGGTGACGCCGGTGGCGGGCGCGGGCGGCGGGGCGGAGCCGAGCCCCGCGCTCGGCAGGGCCGCGCCCGCCGCGGCCGGCGACCCGCACTCCCCCGCCGACGGCGACCCGCGGTACTGCTCGGTGGCGCGCAACGACCCGCGTAACCAGACCATGCAGCCCAAGCCGCGCCAGGTGGAGTGGGCCGTCGACCAGGCCGTGTACGGCCGGCTCACCGTGCCGCGGCCGGCGAACTGGAAGAACCTGGGCATGCCCGCCTACACGCCGCAGGGCCTGTTCCCGCCCAGGACGCTCGACGGCGGCGGTCGCGTGCCCGCGCAGGTCCTGCTGGGCGTGGCCACCCAGGAGTCGAACACCTGGCAGGCGGCCCGCTTCGCCATCCCTGGGGTGACCGCGAATCCCTTGATCGGCAACTATTTCGGCGTCGACTACTACAACGACGACGAAGGCGACGACTGGACGATCAACTGGGCGGACGCCGACTGCGGGTACGGCATCATGCAGGTCACCGACGGCATGCGACTGGCCGGCAAGGAGCGGCCGGGAGAGACAGCGCTGCCTCTCGACCAGCAGCGGGCGATCGCGCTGGACTTCGCGGCCAACATCGCCAAGGGCATGCAGATGTTGCAGGACAAGTGGAACGAAACCCGCCGCGCCGGACTGAGACTCAACAACGGCAGCGCCGACCGGATCGAGAACTGGTTCTTCGCCGCCTGGGCGTACAACTCCGGCTTCCACCCCAACCTCGGCAACGGGAAGCCCTGGGGGGTGGGCTGGCTCAACAACCCGATCAACCCGCGCTATCCCGCCGACCGCACCCCCTTCATGGAGGAGTCGTACGCGGACGCCGCCCACCCTCAGGACTGGCCGTACCCGGAGAAGGTGATGGGCTTCGCCGGCCATCCGATCGAGCTCATCGAAACCCCAGGCAAGCTCGTCCACAACTTCGTGCCCGCCTGGTGGCTGACGGCGTCGGACCGCTACCTCGTCCAGCCGCCCACCACGCTGTTCTGCGACGCGAGCAACGACTGCGTCCCCGGCGCCTCTTACCCGCCCAACGCCCCTGAGGTGATCGGCGAGCCCGCCGGCCCGTGCGGTCACAAGAACAGCGCCGGCCAGTACGACCTGCAGTGCTGGTACCACTCCCCGGCCACGTGGAAGGCCGACTGCCAGAACGACTGCGGCCGCGAGTTCATCCGCTTCGACCCCGGCTACGCCTACCAGGAGGACGGCGCCAACTACCCGCCGAACTGCGGCCTGGCCGGCCTGCCGTCCGGCGCGCTCATCGTCGACAACGTGGCCAAGGCGGTTCCCTCCGTCAGACCCGGCTGTTCCCCGGCCTACACCGAGGCTGGCTCGTTCCGGCTCACCTTCCGGCCGGACGCCGCCGGCACCTATCCGGGCAAGATCGACGTGCACCAGATAGGCAGCGGTTTCGCCGGCCAGTTCTGGATGAGCAACACCATCCCCGGCACTGACTCCGCCCGCAGCGCCGTCGGCACCTGGACGCTGAACCAGAGCGCCGGGTGGGCCAGGGTGTTCGTCCACCTCCCGGTCGTCGGGGCCCGCACGCAGCAGGCCCGCTACGAGATCGACGTGGACGGCAGCCGTACCTACAACAAGCGCCGCTACCTGCCGCAGCGGCTCGGCCGCAACGGCTGGGTGTCCCTGGGGGTGTACAACTTCAACGGCACCGTGCCCAGCGTCCGCCTCAGCAACGTCACCCAGGACGGCAAGGGCACCGTACGGGTGGGCTGGGACGCGATCGCCGTCCAGAAGCTCAACGCCAAGCCGAGGCACATCGTCGCCGCCCTCGGTGACTCCTACAGCTCCGGCGAAGGCGCCGGAAACTACTTCGCCGAGTCCGACGCCGACCACGGCACGCCCGACTGGAACGCCTGCAGGCGCAGCAACGGCGCCTACCCGCGCAAGGTGGTCCTGCCGGGCGACACCGAGAACCTGGGCACGCTGGTCGACCGCTTCGACCCCAACCACGAGCTGGGGTTCGTGGCCTGCTCCGGCGCGCAGACGTGGAATGTGACCGGGGACCTGGTCCCCGAGTCGTGGCAGCACCCGGACAGGTACAAGCGCGGCGAGGGCCAGTTCCACGAGATCGGGCAGATGAGGTCCGGCGTGCTCGACGAGAACACCACCCTGGTCACCCTCACCCTCGGCGGCAACGACGAGGGGGCCTTCACCAACGCGCTCAGCAACTGCATCATCCCGCTCGTGGAGTGCACCGGTGACTCGTTCCTGCCCACGTACAAGGCGATCATCGACAGGACGGCCGCCAAGGTGAAGGAGGTCATCCGGGACATTCACGCCCCGGACAAGGCGCCGAACGCGAAGATCGTCCTGCTGGGCTATCCGAAGCTGATCGCCGCGGACGGCTGCAGCGTCGCCGGCACCGCCCTGATCACCGATGGGGAGGCCGCCGCGCTCTCCGAACTCGCCCGGTACATGGAAGGGAAACAGGCGGAACTGGCCACCCAGCTTCAGACCGACGAAGGGATCGAGGTCTACGCGGCCAGCCCGATCGGCTACTTCGGCGGCCACGAGGCCTGCGCGGACGTCGCCTGGATCAACCCCATCATGATCACCCCGAACGGCGAAGGTGACTTTCACCCCGGGGACGCCCCGGCGAGCTGCATCTTCAATCCGCTCGACGTCTCCGACCCGGTGTGTCTGAGCCGGGAGTCTTTCCACCCGAACGACAGCGGGACGTCGGCCTATGCCGACACGCTGGCCCGGATACTGGCCTTGACCGGCTGACCGAGGCAGGGTTCCCGGTACGGTTCCCCGGACGCCTGGTCAGGCGTCCGGGGGCGTGGCGTCGAGGTGGGCCCGGATGGTCACGACGTCGATCCCGTTCTCGTCCATCCGGTCGATGCCCATCGAGGCCAGCAGGGTCAGGGCGTGGGCCCAGTGGCGGCGCGCGTGGGCCTGGTGGCCGAGCGCGGCGTGGGCGTGGGCGAGGCCGTCGTGGACGCGTGCCTGGTCGCTGGGCTGGCCGAGCTCGATGGCCAGGTCGAGAGCCCGGCGGTGGCTGTCGATCGCCTGCTCGTCGTGGCCGGTGTCGTGCTGGAGGCGGCCGAGGCCGTACACGGCCTCGAACTGCCAGTTGCGGTTGCCGATCTCACGGGCGAGGCCGGCGACGCTCGCATAAAGCTCGCGGGCCCGCTCGTGCCGCCCCTGGAGGCGGGCCAGGTGGGCCAGGGCGTTGAGGCTGTTGAGCTCGCCGGTGCGGTGGCCGGTGGCGCGGGCGAGGCTCAGGACCTGGTCGAAGTACTCGGTGGCCGCCCCGAACCCGCCCCGCGCCAGGTGGATGTAGCCGACGCCGGTCAGTGCCCGCAGCTCGCTGGTGTGGTGGCCGACCTCCTGGGCGAGGGCGAGCGCCTGGGAGAGGTACCTGAGCCCGTCGTCGTGGCGTCCCCACAGCCGGTAGGTGTTGCCGGCGCCGGTCAGCGCCTCCAGTTCGCCGGTACGGTGCCCGATCCCGCGGGCGACCTCCAGCGCCTGGGCGAAGTGGCCGGCGGCCTGGCTGAGCCTGGCCGAGCTGAGGTGGATGTCGCCGAGGTTGTTCAGCGCCCGGAGCCGGCCCGCGTGGTGTCCGATGGCGCAGGCCAGGTCCAGGGCGAGCGTGGTGTCGGCGACGGCGGTGTCGTACCGGCTCTGCGCGTGGCGGATCTCTCCCAGCCCGAGGAGCGCCTCCATCTCCCCGGTGCGGTCGGAGACCGCGAGCGCGGCGGTCAGCGCGCGGGTGAGCAGGGCCTCGGCCTCGGCGTAGCGGCCGCGGGTGCGCAGGCACTGGTGCAGGGTGCCCGACAGGTGCCGGATGTGGCTGGGGAAGCCGTGCTCGGCCGCGTACCTGGCGAGAGCGAGCAGGTTGGCCAGCTCCGCCTCCAGCCAGGCGGTGGCCGCCGCCTCACTGGGGAGGGGAATGGTGTCGGTGGCGGGGTGCGGACGTAGGTCGGCCTCGTACGGGTAGAGGCGGTCCATCGCCGCCGAGGCGGCCTGGCCGTAGTGGTCCAGCAGCCGGGTCAGGGCGGCTCGCCGGTCGGGTTCCGGTTCCTCGGCGGCGGCTGTCTCGGCGGCGTGGGCGCGGACCAGGTCGTGGAAGCGGTAGCGTCCGGGCACCCGTTCCTGCAGCAGGTTGAGCTCCAGCAGCCGCTCCAGCAGCGTCATGGTGTCCGAGCCGGCGGCGAGCGTCGCGGCGGCGGCCTCGAAGCCGATGTCGGCGCCGGGGTGCAGCCCGAGCAGCCGGTAGGCGCGCCGTTCTGCGGGGGTGAGCTCCCGGTAGGACAGGACGAGCGCGGCGGCGACGCTACGTTGTCCGGACTGCAGCTCGCCCAGCCGTCGCTCGTGCGCCGTCAGCCGTTCGAGCAGGTCGCTCACGCTCCAGACGGGATGCGCCTTCAGCCGGGCCGCGGCGAGCTGGATCGCCAGCGGCAGCAGGCCGCAGCGCCGTACGACCTCGGCCACCGCCTCCGGCGGGGCGTCCACGAGCCGCTCCCGGCCGGCCGTGCCGGTGAACAACGCGATCGCCTCCGCCTCCGGCAGGACGTCCACCGTCACCGTGCGGGCCTCGTCCAGCCCGGTGAGCCGCCGGCGGCTCGTGATGAGCACCAGGCAGTCTCCCGCGCCGGGTAACAGGGGCCGCACCTGATCCTCGCCGGCGGCGTTGTCCAGTACGAGGAGCATCCTCCGTCCCGCCAGCACGCTGCGATACAGGGCCGCGCGGTCCTCGGCGTGCTGCGGGATCGACTCCCCGGGGAGGCCCAGCAGGCCCAGCACGCGGGCGAGCGTGTCGGCGGGGTCGGCGGGGGTCATGCCGCGGCTGAAGCCGTTCAGGTCGAGGAACAGGTCGCCGTCGGGGAAGCCGGGCGCGAGCCGGTGGGCGGCGTGGACGGCCAGCGCGGTCTTGCCGACCCCCGCCATGCCGTCGATGGCGACGATCCTCGCTCCGGCGCCGGGATGGTCGAGCGCGGCCATCTCCCGCTCCCGCCCGACGAACGCCCCCACGTCGGCGGGAAGCTGGCGCGGCGTCGTCCGTGACGGGACCGGGCTCGGGGACCTCGTCAGGATCGACGTCTCCGACGGGTCCAGGTCCAGCGCCTCGCTGATCAGCCGGATCGACGCCGGGCGCGGCCGGCGCAGCTGGCCAGACTCCAGCCGGCGGACGGTGCGGACGTTGAGGCCGGTTCGCTCCGCGAGCTGCTCCTGGGTCAGCAGCGCCCGTTCCCGCCAGGCGCGCAGCAACGCGCCCAGCGCCTGGTCCTCGCCTGCCCCGGCGGCCGCCGCCCCGCGTGCGTCCTGGTCGAGCGCGGTCATGAGCCGGCCCCACAAGCGTTCTGGCAGGGCATGCCCGGCGGTCAGGCTCCGCAGCTCGGCGACCAGGTCCGCGCCCTCGCCCAGTTGGAGGCCGAGCTCGACGCGGCGTTCGAGGGCCTGGAGGCGCTGCTCGGCGAGGGGCTGGACGTCGAGCCGGTGCAGCGTGCCGGACTCCACGTCCGAGCACGCCGGGCCGCGCCACAGAGCGAGCGCTTCGCGCAGGAGCCGCCTCTCCAGCACGGGTGTCGCCGCCAGGGCGGCCTCCTGGGTCAGGCGCTGGAAGTCGAGTAGATCGAGCTCGCCGCGGCCGACACGGGCGACGTAACCGCCCGGCACCGTCATGATCACCTCGCTCAGGTCCAGGGACCGCCGCAGGCGCGCGACGTTGACCTGCAGGGC
This sequence comes from Nonomuraea sp. NPDC050310, assembly GCF_040655795.1. NCBI lineage: Bacteria > Bacillati > Actinomycetota > Actinomycetes > Streptosporangiales > Streptosporangiaceae > Nonomuraea > Nonomuraea sp. NPDC050310. Next base: position 37,792 of record NZ_JBFAKP010000035.1, on the reverse strand, counting down.
CCGGCGCGGGTTCGGCGGAGGGTCGCCGTCCCACAGCCGTTCGGCGAGGTGTCGCGGCAGCACGACCTGGTTGGGGCGCAGCAGGAGGGCCGCGAGCAGGGTGCGGACCTTTCCTCCGGGGACGGAGATGTGCCTCCCGTCACGCGCCACGGTCACCGGGCCGAGGACCGAGAAACGTCGAGCGGTCACCGCGCCTCCCACGATGCGCCAATCGAGTCCGTTCCCGCTCAGGCTAGTGCCGCCGGATTCGCCGTTCTCGCGGCGGCGCGCGACGGACGGCTGCGCCAGGACGCCCCGGCGAGGGGCGCGTGCGAGCTCCCCCGTGGCGTGGGCGACTTCACCGGCCGGACCCGGGAACTGCGCACGCTGCGCGACCTGGCGATCCGCGCCGCAGACCACGACACCACGATCGAATCGGACGCGGGGACCGCTGTCGTGGCCGCGATCTCCGGCACCGCGGGGAACGGCAAGACAGCCCTGGCCGTACGGGCCGCCGGGCAACTGGCGGACCTGTTCCCCGACGGCCGCTTCCACCTGGACCTGCGCGGCATGGACCCGGTCCCGCTCGACCCGGGGACCGCGCTGTCGCGGCTGCTCACCGCGCTGGGCGTGGCCGAGCAGCGCATCCCCGCCGGCGAGGAGGACCGCGCGGGCCACTATCGGGCCCTGCTGCGCGGACGGCGGTGCCTGATCATCCTGGACAACGCGGCGTACGAGAGCCAGGTGCGCTCGCTGTTGCCGTCCGCCGGTCCCGTGATGGTCCTGATCACCAGCCGCCGGCCGCTGGCCGGTCTGGAAGGCGTGCGCCGGATCCCCCTCGCGCACCTAGCCACCGAGGAGGCGGCCGAGCTGCTGCGCGGCATCGTCGGGGCCGAACGGGCCCAGGCCGACCCGGACGGGGTTGCGCGGGTGGCGAGCCTGTGCGAGAACCTGCCGCTGGCGCTGCGCATCGCCGGCAACCGGCTGCAGGCCCGACCGAGCCCCTTCCCGCCCGTCAGTGGAGCGATCTTCCACTGTTTCCGACATATTACGATTCGGTATCGCCGACTGTGGGCGGTCTTGACGTCCCCCGTACGGGGCGCGACAGTCATGCCACATCGTTGAACCGGTTCGCCTACCCAGGGAACGCAGGATGCGTCGGCGTGAAGCAGGCCGGCCCATCTCCAGGAAGAAGGCGACGTCGGGTCAATGATGCCAAGGGACCAGTGCAACATGTCGTCGAACCGGTTCGACAATCAGGAGGTGATGGTGGCGACGATCGGAGACGTGGCCCGGGAGGCTGGGGTGAGCCGCAGCACGGCGTCGTACGCGCTGTCGGGCAAGCGGCCCATCTCACAGGAGGTGCGCCGGCGCGTGCTGGCGGCCGCCGAGGCGCTGGCGTACACGCCGAACGCAGGCGCCCGCGCGCTCGCCACCGCCCAGACCAAGGTCCTCGGTCTGCTCGCCCAGTTCCACGAAGACGAGTTCGCGCCCGCGATGTTGCAGTACATCCTGGGCGTCACCAATACCGCTCGGGACGTGGGCTATGACACGCTGCTGGTCACCGAGGCCGACGGGGTCCGGGCGCTGCGCCGCGTCACCGACTCGCGGATGGTGGACGGCGTGGTGCTCCTGAACATCGCCCAGGACGACCCCCGCCTGCCCATCCTGCGGGCCGCCCCGCAGCCCGGCGCACTGGTGGGCCTGCCCGGCGACTGCTCCGGCCTGGACGTGTTCGACCTGGACTTCGAGGAGGCCGGCCGGGCCATGGTCGATCACCTGCACCGGCTCGGCCACCGCGAGCTCATCCTCATCTCACAGCCTGAGCACGTGGTGGAGCGGGGCGGCGCGTACGTCTGGCGCCTGCGCGACGCCGCACTCGAACGTGCCCGCCAGCGCGGCATCACCCTGCACGCCGTGTACGGCGAGTCCCGGCAACCGGCCGTGGGGCGCCTGCTCAACCAGTTCCTCGACGCCCACCCCGAAGCCACCGGCCTGCTGATCAACAACGAGGCGGCCGCGGCGGCGCTGCCCTCCGTCACCCACGCGCGAGGGCTGCGAGTACCTGAGGACCTGTCGGTCATCGGGCGCTACTCCCCCGAGTTCGCCGCGACCTTCTCCCTGCCCTACTCCCATATCGACAGTGCACCCGACCGCCTGGGCGCCATGGCGGTGCGCCAACTCGTGCGCCGCGTGGAGTCCCAGGCGGCCCGCGAGGAGCCGTTCGTCGTGCGCTTCATCTCCCCCGAGCTGGTCTCACTCGGCAGCACCGCACCCCCGCTTCCCCGCTGACCTCGGGGAAGACAGCCCACACCGTTCCACTGCGCTCATTGTTAGCGCTAACACTGGAGAGATCGGATGAACCGTACGTCCGCGAGGGCCGCCATGATCGGCACCGCCGTTCTGGCTCTGGCCGCCTGCGCATCCACGCCGCCTCAGAGCGGCGCCACGCCCGCCGAGGCGAGCGGCGGCGGCGCGTACACCTGGTGGGACCCGTACCCGCAGCACGATGCGAGCTCCGCGTGGGCCGGGCGGGTGAGCACCTGCGGGCAACAGGCCGGCGTCACCATCAAGCGCACCGCCTACGACACCACCGCGCTGACCAACCAGGCCCTTCTCGCGGGCCAGGAGGGCAACGCGCCCGACGTCATCCTCCTCGACAACCCGGCCGTCTCGACCCTGGCGGACGCCGGCATGCTGACCGCCATGTCGGATTTCGGCCTTGAGGTGAACCGGTTCGACAAGAACCTCATCGCCGCCGGCGAGCTGAACGGCAAGACCTACGGCATCCCCATCGGCGCCAACACCCTCGCGCTGTACTACAACAAGAAGATCCTCGACGACGCCGGCGTCGATCCCTCCTCGATCAAGGACTGGGCGTCGCTGAACGCGGCGCTGAAGAAGGTCAAGGCCGCCGGCAAGAAGCCGATCACGTTCGCCGCCATCGGCACCGAGGAGGGCTCCTTCCAGTTCCTGCCCTGGTTCTGGGGCGCCGGCGCCCAGCTCACGCAGCTCGACTCGCCACAGGCGATCGAGGCCCTGCAACTGTGGAGCTCCTGGCTCAAGGACGGCCTCGCGCCGAACTCCGTGATCAGCAACTCGCAGAACACGGCCTGGGAGGAGTTCCTGACCGGCGAGTTCGCCTTCGCCGAGAACGGCACCTGGCAGATCAACAGCGCCGCCGAGGCGAACTTCCCGACCGGTATCGTGCAGATCCCCGGCAAGGACGGCGGGACCGCCGCCACGCCCACGGGCGGCGAGTTCATCACAGTCCCGGTCCAGAAGGACACCAAGCGCTACGACGTCACCAAGAAGATCCTCGAGTGCATGACCACGCCCGAGGGCCTGGTCGAGACCGGCACCACGTTCGCCTACTACATCCCCTCCACCGCCGACGGACAGCAGGCCATCCTCGCCAAGGAGCCGAGCCTGAAGCCGTGGGTGGCGGCCGTCCAGTCCGCCAAGGGCCGTACCAGCGACAACCTCGGCACCAAGTACCCGAAGATCTCCGAGGCCCTCTGGACCGGCGTGCAGAAGGCGCTGAGCGGCGCGGCGAGCCCGGCTGACGCGCTCAAGGACGCCCAGGCCCAGCAGGCCACCGGCGACTGATCGGACACCCCATGGCTTCGATTCGCACGGCCGGAGCGCTCGCGCACCCCGCGCACCGGGCGGCGCGGCGGCCTCTCCGGTGGACGACGCTGGCCTTCCTCGCGCCGCTGATCGTCTACCTGCTGCTGTTCTACGCCTATCCGCTCTACCGCAACATCGAGCTCAGCCTCCACGACTACACGCCCCGCGCTTTCATCCAGGGCAATCCCGAGTTCACCGGCCTGGACAACTACCTCAAGATCCTCTCCGACGGCGCGTTCCTGCGCGCGCTGGGCAACACGGCGCTGTTCACCCTGGGCTCCATCGCCGTGCAGTACGCGCTCGGCCTGGCTCTGGCGGTCTTCTTCCACCGCGGCTTCCGGCTGTCGGCGGTGCTGCGCGCGATGTTCCTGGTGCCGTGGCTGCTGCCGCTGATCGTGTCCGCCTCGACCTGGTCGTGGATGCTCAACAGCGAGAACGGGATCGTCAACGCGGCCCTGCAGGCGTTCGGGATCGGCCAGATCAACTGGCTGACCTCGCCGGACACCTCGCTGCTGGCGGTCACGATCGCCAACATCTGGCTCGGCATCCCGTTCAACCTGGTCATCCTGTACGCGGGGCTGCAGAACATCCCCGCCACCCTGTACGAGGCCGCCGGGCTCGACGGGGCGAACGGGTGGCAGCAGTTCTGGCGCATCACGTTCCCGCTGCTGCGCCCGGTGTCGGCGATCACGCTGCTGCTCGGCCTGATCTACACGCTCAAGGTCGTCGACATCATCTGGATCATGACCAGGGGCGGGCCGGCCGACGCCTCAACGACGCTCGCGATCTGGTCGTACCGCGAGGCGTTCGGCACCGGGCAGCCCGACTTCTCCCCCGCGGCGGCGGTCGGCAACCTGCTCATCCTCATCGCCTTCGCCGCCGGGCTGGTGCACGTGCGGCTGCGGAAGGAGACCCCATGAGAGCGTGGAAGACGGCCGCGGGCGTCGTCCTGGTGGCGGTGATGCTCTTCCCGGTCTACTGGATGGTCAACGTCTCGCTCACGCGGACGAGCGACATGCGGGCCGACCCGCCGCACTGGTTCCCATGGAACCCCACGTTCGAGGGGTACGCGGCGGCCTTCGGCCAGCAGCTCCCCGCCCTGGCCACCAGCCTGTTCATCGGCCTGGGCACGGTCGTGCTCACGCTGGCGGTGTCGCTGCCGGCCGGTTACGCGCTGGCCAAGCTCCGCCCACGCGGCGGGCGGGCGATCGACTTCCTGCTGCTGGTCGCCCAGATGATCCCCGCGGTCGTCATGGCCATGGGCTTCTACGCGATCTACATCAGGCTGGGCCTGCTCAACACCGTCCCAGGGCTCATCGTGGCCGACTCGACGCTCGCCGTGCCGTTCGGGGTGCTGCTGTTCCGCGCGTTCATGGCGGGCATCCCCGGCGAGCTGCTGTCGGCCGCGCAGATGGACGGGGCGACGACGTGGCGGACGTTCCGCTCGATCATCCTGCCGCTGAGCCGCAACTCGGTGATCACCGTGTCGCTGTTCACGTTCCTGTGGGCATGGTCGGACTTCATCTTCGCCTCCACGCTCAACCGCAACAGCGACGTCATCCCCATCACGCTCGGCATCTTCCGCTACATCGGCAACAACACCACGCAATGGAATTCGATCATGGCGACCGCCGTGATCGCGTCCATCCCTGCGGCCTTCCTGCTGATCCTCGCGCAGCGCTACATCGCCGCCGGGGTCACCGCGGGCGCGGTAAAGGACTGACAAGAGAGGTTTCGCCCTATGAGCAGCCCCGTGCTGCCCTCCCACGGCCGCCTACGCCCGCTCGGGCTCCCCCAGGTCCGCCTCACCGGCGGCTTCTGGCACGAGCGGCAGGTCGTGAACGCCTCGGCCACGCTCGCCCACTGCGAGTCGTGGATGGAGCGCCTCGGCTGGCTGGCCAACTTCGACCGGGTCGCCGACGGCACCACCGGGCCCGACCGGCCCGGCTGGCCGTTCTCCGACTCCGAGGTCTACAAACTGCTCGAGGCCCTGGCCTGGGAGGCCGCGCGGACCGGCGACCCGGAGGCCGAGGCGGCGATCAAGCGGCTCACCGCCCGCGTCGCCCGGGCCCAGGACCCCGACGGCTACGTGAACACCTGTTTCGGCCATGGTGACCAGACGCCGCGCTACAGCGATCTCGAAGGCGGGCACGAGCTGTACAACACCGGCCACCTGCTGCAGGCCGCCGTCGCCCGGCTGCGCACGCACGGCGAGGACGACCTGGTACGGCTCGCGCGCCGGGCCGCCGACCATGTCTGCCGCGTCTTCGGCCCGGACGGGCGGGCGGGCATCTGCGGCCACCCGCAGATCGAGCTCGGCCTGGCCGAGTTCGGCCGCGCTCTCGGTGAGGAGCGCTACGTCGAGCAGGCCCGCCTGTTCCTCGACCGGCGCGGCCACGGGACGCTGCGCGACATCCCGCTCGGCCGCGCCTACTTCCAGGACGACCTCCCCATCCGCGAGGCCGACGTGTGGCGCGGCCACGCCGTCCGGGCCCTGTACCTGTCCGCGGCGGCCGTGGACGTGGCGGTCGAGCTCGGCGACGACGAACTGCTGCACGCGGTGGAACGGCAGTGGGAGCGCTCGGTCGCGCGGCGCACGTACATCACCGGCGGCATGGGCTCGCGCCACCAGGACGAGGGCTTCGGCGAGGACTGGGAACTGCCGCCGGACCGTGCCTACTGCGAGACCTGCGCCGGGGTCGCCTCGATCATGGTGTCCTGGCGGCTCCTGCTGGCCACCGGCGAGGTGCGCTACGCCGACCTGATCGAGCGCACGCTCTACAACGTCGTCGCCGCCTCGCCGAGCCCCGACGGCCGGGCCTTCTTCTACGCCAACCCCCTGCACCAGCGCACACCGGGCAAACCCGCCGACCCGGAGGAGGTGAGCCCGCGCGCCGAGGGCGGCACCCGGGCCGCCTGGTTCGACGTCTCCTGCTGCCCGACCAATGTCGCCCGCACCCTGGCCGGCCTGCACGGTTACCTCGCCACCAGCGACGACGACGGCCTCCAGCTCCACCAGTACGCCCCTTGCTCGATCAGCGCCGAGCTGCCGGGCGGCCGGCGGGCCGGCCTGCGGGTCGAGACCGGCTACCCGCGGACAGGGACCGTCAGGGTACGGATCACCGCCGACGCCGACGCACCCTGGACACTCGCCCTGCGCGTCCCCGCCTGGGCCGCCGGAGCCACCCTGACCGACGAGGGACGCACCCGGGAGGTCGCCCCGGGCGTGGCCGAGCTGCGGCGGGCCTTCCGCGCGGGTGACCTCATCACGCTCGATCTGCCGGTGGAGCCCCGCTTCACCTGGCCCGACCCGCGCATCGACGCGGTACGCGGCTGCGTCGCCGTCGAGCGCGGCCCCGAGGTGCTCTGCGCCGAATCGCACGACCTGCCCGGCCCCGCCGCGCTCGACGCCCTCGTGATCGACACCCACGCCGGGCTCAAGGCAGGTGACGACGCCGCTTTCGCCCGCGCCCTGCTTCCCTCGCATCCCGGCAGCGCCTGGCCCTATTCCACCCGTCCGGCGGCTCCGGAGAGCGACGCCGGATGGATCGACCTCCCGCTGCGGCCTTACCACTCCTGGGCTCAGCGGGGCCCGGCGGGCATGCGCGTCTGGCTGCCCGCCGCCACCCCCACCCCTGAAGGAGAGTGACATGCGTCCACGCGTCAGAGCACTGTTGTTAGCGCTCACAACCGCCACCGCCTCCATCGGCGTCGCCGCGACCCCCGCCCGAGCGGCCGGCGCCACCCTGACCGTCAACGTCGCCCAGCCGTTCCGCCCCGTCACGCACGCCGCCTCCGGCGGCCTGTACGGGCTGGCGGAGAACTCCCGCCCGGCCGACTCCACGCTGCTGCCGATCAAGGTCAACTCGCTGACGCAGCCCGCCCCCGGCGTCGGCCAGCGACCCAACGGCCAGCCGCCCGGCGGCGACTCGCTGCTGATCGCCCCGCAGGCCGACCGCGTCGGGGCCGGCCAGTTCATCCGGATGCCCGACATCTACCCCGACTTCCCCTACCGGTGGGTGAGCTGGAACGACTGGCTGGCCAAGGTCGACACCATGGTGCGGGCGCGACTCAACGCCACCACCGTCACCAACGTCCTCGGCTGGGAGCTCTGGAACGAGCCCGACTTCACCTGGAACACCGCCGCCGCGGGCAACTTCAACGACGGCTGGGTGCGTACGTACCGGGCCGTGCGCGCCCTCGACCCGCAGACGCCGATCGTCGGCCCGAGCACGGCCGTCTACAGCCGCTCCTGGATGCAGGCGTTCCTGACCCGCGCCCGCGACACCGGCACGCTGCCCGACATCATCTGCTGGCACGAGCTGCAGAACCCGGCCAGGGTCGCCGCCGACCTGGCCGACTACCGCAACCTGGAGGCGTCGCTGGGCATCAGCCCGCGCCGCATCGCGATCAACGAGTACGCCGCTCCCGCCGAGGTGGACGTGCCCGGCCGGGTGGCCAGTTACGTCGCCAAGTTCGAGCGCGGCGGCGTCGAGTCCGCGCACCGCGCCTTCTGGTACGAGTACGGCACCATGAACGGCCTGGTCACCGGCGGCAACCAGCCGACCGGCACGTGGTGGCTGTACAAGTGGTACGGCGACATGGCCGGCAACATGGTCGCCACGACGCCCGGCGGGCAGACCGGACTCGACGGATTCGCCTCCTACGACCCCTCCCGCAGGATCGTCAACGTGGTCTTCGGCGACGAGGCGGGCACCAACACCATCGACCTGACCGGCCTGCAAGCGCTCGGCTCCAGCGTCCGCGTCACCCTGCTGTCCACCCCCTCCAGTGGCCGCTTCACCGCCGTGGCCGCCCCCACCACCGTCTCCACCACCACCCACGCCGTCTCGGGCGGCCGGCTCACCGTTTCCGTGCCGAACATGGTCGCCACCAGCGCCTATCAGCTCATCGTCGAGCCGGCCTCCGGCGTGCCCTCCTACCAGCAGCGCTACGAGGCCGAGAACGCCTCCGTCTTCCGCGCCCAGCGGCTGACCTCGGCCGGCGCGTCGGCGGGCGGTTACGTCGGCCGCATCGACAACTCCGGCACCCCGCGAACCGACAGCTACGTCGACTTCGTCGTCAACGTGCCCTCGGCCCGCGCGTACACGATGACCATCGGCTACGCCAACGGCACCGGCGCCACCGCCACCCAGGGTCTGGCCTACAACGGCGGCGCCTGGAGCACGGTCAGCTACCCACCGACCGCCGGCTGGGGCCAGTTCGGCGCCACGGTCAGCACCACCGTCAACCTCCGCGCCGGATACAACGTGATCCGGCTGGCCAAGGGCTCGCCGTACTTCGCGGGCGGCACCGGATACGCCGAACTGGACTACATCCACCTCACCTGATCTCGAAGGGACGCTCGGCTCCATGACTGTCGCCGCCTCAGGCCCGATGTTCTCCCCATGGGAGATCCCGTTCAGCTACCACGGATCGTGGTTCGGCTTCTCGCCCGTGGTGGCGGAGGGGACCTACGCGGAGGAGGTGCATCTGGTCTCGCACCAGAGCGGCATGCACGCGGTCATGAAGCTGATCCCCGAGACCGCCGCCGCGATCACGGCCACCCCGCACCGGCTCACCTGGCAGGACGGCGAGCGTCTGATAGACCTCGCCTACGAGAGCGTGGACACGGTGCGGGTGCGAGGCCGCGGCCTCGGGCTGCGCCTGCTGGCCGCGGACCCGGTCCTGACGCCGTTCAGCGGGCCGTACTTCTACCAGGACCCCGTGGACGGCTCGTACGTCTTCACCCTCTACCAGACCGGTCGCCGCTACCGGATCACCCTTCTCGGCGGGCGGGCCGAGCACCTGGGCGCGCAGGTGCTCGGCGCCGCCGAGCGGGGAATCCGCCTGAGCGGCGAGTGGGAGATCGCCGTCGAGGAGTACGAGACCGCCCGCGCTCCCTACGCCGCCCAGGACTCTTTCGATCAGGTGGTCAAGGCGGCGCGGGCGGAGTTCGAGGCGTTCGCGGAGGCGGTCGCGCCGTGGCGCGGCAACCGGACGCCCGCCGCCGAACTGGCTGCCTACGTGTTGTGGTCGGCCACCGTGCGCCCGGCCGGTTTCGTCGCCCGCCCGGCGGTGCTGATGTCGAAGCACTGGATGGACAAGGTGTGGAGCTGGGACCACTGCTTCAACGCCATCGCCCTGGCCGCGGGCCTGCCCGGCCTGGCCTGGGACCAGTATCGCCTCCCCTTCGACCACCAGGACGCCTCCGGAGCTCTGCCCGACTCCATCGCACACTCCGAAGTCCTCTACAACTTCGTCAAACCGCCTGTCCACGGCTGGGCCCTGCGGCATCTTCCCGCTGCACCGGACGACGTATACCCGCTGCTGGAACGCTGGACCACCTTCTGGCTCACCGCCCGCCGCGTCCCCGGCCACGAGCTGCCGCACTACCAGCACGGCAACGACAGCGGCTGGGACAACGCCACCACCTTCGACACCGAACGCGTCGTGCAGAGCGCCGACCTGGCCGCCTTCCTCATCCTCCAGCTGCGCGAACTGGCTCGCCTGGCCCCCGACCAGGACGCCTCCGGCCGGTGGAGCGCGCAGGCCGACCGGATGCGCGACGCCCTGCTCGCCGAGCTGTGGGACGGTGAACGGTTCGTCGCCCGTGGCGTGCTGTCGGGACGTTCCTGGTCCAGCTCAAGCCTGCTCGACCTCATGCCGATCGTGCTGGGGAAGGAGCTGCCGCGTCCCGTCCGCGCGGCGCTGGCCGCCGGGATCGAGCGGCATCTGACCGCGTTCGGGCTCGCGACCGAGTCGCCGGACTCGCCGCACTACCTGGACGACGGCTACTGGCGCGGTCCCATCTGGGCGCCTTCGACCGTACTGATCGAGGACGGGCTGCGCCGCGCCGGGTATACGGACCTGGCCGACGAGATCAGCAGCCGCTTCCGCGCGCTGTGTGAGATGGCGGGGTTCGCCGAGAACTTCGACGCCCGCACCGGCCAGGGCCTGCGCGATCGTGCCTACACCTGGACGGCCGCCGCCTATCTCCACCTGGCCGCCGCCCACGTGAGGCGAACCTCGTCCTCGGCTCGTGCGCGACGCGGGCGCCGCAGCTCGCCGTGAGCGTGCTGTGAAGCCGGCGGCAAGCCGGCGGAGTGGCGCATGACGACGTCCGCTGGGCGCCGCGGCCGCCTCATACGACGGCGACGGCGTCGATCTCGACGAGGAACCCCGGGCCCAGGCCGGCCACCACGTGGACGGGTGATCGCCGGCGGCGGGTCGGCCCGGTTCCACACCTCCTGGAAGGCGGCCACGCCCTCGTCGAACGCGTGCCCATCGACCACGGCGATGCGTCAGTGCACGATGCTCGCCAGGCTCGCTCCCTCGCTCTCCAGGATGGCCGCGAGGTTGCGCAGCACCTGCCATCAGGTGCGGCGGCGGCTCCATGAACTCATCGCGGATGGCGGCGGTGCGGTCGGTCAGCGTCATCAGCTCGGTCAGCGGGTCCATGCGGGTCATCCCGCCCGACACCGGCCGGTGCTCGTCGGCGCCCAGAGCGGGGCGGCCGTCGGCGGCCGCGTGCGCCAGCGCCCACCGGTCGAGGTGGGCGGCGGTCTCCTCCGGCCGGGCGGTGCCGGCGGGCATCCGTGAGCCCACGCGCGTCTCCAGGCCGGACACGCCATAGATCTCTTCGATGACCAGAGGGCGGCGTACCACCTGCTCCCACTCCTCGACGGCCTGGCGGAAGTGGGCGTCCGCCGACTGCTTGGTGATGTCCAGGGCGGGCCGATGTCCTCCCACTCGACCACCTCACAGGGCCGGCCGGGGTAGACCGCGACGAACCCGGCGGCGAAGTCGGCCAGCTCGCGGGCGGTGGCGGCCAGCGCGAGCTTGGCGAGGGAGTCCTCGGTGAACGGGCCGTCGTCAGATCCTCGTCCTGCCTGCTTGATACGAGCCATCAGCCGACGAAGCGGCGGCGGGCGAACTCGAGTGGCCGATGACCTCCGACACTGGCCCACGGCATGCGGCCCGATGACTGCCACAGGCGAACGTGACTGCGGCGACGCTGATGTGCGGCCCGTACCACCGAGCCCTGAGGAAGAGCGTTGTCAGCAGGACGGATTTCCCTGGACCTCGTCCAGGGGAATGGCGATGTGCGTTAGCACTGCTCGAAGTGAGCGGCGAGCTCACCTGCGCCGGCCATGATCCCCTCGGGATCGCAGGTTCGGTATCCGGGCGAGCAGGTCGTTCAGTTCCTCTGCCGTGCTCATGAGCAGGTGGCCGTCGCGGGTGGCCTGAAGGGGTTCCAGGACGAAGACAGCCCGGGTGGATTCCTCGGTGACGCGGGTGCGGTGCGCGCAGGCCGCCGAACCTGGAGCCGGCGATGCCGGTGGAGGAGTTGGAGCGCGAGGAAGCCCTGGCCGTCGGTGGGCCGCGAACCGTACCTGTGAAGTTCTGACTCCTACAACCTCGTCTCCGTACGGCACGAGCTGCCCGCCGGCGCCTTCGACCTGGACCAGATCACCGGGGACGTCGTCATCCACGGCACCGAGCCCCTCACCCCACTCGGCGAACCCGGCACCAGCGGCGTCCTGACCCGTCACCGGAACGCAGCACACCAAGCACGGCCTGGAACTCGGTGCGGGCCAGCGCCTGATCCAGGCAGGAGTGGGCGCCGGGAGCCGAAGGCCAGGTGCGGGTTCAGGCTGCAATGTGGTCATGGACCAGGCCAGAGGACTCCATTGGGGCGGTCCCGCCCATGCATCGCTCGGCAGTAATGATAAAAAGAGGACCTATTGACAGGACATACGGTCCTAAGGACACTTCTGGCAGCTTCCAGTGTGAACAGCGTGTGAATGACCCCCGCTCACCTGTCGCGAGGAGACCAAGAATGTTCAGAGCGAAGCGTCTGCACCTGCTCTCCTTAGGCGCAGCCACCGTCCTGGTGCTCGCCGCGTGCGGCTCCGGCGGGCCGGAGACGACCGCTGCACGGGAAGGCGGCAAGCTCGTCGTCTACGGCGCCCTGCACGAGAGCGAGACCGCCCGGCTGCTCAAGGCCTTCGAGGAGCACAGCGGCATCAAGACCGAGTTCGTCCGGCTGAGCGCCGGCGAGATCGTCGCCCGGGTGCAGGCCGAGAAGGCCAAACCCACCGGCGACGTCATTCTCGGCGGCCCGAGCGAGAACCACCAGGCACTCGCCCTGTCCGGGCTGCTCCAGCCGTACCAATCCTCCTCTGCCAAGGACTATGACAAGCGCTTCTACGACCCGGCCCACCACTGGCACGGCTTCTACGTGGGAGCGCTCGGCCTGGCGGTCAACACCGAACGCTGGAAGGAGGAGATGGGCGGGCGCCCGGTGCCCAAGACCTGGGACGAACTGCTCGACCCGGCGCTGAAGGACAAGCTGGTCATCGCCCGTCCCGCCTCCTCCGGCACCGCCTACAACTTCGTCGCCACCCAGATCTTCCGCCTCGGCGAGGAACGGGCGTGGGAGTTCATCAAGAAGTTCGACACCACCGTCGCCCACTACACCGACAGCGGCGCGGCGCCCGCCCGGATGGCAGGGGCGGGCGAGTATCCCCTCGCGGTCGCGTTCGGCCATGACATCCTCAAGCCCATCGAGGCGGGATACCCGCTGGAGCTGGTCTATCCGCAGGCCACGGGCTTCGAGGTGGGAGCGGTCTCGATCGTCAAGGGCGGCCCGAACGCCGAACCGGCCAAGAGGTTCGTCGACTGGATGCTCGGTCGCGAGGCCAATCAGCTCCACACAGACCTGAGCAAGCGCACGGCCATCCGCAAGGACGTGGCCGTGCCCGCCGGGGCGGTATCACTCGACCAGCTCAACCTGGTCGACTTCGACGTGCAGTGGGCCGCGCAGAACCGCGACAAGGTGCTGCGCACGTGGACCGAGCAAGTCGGCGGGTGACGGGGTGAGCCTGCTTTCGGACCAGGTACGGCCGGCCCCGCCCGGTCGCGCCGGCCGATGGGTTCAGCGGCTGCGCCGCGAGCCCGTCACACTGGTGATGACCCTGGTCATCGCGGGCACACTGGTGGTCTTCGTCCTGTGGCCGGCGGTCAACGTCTTCCTGCGGCCGGAATCGGAGCACTGGGCCCGATTCCTGGGCAGTGCCCGCCTGTGGCAGGTCGCCGCGAACACCGGCCTGATGACTCTGCTGTCCACCGTCTCGGCGACCGTGCTGGGCTTCCTGTTCGCCTACGCGCTCAGCCGTCCGGACATCCCGGGCAAGGCGTTCTTCCGGGTGATGTCGGTGCTGCCGCTGGTCTCCCCGCCCTTCGTCATCGGCCTGTCGCTGATCCTGTTGTTCGGCCGGCGCGGGCTGGTGACGCACGAGCTCCTGGGGCTGAACCTCGACGTCTACGGCCTGCCGGGACTGTGGGCGGTGCAGACCATCGCGTACTACCCGGTGGCCGTGCTCGCGCTGAGCGGCGTGCTGCGGCGGCAGAGCCCCGCACTGGAGTGGGCGGGTCGCGATCTGGGCCGCAACTGGTGGGGCATCTTCCGCACCGTCACGCTGCCGCTGGCCGTCCCCGGCCTGGCCAGCGCCGGGCTGCTGGTCGGCATGTACGTCCTGGCCGACTTCGGGAACCCGATGCTGGTCGCCGGTTCCTACCGGGTCCTCGCGGTCGAGGCCTACCAGCAGGTGGTCGGCGTGTTCGACCCGGGCATGGCCGCTGTGCTCTGCGTCGCCCTGCTGGTGCCGACCGGATTGTTCTTCTGGTTCCAGCGCGTCTGGCTGGAGCGCCGATCGTACGTCACCGTGACGGGCAAGGAGAGCACGCTCGATCCGGTACCGACGCCCGCACCGGTGCGCTGGACGCTGTTCGGCGTGCTCAGTGCGGTGTCGGCCTTCATGCTGCTGACCTACGCCTCGGTCTTCGCCGGCGCGCTGACCAAGACCTGGGGCGTGAACTGGAGTGTGACGCTGGAGCATTTCGAGTACACGGTGCTGCGGGCGGGGGACCTGGCCAACAGCACGCTCTACGCGGTGATCGCGGGCTTCTGCTGCGCGGTGCTCGCCGTACTCGCCGCGTTCTTCATCCAACGCCGGCCCCTGATCGGGCGAAGCGCGATGGACATGCTCGCCGTCCTGCCCGGCGCGCTCCCGGGAACCATGATCGGCATCGCCTGGCTGATCACCTTCCACACCGGGCCCATCGCGATCACCGGGACCGCGCTGATCGTCGTGCTGATGATGATCGTACGGTCGCTGCCCGTCGGCTACCGCAGCGGCGTATCGGCTCTGCAACAGATCGGCCCGTCCCTGGACGAGAGCGCGCAGGATCTCGGAGCGGGCTCACTGCGGACGTTCGGCACCGTGATGTTGCCGCTGATGCGGACGGCGTTCACCGCCGCCTTCATCTACGCGTTCGTCAAGTCCATCAACACCCTCAGCGCGGTCATCTTCCTCGTCTCGCCAGGGACGCAACTCGCCTCCGTCTCGATCATGGGACTGGCCGAGCACGGCTACTGGGGCGAGGCCACCGCGCTGGCCGCCGGGCTGATGCTGGTGACGTTCGCGGCGCTGGCGCTCTTCCGCCTCCTCACCGGGGGCCGGGTCAAGCTGTTCGAGTTGTGAGGAGCCTCCTCGTGGGACCTGACGCATACGTGGCGCTGCATGGGCTGATCAAGAGGTATGGCGACGACCACGCCGTCCGTGACCTGCATCTGGAGATGGCCGAAGGCGAGTTCGTCTGCCTGCTCGGACCGAGCGGCTGCGGTAAGACGACGACACTGCGCATGATCGCGGGCTTCGTCGAGCCCGATGGCGGGTCGGTGGCCATCGACGGCCGCGAGTTGTCCGGCGTGCCCCCGCACCGGCGGCCCACCTCGATCGTGTTCCAGGACTACGCCCTGTTCCCGCACATGACCGTGCGCAGGAACATCGGGTACGGCTTGCGCGCGCAGCGGGTGCCCGCCGAGCAGGCCCGGCGCCGGATCGAGGCGATGCTGGAGCTGCTGGCCCTGGAGCAGCTCGGAGATCGGTATCCCAACCAGCTCTCCGGCGGACAGCAGCAGCGGGTCGCGCTGGCGCGCAGCCTCGTCACCGAGCCCAAGGTGCTGCTGATGGACGAGCCGCTGTCCAACCTCGACGCCAAGATGCGCATCCGGCTCCGCACCGAACTGCGGCAGCTCCACAAGCGTCTCGGGCTCACCACCGTCTACGTCACGCACGACCAGGAGGAGGCGCTCTCCATGGCCGACCGGGTGGCGGTGATGGACCGCGGGGAACTGCAGCAGTACGCGACGCCGGACAAGCTCTACCACCAGCCGGTGAATCGGTTCGTCGCCGACTTCATCGGGCTCAACAACCTCCTGCCGGCCCGCTGCGAGAGCATCGGGGGCGATGATCTGCTACTCGTGCTGGACGACGGCCAGCTCGTGACGGCGGACGCCCGGGAACAGACCCACCTGCCCAAACCGGGTGACCGGGTCCTGCTGTCGATGCGGCCGGAGAACCTCAAACGCCTGCCTCCGGCCGGTCCCGGCCAGCGGGGCGATCCGGCTGAGCGCCGAAACCGCATCAGCGGGAAGGTCATCGGGCAGCAGTTCCTCGGCGCGCTGTCCCGCACCCTCGTGCGCGTGGCCGACCGGGACGTCTTCGTCGACGAGTACGAGACCTCCGGGCGAGGCTTGGCGAACAAGATCACCCTGTCGGTCCAGCCTTCCAGGATCCGGGTGTTCCCAGGGTCCTGAGCAGCTACGGCTGCGCCGCCCACGCCATAGCGGATAAGCACGTAGCCTCGTAGGCGGTGATCGTGCTTCCTGCCCACCGATGGCCAGCTGTGACGCTGGCCGAGAGATGGGGGCAGAAGGAGCTTCCCATCCCGTCCCGGCGCTGATCGATTGGCTTGCTCGAGCTGGTAACGAGCCTCTGACGATGATCTAGCCGCTGGCGGGGCTGGGGTGGCGGGCGGCTTCCTCATCTGGTGGGCGTGGAAGGACGCGGTGCTGAAGGCGGCCGGGGACGGCCTGGGCGTGGAGCTCACCGCGGTGGAGGTGAGCGGGCCGTCCGAGGAGCCGCGGGTACTCCGCTTGCCGCCCGGGGTGGGCGATCCGGCCTCTTACAGCATGCGCGCTCGACGTCGGCCCGGCCGCTCGCGCTGCCCTCGCCGTCCGGGGTTCACTGAGGTACGGTGACCGTCCGCGACGGGTCGGCCCTGCTCATCCCCCGCTGAGCGGAGGTTCGTCCAGAGCGCGCAGGTGGTGGGCGGCCCGGGTCAGGTCGTGGGCGGCCACCGCGCAGGCGGTGAGGTGGGCGTCGATGCTGGCGCTCAGCCAGGGCGGGGCGGCCTCGCCCAGGTCGGCGAGGATGCGGCGCAGGCGTGCGGTACAGGCGGCCAGCGCACGGGCCTGCTCCTCCAGGCGGTCTGCCGAACTCATGGCGAGGCCTCCTCAGGTGATCGGCACGGGCGCCCCGGCGCTGCGGAGCGTCTGGTGCGCGGGGGTGGACAGGCACAGCAGCGGGCGGGCGCCGTGGAGGCCGAGGTCGGTCAGCAGCCTGGCGAGCGGGTGCCCGGTGGCGGCGACGGCTAGACGGGCCCCCGGCGCGGGATGCAGGCGGGTACGGCCTCGGACCTGGATCGTCGAACGCAGCACGGTGCCGTGGCGGTAGCCGTACAGCACGTGATCAGGGGCGGGGACGGGCAGGCCGGGTCCGAGTGGGCCGCGCAGGACGACCGGGCCGGTCTCGGTCCGCAGTGGGAAGGCGTGCGGCTCGTACCCCCAGAGGTCGGGGGCGGCGGCGGCGAGCTCGGGCGAGCTGGTGAGGCCGCCGAGGAGGCAGGTGCCGGAGCGGCGGCGGCCGGGCGGCCGCAGCAGGTCGAACCAGACGCCCCAGCGGCGAGGCCGCCACGGGTCGTGGACGAGCAGCCCGGCGATCAGCTCCCGGTACGGCCCGGCGCTGCTGTCGTGGTGGTCGGTGAAGCAGAGGCTGACCACCGCGCGGGCCCCGGCCGAGGCGGGAGAGCCGAGCCGGACGCCGGAACCGAGGCCCCGCCAACTGAGCCGGACCGCGGGACCGAGACCCCGCCAGCCCAGCCGGACGGCCGGACCGAGGCCCCGCGTGGCCAGGAGTTCGGCGGCGACCGCGGGCTCGGCGGCGAAGTAGGCGGTCACGGAGCTGCCCCCGGAGCAGGTGATCGGCAGGTCCAGGCCGTGCCGCCGGTAGGTCGGGACGGTGAGGAACGGGTGGCCGGGCGGCGCCGGCGGGTCGTCGTAGAGCCGGTACAGCCGGGATTCGGTGACCGGCCCGCGGTAGAGGGTGAGCGCGGCGTCGATGCGGGCCCGTGCCTCGGGCAGGTCGTCGGTCAGGTTGGCCAGGTAGCGGCCGATGCTGTGGCAGATCGGGAACAGGTGGCTGGGGTCGCGGTAGTCGACCACGTACCAGTCGGGGTGCAGCTCGAAGCAGGTGCCGCTGCCCTGGCCGTCCAGCGTGGGGATGATGTCGTGCTGGTTGGTGACGCTCGCGATCCAGGTGCGCGGGTCGGCGGGCCGTTTGAAGTCGATCGGCGAGCCGACCGCGACGGCGTGCGTGACGCGGTAGCGGGCGCAGAAGGCGGGGTCCTGGACCAGGTTCATGATCGCCGAGCCGCCGGTGCTGTGCCCGATCAGCGCCAGCTCGGCCCCCTCCGGCAGCCCGAGGTCGTGCACGGCCTTGGCGACAGCCCTGCTGTAGGGGCTGGAGGCGAGCACCGAGCTGCTGAAGGCGCCGAGCAGGTCCTGCGGCGAGTCGTTGTCCACCCGGCCGAGCCGCATGCCCGGGGCCTGCACGACGTGCCGGGTCACGCCGTCCGGGCCGGTGACGGCCTGGATCAGGACCCGGCCGGTGGTGCCGATGGTGGCGATGTTGGTGAGGAACGCGAGCAGCGAGCCGTGCTCCTGGAACCGCTCCCCCACTTTCGGTGCCGTACGGCGAGCCGCCCCTCGCCCGCGGTCGAGGGCGGCGACGAGGCGGTTGCTGAGGCCGGTGATCGGGTCGGCGGTGGCGTACCCCTGGCCGGTGGCGATCAGCCAGGCGGCCCGGTCGTTGAGCGGGTTCTCGTCGAGGAGCGCCTTGAGCGCGAGGACCTCGCCGAAGACCGGCGCCAGGTCGCTGAGCGCCCGCACCGCGCCCCGGTCCTTCACCAGCGCGCGCATCGCCCGGAGCGAGGCGAGGTCTCGGTCGGCGGCCACGGCGTCGATCAGCCGGCGTAGCAGGGGGTCGTCGGCCAGTTCGGGGTGGAGCCGGGCGACCGCGGTGATGCGGAGCCGGAGCGAGGTGGCCAGGACCAGGACGGCCAGGCTCTCCCCGCCCAGCAGCCCGCCCAGCCGGGCGGTGACGGCGCCCAGCCCGCCGCCGGTGATCGCGAACCCCAGGCCCCTGCGGTTGGTCAGCGCCCGCAGGAGGGCCCGCTGCGCCCGCCAGCTCCGCACCGGCGCGCGTGCCGTACCGCGGGTGGCGCTCGCGAGCGCGCGGGTGGCTTCGGCCGCGGCCTCGTGGATCGCCACCCCCACCTCGGCCAGCTCCCGCGCCGCCCCCCGCAACGACCCCGCCTCCCCCTCGCCCGTCTCCAGGTCGGACCCGTCCGACCTGGTCATCGCGGGCCTCGGCGGCTCATGCTGACGAAGCGGGGCCGCGGATCCTCCGGCGTGTTGCGGTGCACCAGGTCCGACAGGCTCCGGGTGCTCGCGATGACCTCCATCCCGGCCGGCGAGAAGGTCTCGGCGGTGAACACCCGCGGCGCGATCAACGGATTGGTCAGCGCCTGCGAGAACGCGTCAATCGCGATGATCTTGGTCAGCAGCGGCGGCAGGATGGCCTCCGGCGAGCCGGGCTCCTCCGCGAACAACCCCACGTAGAGATCGAGGTCGTCCACGCTCCGATAGAGCTCCCGCAACGCCCCGCGCACCCGCGCATCCCCCGTGACCCCCTCGAACCCGCGCACCCGGCGCAACCGGCAGTGCGCCCGGTAGTCGTTGTAGGACGCCAGCCGCAACGCCCGCGAGTCGGCGATGCTGGCGACGTCCACCGGCACCAGCGACGGGTCGGTGTTGAACAGCCCGATCCGCCCCGCCCGCTGCCGGGAGGCCTCCTCGAAGGCCTGCCCCAGCCCGGCGGCCGGCAGCAGGTGCCCGGCGACCAGGGTGTCGCCCAGCGGCAGCTCCCGCCCGCCGACCACGAGCGTGCCGGGGATCAGGCTGTGCCAGCGGTAGACCAGGTTGAACTCCACCGACGCCCAGTTCTCCCGCTGCCAGGGCGCGTGCGCCAGCCGCCGGGTGAGCGCCGGGTCGAGGGTGAAGCGGAAGTGGTAGGGCGTGATGTGGTTGATGTACTCCTCGGCCACCAGCTTGATGACCAGCACGATGAGGATGTTGCGCGCGGTCTGGAAGAGCCGCTCGTCGTCCCAGCGCGGGTAGCGCTCGGCCAGCAGCCGCGCGACCCGGTTGTGCTCGCGCAGGAACAGCACGGTGAGCATGGTGAAGCCGACCTGGATGTTGCCCCGGTCACTGCCGAGCGCGAACAGCCCGGCCCGCCGCTCCTCGTCGAGCTCCTCGAACCGCAGCACCCGCAGCGCCTCGAACTCCGGCTTGATCCGGCCGTTCTCGCACAGAAAGGGCGGGAACTCGCCGCCGTCGAGGACCTGGCTCTTGAGCCGGCCGCCCTCGAAGGTGCGCAGGGCCGCGGTGACGGTGTCGTCGAGGCCGTACAGGGTGTTCAGGTCGATGTGGTGGTTGGAGGTGGTGCGGCGCGGGTCCCTTGGGAGGTTGACGTCGCCGCGCAGGAAGCCGTCGGTGAACCACTGCGCGAAGTAGGCGAACAGCACCGTCGAGCGCGGGCACAGGATCGGCTCGCCGTCCCGGACGAACAGCGTGCCGGCCTGCTCGGGGGTCGGGCGGCCGGCGCTTTCCGGGGCGGGCGGCAGGTGGCGGCCGCTGTAGGTGCGGTCGGTCAGCGACGTCCAGGAGGTGTAGGCGGCCATCGTGCTCAGCGGCTCCGGCCTGGCCGGCATCTCGCGGACGGCGTGGTCGATCAGCGTGGCGTTGAGGCGGCGCTGGACCGGCTCGATGCGCTGGGCGAGATCCCACAGCGGGCGGCCGTGCGTCAGCGCCAGGAACCTCAGCCGGTTGACCGCCCCGTCGGTCGCGATGCTCCTGGCCTTCATCGGCAGACCTCCCTGCGGTCGAAGCGGCTCCTGATCCTCATCGGCGGGCCTCCTGGCGGTCGTAGGTGAGCGTGAAGCGGTCGGGGAAGACCGCGCCGACCCGGACCACGTCCCCTTCGGGAGCGGGCAGGCGGCTCAGCCCCGGCCGCAGCACCATCCGCCGCACCACCTCGCAGATGACCGCCCCCGCCGGGTGCACGCCCAGGCAGGAGTGGTGGCCGAGGCCGAAGAACAACCGCAGGTGCTCGGGCCGATCGAGGCGGAACTCCTCAGGATCCGGTACGGCATGCGCATCGAACATCGCCGACGCGGGCGCGGCCAGCACGAAGGTGCCCGCCTTGATCACCGTCTCCCGCGAGGTGCCCGCGGCCAGCAGATGGTCGCGCTCGCACAGCCGCGGCAGCAGCTTGAAGAAGGGGCTGAACCGCAGCGCCTCCCACACGTAGGGGTCGAACCGCTCCGGCTCGCCCGCCGCCTCGGCCGCCGCGGCGAGCGCCTCGGGGTGCTCGAAGAGCTGCTCCAGCGCCTCGGCCATCGCCCCGGGTCCGCTCTCCACCCAGCCGAGCGGCAGCCCCGCCATGTTGATCATCAGCCGCTGCTCGTCCAGCCCGAGCTCGGCGGGCAGGCTGGTCCGCAGCAGCCGGGACAGGATGTCCCGCTCGCCGTCGGCCAGGGCGTTCCGCCGCTCGGCGAGCAGTCCCGCCAGGTAGGCCATCAGCTCCGCGCCCGCCCGTTCCGAGGCCGCCCGCACCGCCGGGTCGCCGTGGTAGTTGGCGAACCCGTCGAGGATGATCGCCCTGGTCCAGCCGCCGAGCGTCTCGGGGGTCGGCCCCGGCAGGCCGAAGTAGTCGGCGCAGATCCGCAGCGCGACGTGCCGGAACACCTCCTGCACCGCCTCGACCCGGACCCGCGGCTCGGCGCCGCTCCTGGCCTCGGCCGCGTCCAGGGCCTCCTCGGCCAGCCGCCCGGCGAGCTCCCGTACCGCCGTCGCGTCCTCCGGGACGAGCAGCGCCCGCATCAGCCCCTTCTCCCGCCAGTTCATCGGCGTGGCGTCCCTGGCCAGCATGAACGCCCCGCCCAGCGCCGCGTCGAGCCGGGGCGCGAAGGCCCGGACGCTGAACACCCGCTCCAGCGACAGCACCTCGGCCACGTCGGCGTAGCGCGTCACCACGGTGAAGGCCGGCGTGGCGAAGATCGGCCGCTCCGTGCGCAGTTCGGCGAAGAAGGCCCGCCAGTCGGTGCGCATCCAGCCCTGGACCATGGCCAGCGCGCGCAGCGGGTCGTCGCGTACGGCTTCGCCGTACCGTTCGAGGAAGGTCTTGCCAGCAGTCATCGGCCGTCATGCCCCTCTGATCTGGATCAATGACATTCTGTAGCCGACCCGGCGACTGCCGTATGTAGTGTTATGACTCCGCAGAGTTAGGCAACGATCACCACCGGGTGACTTACGCCGGGTCAGGGCCGCTCGTTGAATCGGGGATCGTGGATGGCGACGCCGAGACCCTGCCGGTCCCCCGAGGACGCCGAACCTCCTATCTGCTCGTCCTGGTGGTCCTGCCGGCGGCGGGCCTGGCGGCGGCGGTGCCCGCGGCGTGGGGGTGGGGGGTCGGGCCGCGCGACCTGGCGATCGCGGCCGTGCTCTACCTGGTGAACATCTTCGGCATCGCGGTCGGCTACCACCGGCTGTTCACCCATCGGGCCTTCAAGGCGCGCCGGCCGCTGCGCATCGCGCTGATGCTGGCCGGCGGGCTGGCGGTCGAGGGGCCGGTGTCGCTCTGGGCGGCCGAGCACCGGCGGCACCACAAGTACGCCGACAAGCCGGGCGATCCGCACTCCCCCTGGGTGTACGGCGACAGCGGCCTGGCGTTGCTGCGCGGCATGGCGCACGCACACGTCGGCTGGTTCTACACCGCCCGGCGGCGCTCCAACCGGCGGCACTGGGTGCCCGACCTGCTGGACGACCCGGACGTGTGCCGGTTCGACGCCGCCTACCCACTGGTCGTCGTCGCGTCCTTCCTGCTGCCGGCCGTGGTGGGCGGGGTGTGGTCGCTGTCGTGGACGGGGGCGCTGACCGCCCTGTTCTGGGGCGGATTCGTGCGGTACGCGATCGTGCACCACGTCACCTGGTCGGTGAACTCGGTCGCGCACACCTTCGGCGACCGCCCCTTCCGCACCCGCGACCGCTCCAGCAACGTGCGCTGGGTCGCCCTGCTCACCCTCGGCGAGGGCTGGCACAACTGGCACCACGCCGAGCCCACCTCCGCCCGGCACGGCGTCCTGCGCGGGCAGGCCGACCCGAGCGCGTGGCTGATCCGCTGCTTCGAGCGCGCCGGCTGGGCCTACGACGTGCGCTGGCCCGACCCGGCCCGCCTGACCGGCCACCGCCGGCCCGGCTGAGGCCAGCCGCCGCGACACGCAGGAGGCGGGCGCAGCCGCTGCCTCCGCGAGCCGGTTCCTATAGTGGTCAGATGGAAGAAGTCCTGGTCACGGGGGCGACCGGACGGGTCGGGCGGCATGTGGCGCAGACCTTGGCCCAGGCCGGCCTGCCGGTACGGCGGGCCACGACCAGCCCGAGGGAGAGCAGCGACGTCCGGTTCTCCTTCACCGATCCCACTACCTTCCATGACGCCTTCCGGGGCGTGGACCGCATGTTCCTGATGCGCCCGCCCCAGATCGGCAATGTCCGCCGGGACATGTTCCCGGCGATGGATGCCGCCAGGCGCATGGGCGTGCGCCGAGTGGTGCTGCTGTCGTTGCAGGGCGCCGAGCGCAACCCGGTGGTCCCGCACCACCGACTGGAGAGCTGGCTGCGCGCCTCCGGCCAGGAGTGGACCTTCGTCCGGGCCGGGTTCTTCCTGCAGAACCTGTCCATGACCCACGCCCGCGAGATCCGGGAGGACGGCGTGATCATGGTCCCTGCCGGGCGCGGCCGTACCTCGTTCGTCGACGCCCGCGACGTGGCCGGCGTGGCCGCGCTCGCCCTGCGGGAGGACGGGCACGCCGACCGCGCCTACATCCCGACCGGAGCCCGGGCGCTCACCTACGCCGAGGTCGCGCGCACGCTCACCGACGTCGTCGGCAAGCCGATCCACTACGGCGACCCCGGGCCGCTCGCCTACTGGCGTCACGCCCGGCGGCACGGCCTGCCGGTGCCGATGACGATGACGATGATCACCCTGGCCCTGTACTCGGCCTGCCGGTTCGGCCTGGCCGCCGGGGTCACCGACGACGTGCGCCGGCTTCTGGGGCGCGAGCCGATCAGCTTGCGCCGGTTCGCCGAGGACGAGCGCGCGGCCTGGCTCTAGGGCGGGAGCACGGCCTGAGCATGACACAGCAGAGCCGACCGTCAGGCGAGACCACGCCCCGGTCGTCACCGACGAATATCCTGCACGTATGCGAGCGCATCCGCCCACCGACGAGATCCTCCAGCTCGACCGGGCGCTGCTGGCGCTCCGGCGTTTCTTCGTCGCTCCTCCCAGCGTGCCCGACGCGGGCAAGACCGTGGAGTTGTCGACGGTGCTCGTGGTGGACGCGCTGGCCACGCAAGGCAGTCGGGGCGAGGTCACCATCGGCGACGTCGCCCGAGCCCTGGCCGTCACCCCGGCCACCGCGAGCCGGCTCGTCGACCGCGCCGTGACGAGCGGCGCGGTCATCCGGCGCCCGTCGGCCAGCAGCCGGCGCAGCACCGCCCTCGACCTGACCGAGGAGGGCCGTGCCCTGTACGAGCGTGCACTGAGCTACCGGACCGGGCGCCTCCAGGCGCTGCTGACCGGCTGGAACGCGGAAGACCGTGCCGCTTTCGTCCGACTCCTGTCCCGTTTCGCCGAGGCGGCCACAGAGAGCTGACGTGTGTA
The DNA here is from genome assembly GCF_040655795.1 of Nonomuraea sp. NPDC050310. Lineage (NCBI taxonomy): Bacteria > Bacillati > Actinomycetota > Actinomycetes > Streptosporangiales > Streptosporangiaceae > Nonomuraea > Nonomuraea sp. NPDC050310. The sequence goes on along the minus strand of NZ_JBFAKP010000035.1, from coordinate 13,214 downwards.
CCATACACATATCAGGCCAGGACGAAGCCCTCTGGAGAAGTCATGAACGTCGCGCTGCTCGGTGCCACCGGCCGCACCTGCTCGCCGGCCTGCTGGAGCGTGGCCACTCGGTCACCGCCCTGGTCCGCGACCCCGCCAAGCTGCCCGTTCGCGGCGCCGGCCTCACCGTCGTGCAGGGTGACGTCCTCGACCGCGACGCCCTGGGGCACCTGGTGAAGGGCGCCGACGCGGTCGTGTCGGCCCTCGGCCCGAACGGCGGGCAACCCCAGCTCCACACCCGTACCGCGCAGTCCCTCATCCAGCTCATGCAGGCCACCGGCCCGCGCCGATTCGTCGGCGTCAGCGGAGCCGGCGTGGACGCCCCCGGCGACCAGAAGTCGACGGGCGCCAAGGTCATCAGTTTCCTCATCCAGCGTCTCGGCGGCGACACCGCCAAGGACAAGCCGGCCGAGCTCGCCCTCTGGCTGTCCAGCGGCCTCGACTGGATCCTGGTTCGCCCGCCGAGGCTGATGGACGGTGCGGCGACCGGCCGGATCGAGCACCACGCCCACCGCTCCACCGCGAGCACCAAGATCGCCCGAGCTGACCTCGCCGCCTTCGTCGTGGAGGTCGTGGAGCAGGGGATGTACGCCCAGCAGGCGCCGTTCGTCGCGAACGCCCGCTGAACCACGCGGTTCGCAGACCGGCACAGTCCGCTTGCCCGGCGCTCCCCCAGGCGGCCCTCACCACGAGGGACTCCACCAAGGAGGCGACCTTGACGGAGACCGCACCGAACGCTCACCTCTCCCCCACCTGGCGCACGCTCCTGATCCGCGGGCGGTGCCGCCTTCGTGGCCACCGAGACCGGGGTCGCGGCCCGGGCTCACCAACCGGCCAGTACCTTCGGCGCTACATCGGCAAACAGACGTGTCGGCAGGCCGATCGCCCGGATCACATTCCGCTTGCGGATCTCGGCCAGTATCGACTCCAGGCTCACGTCGCCACGCATCGCCTTGATCAGCGCAACCGCCGTCCGCAACGCTGATACCACGATGCGCCCGGCCCGCTGTCGCTTGACGGCTCAACGTGCTGTTCCAGCATGTGCCGCGGCAACTCGGCCCGAACCCGGTCGGGCTCGCTCCCGGCCTGAGCGACCGCAGCCAGCCAGGCCGGCAGCTTCTCGGCGTCCTCCACCGTGCGTTCGCGAAATCCCAGACGGTCGCACCTCCCGCCGATGCCACTCGATCGTGCGTCCGGACCAGTTATAGAAGCCCAGGCTGCTGGCCGGCATCCGGAGTTGGCGAGCCAGATGGTCGACGACCTCGTCCGGCACCTCGCCGCGGTCTCATGGGAAGTGCCCATGGCCGGTGTAGAACTTCAGCCACACCGCGAAGTCGCGCTGTGCCGTGCTGCCAGCGACCATGTCACGTTCCCATCCAGCACCGTCCCGTGCTCGACAAGCTCATCCATTTCACACGGTGGGCGGTCCATGGCCGGTGATCAGGTTGCAGCTCACCACCACGCACAGACCCAGGGTCCCGCATGATCATCCGGTTTGGCGGCTAGTGATACCTGCGTAAACGGCAGCCCGCCATCGTCGCAGAGCCACCCTGGGACCTTCAATCACGGCGCTCGCGAGCGAGAAGCAGGCGCTACGGAGAAGAGCAAGCCCGGCTCGGCCGGCATGCGGCGTTTGATCATCTGCGGTGGACGCGACCTTCCACCGAGCCGGAGCCTGCCTGGGGTGAGGTAAGGCCGACAGCGACGGCGTCGAGATCCCTTTCAGGCCGCTGCGAAAGCATGGAGGGAAGGCAGCTCTTTCACCGTGGGCGACCCAGCCCCTTAAGGCCCCTGGCCCCGGCGCTGGGCCAACATGATGACAAAACAGCGGACGTGTTTGATGAGCGCGGTCAGCTCCAGACATCGGGCCAGAATGGCCTTGAGGTGGAGCTGATGGCCGTTCCAGCCGGTGAGGGTGGGCTGCAATCCGGCGGTGACCATGGGGATCGAACGCGCCTGTGGTGCGATTGAGTGGGTGCGCGCATGGGGCGCCGGTGATCGCTGAGCATGGCGTGATTTCCGTCATGCCGGGCGCGGCGATCTCTTTGACAGGCAGGTGGCATTGTGCTCACCTTCCTCCCAGCGCTGGCGGAGGTAGGGCTTGAAGTCGACGACGAGGCTGGGCTTGCTGTCCACTACCCCCAGAGCAATACCTCGCGATGTGGCACGCGCTTAGAGATCGCGGTGCGAGGAGTCATACCGAGCCCACGGACGATGCCACACGGGCTGCAGCCAGCCGCTTGAGCGCATGGATCCTGGGGGCTGGGCGTAGTGCGATCGGTGAACTTTGCCGAGCCCTTCATCCGGAGCAGCGCTACCGCCGCATGGGCGGCCGTGAAGGCATTAGCCCGGTGATCTCGCAGGGAGGAGCGGTGCCGGGCGGTCGAGCGCTCCACCGCCTGGATGAGGTTGTGGCACAGGTGCCGGCGATCGGCGCACTGGGTCGCCTCAGGTCCGCCTTCCAGCCCGTCTTCGGCGTAGGCGCTGGTCCGTTCGCGGCAGATCACTTCCGCTTGCGGGTGTCGACGCAGCCAGTTGGCCCGTGTGTTGGCCTGGCGGTCAAGCGGACATTGATGGGCTGATGGGTGACTAGGACCATTGCAAGTCGGGTTGTGCACACGATGAGCAGGTGTCGCGGTGTACCGCTTAGTCGTGGCGCGGGATGCCGGACACCTCATGGTCTGCGTGAAAGAGCGCCTCTGTGATGAGCGATCGGACATGAACGTCGCGCGCCTGGTAGCGCACTCGGCGCCCGTCGCGCCGTGTCTGCACTAGGCCAGCTAGGCGGAGTTTGGCGAGGTGCTGTGACACCGAAGGGCGCGGCACTCCGATGAGCTGAGCGAGCGAGCCCACGTCGTACTCGCCGCGTGTGAGAACCCACATCAGCCGAAGCCGGGTGGGGTCGCTCAGCATTCGAAGGGCCTCGACGGCGGCCTCTACCTGTGCGCCCGTCGGTTGCTCTTGCAGGGGGTTTGCACCTGATTCGTTGTCGCGTGCGTACATGACTACATATGCTGCCGTGTCGAGAGAAGCCCGGCAAGGAGGACTCGCATGTCAGATGGACATGGCCGCGGGCACGAGCACGAGCACGAGCACGAGCACGAGCACGAGCACGAGCACGAGCACGAGCACGAGCACGAGCACGAGCACGAGCACGAGCACGAGCACGAGCATGAGCATGAGCGCGAGAGCGCGCTGCGCGTGCGCAAAAGACTGCTGCACACGCTGAAGGACGTCTTTGTCCCGCACAGCCACGACAGCGCTGACAAGACCGATGAGGCCCTGGAGTCGAGCAGCCGAGGCATGAGAGTACTGGCGCTCTCGTTCGCCGCCCTCATGGTGACGGCTGTAGCGCAAGCCATCATCGTCGCCTTCTCCGGCTCAGTCGCGCTCCTGGGCGATACGCTGCACAACTTCGCCGACGCACTGACAGCGGTGCCGCTAGCGCTCGCCTTCTGGGTGGGTCGGCGGGCGGCGACCCGCCGTTTCACCTACGGGTACGGCAGAGCCGAAGACCTGGCGGGCATCGTCATTGTCATCCTGATCGCAGCCTCAGCCGGCCTGGCCGGCTACGAGGCGGTCAAGCGCCTGATCAACCCGCACGACATCCAAGCTCTCGGTTGGGTAGCCGCTGCTGGACTGGTGGGCTTTCTCGGCAATGAACTGGTTGCCCGCTATCGGATCAGGGTAGGCAGGGAGATCGGTTCGGCTGCTCTGGTGGCAGACGGCCTTCATGCCCGTACAGATGGCTTCACCTCATTGGCAGTCCTCGTTGGGGCAGCGGGTGCTGCAGTTGGGTTCCCGATCGCTGACCCCATCGTCGGATTGCTGATTACGACCGCGATTCTGTTCGTATTGAGAGACGCTGCGCGGGAGATCTACCACCGGTTGATGGACGCGGTGGACCCCGCGATCGTGGACCGGGCAGAAGGCATCTTGCGGACAGTTCCCGGCGTGGAGCAGGTTGGCTCGGTACGACTGCGCTGGATCGGTCATGCCCTGCGGGCTGAGGTAGACATCGTCGTGAGTCACCGCCTCACCCTCATCGAGGCTCACGCGGTCGCAGTGGAAGCCGAGCACAAGTTGATTCATGACCTCCCCCGGCTTCGCGCGGCCACAGTGCACGCCGACCCAGACGGGCCGGAGGGCATCGATCACCACGCATCACTGATGTCCCATTTGGTCTAGGTGAGTCAAGGGACGTTGCCTGACAGGTCCCACGCACGAATGCCCTGGCACCCGTGGTCTGCCAGAGCATTCGTGCCTACTGCTGTGCTCTACCTCGTGAGGCTGACCGCTTGCAGGTCGAAGACTCGCACGATGAGCTGATGGGCCAGCACTCTGGAAAGAAGCCGTTGGTCCTTTAACCGCACCTCCACATTGCGATGCTCGGTCGGGATCACCTCGCCGTTGAACAGGGCGTCATAGATTTGTCCGAGTACACCGACCGGTAGGGCGTAACCTGCCGTGTACACGACTGAGGACGTCCGGAGACGGGGGCAGGACGTGAGAGATTCGGGAATGCATGCCCAGCAGGTGGGCGGGGCGCTGGTGATGGCCGTATCCTGCTCGTCCCAGCGGAACACCGTCTCTGTCAGGATCCACGGGATGCGTCCGTACTGGTCGGTGGCGGGCTTGCCGCACACCTGGCACCACAGCTTGTCCATGCATCGCCATTGCCGACGTGGGTTGAGCTTGCGCCACTCGGGCTTGCCCTGGCGATTCATCCGTGCACGGGCGCGCAGAACGCCATAGGCGTAGTCGCCGGGCCGGGGTTCGGCGTAGCTGAGCTTCACATCTGCGAAGGGCCGGTAGTCCTTGACGAAGTGAATCGGATCGGACACCAGCTCGCCACTGTAGGCGATCACGTACGGCACGCGAAGACTCGGGAGCGTGGCCGCCGCTTCCGGCTTCACACCGGCTCCCCGGTGCATCGTTCTTCGTTGTGAGGCCCATTGGCTGCCCGCAAGTCCGCGTAGGAGAACGCGACCCTGCGGGCAGCGCGGGTCACGTCGGTGACGGGGTGGTAGGCGTAGACGGGGCGATGAGTGTGGCTGTTCAAGCCGGTCCGCCACCAGAACCACTGCAGGTCACACCAGACCGTCAGATCCGCCCATACCGGCACCACCGCGAGGCCGTGACCGCCGTTGACATCCGCGGAGATGTCGAACTCGGCCAATGCCCCGCTCAGTCTCATGGCGTAAGCCTCGGGTCCGATGACGGTTAAGCCGCTCGGCGGCAGTTGGCTGCTAGCCACACCGCTACCTGTGCTGGCGTCTCTAGAGCGGAGGCTTCTAGAGTTCTCCATGGGTTGCACCTCCCGTGTGCAATCAAGAGCCCGTCCGGCGCGTTCATCGCCGTTGACGGGCTCGCCCTTGTTGGGCGTCCTCCGGTGTGCGAGGGACGTCAAGCTGAAGACACGTCGCCGGTGTCACTCCTCTCCCCCTGGTCAGTGCGGGCCGCTTGAACGAGCTGACTAGCCCGCGCTTTGGACAGTCCAAGGCGCTCGGCAAGCTGCATCAGTGAGAGACCTTCCGCCTGCTGGATTCGAGCTGCGGAGGCAGCACGAATGCGAGCTGCCTGGTCGGCCATGTCTCGCAGCCTGTCGGCCAGTTGAGTAGCGCTTTCGTAGGCCAACTCTTGATCCTCAAGGCTCCGGATCGCACTAGCGGCCTTGCGGTAGGCGCACCAAAGGGCCTGACCACGGGGGTCGAGCTGGGGTGCCATCTGTCCCTCACCTAGAGCTGTTGCGGCTGGTCTCCTAGCGATCACCGATACATCTAAACGATGAGCGGGTATCGCCTTTCCCCAGGTTACGTCTAGGGCCTCATGGCCACAAGACACATGGCAACATGGCTGCATGACACTTATGTGGTGTGATCGACTACAGCTCTGGCGTTCCGGTGACTCGGCAGGTTGCGGACGCAATCCGTGCCGACATCAACTCCGGCCGCTACCGGCCGGGCGCATGGCTGCCTTCCGAGACTCAGTTGACACAGATTTACGAGGTGGGTCGGGACACGGTCCGCGACGCCCTGGCTCTACTGCGCGCCGAGGGGCGAATCACCACGGTGCGCAAGCGGGGGTCCAGGGTGGTCGATAAGCCCTCACGTGAGCCCTACAGCGTCCCGAGCGGGGCGCGAGCTGTGACGCGTATGCCCACCCCTGAAGAGCGACGAGACCTAGCTACACCTGAGGAGCTCAGAGAGTTCGGCGGCGTGCCGGAAGGTGTCCCGGTCTTTGAAGTCGCGCCAGGTCCGCGCATGCATCGGAGAATCCTGCGGGGCGACCGAGTAGAGCTGATCTTCGGCGACCCCCAGGACACTGATTAGTCGACCCTCATTCACATTTCGTCGTTGGCGATGAATGCGGACAGAGTGATGGTGACCTCTTCGCTGGGGTCTACCGTGGACGCGCTCAGGCGAATGCCGGCCTCACTCCTAATTCCGTTTGGCCATGCTTCTGCTCCAAGGGATTTTTTCCACGCCTCAAAGTCGGCTTGACGCTGGATAGGGTCAGCTGCTTCACAATCGCCGGTCAGTATGGCTTGGGTGTTGGCACTAGCCAACACCCAAGTGATTACCGGGAGATTTTCGCGTTCCCCGCGCTCTATGAGCTGTCCGAGCAGCTCGTATGCGCGCCGCTGAGCTTGCCGCTGCTGTCGAGTTTCTTCGTGCATAATTCTCGGGCTCTTTCGGAGTCGATTATTCGTAAACTTGCTGACCAGGCAGGGTGATTGGCTCTACTCCGGTCTTGTGGTCGTACATTCCTGCCAGCGCTGGCCGGAATGCGGCCAGATGTGCCGACCACTCCCTGGTAAGGGCTTCCTGTGTTGATGAATCGGTCTGACAGAGAAAATGCAAGTGTCGTATTCCGTGCAGAAGCACGTCGATGTGCCGGGGAACAGGTGCTTCTGTGGCGAGCACAGCGAACGGCTTGCCGACCGCGTCCGACAGGGCTGCACTGATCGGCTTGGCGTCCTTCCAGTGATCCCTTACATACTCGCCGGCGTCGATGACCGCGACATACGTGAGGACGACTGCCGTTTGTTCGGCTCTCCACGAAGTGGAGTGCAAAAGCCTTGCAGTACTGACGCCATGAGCCGCCAGAAGATCTACGACCGTTGTGTGTGGATCGGAATCTTGCGTCACAGCACTGGAACGCCATGCATCCCCACCGCTGATCAGCCAGATCCCTGCACCGTCGGCGGACACTGGCCAAACCTCGATTAATACTTCTGTGCGCTCGCTCACTTGGGATCCTCCGTTGTTGCATCACGCTGCGACTCTGTCGCGCTCTTTGCGGTCTTGATGAGCTGAGCCGCTCGCGCCTTTGACACGCCGATACGGTCGGCCAGGACGGCCAAAGACATCTGCTCGGTATCAAAAATGCGTGCCGCCGATTCCGCTCGGAGATCAGCAGACTTCTCGAAGAGTCGCCTCAACGTCTCTACGAGTTCTGTAGCGCCTTCGTATGCCCGACCAGCGTCCGATTCGGCCCTAATCGCGGCCGTTGCGGCATCGAAAGCGCGCTCAATATCGCTCACAGAGTCAGCGACTGGCTTGGCCGCACTCTCCTTGCCCATGACGCAACCCTACGCGCTGCATCCAGGGGGGGCTAGACGGCATGCCGTCTAGCCCCCCCTTGACGTTCGTGCAGGGGGGACTGTACGGTCCTTCGTGTAGCACCCCCTGTACGGCACCGCGACGAAGGGAGGAACTTCCGATGATCGGCCTCGCGAGCACATCCCAAGGTCGCCTGACCACGGGAATCCGACTGCTGGCTGACTGCCTGGACAACCTCCCTGACGGATGGCTGCCCGAGCTTGCCGCATCTGGGCTGCTGCTCGTTGGCGTGGCGCTCCATGTCGCTGCCGATCTCCTGGAGAACTGCCCCGACCAAAGGAGGGATGCTCTATGACTGAATCGACGCCATACCCCTACAAGTACAGCGATGGGAGTCGCCGCCGCGAGATCGTCGAGGATCTGCGCAGCTTGGCCGACTTCCTGGAGAGCCACCCGGAACTGCCTACGCCGCGCCACGTAGACGTCATGGTCTTCCCGCGCCATGAAGCGCCGGCTGACGCTGACGCTGTGGCGGAAGTTCGCCGAATTGCCGCCCAACTGGGCGTCCGCCTGAACGAGCGCAGCGGCCACTACACCGCTACGCACATGATCGGGCACGTCAGCTACCGAGTGATCTCGGCCACCAGCCCGCCCGCGCAGGGGGGCGCGTGATGACTGTGCCACTGCTGATCATCGTGGCAGGGCTGTTCCTGCTCATCGCCGCACTTGGCCTCTTCGCTCTCCTGGTTCTGGCGATCCGTCGCGAAGACTCACGCGGTTCCCTCGCCCACATACCCGACCGTCCTGATGAGTTGCTTGCCCGCCGCTTACTAGGCACCCACGCTCACCACCCCACCGGAAGGAGGTGATCCCCGCTGCGTGAGATCCCCCGCTTCCTGACCGCTGGCTGCCCCTGCGGTGCCGCCAGTCTCCCCGCCCGTTCGTGGTGCGTGAAGTGCCGCAACCGCTACCGATGGAACCGCCGCAAGGCGACCAACGACGTCATCTATGCCTAGGAGGTGATCCGCCCTATGACCGTGACAATCCCGCTCGTGGTGCTCATCGCCGCCTTCGTGTTCGTGGCCGTTCGCTACCTGAGGATGCGCGTATGGCATGCCGTCGCCGCCGCACTCCTCGGCTTCCTGCTCGCCACTACCACCGTGGCCCCGCACATTCAACGCGCTCTCGACGCATCCCTGTCCTGGCTCACCAGCCGATGAGCTGTCGCCCGACCGATTGGAGGTGATGTGCATATGACCCAGCCTGACCCCCGTCCGATTCTCGATCTTCGAGGAGTCACCAGCCGCCACGACAACGCCATCCGCCTGCTCGCCGTGTTCGCCAAGTCCGCCCCCGCCCTTGACGGGATCTGGCGGCACATCTTCGCCGCCCTGGCCGACACCCCATACCTATGCACCGACCTGGCAGACCTCCGACTTCAGCGTGCCAACCTGATCGCCGCCATGCGCGCAACGCTCGCCGCCCATCAGGACGGAGAACCTGAACCCCACTACTACCTGCGAGACGAACTCGAATCCCTGGCGGGCGATGCCCTTGAATAGGCATCGCGTCACCCGCCACCAGATGCGACGCAACGCCAGCCGCATGCGACGCCTCGGCATCCAGCCCATCGCCCCCATGACTGATGATCTGGGCCTGGCCCCGCTGATCATCACCAGCATCGGGCGCCAGCTGTGGCGCTACCGTTCCGAACTTGCCCCCATCACCCTGGCTCTGCTCACGCTGCTCGCGGGCGCACTCATGCGCCACTACTGGCCAACCTGGTGGCCGACCGTCCTCCTGCTCACCGGCGCGATCGCGGGGGCGATCGCGCTCCTGGGCAGTTGGGTCAACCTGACCCGCCCCATCGAGCGCGGATATGCCACTGTGACCTGCTTGTTCCTCGGATGCTGGGTCACAGCCGCTACCTTCGCAGGGCCGCTCACCACGCCCCTGCCCGCCGTGCTGACGGTGGGCGGGGCGCTGCTCGCCCTGCCCTGGTGGGCACACCGCCGACGCCGCGCCCGAGTCCGCGTCGAGCGGACCCTGGCCGCATGGCCTGAGATCGCCGACGCGGTCGGCCTAGCCGGGTCACGTGTGCAATCGGCGATCGTCGATCTATGGGGCTACCGGTTCCGGCTCGCCCTGGGGCGCGGCCAAACCGTGGAAGACGCGATCAGCCGCACCCCCGCCCTGGAATCCGCTCTCGGCTCACGGCGAGGAGCGGTGCGTATCCAGCCCGTTCCCACTAAGCACGCTCACCGCGCCGATGTCCGCGTGATCGAAACCGACCCGCACGCGGGCGCCATCAACTGGCCAGGCCCTGCGATCACCTCAGTAGCCCAACCCGCCAAACTGGGGCTCTTCGAGGATGGCAGCCCCGTGCGCGTCCCCCTGCTACACCGTCACGCCTTGATCGGTGGGGTAGCCGGCGGGGGCAAGAGCGGCGGTGTGAACGTCCTGTTAGGCGATCTCACCGCCTGCCCCGACGTGATCGTCTGGGGCGTCGATCTCAAGGGCGGGATGGAACTACGCCCGTGGGCGTCGTGTCTCGGCAGACTGGCCACCACCCCGCAGGAAGCCGAAGCGCTGCTAGCCGATGCCGTCGTCATCCTCGACGCCCGCGCCGACCATCTGGCCCAGCAGGGCGTACGGCTGTGGGACCCCACTCCGCGCATGCCCGCCCTAGTGGTGCTGATCGACGAGTACGCCGAACTCGTCGATGACGCCCCCAATGCCGTGCGGCACGCTGACTCCGTTGCGCGACGCGGGCGTGCCGTCGCCGTGCAGTTGATCGCCGCCACCCAACGCCCCTCCCAAAAAGCCATGGGCAAGGGCGCGGTCCGTTCACAGATGGATGTCCGCCTGTCCTTTCGCGTGCGTGAACAACGCGACGTCGATCTCATCTTGGGACAGGGCATGCTGAAGGCCGGATGGCATGCCCACCGCCTCGATGCCCCCGGCAAGTTCTTCCTCTCCTCCCCCGAAAACGACGCTCCCCGTCGTGCCCGTACCTACCTGCTCGACGACACCACGGTGCAAGTAACCGCCGCCCGCCACGTGCCCGACCGTCCATCCCTCGATGCGGTCTCTGTAGCCGCCCTGGAGAACGCCGCAGAGCGCGCCCAGAGCCGCATGCAGCCCGCAGACAGGGCAACCTCTAACCGAGCCCACACCGCCCACCACAACGCTGTCCACGACCCTGAGATCGCACTCGCCGAGGCGCTCGCCGATGCCCCGCCCGAAGGTATATCCGTCGATGACCTGATCCGGTCCACCGACATGGGCCGCTCCTGGGTGTATGCCCGCCTCCGAGAACATGTCCGGTACGACCGCGCCTCGCAAGTAACACGGGGACGCTGGCGTTCTCTCCCTGATCGCCACGATCTGTAATCGTCCACGTCCACACCCGCACGCATGTCTGCGCGCATAGGGAGCGCACACGTCCGTGGACGAACTCGTGGACGATCACACTCTGTAGCGAAAGTGAGGTGATATCACGGAGTACCACCCGCCCCTACCCCTGCCGGTAGAGAGGAATGTAGGCGAAAGTTCTGCCATGTTGCCGCGTACGTGCTGAGCAACATCCAACGCCATCGAGATAGGAATCCCGAGTGATGAACCCAGGACACCCCGACTGTTTACAGGCCAGGGGCGTCGTCGCGCTGATCGGGACAGCCGAATGGGCAACAGCAGCGAGCGCGAATGCGGTCACGGCACGGAGGCGGCTCGCATCAGGCTCGTGAGCGGCGAGGTCGGAGGAGGGTGGCGGCGCGGAGGGCGAGCGTGAGCGCGACCACGACGGCGTCGGCCGGGGCGCGCACGTCTCGGCCGGTTACCTCTTTGAAGCGGCCGAACCGGTGCTAGATCGTTGATGTGGAATTTGGGTTAGTGGTCGTAGGCGGTCAGGGACCGTTCACGGGTGCGCCGATGTTCCAGTTGTGCCAGATGACGGCGTTGAGGGCGAGGATGCGCTGGCTGATGCGTGCCCAGAGGCCGTCGGTGTGGCGGGCGTTGTGGCGTTCGAGGCCAAGCTGGTTCTTCAGGGTCCAGATGATCGCTTCGATGCGCTGGCGCAGCCAGCCGGGGAATGGCAGGGCAGGTGCGGGCTCGTCGTCGCGGGCTGGCCGGATCAGGGGGTGGCCCAGGTCGGCGGCGGCTTTCTCGATACCGGCGCCGGCGAACCCTTTGTCGCACACGATCGGGCATGGCCCGGGGGCGATCTGGTGGGCGTGCAGCAGGTGCAGAGCCTGCTTGCGTTCATCGAGCTCTTTGGGGTGGGCCAGGCTGAAGCCGGTCACCGCGCCGTCGGCGGTGGTGATGAGCATCAGCTTGGCACCCCAGTGGAAGGCGTGATGGGACTTGTCCATGCCGTAGCCGGCGATCTCGCCCAGGCTGGAGCGGTTGACCGTCACCCGTGAGGCGCCGCACCGCACCGCGGTGCCGTCCATCAGCCTGAGCGGTTCGTGCCAGGTCGGGACCTGTCGGGCCAGCCACAACGCCGCCGCCGACATGGCCGGCCCCAGCTGTCGCAGCTGCCGGTTGTAGACAGCCTGGGAGGGCAGGCGCGGGAACAGATGGCCGATCCGGGCCGCCGCTGTCCGTAACCAGCGACGCTCCTGATCACATCGCAGCAGCACCTGGGCCACCGCCACGACCACCGCCTCGGCCGAGGTCAGCACCGGTGGACGGCCTCTCCCGCGAGGCCGTCCCCGAGAAGGCATCACGTGATCGTCCAGATGGACGTAGAGTGCGGTCAGAAGGGCGTCTAGGTCTGTCTTCACACACTGACCATGGACGCCCTTCGTCACGTCCGCAGTCGATCACCGAATTCCACATCAGCGATCTAGGCGAACGCCACGAGGGAGACGGGCAAAAGAGCTACCCAATTGTCCGGATTCCTCAAGGCCGCCGTAGCCAGCCTCTCGGCCGCGCCGCCGTCCTCGGACCCAGGTGCGCACTTGCAACGAGCCATCGTTCTAACCATGAAGAACAATGGCACCCTGCATGCGAAGTTGAAGAGTATCCATAGCTTGGCGGCTCCCTCGTGGGCTTACCGCCGCGCCACCTTAGACCGTGTCCTATGTGGTGAGCCGGATGAGCCGCTTGTAACAGCACATTGCCGCGGCGAGGCCGAGAAAGGCCAGGTAGTTGCCGGAGTAGCGTTCGTAGCGGATAGTGAGCCGGCGATAGCCGGCCAGCCAGGACATCGTCCGTTCGATCACCCAGCGGTGCCGCCCCAATCGCTGGCTGGACTCGATCCCGCGGCGGGCGATACGCACGGCGATGCGCCGGCCGCGCAGCCATCGTCGCAGATCGTCGCGGTCGTAAGCCTTATCCGCGTGGACCTTGCCGGGCTTGATGAACCGGCCATGGCGCGGGTCGCGTCTCATGTGGAGCTCGGTCACCACGGGCTTCAGGGCCTCGCCGTCATGGGTGTTACCAGATGAGACACCGACCACGAGGGGCAGCCCGGCCCGGTCGGACAGGACCCCCTTTTCGCCCGCACATGGGCCGAGTCCAGCACCACCCTGGACAGGTCGAGCAGGCCGGCCACAGCGAGCTTGTCGAGCACAGCCTGGTGCAGCCGGGCCCACACCCCTGCACGAG
>NZ_JBFAKP010000034.1:0-64098 GCF_040655795.1 Nonomuraea sp. NPDC050310 | reverse complement strand
CGCGCGAGCAGCTCGCGCGCGCCCTCGTAGCCGCCCTCCTCGGTGAAGGAGGTGGCCAGCACGTCGCCGGTGAGCCCGTGGGCGCGCATCGCCTGGCGGTAGCCTTCGGCGCGCACGGTGTGCGGCAGTCCCTGGGCGCGGGCCCGCTCCAGGTGGGTGATGTGCGCGATGCGGGTGTGCCCGAGGCCGGCCAGGTGGTCGACCACGAGCCTGGCGCCCATCACGTCGTCGTCCACGACCGAGTCGTAGGCCGAGGCGCCGCCGTGCCGGCCCACCACGACGACCGGGGTGGCCGCCGCGATGGCGGCAAGCTCGGCGTCCGTCATGACCGGCGAGATCAGGATGAGCCCGTCCATGCTCCGGTCGATCATGGCGTCGGTCATCCTGGCCTGCGTCCTGGGCTCGATCCCGCCGGGACCGAGGAGCACCTGGTACTCGGTGTCGCCGAGCTGGCCGGTGACGCCCTCGATGATGTCGGGGAAGAACGGGTTGCGGGTGTCGGAGAGCATGACGCCGAGGGTGTAGGTGCGGCCGCGCAGGGCGCGGGCCGCGGCGTGCGGGCGGTAGCCCAGCTCGTCGATGGCCTGCGACACTTTGGCCTGCATCTCGGCGCTCACCCCGTAGGCGCCCCGCACCACCTTGGACACGGCTGCCGTGGAGACCCCGGCCCGCCTGGCCACATCGGCGATCGTCACCCGTCCGCTCCTCACAAGCCATCCTTCGCGTAGAACGTTGTCCAGAGGAGAGGCTAGCTCGGCTGGGGTTCGCAGATCTACCCCTTGACATCTGCCGCATCTATGGAGAACGTTCTACACACATTTTCCTTCACAGAACAGGAGGACGGGCCGTGAGCGCACCAACCCGTCTACTCGGCGCGGCGATCGGCGCCGTCCTCGCCCTGTCCCTCTCCGGCTGCGGATCCTCCGCCCCGGAGGCGGCCGGCCAGGTCAAGCTGACCCTCTGGCACAACAGCGCGGACCCCGCGCCGCTGCTGGAGATGTACAAGAAGTTCGAGAAGCAGTCCGGCCACAAGATCGAGCTCGTCGCGATCCCGTCCGACGGTTTCGAGGACACCACCCAGACCAAGTGGGCCACCGGCGAGCGCCCGGACATCCTGGAGTACCACGCCACCGTTAGCGGCCTACTGGCCCTCAACCCCGCCCAGAACCTGCGCGAGCTGACCGGCGAGGCCTACATCGCCAGGTCCGGCGACCTCTACCAGGCCGCCGGCGCGGTCAACGGCAAGGTCTACGCCGCGATCACCGGCTTCCCCCAGGTCTTCGGCCTCTACTACAACAAGAAGCTGCTGCCCGAGCCGCCGAAGACCTTCGCCGACCTGTCCACGGCGTGCGCCACGCTCAAGTCCTCGGGCGTGACGCCGGTCTTCGAGGCGGGCGGCTCGATCTGGCCCACGCAGATCCTGCCCATCCTCTACCTGGCCGGCGCCAACCAGGCCAACGCGTACGGCAAGGCCATCGCCGGCCACACCAGCACGCTGGCCGACCCCGGCTCCCCCTTCGTCGCCGGCCTGACCGCCTACGCCAAGCTCAAGGCCGACGGCTGCTTCAACAAGGACATCGTCACCGCCAAGTTCGAGGACTCCATGAAGGCCCTCGTCAGCGGCGAGGCGGCCATGGTCGCCCAGCACTCCGACATGCTCCCCGCCCTGCTCGCCGCGGCGGGCGGCGACCAGAAGAAGGTGGACGAGACGGTCGGCTTCGTCGGCCTGTCCAGCGACAAGCCGCTGGTCACCTACGCGCCCGGCCCGATCGGCACCTTCTACCTGCCCAAGACCGGCGACGCGGCCCGCGAGAAGGCGGCGCTCGACTTCGTGCGCTTCATGACCGGCCCGGCCTACGCCGAGTACATCACCGCGGCCAAGACCTTCCCGGTGTTCAAGGACGTGCCCGATCCCGAGGGCGTCTCCTCCGTGCTGCAGGACGTCAAGAAGGCCTACGACGGCGGCGCGGTCATCGCCTTCAACTCCGACATCCCCGGCATGGGCGGCCTCGCCCAGCTCATGTCCGAGCTGATCGCCGGGCAGAAGGACCCGCAGAAGGCGGCCACCCAGCTCCAGGGCCAGGTCGAGCAGGCGGCCAAGGCGGCAGGGCTGCCCGGATGGTGATGCGGAACCGGGCGGGCTGGCTGGTGTGGGCGCTGCCCGCGATCGTGCTGGTCGCGGTCTTCTTCGTCGCCCCGTTCCTGCTCAACGTCCGCTTCGCCTTCTCCTCGTGGACCAGCTTCCGCGCCGAGATCACCTGGAACGGGCTGGAGAACGTCCGCACGCTGATCGACCAGGACCTGCTGGCCAACGCGGTCACCGTGACCGTGACCTACGCGATCCTGTGCATGGCGATCCAGAACACCGTCAGCCTCTCGCTGGCCCTGGCCCTGCAGCGGACCAGCCGGATCAACACGATCTTCCGCTCGGCGTTCTTCCTGCCGACGCTCATCTCGCCGCTGGCCGCCGGCTACATCTGGCGAGGGCTGCTGGCCCCCGACGGGGCGGTCAACTCCTTCCTCGGCCTCGACTGGGCCTGGCTCGGCGAACCGGCCACCGCGCTGGTGGTGGTCGCCTTCATCGACGCCTGGAAGTGGAGCGGGCTGATCACCCTGGTCTACATCGCCGGCCTCAACTCCATCCCCAAGTCGCTGCTGGAGTCGGCGACGGTGGACGGGGCCGGGCCGTGGACCCGGTTCCGCCGGGTGGTCTTCCCGATGCTCGCCCCCGCGCTGACCTTCAACGTCGCGGTCACGCTGGTCGGCGCGCTCAGCGCCTACGACGTGATCGCCGCCACCACCGGCGGCGGGCCCGGCGACCACACGCGGGCGCTGAACGTGGTGATGCGCCAGCAGTGGGGCCAGGGCTTCTTCGGCTCGGCCAGCGCGCTGGGCTTCACCGTGACCCTGCTGGTGATCGTCACCGCCGTGCCCCTGGTGTGGTGGCTGCGGCGCCGGGAGGTGGCCGGATGAGAACGGCCGTGAAGTACATCGCGCTGACGCTGTTCGCGATCCCGTGGGTGCTCGTGCCCGTCTGGCTCGTGGTCGTCAACTCCTTCAAGCCCGCGGGCGAGGCCGCGGAACTCGGGCTCGGCCTGCCCAGGACGTGGGCGATCGCCGAGAACTACGGCATCGTCCTGGACCGGGGCGGCTACCTGGTGGGGCTGCTCAACAGCCTCAAGGTGACCGTGCCGATCGTGCTGGCCGTGGTACTGCTCGGCGCGGCGGCGGCGTGGGCCTTCGGGCGCAGCCGCTCGCGCTGGCTCCAGGCGGCCTACTTCGTGATGGGCCTGTCCATCCTGCTGCCGCCGTCCATCATCCCGACCGTCTACCTGCTGCGCGCCCTGTCCCTGGACGGCGGCTCGCTCGGCTACGTGCTGACGATGACCGGCTGCCGCCTCGGCGTCGTGATCTTCCTGGCGACCGGGTTCGTCCGGGCCTTCCCGCGCGACCTGGAGGACGCCGCCGCCATCGACGGCGCCTCCCGCGCGCAGATCTTCGTCCGCGTCCTGCTGCCGCTGCTGCGGCCGGTGCTGTTCGTCGGCGGCGTGATCCTGATCATCAACGTCTGGAACGACTTCTTCTTCGCCCTCTTCCTGCTCCAGGGCAGCGCGAACGCCACGCTGCCGCTGAGCCTGTTCCAGTTCGCCTCCGGCACCCTGCAGAGCCTGAACTGGAACCTCGTCTTCGCCCACGTCCTGCTCACCACGCTGCCCCTGGTGGCGGTGTACGTCGTCGCGCAGAAGCGCGTCCTGGCCGGTCTCACGGAAGGTGCTCTCAAGGGATGACCACTCACCACATCGCGCTCGACTGGGTCAGGCGCGAGATCAAGGAGGGGCGGCTGCCGTGCGCGGTGTTCGGCGCCGCCACCTCCGGCGGGATCGAGGTGCTGGAGTCCTTCGGCACCCACGACGGCCGGGCGACCAGGGCCGACGACCACTTCGCGCTGTTCTCGGTGACCAAGCCGCTGACCGGGCTGCTGGCCCTGCGCCAGGTCGAGCGCGGGCTGCTGTCGCTGCGCCGCCCGCTGCGTGAGGTCCTGCCGCGCTTCCCCCGGCCCGACGTGACGCTCTGGCACCTGCTCACCCACACCAGCGGCATCGCCGAGCAGACGCTCACCCCCGACGACCTGGTGGAGCACCTGGTCACCGCGCCGTCGATGTTCGAGGCGGGCACCCTCAGCCAGTACTGCAACCTGGCCTTCGCCGGCATCGAGGAGATGCTCCGCGACGTCACCGGGCACAGCCTGGCCGAACTCCTCGACTCCGACCTGAACACCCTGGTGCCGGGCGGCGGCCGGATCACCTTCGACCCGGCCTGCGACGCGGCCGAGGTGCACCACCTCGACCTGCTCGGGCCCGGCTTCGACTTCGCGAAGTTCGTCGGGCTCCGCCACCCGGCCGGGGCGCTGTTCTCCCGCGCCGAGGACCTGCTGGCCCTGGGCTCCGCGCTGCTGCGCGGCGACCGCGCGCTCGTCCACCCGACCACGCTGGCCGCCATGACCACGCCGCAGACCACCGGCCTGGTCAAGCTCCAGCCCGATCCGGTCAACGCCGGCCAGGACTGGGGGCTCACCTGGAACCTGCGCCACTCGGCGCCGGGGCTGCTGGAGCGGCGGCTGTACGGGCACGGCGGGGCCTCGGGCTGCCAGTGGTGGATGTACCCGGAGCAGGACGCGTGCTTCGTGCTGCTGATCAACGTCATGGCGCCGAGCGTGTTCGGCGTCGACCTCGACGGCCTGCACAACGCCTTCACCACCGGGCTCGATGCGTGAACCGGAACTCGGGGGTCCAGGTCTCGGGCGCGCAGACGCCCTACATCCGGCCGGCCGTACGGGCCTCGCGGGCCGGGCTGACGTGCGGGCTGGTGGATCCGGTCGGCGTGGACGAGCCGTCGCCCCGGCTGTCGTGGGACGGGCGGGTGGCCGAGGAGGCCGCCGTCACGGTGTCCGCGGACGGGCGTGCGGTGTGGCGGTCGGTCGTGCCGGCCGGGGCCTACGCGGTGGATGTGCCCGATGAGCTGCTGGAACCGCTGGTGCCGTACACCTGGGAGGTGGAGGGGCAGGCGAGCGGCGCGTTCACCACGGGGCTGCGCGGTGAGTGGGACGCGCCGTGGCTGGCGGGCGAGCCGCGGGCGGCGGTGAGCCTGCGCGGCTCCTTCACCCGGCCGGCCGGGCGCGCGTGGCTGGCCGCCACCGCACTGGGCGTCTACCGGGTGCTGCTCAACGGCGTACGGCTCGGCGAGGAGGAGCTGGCGCCGGGCTGGACCGACTACGGGCACCGGACGCGCTACCGGCTGCTGGAGCTCACCGACCTGCTCGCCCCCGGCGCGAACGAGCTGGAGCTGTGGCTGGCTCCCGGCTGGTACGCCGGGCACGTCGCCGGAGGCGGGCCGTTCCGCTACGGCGACCGGCCCGCCGTCAGCGCCCAGGTGCTCGTGCGCGACGACGGCGGCGTCCGGCGCGTGTACGCCACGGACCCGTCCTGGACCCGGCACGACCTCGGCCGCCCGCGCGCCGACCTGATCATGGGCGAGACCGTCCAGGTCCCGCCCGGCTCATCGACCGGCGAGACCGCCACGGAGGCGCCCGCTCCGCCCATCCTCGTGCAGGCCGACCCCGCTCCCCCGGTGCGGGTGATCGGCACGGTGCCCGCCGTCTCTGTGACCGAGCCCGTGCCGGGCGTCCAGGTCGCCGACTTCGGCCGCAACGTCGTCGGCCGCCTCCGCCTGCGCGTGCGGACGCCCGATCCTGTGCGGATCGTCGTCCGGCACGGCGAGGAACTGACCGCCGCCGGCCGGCTCTACACCGACAACCTGCGCTCGGCCGACCAGCGGGACGAGTTCGTGCTCGGCCCCGGCTCGCACGTCGTCGAGCCCGCCTTCACCCTGCACGGCTTCCGCTACGCCGAGCTCACCGGCTGGCCAGGCGCGCTGAATCCCGGCGACCTGGAGGCGATGCTGCTGTCCTCCGCGCTGCCCGTCACCGGCTCGCTGACGGTGAGCGACCCGGCCGTGCGGCAGCTCGTCGCCAACATCGGCGCCTCCGCCGACGGCAACCTGGTGAGCGTGCCGACCGACTGCCCGCAGCGCGACGAGCGCACCGGGTGGACCGCCGACATCTCCGTATTCGGCTCCACGCTCAGCTTCCTGCGGCACACGCAGGCGTTCCTGTCCGGCTGGGTGACGACGCTGATCGACGGGCAGCGGGTCGACGGCGCCGTCCCGCACGTCGCGCCGGTCCTGCCCGAGTACGGCTACGACTCCCCCGTCTGGTCCGACGCGCTGGTCGAGGTGCCCTGGCTGCTGTGGCGGCGCTACGGCGACGACCGCACGCTGCGCCGCGCCTACGACCCGATGCGCCGGTGGGCCGGCTACTGCCTCGACCAGGCCGAGGACGGCCTGCGGCCGGGCCGGGCCCTGGGCGACTGGCTGGCCCCCGGCACCGTCGAGACGCCCAAAAGTCTCATCGCCACCGCCGCCCTCGCCCGCAGCCTCCGGCTGATCGCGCATGTGGCCGACGTGCTCGGCGAACCGCACGCCCCCGAGTACGGCGAGGCGTTCACCCGGGTGTCGGGCGCGTTCCAGGGGGCCTTCCTCGCCGGGCCGCGGCTGCACACCGAGACGCAGACCGGCTACGCCGTCGCCCTCGCCTGGGACCTGATCCCGCCCGAGGACCGGGCCGCCTCGGCGCAGGCGCTGGCCGACCTGGTGCGCGCCGACGGGCACCGGCTCATGACCGGCTTCGTCGGCACGCCCCTGCTGCTGCCCGTGCTCTCCGAGACCGGCCACCACGACCTGGCCTGCCGGATCTTCAACCAGGAGGGCTACCCGTCCTGGCGCTACCAGCTCCGGGCCGGGGCGAGCACCATGTGGGAGCGCTGGGACGCCTGGCACCACCGCTACGGCCTGCAGACGCCAGCCATGAACTCCTTCAACCACTATGCCTACGGCTGCGTGGGCGACTGGCTGTTCCGGCACGTCGCGGGCCTGGGCGACGACCCGCGCGGGACCGGCGGCGGCTTCGGCGAACTGCTCCTGCGCCCCGGCCCCGTCCCGCTCCTCCGCCACGCGCACGCCCGCTACGACAGCGCCTCGGGCCCGGTCGAATCGGGCTGGCGGGCCGGACCCGACGGCGTCCAGTTCACCTTCTCCGTCCCCGAGGGCGTCAGCGCGCGGGCCGTCCTGCCGGTGCGGGGCGCGTGGGACGGGATGACCGTCAACGGCACCTTCCTGATGGGGCTCAACGAGCAGTTGCCCACCACCCGGCTCCCCGACGGCGGCTGCGCCCTCACCCTGCCGCCGGGCCGCTGGTCGTTCACCGCCCCGGCGGCGGCGACGGCCCACCTGCTCCAGGAGTGGGACGAACTGGGCCGGTGAGGGGCCCGGTGAGGGGCCCGGTCAGGGGCCCGGTCAGGGGCGCGGTGAGGCGCGGTGGGTGGATCCGCGGCGGACCGATTAGTTTGGGACGTCGCGCCGGTCTGCCCACCGACGCTTCCGCACCTGAAGGGACCTCGCCATGGCGAAGATCATATCCACCCTGTTCATCTCGGCCGACGGCGTGGCCGAGATCGACCCGGACTGGCACTTCCCCTACTTCGACGAGAACATGGGGCGGGCCGTCACCGAGGACTACGAGGCCGCCGACGTGCTGCTGCTCGGGCGCGAGACCTACGACAGCTTCGCCGGCGCGTGGCCCGACCGTGAGGCCGGGGGCGGAGAGGACGCGCCGTTCGCCAAGCAGCTCGGGGACATGCGCAAGGTGGTCGCCTCGCGGCAGCCGCTGGAGTTCACCTGGCGCAACTCCGAGCTGATCGACGGCGACCTGCTCGACGCGGCCGCCGCGCTCCGGGCCGACGCCGGGGTGAAGGGCGTGCTCATCCCCGGGTCCATCTCCGTGGTGCAGCAGCTCCTGGCCGCCGGGCTGGTCGACGAGCTCCGCCTGCTGGTGCACCCCGTGGCCGCCCGCAAGGGGCGCAGGCTCTTCGACGAGGGCGCGGAGCCGTACCACCTCAAGGTGACCGCCACCGAGGCCTTCCCGACCGGGGTGATCCGCGTGATCTACACCCCGGCCGCGCCGCCCGCACCGGCCGGCTACGACGAGGTCAAGGACCAGGTCCCGGGCGCCCACCAGGACTGACCCTGGACTCGGGCGGCCCCCACCCAGGGGCGCCGCCCGGACGCCACCCACCTCAGGACGAGCCGGCCGCGCGGCGCGCACATCCTGATGTGCCGGGGTCACCTCATGGCGTGCCGGCCGCGCAGGATCTCCACCCCGTCCCCCTCGAGCTCGTCGCAGTAGGCCATCCGCCCGGTCGTCGCCATGATCAGAGCCAGGGTGGTCCCGGACACCAACGGCCCCGACCCCGTCGCGAACGGCCCGTCGGTGGCGGCCAGCCGCAGACCCGCGATCCGCCTCCGGGCCGCGACCACCTGATCCGACCCCTGGTAGTACTCGGCCACCAGCGTGAGCGTGCCGATCGGGGAGGCGTTCCGCAGCCCCAGCGGCCCCCGGATGTCCTCGGCGTGCACGACCGCCTCACCCAGCATCGCGATCACCGGCAGCGGCGGCTTCGTCGTGCTCTCAACCACCCGGGCGAACCGGGCGAGCGTCTCCGCCGGACTCGCCCCCAGTTGCTCGGCCAGCCGCATGGCCACCTGCTTGTCGAAGTCGAACCGGCACCGGATCACCCCCGCCAGCCACCGCAAGCTGGTCAGGCTCGCCCCCGCGGTCAGGTGAGCCAGCACCTCCCGCACGCTCAGCCCCTCACACCACGAGGGCGTCGCCCACTGCTCGTCGGTGAGGCCGGCCAGATCCGCGGCCAGGGCGGCCCGCTCGGCATGGACCAGCGGCCACAACTCCGCAGCCTGGGGGCCCTTTGCCGTCGAGCCGGTGGTGGTCAGTCTCTTGTCGGAGTTCACAGATTCCCTCATGGTGCGTCGGGGCGAGCTTGATAGGACAGGCCAGTGTGTTGTGCCCTCTTTGGGCTGGTCAGGTGAGCAGACTCCCATCGAGGGACAAACTCATCGGTGCGGTGTCAGGCGGTGACCCCCTGGGTGCGTCGCAACGCGAACGGCACCAGCAGGAACGCCACCCCCGCCGCCAGAAACGCCCCGGACCCGACCGCGCCGACCGCCGCCGCGGCCAGCGCGGCCAGCGGTGGTACGGCAGGCTGAGCCAGCCCCCACGACGACCCCTGGAACGCGAACCACCGAGGTCGCTCCTCCTCCGGCGCCGCATCAGCCACCACCGACTGCCACCGCCCGAGCAGAACCCCGTTGACCGCCGTGCAGGCCAGATACGCGGCTATGGTGACCTGCGGACTGCTGGTCAGCCCCATGACCACCGCCAACCCACCGAGCAACACCGTGCCGCCACCGATGATCGCCCCGTGCGACCGCCCGACGAGGAACCGCCGAGCCACCCACAACGCCCCCGGCGCCACCACCGCCGCACCCGCCAACGTCAGCCCAGGCACCCACGCCGCCACCCCCCGCTCCAGCAGCGCCAGCGGCAGATACATCATCACCGCCAGATACCCCACCGCAAACGCCGTCCCCGCCACCGTCAGCCACACCAACACCCCCGGCGGCCGCCACCGCGCACCCTGGCGCACCCCACGCGCGACCCGCCACCGGCCACCCAGGCGAGCCCCCAGTGAGGGGCGCCACCGCTGCGACGGAGCCGCCGCGATCCCCGAGGCCCGCCCGCCGTCCCGCTGTGCCGCAGGTGAAGGGTGCTGGCGGGCGGCCGACTGGGCTGACGGTGAGGATGCGCGTGAAGTCGACGGTGGAGGTGAAGGTACGGGGCTGTTACCCGGCAGCGCGGAGGTCTCGAGGTGCCCCACGGCGGGCCGTTCGCGGGGCAGGCAGGCCAGGGCCACGACGGCGGCGGTCAGGCAGGTGAGGGCGTCGGCCACCACCAGCCAGCGCACCCCCAGGGGCAGCAGCACCGCGGCCAGCAGCCCCGCGACCGCTCCGGCCGCCGACAGCACCACGCCCATCACCGCGTACGTCGTGTGGCGCTGCTCCCCCGAGCTGGCCCGGGCCAGGACCTCCTGGGTGGCCGGCTCGTAGATCTCGAAGGCCAGCCCGACCAGGGCGACCGCGACGAGCACCTGCGCCGGGCCCTGGGCCATGGCCAGGGTGGCCAGGGCGACGCCGGTCGCGGCGAGCCCGGCGGCCAGGACGGCGCGGGGTGCGAACCGGTCGAGCAGGAAGGCTCCCGTCCAGCGTGAGATCAGGGCCATCACGCCGAACAGCACCAGCGCGGCCGGCGCCAGCTCAGGCCCGGCGAGGACCGCCAGGAACGACAGCGCGTAGGCGCCGAGCTGGTTGAGGATCCGCACCCACATCAACGTCCTGGCCGCCGTAGGCAGCGATCCGAGCACGGAGCCCCTCTCCTCGTCCACCGGCCGTCGTTCTGTCCGGCAAGGTGGACATGCTCGCAGGTGGCACCGACAGTTTCCGAGGCTGGACGAGGTCGGTCGTGGTGGGGGAACGCCGGGTGGGTGGTCGGTGGCCGAGCCGACCCGGCGGCCCGGCCGCCTCGATCGCCGGGCCGACCGGGTGGCCGCGGCAACGCGGCTGGCGGGCTCCCGCGGTGGCGGCGGTTGACGGGGATCTCGTGGGGCTAGCGGCGACACCCACCTCAGGTGCACGCGGGTGGCGCCGCTGGCGTGCGGATGGCCTCGACCTGACCGCCCGACGGCCCCGCCCGGTTCGAACGGCAGTCGCGGCGGGTCCGCTCGACGGGCTCGAGAGGACCCTGCGGTGGCCGCACCGTGAGTCCGGGGGCACCGAACGGCGGGCGCGGTGGGTTCGGGGCCACCGAACAGCGGGTGCGCAGGGGGTCGCACGGTGGGCTCGGGGGGTCGCGCGAGGCCGGCTGCCGTCAGGGACTGGGCGAGGCGTCGCTGGGCCTAACCGGACGGTGTTCAAGGTCGTTTTGGGGGTGGGGCCGCCGGGTACGCAGGGCATGTTGGTGCAGCTCATCACGGGGGTGTGAGCGGTGTTGGATTCGTGCTGCGGGCAGAGGCGCGGCTGTCGGTCGGTGCGACGTCCGGGATGAGGAGCGCCGCACAGGGGATCGTGTGGATCGGCGTGTTCGTGGGCGTGTGCGTGGCGCCCCTGGCGTTCGCGCTGATCGGCGCGAGCCGTACCGGACAGGGCTTCTGGACCGACTTCTCCGTGGCCCTCGGGTTCGTGGGCCTGGCGCTGATGGGGTTGGAGTTCGCGCTGGTGGCGCGGGTGCGGGCGGTCGCGGAGCCGTTCGGCACGGATGCGGTGGTGCAGTTCCACCGGCAGATCGGCTACGTCGGGCTGAGTTTCGTCGTGGTGCATGTGGCGCTGTCGGGGCCTGGGGTGTTCGGCGCCTTCGGGCTCGCCGAGCTGCCGTGGCGGGCCCGCTTCGCGGTGCTGTCGGTGGTGGCGCTGCTGGCGCTGGCGGTGACGTCGGTGTGGCGCAAGCGGTTGCGGCTGTCGTACGAGGTCTGGCAGGTCGTGCACGCGGTGACGGCGACGTTCGCGGTCGTCGCGGCGCTGGTGCACGTATTGCTGGTCGACCACTACATCGACAGCGCGTGGAAGAAGGCGCTGTGGACGCTCATGACCGCGGCCTTCGTGGGTCTCCTCCTCTGGATCAGGATCCTGCGCCCGTTGAGGCTGCGCCGGCGGCCGTGGTCGGTCGAGCGGGTGATCGCGGAGCGCGGGCGCATCACGGTCCTGGTCCTGCGGCCGCGCGGACACGACGGGCTGCGCTTCGAGCCGGGCCAGTTCGCCTGGATCACCGTGGGCGGCTCGCCGTTCGCGGTGACCGCGCACCCCTTCTCGCTGGCCTCCAGCGCCGAGGAGCACGGCACGCTGAGCGTGGCGGTCAAGGCGCTGGGCGACTTCACCACCGCGGTCGCCGCGACGAAGCCGGGCACGACCGTCTACGTCGACGGCCCGCACGGCGTCTTCTCGATCGACCAGTACGAGGGCCCCGGCTTCTGCCTGATCGCCGGCGGCGTCGGCCTCGTGCCCGCGCTGAGCATGCTCCGCACCATGGCCGACCGCGGCGACCTGCGGCCGGTGGTGCTGCTGTCGGCCCACCCCGACTGGGACAGCATCCCGTTCCGCGAGGAGCTCGACGAGCTGGCCACCCGGTTGAACCTGACCCTCGTGCACGTCCTGGAGCAGCCGCCGCCCGGCTGGAGCGGCGAACGCGGCTACGTCACCGCCGAGACGCTCCGCCGCCACCTGCCCGCGGCCGGCCCGCGCCTGCAGTACTTCGTCTGCGGCCCGAACGCCATGCTCGACGCCATGGAGGCCACGCTGCCGCAGGTGGGCGTGCCGCTCGACCGCATTCACACCGAACGCTTCACCTGGGTCTGAGCCCGGAGGGGAACCATGCGCCACACCTACATGACCCGGATCACGGTCGCCGTCGCGCTGCTGCTCGTCCTCGCCTGCCTGGCCTTCGCCGCGATCCAGAACTGACCGCACCACCGACCGAGCCGAGGAGCACCCATGGCACAGCCGTCCTACCTGAGCATCGAGATCCTGGACCGTCCGGCCGTCGAGGACCTGATCGGCAAGGTCGGCGACGTCGCCGGCCGGCCCGGCGCGGCCGAGCGGGTCGAGGAGTGGCGTGCCGCGCACGGCGCCGAGCACGCCACCCCGCAGGCCAGCTCGTTCGTCGTCGTCGGCGAGACGCTGATGTTCCTGCACCCGTGCCCGGACGGCGTCGTCCTGCCGTTCGCGGCCTACCCGGACGGCACGGTGAAGGTCTACACCGACCCCGAGCACGCCGGCCTGAGCTTCTACCCCGACGACGAGCCCGCCTAGGGTTCAGAGGGCGTCGCGGAGCTGGGCGCGGGAGACGACGCCCAGCTTGCGGAAGGCGTTGTGCAGGTGGGTGCCGACGGTGCGGTGGGACAGGTAGAGCTGCTCGCCGATCTCGCGGTTGGACAGGCCGGTGGCGGCCAGCTTGGCGATGTGCAGCTCCTGCGGGGTGAGCCGCTCGGCGGTGCTGGGCACGCGCAGGTGGCTGCCCTCGCCGGTGGCGCGCAGTTCCGCGCGGGCCTTCTCACCCCAGGCCAGCAGGCCGAGCTTGTCGCAGGCGTCACGGGCCGTGCGCAGCGGCTCCCTGGCCTCGACGGTCCGCCGCCGGCGGCGCAGCCAGACGCCGTGGGCGAGCGACAGCCGCGCCGCGGCGGTGGGCCAGCCCGACAGGTCCGCGTCGTACGCGGCTCTGAACAGGGCTTCGGCGTCGGCGTCGTCGGCCAGGACGGCTCTGGCGTGCCGCAGGCCGACGTGCAGGTACGGGGAGGGTGTCTGGGCGCCCATCTCCTCCAGCGCGGCGAGAGCCGTGCGGGCCAGGTCCCGGTGCTCGGCCGGCACGGCGGCCTCGGCCAGCTCGCTGATCATCCAGGAGCCCCAGATGGGGTGGTAGGCCGCGTCGCCGGGGTCGAACACCCGCCACAGGTGCGCGAAGGCGGTCGCGTGCTGCCCGCCGCACAACGCGATCACCCCTCGGGCGTACTGGACCTGGGCGAGGTTGGAGGCGATCATGACGCTGCCCAGCACCCGCTCGCTCCGCTCGGCCAGCTCCAGTCCCTGGGCGACGTCCCCGCGCAGCCCGGCGAGGATGGCCAGCACGGACAGGGCCGCCGACTGCCAGCGCGGCTGCTGGGTCTCCCTGGTCAGCCGCTCGCACTCCTCGGCCACCAGCATGGCGCTCGGCCAGTCGCCGCCCAGGACGCGGTTGAGCATCTGCGAGGTCAGCGACTGCGCCAGCACGCCCAGCCGGCCCTGGGCGCGCAGTTCGCCGATCGAGTCCTCGAGGAAGGCGGCCGACAGCTCGTGCGCGCCGATCGTGCTGGCGGCCACGCCCAGCAGCCTGGCCATGGCGCCGTCCAGCCGGGTCTCGCGCAGCCTGGTCAGCCGGCCGATCAGCTCCCCGGCCCGTTCCACCGGCGCCGCGGCGGCCAGCGCCACCAGCAGCTCGGGGTCGTCCTCGTGCCTGGCCAGCCGTTCGGCCAGCGCGATGACCCGGTGGCGGAGCTCGGTGCCCGGGTCGCGCCACCAGCAGCGCAGCGCGGCGGCACGGACGAAGTTGCGCGCCAGGTCCTGTTCCGGCGTGTGCGCCAGCGTCTCGGCGATCGCGATGAGCCGGCGCACCCGTGGCGGGCCCTCGTCGCGGCCCTCCTCGCGCATCTCGTTCAGCCACGCCAGCCGGGCCCGTTCGAGGTCGCCGAGCTGGGCCGGGTCGGTCAGGGCGAGCAGCTCGGCGATCAGCTCGCCGCGGCCCAGCTCGAAGGCGAGCTCGGCGGCGCGCAGCAGGCGGACGGCCCGGTCGGCCGGATGCTCGCTGAGCTCCGCCGCGCGGCGCAGCGCGGTGATGGCCACGGTGAGCGCGCCGCGCCGCCGCGCCCGCAGTGCCACCTGCTCCAGGTCGGCGGCGACGCTCTCGTCGGGCCGGTCGAGGGCGGCCGCCCGATGCCAGGCCCGGCGGTCGGGGTCGGGGGCGTGCACGTCGGCCAGCGACAGGTGGATGACCTGCCGGGCCAGCGGGCCGGCCTTCTGGTAGATCGCCGAGCGCACCAGCGGGTGGCGGAAGCGGATGGCGCGATCGTGCAGCGTCACCAGGCCGAGCTCGATCGCCGGGGCCAGGTCGGCCAGGGAGAGGTCGGCGCGGGCGACCGTACCGGCGGCGGCCAGGGCCTCGCGCAGGTCGTGACCGTCGTTGGCGGCGCAGGCCAGCAGCAACGTCCTGGTACGGCGGGGCAGCTCGGCCAGCCGGGTGGCGAAGGAGCGCTCCAGCCGGGTGGTGAGCGGCAGGAACTCCCCGGTGGGCGGCCCCGGCTCCCGCCCGAGGGCGATCGGCAGCTCCACCAGGGCCAGCGGGTTGCCGGCCGCCTCGGCCAGCACCCGCCAGCGCACCCCGGCGGGCAGCTCGGCCGCCTGGCTGTCCAGCAGCGCCTCCGCCGCCGCCGGGTCGAGCGTGCCCAGGGTCAGCTCGGGCAGGCCGATGTCGTCGAACGTGGTCGCGTGTCCCTCGCGTACGGCCAGGAGCATGCCGATCGGCTCCGACCGCAGCCGCCGGGCGACGAAGGCGAGCACCTCGGTGGTGGGCCGGTCCAGCCACTGCAGGTCCTCCACCACGACCAGCAGGGGCGTGGCCGCCGCGGCCTCGCCGAGCAGGTTCAGTACGGCCAGCGCCACCAGGAAGGGCTGTGGCGCCTGGCCGTCGCCCATGCCGAAGGCGTTGCGCAGCGCGTCGCGCTGGGCGGCGGGCAGTTCGGTGACGGTGGGCAGCATGGGCTGGACCAGGTGGTGCAGCCCGGCGAAGGGCAGGTGCGTCTCGCTCTGCACGCCCGCGACCACGGCGGTCGCGAAGCCGTGGTCGCGGGCGCGCTCCAGTGCCAGGGCGAGAAGCGCCGACTTGCCGATCCCGGCCTCGCCCCGGACCACCAGCGCGTCGCCGTGCTCGGGCAGCGCCGCCACCAGGCGTTCGACCTGGGTGATCTCCCGTTCACGTCCCAGCAGGTCCAACGGCGTCCTTCCTTCGGCCGCGCGAAGGCCGGCCGGACGGGTCGGCCATCGGTCCTCCTCGAAACGCCCTCGGTCATCGGGGTACCGCAGAAGCGAATCTATCGGGCGCCCCGCCGCTGTGGATCACCGCGGGCCGCCCGGGGTCAGGCGTCGCGGCGGCTGATCGCCAGGGTGGCTGCGAGGAGGGCGGCGCCGTACCCCGCCAGGATGAGCGCGGCGGTCGCGGGCCCGAAGGCGCCCGCGTCGGGGACGGCGGCCAGTTGCCGCGCCAGCGCCGGGATGGTCAGCGAGGCGATCCAGTCGTTCCACGGAGCCGGCAGGAACCGGCCGAGCACGAGCGGCCCGAGCGGGAGCGCGACCAGCACGAGCAGCGCCCCCGGCGTCGAGCGCAGCACCGTCGCCAGGGTCAGGCCCAGCACCGCGGCGACGGCGGCCCCCGCCCCGGTGGTCAGCACCTCGGCCAGGGCGCCGGGTTCGGCGAGCGAGGCGCCGATCGGCCGCCCGGCGACGACGGCCTGCGCGGTGAAGTAGGTGGCGAACGCCAGCACCTGGCCCGCGACGGCGGCGACGGCGGCCACCACGGCGGCCTTGGCCAGCAGCAGCATCCACCGGCTCCGGACCGTGGTGAGGGTGAGCCGGATCATGCCGGTGGCGTACTCGCCGGAGATGGCGAAGACGCCCAGCAGGCCGAACAGCACCGGCGGCAGGTCGGCGCCGAGGCTCAGGCCCGTGCCGACCGGTTCGCCGCCCCAGCCGCGGCTGTCGTAGTAGCGGGAGATCGAGTAGGCCGAGAACGCCGTGAGCGCGAGGGCCGAGAGCGTGGCGGCCAGGACGTAGGAGGTGGCCCGGAGCGACCGCAGCTTCAGCCACTCCGAGGCGACGAGGTCGATCATCGCGTCAGCTCCATGAAGACGTCTTCCAGGCTCGGTCATCGGGTCAGCTCCATGAACGCCTCTTCCAGGGAGGTGCCGCGGGTCACGAGTTCGTGCACCGCGCACCCGGCGGCCAGGGCGAGGTCGCCGATCGTGGCCGCGCTCAGCCCGCTCACCATCAGCCCGTCCCCGGCTTCCGGGTCCGGGCGGAGGGTCGCGCCGGCCGCTTCGAGGGCCCGGGCCAGGCGGCCGGCCTGCGGCGAGCGCACCAGCACGCCGCCCTGGTGGCGGGCCAGCAGGGCGGCCGTCGAGGTGTCCTCGATCAGCCGGCCCCGGCCGATGATGACCAGGTGATCGGCGGTGAGCGACATCTCGGTCATCAAGTGGCTCGACAGCAGGACCGTGCGCCCCTCGGCGGCGAGGGACTTGAGCAGGGTCCTGAGCCAGCGGATGCCGTCGGGGTCGAGGCCGTTCACCGGCTCGTCGAGGATGAGCACGCCCGGGTCGCCGAGCAGGGCCGCCGCGATGCCGAGGCGCTGGCGCATGCCCTGGGAGAAGCCGGCGATGCGCCGGCCCGCGACCGAGGTCAGGCCGACCTCCTCCAGCACCGTCTCGACGCGGCGGCGTCCCAGGCCGCCGGCGTACGCCAGCGCGTGCAGGTGGGCGAAGGCGGTGCGCCCGCCCTGCACCTCGGTCGCGTCGAGCATGGCGCCGACCTGGTGCATGGGGTCGCGCAGGTCGCGCTTGCGGACGCCGTTGATCAGCGCCCGGCCGGACGTGGGCGTCTGGAGGCCGAGGATCATGCGCATGGTGGTGGTCTTGCCGGCGCCGTTGTGGCCAAGGAAGCCGGTGACCTGTCCGGGTTCGGCGCGGAAGGTCAGGCCGGACACCACCTGGGCGGAGCCGTACACCTTGGTCAGGTCGAGGACCTCGATCATGTTCCCACCTTCCGGATGGCTTCGCCCGGGCAGCGGGTGCCCGGGGCGGGCAGCGCGCCCGTGGTCAGGTAGGCGTGGACGTGCCGGCGCAGGCAGGTGTTCCGTGCCCAGGCCGCGTGCCCGTCGCCGTGCCACAGGACGCGCGCGGCCGGGAGCCGGCCGGCGACGTGCGCCTGGCCGCGGTGATTGGTGTTGTTGTCGAGCTCGCCGATCACGAACAGCAGCGGCGGCAGGTCGCGGGCGGGCAGCGGGCGCGGCGCCCAGGCCGCGCCTCCGCTCCGTCCCCAGCACCGGCCGAGCTGGAAACGGCCTTCGAGCCAGCCGACCCGCGGCGCGAGCTGCCGGAGCCGGGACTCGATGCCCTGGAACTGCTCGTAGGTCGGGAGCTCGGGCATGAAGTCGTTGCACAGCGAGTCCTGGCTCACCGATCCGCCGCCCTCGTCGGGGCGCAGTTCGTCGAGGAAGTCGCCGGCGTCGCCGTCGAGGGCCTTGCGGATGGCGGTGGCCAGCTCGGGCCACCGGGCCGGGTTCAGGCCCTTGATCGCGCCGGCGTGGAGCTGTCCTTCGTGGACCGTACGGCCGGCCGAGGCGGGCAGGGGCGCGCGGCGCGCCCGCGCGACGAGCTCGTCCCACGCCCGGCCCGCGTCCGTGCCGCGCAGGTCGCAGCCGGTACGGCCGGCGCACCAGTCGCGGAAGCGGGTGAGCTGGCGTTCCTGGGTGAGCGCGGCGTCACGGACCCACGGCTCGAACTCCGGCCGGGTGTGGTCGGCGGTGCCGTCGAAGGACATCCGGCCCACCCGCTCCGGGAACAGCTCCAGGTAGGCCTGCGCGTAGACGGTTCCGTAGGAGTTGCCCGCGTAGACGAGCTTGTCCTGGCCGAGCGCGGCGCGCAGGGCGTCGAGGTCGTGGGCGACGTTCCACGCCGTCAGCCCGCGCCAGGCCGATCCGGCGCTCGCGCGGCAGCTCGCCTGGTGGGCGGCGTTCCTGGCGGCGTGCGCGTCCCAGTCCTGCTTCGTCCGGGCCACCAGCAGGCCGTAGACGGAGGCGTCGGGTTCGGCGCAGCTCACCTGCTTGCCGCCGCCGGGCTCGGACAGGCCGCGCGGGTCGAGGGCGACGACGTCGAAGTCGCGCCGCAGCTCGGCGAGCAGGCCCGGCAGTTCCGGCTGGGCGTCGGCGTGGGTCTTGCGCCTGAGCAGGGCGGTGCTGGTGCCCGGGCCGCCGAAGTTGACGACCAGCGGGCCGCGGCTCTTGCCCGTCGCGGGCAGTTCGGCCACGTGCACCGCGGTTCGCGGCCCGGCGGGGTCGGCCCAGTCGACCGGGACGACCAGCTCGGCGCACCGCAGGCCGTCGCCGCAGTCCTTCCACACCAGGCCGGACGGCTGCCGCGCCGAGGCCAGCGCGATCCCGCCGAGCGGTACGGCGAGGCAGGCCGCCACGCCCAGGGCGATGAGTCTGGGTCGGTTCATACCGCCAACGATCCGCGACCGGGCCGCCGGGCACATCGGAGCCGGATCCGATCTCCGGCCTCGGACCACGGTCGTACGGCAGGCGCCCCCGAGCCAGGTCTACGACCCTGGTCCGACGGCCCGCGCGCCGATCCCTCCCGGGCGGTTCCTCGCTAACGTCGAGATGTGAACCTGCTCGCCCGGCGGCCTCCCGCGTGGCTGCTCATCCTGGCCGATGCCGTGCTCGCGGTGCTGCTCGTGGTGGTGTCCACGACCGGCTCGGCGGAGCCGGACCTGAGCGCCCCGGCGACCGTGCTCTGCTGGCTGCTCGCGCTGAGCGTGGCGGTGCGCCGGATCTGGCCGGAGCCCGCCTACTACGGCGCGCTCCTGATCGGCCTGGCCGTCCTCGCGCTGGAGGCCAACCGGCTGCTGCCGACCGCGGCCCTCGCGCTGGCCGTCTACCCGGTCGCGACCGGCCGTCCGGTGCGGCGCTCGGCCATCGCCCTGGCGGCCGGCCTGCTCGGCAACGGCGGCGCCCTGCTGCTCTCCACGGCCGGCCGGACCACGGCCTCGAACGGCTGGCCCGACCCGGTGTTCGTCCTGGCCACGAGCTGGCTGATCCTCGGCGCGAGCTGGAGCCTCGGTACGGCGGCGCGGACCCGGCGAGAGTTCGCCGCCCGCGAGGCCCGGCGGCAGGCCGAGCAGGCGGCGGCCGACGAACGCCTGCGGATCGCCCGCGAGCTGCACGACGTCGTCGCCCACTCGCTGAGCCTGATCACCGTCAAGGCCGGGGTGGCCGTCAAGGTCCTGGACAAGCACCCGGACGAAGGGCGCAAGGCGCTGGTGGCCATCGAGGAGATC
Organism: Nonomuraea sp. NPDC050310; assembly: GCF_040655795.1. NCBI lineage: Bacteria > Bacillati > Actinomycetota > Actinomycetes > Streptosporangiales > Streptosporangiaceae > Nonomuraea > Nonomuraea sp. NPDC050310. The sequence goes on along the minus strand of NZ_JBFAKP010000034.1, from coordinate 44,448 downwards.
GGGCGCGGCTCGCTCACCGAGATGCGGCAGTTCCTCGGCGCGTTGCGCGCACCCGGGAGTGAGGCCGAGACCATGCCGCTCCCCCGGCTGGCCGACCTGCCGTCCCTGGCCGAGCGGGCGGCGGAGGCGGGGGTGCGGGTGGAGCTGTCCGTGGACGGCGGCGTGCCCGAGAGCATGGGGCCGGCGGTCTACCGCATCGTGCAGGAGGCGATCACCAACGTCGTCAAGCACGCCGCCCCCGCGCGGTGCCAGGTCCGGGTGTCGGCCGACAATGGACGGGTGCGGATCTCCATCGTCGACGACGGCGCCCGCCGGCGGACGCGGCCCGGTCCGACGGGCGGGCATGGGCTGGCGGGTATGCGCGAGCGCGCCCTGCAGTACGGCGGCGACTTCGAGGCCGGCCCGCTCCCCGGCGCCCGCGGCTTCGCCGTACACACCTCCTGGGACCTGCCATGACCGACCACCCCGCCTGCTGGGAGTTGCCGTGATCCGGGTGCTGATCGCCGACGACCAGGCCCTCCTGCGCGGCACCTTCCGCCTGCTCATCGACTCCGAGGACGACCTCACCGTGGTCGGCGAGGCGAGCGACGGACGCGAGGCGGTCGAGCTCACCCGCACCGAGTCCCCCGACGTGGTCCTCATGGACGTCCGCATGCCCGAGATGGACGGCATCGCCGCCACCAGGGAGATCGCCGCCGACACCCGGGTCCTCATCCTGACCACCTTCGACCTCGACGAGTACGTCTACTCCGCCCTGCGGGCCGGCGCCAGCGGCTTCCTGCTCAAGGACACCCCGCCGGACGACCTCCTGCACGGCATCCGGGTGGTGGCCTCGGGCGAGACGCTGCTCGCGCCGGCCGTCACCACCCGGCTCATCGCCGAGTTCGTCCGGCGCCCGGCCCAGCAGCCGGTCCGCGGGCTCGACACCCTGACCGACCGGGAGCGCGAGGTGCTCACCCTCATCGCGCACGGCCTGTCCAACGCCGAGCTCTGCGAGCACCTCCAGGTGAGCGCGGGGACGGTGAAGACGCACATCGGCCACCTGCTGGCCAAGCTCAACGCCCGCGACCGCGCCCAGCTCGTCATCGCCGCCTACGAGGCGCGGCTGGTCACCCCGCGTTGACGCGGCGTCCGATGTGGTCGAGGACGGCCTCGGCGAGCAGGCCGTCGAGGCAGGCCGGCAGGGTGTGGCCCATGCCGTCGACCATGACCAGCGTGGCGCCGGGGAGGGCGTCAGCGACGGCCCGGCCGTGCTCGGGCGGGAACATCGGGTCCTCGCTCCCGTGGATCACCAGCGCAGGCGGCCGATCACCCGCCCCGCCGCCGGCCCCGCCCATCGCGTCGAAGCCGGCCGCCCCCGCGAGCGAATGGTTCACCGCCGCCGACAGGTCGCGGGCACGCGCGTGCACCCTCGCCTCCAGCCTGCCGTACTCCTCCTCGGGAAAGGGCAGCACGCCCCCGTGCAGGACCCGCCAGAGCGGCCGGCGGGCGGCGAGGTAGTCGGCGGCGCTCGCGCCGGCCGGCGGCAGCGAGGCGGCGAGCGCGGACAGGACCGCGAGGCTGGGCGGCGGCAGCATCCCGGGCAGCGGCTCCAGCCCGGCGAGCGCACGCTCGACCGCGGCCCCGGTGTCGGCGCCGAGCGGCGTGGAGGAGATGACGGTCTGGGTGCGCACTCGGTGCGGGTGGGTGCGGGCCAGGTGCTGGACCAGCAGGCCGCCCAGGGAGACGCCGACGAGGTGGGCGCGCTCGACGGCGAAGGCGTCCAGGACGGCGAGCGCGTCGGAGGCCAGGTCGGCGACGGTGTACGGGCTGGTGGCGAAGTCGACCGTGGAGGAGCGGCCGGTGTCGCGGTGGTCGTAGCGGATCACGTGGTGCCCGGCGGCGGCCAGCCGGGCGATGAGCCCGTCGTTCCACTGCACGCCCTGGGCGCCCGCGCCCATCACCAGGAGGATGGCGGGGTCGCGCGGGTCGCCGAAGCCTTCGGCCCAGAGCGTGAGGTCGCCGGCGGGCACGAGCCGCTCGACGCCGGAGAGGTAGTCATTTTCCTGCATGGTCGTTCAAGATAATGACGACCTGACCGACCGGCCACCGGTTTTCCGAGTTGGAGGTCGCCGCCCGCACCGGGCACCCTGGTTCCCATGGCCGGAGTCAAGGGGCAGGTGCAGAAGCGCGGCGTGGAGCGGCGGCGCGCCATGGTCGACGCGGCGATCGAGCTGTTCGCCCGGCAGGGCGTGCGCGGCACGGGCGTGGCCGCGGTCGCCGAGCGCGCCGGGGTGACCCCCTCGGCGCTGATCCATCACTTCGGCAGCAAGGACGGGCTGGTCCAGGCCGTTCTGGAGGAGGCCGACCGGCGCGCGCTCGACCGGCTGGAGGCCTGGCCGGGGGCCGAGCCGACGCTGGAGCAGGCGGTCGAGTGGTTCGTCCGCGACGCGGCCCACACCGCCGCCGAGGCGCGCGACCTGGCCGCCCTGCACGCCGGCCTCCTGGCCGAGAACCTGGAGCCAGGCGGGTCGCTGCACACCTGGTTCCGGGAGCGCGGGCGGGTGCTGCGCGACCGGCTCACCGCGCTGTTCGAGCGGGCCTCGGCCGAGGACGCCGCGACGCTGGCGACGGAGACCGCCGCCTTCCTGGAGGGCGTCCACCTGCTGTGGCTGCTGGATCCGGAGCGGGTGGACCTGGTCGCCGTCCACCGCGGGTACTTCGCCGGCCTCGAACTCCGGCTGGCCGGTCAGCGCCGGTAGAAGGTCTCGATGGGCAGGCGCGCCTCCTCGAACAGCGCCGGGCCCTCCTGCTCCACCGTCGGCCAGCTCGACCCCGGGTTGAGCTCGACGAGCTGCTCGGTCGAGAGCGCGTACACGACCCGCCCGAGCCCGGAGCGGACGATGCCGCCGGTGCACATGCCGCAGGGCTGGCAACTGGTGTACATCGTGGTCTGCGCGGCGACGTCCGGGTCGAGCTCGCGGGCGGCCCAGCGGGCGAGCTTGAGCTCGGGGTGCGCGCTGATGTCGTCGTCCCGCCGTACCGTGTTGTGCGCCTCGGCCAGGATCTCGCCGTCCGGCCCGGCCAGGAGCGAGCCGTAGGGCGCGTCGCCCAGGGTGACGGCGTGCGCCGCGATCTCGATGGCGCGGCGCAGCAGCCGCTCGTCGGCGGGTGTGATCATCAGCGGGTCCTCCAAAGGTGAGCCGGCGCTCGCCATCGTAGAGATCGACCGCTCCCGGGCCACCACCGGGCTGGACCAGACCGGGATCAGACGACGGCGACGGCGTCGAGCTCGACGAGGAAGCCCGGCCCGAGGCCGGCCACGGAGTGGACGGTGATCGCGGGCGGCGGGTCGTTGCGGTTCCAGGCCTCCTGGAAGGCGGCCACTCCCTCGTCGAAGGTGTGCCCCGCCACCACGGCGATGCGCCAGTGCACGATGTTCGCCAGGGTCGCGCCCTCGCTCTCCAGCAGCGTGGCGAGGTTGCGGAAGATCTGCCGGGCCTGCTCGCCGACGGTGGGCCCGACGACCTTGCCGTCGGCGTCGACGCCGTTCTGCCCGCCGATGTAGATCGTCTTGGCCGGCTGCTCCACGACGACCGCCTGGCTGAAGGCGGGGCTGCGGTGGAGTCCTTCGGGGTTGATGTGCCGGACGCCCATGCGTTCCTCCTCGAATCATGAAACCGGTTCAACTGGTTTCGCTTCCGACACCAGTTATAGTGGTGTCATGCGAGGAAACGCAACCGGACGGGTCCTGCACGACCCCAGGGGCGGCTCGTTCCGGTTCGACGCCGGAGCGGTCTGCCTGGACTTCGCCCACACCGGCGGCGAGGGCGACTACGCGGTCTTCGAGACCCTGCACGAGCCCGCCGACCTGGTCCGCTGGCTCGCGGAGCCGCCGCTCTCCGTGGTGCTGACGGCTCCCGTGACCGCCGCCGACCTCGCCGAGGCCAAGACACTGCGCCAGGCGATCTGGGAGGCCGCCCACGCCCGCGCCGACCAGCGCCCCCTGCCCGGCGCGGCGGTCGCCGCCCTCAACCGGGCCGCCGCCGGCCCGCCCCTGGTCCCCCAACTCGCCGCCGACGGCGTCACGGCCCGCTGGGCCGACCCGGTCCGCCCGGCCCAGGTGCTGTCGGCCCTGGCCAGGGAGATGATCGACCTGCTGTCCGGGCCGCTCTCCGGACGCATCCGCGAGTGCGCGAGCGACACCTGCCCGCTGGTCTTCGTCGACACCTCCCGGCCGGGCGCCCGCCGCTGGTGCGCGATGGAACGCTGCGGAAACCGCCACAAACTCCGCGCCCACCGCGCTCGCCAGAGCGCGGACCCGTGCTAAGGTCATCGCGAAAAGACGAGAGAAGAAGGAGGTGGCAGTCGCATGTTCGCCCAGATTTCGCGCTCCCACCTCGTCACCGTCTGACGGGGAGCGCTCCTTCCTTCAGGAGACACCGTGTTGTTCCGTTCACTCGCCTCATCTGATGAATTCCCCCTTTTCGACACCTTCGCCCTGCCCGCCTCCGGCGTCGGCGCGCGGATGAAGCCCTTCGCCCAGCTCGCCGCCGAAGGCGACTACCGGCCGGAATGGCTGTGGCTCGCGCTCGACGGTGACCGGCCGGCCGCCCGTGCCGCCTTCTGGGGGCCGGCCGACGCCGCCCACCCGATGAGCGTCGACTTCTTCGACTTCGACGACGTCGACACCGGCGCCGCGCTGCTCCGGGCCGCCTACGAGGCGCTGGTCCCGGCCGGCTACCACCACCCGCTCGGCAACGAGCGGCCCGACTACCACCTGTTCCTGCCCGCCGACTGGCGCGAGCGGCCGGACGCGCTGCGGGACGCCCGTCAGCGGATGGACGCCGCGGAGAAGGCCGGGCTGCACTTCCACGTCGAGCGGCTCAACCTGCGCTGGGAGGCGGAGTACGGCCTGCCCGCCCGCACCGGCCGGCTCACGCTGGAGCCCGTCACCGACGACGAGGTGCTGCTCGACCTGCTGGCGGAGATCATCACCGGCAGCCTCGACGCCTGGGACCAGGAGTCGCTCACCAAGATGTCGCTGCGTGAGGCCGCGAACGAGGCCCTCACCGGCATCGCGGGCATGCCCGGCGGCCGCGACCGCTGGCGGCTGGGCTACAACGAGGCGGGCGAACTGGTGGGCATGGTGATGCCGACCAAGAACGTCCACTTCGCCACGCACGGCTACATCGGCGTCGCCGGCCCCCACCGGGGCCGGGGCTATGCCTACGACCTGCTGGTGGAGTCGATGCACCGCTTCGCCGAGGAGGGCGAGCAGGTGATCACCGACAACACCGACGTGGGCAACCACCCGATGGCCGCGACCTTCGACCGGGCCGGTTTCCGGATCGCGGGCCGCCGGGTCATCTTCAAGTAACCCCCGGCCGCTGCCTCCGCCTCCCAGGGCGGGGGCGGCGGCTTCCTCACACCTTCTGGACGTGCGTGGTGCCGGCGTCGAGGGGCGTGCCGTCGGCGGCGGCCGGGGTGAGGTCGGGCACCCGCACCGAGTGCTCGTCGACCAGGATCGAGTACGGCTCGCCCGGCTCGAAGGCGTGCCGCTCCCCCCACTGGCGCAGGGTGAGGAGCACCGGGAACAGGTCACGGCCCCGGTCGGTGAGCACGTACTCCAGCCGGCGGCCCGAGGAGGCGGCCCGCTGGGCGAGGATCCCGTGCGCGCCGAGTCTCCGGAGCCGATCGCTGAGGATGTTGCGCGCGATGCCGGTCCGCCGCTGGAACTCGGTGAAGGTCCGCGCCCCGTCCATCGCGTCCCGGACGACCAGCAGGCTCCAGCGGTCGCCGACGAGGTCGAGGGTGCGGGCGACCGGGCACTCGGGGTCGGTCCAGGCGGGATCCGGTACGCGCGGCATGACGCCTCCCGATGAGTTGCGAAGTGAAACCATCATGCCCTACGGTCCGATTGGTTGCATTTTGAAACTCATCTAATTGGAGGTGCGATGGACGGCCGGCGAAGGTGGTTGCTCGCGATCGTGTGCGGGGTGGCGGTGGCCGGCGTGTACGCCGCCCAGCCGGTGCTGATCCCGATGGGAGCCGCCCTCGGCGTGCCGGCGCAGCATCTGGGGTGGATCGTCTCGGTGGGCCAGGTCGGCTACCTGGCCGGGCTGGTGCTGCTGGTGCCGCTCGGGGACGTGGTGGCCAGCAGGCGCCGGCTCATCGCGGTCCACCTGGCGATCACCGCGGCGGGCCTCGGGCTGACCGCCGCGGCGTCCGCCGCGTGGATGGCCTTCGCGGGGCTGGCGCTGGCCGGGATGTTCGCGGTCGTGGTGCAGACGACGGTGGCCTACGCCGCGTCGACCTCGCCCCCTGCCGAACGCGGGCGGACCATCGGCGTGGTGACCTCGGGCGTGGTGGCCGGCATCCTGGGCGCGCGGGTGGTCACCGGGGTGCTCGCCGAGCAGTTCGGCTGGCGCAGTGTCTACGCCCTGCTCGGGGTGGTGTCGCTCGGGCTCGCCGCCCTCGTCGTGCGGGCTCTGCCGGACGAGAGGCGCGCCCGTACGGCGGGGCGTCGGCAGGCCGTGGCGGCGCTCGGGAACCGGCTCTTCCTCACGCGCGGCCTCATCGCGTTCTTCCTGTTCGCCTCGTTCGGGACCCTGTGGAGCGGGCTGTCCCTGCCGCTGGCCGGCGAGCCGTGGCGGCTGAGCGAGAGCCAGATCGGCCTGTTCGGCCTCGCCGGCCTGGTCGGCGCGCTGGGCGCGGCGCGGGCGGGGCGGTGGGCGGACGCGGGCCGGGCAGGGCCGGTGAGCGGGCTCGCGCTGGCGCTGCTCATCGCCTCGTGGGCCGCGACCGCCCAGCTCTCCTGGTCGCTTGGGCTGCTCGTCGCAGGCGTCGTGCTGCTCGACTTCGCGGTCCAGGTCGTGCACGTGAGCAACCAGCACGCGCTGACCGCCGCCTGGCCCGAGCGCGCCGGCGGGGTCATCGGCGGGTACATGGTCTTCTACTCCCTCGGCTCCGCTCTCGGCGCGGTCGCCACCACCTCCGTCTTCGCCGCCCACGGGTGGACCGGGTCCAGCCTGCTCGGCGCCGGGTTCGCGGCCTGCGCGCTGCTCGTCTGGGCCGGCGACCGGCGGCGCCCCGCGGCCTTCGCCCCTGCCGGGCGGGACAGGGCGGCAAGGCGCGAACGATGATCCTTGCGAGCTTCCCAGCGATCGTTCAGCGTAGGCTGTTCGCTGTCATAACGCTGCTCCTGGACTAGCAAGGTGTTCATGTCGTCGGTGTCGTTCACATGCTCGCGCGAGGCTGAGGTCACGGTCCTGGCCGTCACCGGCGAGGTCGACGCGACCAACGTCGGACAACTCACCGAAGCCCTGCAGGACTGCCCGGAGGGCAAGCCGCTCATCCTGGACCTCAGCGGTCTGGACTTCATGGACAGTTCGGGGCTGAACGCCCTGGTCATCGCGCGCCGGACGATCGAGGACCAGGCGGGCGGCCACCTGTTCTTCACCGGGTTGCAGGGCGCGCCGTACCGGCTGTTCACGATCACCGGGCTGATGAAGCACGTCCGCGTGTACGACAGCGTCGAGGCGGCCCGGCAGGCGTACGAGCGCGGGGTGGCGTGACCCGCCGGGACCGACTCGGAGCAACCTCGGCCGGTGCCCTTCCAAAGTGGGCGATGGCGGCTTACCTTCCGCTCAGTGCCCTATCGGAGGTCTGTCCGCCGTCACCCTGTTCGCCGGGCCGTCCTCCGCCTCACCCCCCACGGAGGATGGTTCATGAAAGCCAGGCTCCTCGCAGCACTCGCGGCCCTGACCCTGGCCGCGCCGCTCGTCCACGCGGCCCCGGCGGCAGCGGTCCGGCTCGCCCCGCCGAACATCTCGCTGGCCAATGTCAAGGCCCACCTGACGCAGTTCCAGACGATCGCCACCAGCAACGGCGGCAACCGGGCGCACGGCCGCCCCGGCTACCTGGCCTCGGCCAACTACGTGAAGGCGCAGCTCGACGCCGTCGGGTTCCAGACGGTCCTGCAGTCGTTCACCTACAACGGCGCGACCGGGTACAACGTGCTCGCCGACTGGCCCGGCGGCAATCCCGACGACATCCTCATGGTCGGCGCGCACCTCGACAGCGTGAGCGCGGGACCGGGCATCAACGACAACGGCTCCGGCAGCGCCGCGATCCTGGAGACCGCGCTCGAAGTCGCCCGGCAGTCGCTCCAGCCTGCCAAGCACCTGCGTTTCGCCTGGTGGGGCGCGGAGGAGCTGGGCCTGCGCGGCTCGCAGTACTACGTCACCAACCTGGCCGCCACCGAGCGGGCCAAGATCAAGGGCTACCTGAACTTCGACATGGTCGGCTCGCCGAACGCCGGCTACTTCGTCTACGACGGCGACAACTCCGACGGCGTCGGCTCCGGCCCCGGCCCGGCCGGCTCTGCGCAGCTCGAACAGGTCCTGCAGAGCTACTTCACCTCGATCGGCGTGCCCACCCGCGGCACCGACTTCGACGGCCGCTCCGACTACGGCCCGTTCATCTCCCGCGGCATCCCGGCCGGCGGCACCTTCACCGGCGCCGAGGGGATCAAGTCCAGCGCCCAGGCCCAGCTCTGGGGCGGTACGGCGGGGCAGGCCTTCGACGTCTGCTACCACCGCGCCTGCGACACCACCGCCAACATCAACGACACCGCGCTCGACCGCAACGCCGACGCCATCGCCCACGCCGTCTGGACGATCAGCACCGCCGTACCGCCGGTGACCGTCTGGTCCGACGACTTCGAGTCGGCCACCGGCTGGACCACCAACCCGGCCGGCACCGACACCGCCACCACCGGGCAGTGGGAGCGCGGCGACCCCGCGGCCACCACCTCCAGCGGCGCCAAGCAGCTCGGCACCACGGTCAGCGGCGTCAACGACCTGGTGACCGGCCGGCTGGCCGGGGCCGCCGCGGGCGACCACGACCTGGACGGCGGCGTCAGCTCCGTGCAGTCACCGCCGATCACCCTGCCGTCCGGGGCCGCCCTGACCCTGTCGCTGTCGTGGTACCTGGCGCACGGCTCCAACTCCTCCAGCGCCGACTTCCTGCGCGTGAAGGTCAACGGGACGACCGTCTTCGAGCAGCTCGGCGCGGCCTCCGACCGGGACGGGGCCTGGAGTACGGCAAGCGCCAACCTGTCCGCCTACGCCGGGCAGACCGTCACGATCCTGATCGAGGCGGCCGACGCCTCAGGCGCCAGCCTGGTCGAGGCGGGCGTCGACGACGTGAAGATCACGCGCTGACCCGAGGGGGCGGCAGCTCAGGCACCCGATCGAATCGGATCGCGGCGGTCGGGTGCCGGTGCCGCCCCGTCCGGCAAGGTTGACCTGGAAACAGGGAGGCCTCGTGATCTCAGCGCTCAACCGGCTCGTCGACCTCGTCGAAGCACAGCTCGCCGACCCCTTCGGCGAGCTCGACGTGGACGGCCTGGCCACAGAGCTCGGCACGACCGGATACCACCTGCGGCGGATGTTCTCCTCGCTGGCCGGTCTGCCGCTGACGCAGTACGCGCGCCGCCGCCGGATGACGGTCGCCGCGGCCGACGTCGTCCGGGGCGACGACGATCTGCTGAGCATCGCCGTCCGGTACGGCTACGGCTCGACCGAGGCGTTCGGCCGCGCGTTCCGCGCCGTGCACGGCGCGGGACCCGGCGAGGTGCGCCGCGACGGAGGCCCCCTGCGCAGTCAACCCCAGCTCAGGTTCCGCCTGACCGTCGAAGGGAACATCCCCATGGACACCCGCCTCACCGAGCGCCCCGCGTTCCGGCTGATCGGCCACGCGGCCCGCGTCCCGCTCATCCACCAGGGCGTCAACCCGCACATCCAGCAGCACATCGCGGCCCTCCCGCAGGAGGAGCACCTGCGGCTCAAGGCCTTGTCGGCCACCGAGCCCGCCGGCCTGCTGCAGGTCAGCGACGACCTCGACGGCCCCGACGCCGCCGAGGGCAGCGAACTCACCTACCTGCACGGCGTCGCCGTTCCCTCGGACGCCCCGGTGCCCGACGACCTGGACGCCATCGAGGTGGCCGCAGGCCGGTGGGCGATCTTCCGTACGGCCGGGCCGTACCCGGAGGCACTCCAGACGGCCTGGGCCGCGACGGCCACCGACTGGTTCCCCTCCAACCCGTGGCGGCTGCGGCCGGGCCCCTCGATCGTCGCCGTGCTCGACCGCGCGGCCGACTTCAGCACGGCGACCTGCGAGCTCTGGCTCCCCGTCGAACCGGCCTGACCTCACCCCGGATCCCCGGCGGCTCGCCGGGGATCCGGTCCCGCTGTGCGGACACGCCCGTTGTCCACCGTCGGCGAAAGGCGACAGGATGGTCCGTGGAACCGACCGAGCGGGGAGAGCAGAACAGCCGTGAGCACGAACGAAGAGCAGGACCGCCTCAAGGTCTCCCCGCCCAAGACCTGGGCCGCGGGCCTGCCTGGGGTCGCGCACGCGCTGGAGTACGCGCTCGGCCAGACCTCGGTCCGGCGCACGGCGCTGACGCTGCTGAGCACCAACCAGCCGGCCGGGCTCGACTGCCCGGGATGCGCCTGGCCGGAGCCGGAGCGCCGGCACCGCAACGAGTACTGCGAGAACGGCGCCAAGCACGTCAGCGACGAGGCGACCTCGGCCCGGGTGACCCGTGACTTCTTCCGCGAGCACCCGGTCGAGGAACTGGCCGGCCGTACCGACCGGTGGCTCAACCAGCAGGGCCGTCTCACCGAGCCCATGGTGAAGCGGCCGGGCGCCACCCACTACGAGCCGATCGGCTGGGACGAGGCGCTCGGCCTCATCGCCGCCGAGCTGCGGGCGCTGGACGACCCGGACGAGGCGCTGTTCTACACCTCGGGCCGGCTCGGCAACGAGGCCGCCTTCCTGCTGCAGCTGTTCGCGAGGGCCCTGGGCACCAACAACCTGCCGGACTGCTCCAACATGTGTCACGAGTCGAGCGGCGTCGCGCTGAACCAGACGCTCGGGATCGGCAAGGGCAGCGTCAGCCTCGACGACCTGCACCAGGCCGACCTGGTCTTCGTGGTCGGCCAGAACCCGGGCACCAACCATCCGCGGATGTTGTCGGCGCTGGAGGTGACCAAGCGCAACGGCGGCCAGGTGATCGCGGTCAACCCGCTGCCCGAGGCCGGGCTGATGCGGTTCAAGCACCCGCAGAAGCTGCGCGGGCTGGTCGGCCGGGGCACCGAGCTGGCGGACGTGTTCCTGCAGATCCGGCCGGGCGGGGACCTGGCGCTGTTCCAGATGCTCAACCTGCTGCTGCTCCAGGCGGAGGACGAGGCGCCCGGCACGATCCTGGACCGCGCGTTCATCGACGAGCACACCACCGGCTTCGACGCCTTCGCCGCGCACGCCCGCACCGTCACCTGGCCGCGGGTGCTGGAGGCGACCGGGCTCACCCGCGAGCAGATCGAGGACGTGCACGCCCGGGTCCTGGCCAGCGAGAAGATCATCGTCTGCTGGGCGATGGGACTCACCCAGCACAAGCACGGCGTCCCGACGATCCGGGAGATCGTCGACTTCCTGCTGCTGCGCGGCAACGTCGGCCGCCCCGGCGCCGGCGTCTGCCCGGTGCGCGGCCACAGCAACGTGCAGGGCGACCGGACCATGGGCATCTGGGAGCGTCCGCCGCGCGCCTTCCTCGACGCGCTGGAGAAGGAGTTCGGCTTCACCCCGCCGGCCGAGCACGGCCTGGACACCGTCGAGGCCATCCGGGCGATGCGCGACGGCCGGGCGAAGGTCTTCCTCGGCGTGGGCGGCAACTTCGTCCGTGCCACGCCCGACAGCGACGTGACCGAGCGGGCGATGCGCTCGTGCCGGCTGACCGCGCACATCTCGACCAAGCTCAACCGCTCGCACGCGGTGTGCGGCGAGACCGCGCTGATCCTGCCCACGCTGGGCCGCAGCGACCGCGACGTGCAGGCGGGCGGCGAGCAGTTCGTCACGGTCGAGGACTCGATGAGCCAGGTCCACGCCTCACGCGGCCGGCTCGCCCCCGCCTCGCCCGATCTGCTGAGCGAGGTCGCCATCATCAGCCGGCTCGCCCGGCTCACCCTCGGCGGGCGGCCGGGGCTGCCGGAGCTGCCGTGGGCGGAGTTCGAGGCCGACTACGACACCATCCGCGACCGCATCTCCCGGGTCGTGCCGGGCTTCGCGGACTTCAACGCCCGCGTGCGCGAGCCCGGCGGCTTCACCCTGCCCAACCCGGTCAACCGGCGCGTCTTCGCCACCGCCTCCGGCAAGGCCGTCTTCACCGCCAACGACTTCACCAGCCTGACCGCGCCGCCCGGCCACCTGATCCTGCAGACGCTGCGCTCGCACGACCAGTGGAACACCATCCCCTACACCGACGACGACCGCTACCGCGGCATCCGCGGCTCGCGCCGGATCGTCATGGTCAACCCGGCCGACCTGGCGGAGCTGGGCGTCGCCGACGGCGACCGGGTCGACCTGGTGGGCGTCTGGACCGACGGCTCGGAGCGCAGGGCGCGCTCCTTCACCGTCGTCGCCTATCCCACCGTGCCGGGCTCGGCCGCCGCCTACTACCCCGAGACCAACGTCCTCGTGCCGCTGGACAGCGTGGCCGACTTCAGCAACACGCCGACCTCGAAGGCGATCGTGGTCCGGCTGGAGCCCGCCTAGACCGCCTCGGCGCCGATCGTGGTCTCGTCGCCGTGCCCGGTGCGCACCACCGTCTCCGGCGGCAGGGTGAGCAGCCGGGTCCTGATCGACTCGACGATCGTGTCGTAGGAGGAGTACGACCGGCCGGTCGCGCCCGGGCCGCCCTTGAACAGCGTGTCGCCGGTGAAGACGACCCCTTCGCCGGCCGCGTACAGGCACACCGCGCCGGGCGAGTGCCCCGGCGTGTGCAGGACCTCCAGCTCGATCCCGCCGGCCGTGATCCGCTCGCCGTCGGCCAGCGGCTCGCACGGCAGGCCGTTGGGATACTGCTGACGCCACAGCACGTCGTCGGCCGGGTGGAGCCGGATGGGCGCCCCCAGCCCGGCGGCAGCGTTGATGTGGTCGTTGTGCGCGTGCGTGCACACCACGGCCTTGATCCGCCGCTCGCCGACCGCCTCCAGAATGGCCGAGGCGTCGTGCGCGGCGTCGATGACGATCACCTCGGTGTCGTCGCCGACGATCCACACGTTGTTGTCCACCTCCCAGGTGCCCCCGTCGAGCGAGAAGGTCCCCGAGGTGATCACGCGCTCGATCACAGGACCACCACCGAACGCAGGACCTCGCCGCGGTGCATCTTGGCGAAGGCCTCCTCGACCTGGTCGAGCGCGATCGTCTCGGTGACGAAGCGGTCGAGGTCGAGCCGGCCCTGCAGGTGCAGGTCGATCAGCATGGGGAAGTCCCGGCTGGGCAGGCAGTCGCCGTACCAGGAGGACTTCAGCGCGCCGCCCCGCCCGAAGACGTCGAGCAGCGGCAGCTCCAGCGTCATCTCCGGCGTCGGCACGCCCACCAGGACGACGGTGCCGGCCAGGTCGCGGGCGTAGAAGGCCTGCTTGTAGGTCTCGGGCCGGCCGACCGCCTCGATGACCACGTCGGCGCCGAAGCCGCCGGTCAGCTCGCGGATGGCCTCGACCGGGTCGGCCGAGCGCGAGTCGACGGTGTGGGTGGCGCCGAAGGAGCGGGCCCACTCCAGCTTCCGGTCGTCCACGTCCACCGCGATGATCTTCGACGCGCCGGCGAGCGAGGCGCCCAGGACCGCGGCGCTGCCCACTCCCCCGCAGCCGATGACGGCCACGGTGTCGCCCCGGCCGACGTTGCCGGTGTTGAGCGCGGCGCCGATGCCCGCCATGACGCCGCAGCCGAGCAGGCCGGCCACCGCGGGCGCGGCGGCCGGGTCCACCTTGGTGCACTGCCCGGCGGCGACCAGGGTCTTCTCGGCGAAGGCGCCGATGCCGAGCGCCGGGCTGAGCGGCGTGCCGTCGGCGAGCGTCATCCGCTGCGTGGCGTTGTGGGTGTTGAAGCAGTACCACGGCCGCCCCCGGCGGCAGGCGCGGCAGTCGCCGCACACCGCGCGCCAGTTGAGGATGACGTAGTCGCCGGGCACCACGTCGGTGACGCCGGGCCCGACCGCCTCGACCACGCCCGCGGCCTCGTGGCCGAGCAGGAAGGGGAACTCGTCGTTGATGCCGCCCTCGCGGTAGTGCAGGTCGGTGTGGCACACCCCGCACGCCTGGACGTTCACCACGGCCTCGCCCGGTCCCGGGTCGGGGACCAGGACGGTCTCCAGCGTCACGGCCGCGCCCTTGCCACGCGCGACCACACCGCGGACTTCGTAAGCCATCGGTTCCACCTTTCAACGGATGGTGCTTCAGCGAGCCGGGAGGCCCGGGGTCCATCCTGGTATAGGTCGGGCGCTAATCGGCATTGGCGTCCGGCGGGTGTTCTCCGGCACGATCGTTTGAACAGGCGGAACACACGAGGAAGATCGCCATGGAAACGACGCCGATGAGCCTCCGGCAGGAGACCGACCGGGCCTTCAACGTGCGGGCCACCGTACCCGTGCCGGTCTTCGAGGAGTGCATGCGGCGCTACCGGGCCTGGTCGGAGGCCGCGGTGGACGGGCTGCGCGGCCACCCGGGACTGGTCCACGACCCCGCCAGCGGGGAGCGGCTGGACGTCTGGGGCGTCGGTGAGCGGCCACGGCCGGTCTTCGTGTTCGTGCACGGGGGCTACTGGCGGGCCCTGTCGCGGGCCGACTCGGCGTTCATGGCCGGGATGCTGGCCGAGCAGGGCATCGCGACCGTGGCGGTCGACTACACGCTCGCGCCGCACGCGACGCTGGAGGAGATCGTCCGCCAGGTCCGCGCGGCCGTGGCCTTCGTGCACCGGGAGGGCCGCGCACTCGGGCTGGACCCCGACCGCATCGTCGTCGGCGGCAGCTCGGCCGGCGGGCACCTGACCGGCATGCTCATGCTCGACGGCTGGCAGGAGCCGCTCGGCCTGCCCCGGGACGTCGTCAAGGCGGCCCTGCCGATCAGCGGGCTGTTCGACCTCAGGCCGCTGGTGCACAGCTTCGCCAACGACTGGCTCGGGCTCGACGCCGAGCGGGCCGCCGCGCTCAGCCCAGCGCTGCACCTGCCGGCGAGACGGCCTCGCGCGGTGATCGCCGTCGCCGAGCACGACGGCTCCGGCTTCCTCGACCAGAGCGTCCGCTTCCACCGGGACTGGGGCCCAGACGCCGAGCTGCTCATCGTGCCGGACGTCCACCACTACGACGTCGTGCTCGGCCTCGCCCGGCGGGACTCGGCGCTCGGCCGCGCCCTGCTCGGCCTGTTCGCCTCCCTCTAGGAGCCGGCGAGGGCCGCCGCCCGCTCCCTCAGCAGGTCCAGCAGGAGCGTCGCCGGCGGCGCGAGCGCCCGGCCCTGCGGCAGCGTCACACCGACCGGCCGGCGGATCCGGTCCAGGGGCACGGCCAGCGGCGCGAGGTCGCGGTCGGCGGCGACGATCGGCTCCGGCAGCACGGCGATCATGTCGGTCTGCCGGAGCAACGCGCGCACGGTCAGGATCGAGGTGCACTCCACCAGGTCGGTGGGCGGTTCCAGGCCCTCGTCGGCGAAGACCTGCTCGACCTCGCGCCGCAGCGCGGTCTGCTGCAGCGGCAGGATCCACGGGTAGGCCAGCAGACCGGCGAGAGCCGGCGCGTCCTGTGCCAGCGCGGGATGCCCGCGCCGGACCACCAGCCGCATCGGCTCGTTGCAGAGCTTGATCTGGCGCAGCCCGCCGAGCCTGGTGATCGGGTTGAGCCGCCCGACGATCAGGTCGAGCTCGCCGGCCAGCAGCCGGGGCGCGTGCGTGTCGAACGTCGCCTCGTGGACGGCCACGGTAACCCCGGGGTGGGTGCGCTTGAGGCCGGCGATCGCCTGCGGCAGCAGGACGCTGGAACCGGCCAGTAACGTGCCCACCCGGACCGTGCCCATCGCGCCCCTGGCCAGCCCGGACACGCGCTCGCCCGCCCGGCGCAGCTCGGCGAGCGCGGCGCGGGCGTGCTCCAGGAACGCCTCGCCCGACGGGGTCGGCGTCACCCCGCGCGGCCCGCGGACGAACAACTGCACGCCGAGGATCTGCTCTAGCTCGCGCAGGCACCGGGTGACGGCGGGCTGGGCCAGCCGGAGCCGGTCGGCGGCGCGCAGCACGCTGCCCTGGTCGGCGACGGCGACGACCACGACGAGGTGACGGAGCTTCAGGCGGCCGTGGAGCAGGTCGATGTCCGCCTCCCTCGCCGGCCCGAAGATATGATCCAAAGGTGGATACAGAAGACAGGTCGCGGGCGGGGGACGCCGTGCCGCTGGTGCACGAGGAGCTGAGAGAGCTCATCCTCGCCGGGCACCTGCTGCCCGGGCAGCGGCTCACGCAGCGGGAGCTGTCGGACCGCCTGAACGCGGGCCGCACGCCGGTGCGCGAGGCGCTCCGGATGCTGGAGGCCGAGGGCTTCGTCGTCTCCCGGGCCAACCACGGCATCACCGTCGCCCCGCTCGACCTGGACGAGGCCGAGGAACTGTTCGCCGCGCTGCTCCTGCTGCAGCCGCCGCTGCTGGCCCGGGCGGCCAGGGAGGTCTCGGCCGAGGCGCTGGCGCGGATGGCGGAGCTGTCCCTGACGATGCGGACCGTGCCGCAGGAGCCGCGCGACTTCCACCGCGACCACTTCGAGTTTCACCGCACGCTGCAGGCCACCTTCGGCCCCACGCTGGACAAGGTCGTCAACGACCTCTACCTGCGGTTGTCGCGGCTGCAGCGCTTCTACTACCGGGGCCGGCGGATCCCCGCCTTCGCCCAGGAGCTCGACCTGGCCTTCCTGGAGGCGATGCGGGCCAGGGACGGCGTCCGGGCCAGGCGGGTGCAGGAGCTGCACATGCTCAACTCGGCGGTCGGCCTCATCACCGACGTCGACCCCTGGCACCGGTTCGGGCCGCTGATCGACGCCGCCGCCGGGGTGGGCATCGAGCTGCCGGTGGGCGCCGAGGGCAGGCTGACTCCGCCGGTCCGTGCCACCTGGGCGACGGCGTTGCCCGGCTACCGGCCGGTGGCAGGCGGCTGGGTGGTGGACGCGACCGCTGAACATGCCCACCCCCCGGGACGCTGATTGGATCCAATTTAGGATACCTTTCTGCCGGGAGTCGTCTAATACCAAAGCGGGCGTCCGCTATACCCGCTCCGGCATACCTCGGGGATTCAGACCCGGCGGTAGATGATCGGCTGGGCGGCGATGCCGTTGGCCTTGAAGTTGGCCAGCACGAACCGGCGGAAGGTGGGCCGGAACAGCAGGCTGGGCAGGAAGGTCCGCCACGTCGGCCAGCTCGCGTGGTTGATCAGCCCGAAGTCGGCCGGCTCCCCCGCCACCGGCCGCATCAGCGCGGAGTCGGGCAGCGCGGTCTTGGCCTGGAACCACCCGGCGGTGTACTCCCACACCTGGAGCAGGACGTCACGGTCGTCGGCGTAGAAGTAGTTGAACAGGAAGCGATGGTCGCGGCTGTGGTCCACGTCGCCGAGCCGGCCGGCGTGGTCGGCGACGATCTCGTGCGTACGGCGGGCCGCGCCGCCGAGCGTCTTGGCGAGTTCCTGGTAGGCGGGGCTCTCGCGCAGGTCCATGGCCGCCTGCACGGATTCGGTGCGGAACTGGACGACGAGGTCGAAGCGCGCCGGCCGCAGCCCGCGGGCGGCCAGCACCTCGTCCCCCTCGCCGGGCGGGCGGAGCGCGGCGCGGAAGACGGTGGCCTCGCGCGCCTCGACGCCCGCGGCCAGCGCCTTGAGCCGGGCCGCGAGCTGGACGGGGGCGGACGCGAACGGCCCGCGCCAGGTGCCGGTCTCACCGGCCAGCAGCAGGAAGCCGTCACCGGTCGTGGGCAGGACGCGGGCCCGGACGGCCAGGTGATCGTTGATCAGTTTCATGCCGGCGACGCTAGCCGGGGGCATCCGGGGGCCGCTTCCGTCAACCTACTGAAGTTCACCGGTCGACGACCATGCTGATGCCGAGCGCCTTCCTTCCGCCGGCCCCAGCCGGACTCGGCCACCGGCGCGGCACCGGCACCCGTAACGGGATCACCGACCCCTCATCACCGGCCCGCATCCGCGGCTCGTGCGGCCCGAGGACGAGGGCCCGCAGCTCAGCGGGCTCACGCCCGGCGCAACCCGGCCGGGACCGGAAGGCACACCACCAGCAACACCGCCGCGGCGGCGAGCCTGATCACTTGCATGGTCAGGACGCTACGGGGCACGCGGGCCCGGCCGCCTCTGTCACGTGACTGTCACCTGGCAGAGGCGAGCGACCGCACGCCCTCCCTGGCGTCCCGGCCATGACCCAACGAGTCGAAGGGCAGCCGGTCAGTCCTCGCCCAGGGTGAGCCTCGCCAGCTCGGCGCGGGAGGAGACGCCGAGCTTCGGGAAGGCCTTGTACAGGTGGGAGGCGACGGTGCGCGGGCTCAGGAACATCCGCGTGCCGATCTCCCGGTTGGAGGCGCCCGTGGCGGCCAGCCGTACCACCTGGAGCTCCTGCGGGGTGAGGTCGGCCACCGTGTCGGTACGGCGAGCCGGCGTGGCCCCGGTGGCGCGCAGCTCGGCGGCGGCACGGGCCGACCACGGGACGGCACCGAGCTGGTCGAAGGCTTCCAGGGCGGCCTGGAGGTGGACGCGCGCCTCGGCCCGCCGTTTGGTGCGGCGCAGCCACTCGCCGTAGACCAGGCGGGTGCGGGCCTCGTCGAAGGGCTGCCGGTCCTGCGCGTGCAGCGACAACGCCCGCTCGTACAACGCCCCGGCCTCGGCGTCGGGAGCCAGCAGCGCCCGGGAGCGGTGGAGCAGGGCGAGCGGCGCGGTCCGGCCGGTGGCCTCGGCCGAGCCGGCCAGGCTGCCGATCAGGTTCCGCGCCCGCTGCGGCTCACCGATGCGGACGGCGGCCTCGATGTAGTCGGGCCAGGAGTAACGCCACAGGAAGGCGTGCCTGGTCGGGCCGGTCATCGCCCGGTCCACCCGGTCGAGCAGCGCCTCGTGGCGGCCCTGCCCGAAGTCGAGGATCGCGCGGGCACACTCGACCCAGCCGATGCCCGGCAGCCACCTGCGCTGGTCGGCGTCGCGCAGCGCCTGCTGGGCCATCGCCTCGCACTCGGCCTCCGCGCCGGCGACCGCCGCCAGCCAGGCGGCCACCCCGGCCAGGTAGCCGCGCCACATCGGCTGCCCGACGTCGGAGGCCAGCGCCAGGCCGGCGCTCACCGTGGTCCGCGCGGAGGGGTGCCGACCGCCGAGGAGCTGGGCGATGGCCAGGATCACCATGGTCTGCGGCAGCCGTCCCAGCCGCCCCTCCGCCCGGCACTCCTCGACCAGCCGGTTCGCGCGCTCCAGCATGCCGGCGATGTCGTCGCGGACGATGCCCTGGAAGACGTGCAGGCAGCGCAGCTCGTACGGGAGCGGGTCGTCACGGAGCGCCGTCCCGGTCAGCGTCGTGGTGGCGTCGTCCCCCTCCAGGACGTGGCGGAAGGCGTGGTTCATGGTGCGCACCACGGCGACCTGCCCTTCGCCGTCCGGGGACAGCTCCTCGGTACGGCGGGCGAGCGCGAGCTGGTCGGGGTGGGCGGCGCTGGCCCAGGTGTAGTAGCCCGCCATCGCCAGCAGCGACAGCTTGGTGGACAGGTCGCCGGTCGCCTCGACCCCCTCGTGCAGCAGCCGCACCCCGTCCAGCGGCCGGCCCGCCTCGACCTCCAGCTTGGCGCGCACGTAGGCGAGGTCCGCCCGGGCAGACCCGGTGAGTGTGACCGTCTCGGCCTGCCGGCGAGCCTTGGTGACGAGCTCGTCGGCGCGCTGCCACAGCCCCGCCTCGATCGCGGCCTGGGCCGCGGCGGTCCACCGCGGCACGGCCAGCCGGGGGTCGGCGGACAGCTCGGCCGAGCGCGCGTAGGCCGCCGACACCGCGGTCTGCCCGCCGCGGCGCAGGGCCCGCAACGCCAGGCGCTCCAGTTCACCGGCCACGTCCTCGTCGGGCAGCAGGGTGATCGCGGCCAGGTGCCAGGCGCGCCGGTCGTCGTCGGCGGTTTCGGCCAGCGCCCGGTGACCGGCCATCCGGTCGGCGATGTCGCAGGCCAGCAGGACGGCGGCGCGCACCAGCGGATGGTGGAAGGCGACGCCTTCGGGCCCGACCCTGACCAGGCCGGCGCGTTCGGCGTCGGCGAGGTCGAGCAGGGAGGCGCCGAGCCGGTCGGCCGCGCGGGCCAGCACGTCGAGCCCGCCGTCGTGGTTCAGCGCGGCGACCAGCAGGCAGGAGCGGGTGGCCGGGGGCAGCGCCGCGACGCGGTCGCGAAAGCCCATCAGCACCCGGTCGGTCACCGGCCGCGCCGTACCGGCGGAGTACGACAGCGGGGCGAGGGCGCCTTTGCGCTGCTCCGGGGTGAGCATGCCGGGCAGCTCCATCAGCGCCAGCGGGTTCCCCTCGGCCTCGACCAGGAGCTGGTCGCGCACGATGGGCGGCAGGTCGCCCGCCCGCTCGGCGAGGAGCAGGCGGGCGGCCTCGGTGTCCAGTTTGGGCAGCCGCAGCTCCGGCAGTCCCCTGGCGGTGAACCCGCCGTCGCGGGCGGCGAACACCACGGCGACGGGCTCGGCGTGCAGGCGGCGCGCGGCGAACAGCAGCGCGTCGGCGGACTCGCCGTCCAGCCACTGCGCGTCGTCGACCAGGCAGACCACCGGGCTCTCGGTGGACAGCTCCACCAGCAGGTTGAGCGTGGCCAGCCCGACCAGGAAGCGGTCGCCCGGCGTGGCGGCGCCCAGGCCCAGCGCGCCGCGCAACGCCTCCGCCTGCTGGCGGGGCAAGGCGTCGGCGTGACCGAGGACGGGGCGGAGCAGCAGGTGCAGGGCGGCGAACGGCAGGTCGGCCTCGGACTCGACGCCGGTCACCCGTAACACCTGCGCCTGCGCTCCGGAGGCGGCGCTCTCCAGCAGGGCCGACTTGCCGATGCCGGCCTCGCCGCGCACCACCAGCACGCCCGAGCGGGCTTCCAGCAGGTCGGTGAGGACGGAGAGCTCCGTCTGACGCCCATACATCATCTGCGGCCATTTCCGGAGCAATCGGCTGACTTCCGGTAGGCACTCTAGCGAACGAGCTGACCGCAGGTAAGGGGCTGCCGAGCGTCTCACGCTCATCTCATAAACGAAGATAGCGAGACTTCATTATGAGACGGGCGGCTCCTCCGCCGGCCGGAGCAGCGCCCGCGCGGCGGCCCACACCCGCGCCATCCCGAACTCGGCCACCCCGCGCAGCAGATCGCGCAGGGTCTCGTCGGTGACCCCGGCCGACCTGGCCAGGTCGGCGTGCAGGCGCAGCGACGGGCCGAGGGTCTGGTAGAACACGTCCACGACCAGGCAGGCCAGCGCCCGCTCCCGGACACTGAGGTGCGGACGGGCCCAGCGCTGGGCGAGCTGGTCCTCGATGAAGGTGGACAGGCCCGGGTCCAGGTCCTCCAGCACGCGTACGGCTCGCGCCAGCGGCCCGGCGGGCGGGACGGGCTCGACCGGCTTGTCGTCGTGGGCCGGCGGGAAGCCGAGCTCGCCCAGCCGCTGGAAGGCGGTGACCACGATCGGGTAGCCGACGTAGGGCGCCAGGTGCCGGTAGAGCTCGCGGACCGACTCGGGATCGACCCCGTTGCTCAGCGCCATCTGCACGTGCATGGCCAGCGGCTGGCCGAGGTGGGGGTGGCATAGGTCGGCGGTCAGGCAGACGAAGGCCTTCTCGCGGGCGGTCAGGTGTTTCAGGCCCCACAGGTTGTGCCCCGCGCCCACGGCGAGCTGGGCGAAGACGGGGTCAAGGGCGATGAGGGCTTCAACTCCGGCGAGCTGGGTCAAGGCGGGCTCCTGTCAGGACAGGCCGAGCGCACGCAGGCGCAGGCGGTCGAGGGTGTACTGCGGGAGGAGACGGCCGAGGGTGCTCATCAGCCGGGACTTCTTCCCGACCGGGTAGCGGGAGCGCGGCCTGCTCGCGGTGAGGGCGTGCAGCACCGCCCGGGCGACCACCTCCGGGCTCGACCCGGAGCGCTCCTCCTTCAGCCCGGCGGTGGTCATGGTGCGGTAGGCCCGGCCGTACAGCCGCCGCCCCTCCTCGCCGAGCGAGGCCAGGCGGGGCTCGACCTCGTCTTCGAGCTTGTCGACGGCGTCGGTGTGGATGGAGCCGGGTTCGATGAGGACGGCGGCCACGCCGTACGGCTTGAGTTCCATGCGCAGCGCGTCGTTCAGCGAGCGGATGGCGTGCTTGGAGGAGCACAACGGCCCGCCGAACGGCAGGGTGATCCAGCTCCCGACCGACCCGACGGTCACCACCCGGCCGCGCGAGGCGCGCAGCTTGGGCAGCATGGCCTGGGTGACGGCGACCTGCCCGAACACGTTCACCTCGTACTGCAGGCGCAACGCGTCCAGCGGGACGAACTCCAGCGGCCCGGTCACCCCGATGCCGGCGTTGTTGACCAGCGCGTCGAGCTCGCCGATCCGCTCGGCCGCCTCGGCGATCCCCGCGGCGTCGGTGACGTCGAGGATGATCGGGGTGACCGACGGGCCGAGCGCCAGGCCGTCGGCCTCCTTGCGCACCCCGGCGTGGACGGTGAAGCCCTCGCGGGCCAGTAGCAAGGCGGTGGCGCGGCCGATCCCGGTGGACGCTCCCGTCACCAGCACGGTCTTGGACATGCGGGCTCTCCTTCCAGGTCAGTAGTAGTCGCGCATCAGCTCGGTGGCCCACTCGGGCTGCACCGTCTCGCCCTGCGGGCCGAACTCGGCCAGGTACGGCTTGACGTCCAGCACCGGCGTGCCGTCGACCGCGTCCAGCCCGCTCACCTGCAGGTCCAGGCCGTCCACGGCGAGCAGTCGGCAGCGGGAGACGCCCAGCAGGTTCGGCCGGTTCCTCCCGCGCTGGGCGAAGATGCCGACCTTCGGCCAGCCGGTGTTGCCCCGGGGGTGCCGGGCCGTGGTGGTGATCGAGGACGGGTCCACGAGGTGGAAGTGGAACACCACCTCCAGGTGCGAGAAGGCCTCCAGCCCGGCCACCGCTTCCTGGGCGAACCGGCTCGCGTCCAGCCGGATCACCGCCTTCTCGGCGTTCCAGTCATCGTCGGTCGTCTCCATGCGCCCGCCGACGACTGTCGCGACGGGTTCCAGCACGATGCTCTGCACAGCGGTCCTCCCGGGGGTCGGTGTTCATGACCTTAGGGAGCAGGTGCTCGCGGCCGAATCAGTCATGACGACTGAAGCCCCGGACCGCTTCCGCCTCCCGGTTAGGTAGGCACGCGTCGGCAGTTGTTGCGGTAGTAGTGTTGTTGCGCATAGGTTGCAATAACGAAGCATGAGGGGATCCACAGATGGGCCAGTACTCGCTGCCTGACATGCCCTACGACTACGCCGCCCTGGAGCCCGCCATCACCGGCGAGATCCTGGAGCTGCACCACGCCAAGCACCACGCCGCCTACGTCAAGGGCGCCAACGACACGCTGGAGCAGCTGGCCGAGGCCCGCGACAAGGCGCAGTTCGGTGGGCTGGTCGGGCTGGAGAAGACGTTCGCCTTCCACCTGTCCGGCCACGTCCTGCACACGCAGTTCTGGCAGAACCTCTCCCCCGACGGCGGCGACCGCCCCGACGGTGAGCTGGCCGACGCCATCACCGAGCACTTCGGCTCCTTCGAGGCGTTCCAGAAGCAGCTCACCGCCGCGACCGTCGGCGTCCAGGGCTCCGGCTGGGGCGTGCTGGCCTGGGAGCCGCTCGGCCGCCGCCTGATCGTCGAGCAGGTCTACGACCACCACGGCAACGTCGGCATGAACACCACCCCGCTGCTGGTGTTCGACGCCTGGGAGCACGCCTACTACCTGCAGTACCGCAACGTGCGCCCGGACTACGTCACCAAGCTCTGGGACCTGATCAACTGGAACGACGTCATCAGCCGCTACACCGCGGCCAAGGGCGCCTGACCCCACGACCTCGGCGCCCGCCCGCCGGCAATCCTTTCCGATTGGTCCAACCGTCCGGGCGGGCGCCGACACCCGCTCCTACCCTCGGCCACCCGCCCGGGCCTGCAGCGCGTCCAGCACCTCGACGTACTCGCCCGGCACCGCCACCTCCAGCACCAGCCCGCCGTCGGCGATCGCCAGCGTGAAGGCGAAGAACGAACAGCACCCGCTCTCCCGCGCGGCCAGCTCCGCCGCCCGGGCGGCGTTGCCCGGGCTGAACCCGAGCTCCAGACGCAGCCGGGTGGGCTCCACCCGCTCCACCCCCTGCACCGCCTCGGCGAACAACCCGTCGAACTCGGCCACCCGCAACGGCTGCTCGGCCGTGGGCAGCGTGCAGGCCGAAGGCACCCAGCCCAAGCCCAGGTCTCGTGTCATACCTCGACGGTAGACCTGTACATAGGTACCGAAGGCGAGGGCAGAGAAGATGACTCCACAGACCGACCGTGTCGACCACGAACTGATCCAGGCGGCGGCGCACGTCGCGGCCACCCGCTGCCGCGGCGACAACCACACCATGGCCGCCGCGGCCCGCGCCCGGGACGGCCGGATCCTCACCGCGGTGAACGCCTACCACTTCACCGGAGGCCCCTGCGCGGAACTGGTCCTGATCGGCGCCGCCGCCGCCCAGGGCGCCTACGACCTGGACACCATCGTCGCCGTGGGTGACCGTGACCGCGGCGTCGTGCCCCCGTGCGGCCGCTGCCGCCAGGTCCTTCTGGACTACTTCCCCACCCTTGAGGTCATCGTCGCGACGAAGGACGGCCTCCGGACGGTGCCCGTCGCCTCCCTCCTCCCCGAGAGCTACGTCTGGGCGGACCACCAGCTCGACGCCGAGGGAGACGCACCCGCCGCAGGGTGAGCGGGTGGTGATGACACGGTACGGCACAGCACTCGCCTGGTGGCGCCGCTCACCGGCCCCGCCCTGGCCGCCCTGACCTGACCGCGGGTGGGTCAGGGGGTGGGGCGGAAGTGGTCGGCGTGTTCGCGGGCCCACTGGGCGAAGGTGCGCGCGGGCCGGCCGGTGACCTCCTCGACGGTGGGGTGGACCACGTCGCTGACGCCGGGCGGGCTCATGGCCAGCCGGATGCCGAACTCCACGTAGTCCTCGTCGTACCCGAAGCCGCGCAGCCGGGCGCGTTCCTGCTCCTCGTTCAGGTGCACGAAGGTGAGGTCCTGCCCGATGGCCTCGGCGATGATCTGGGTGCGTTCCGCCGGGGTGAGGGCTTCGGGGCCGGTGATCAGGTAGGTCCGGCCCTCGTGCCCGTCCTGGGTGAGCGCGGCGGCGGCGACGGCGGCGATGTCGGCCTCGTGCACCACCACGCTGCGGAAGGTGGCGAGCGTGGACACGGTGCCGTGGGAACGGATCTCGTCGGCCCATTCCAGGGCATTGCCCATGAACTCCGCTAGTTGCAGGAAGGTCCAGCGGATCGCGCTGGACTCCAGGGCGCTCTCGACGCTGGTCGGCGACCAGCCGCACAGGACCGTGGCCCGGGTGATGCCGTGCCGGGCGACGAGGTCGACGATCTCGGGGCCGTTGGTGAGGTCGGCGTCGCCGCCGAAGGTGATCAGGTGGATCGCGTCGACGCCTTCGAGGGCGGGCCCCAGCGTGGAGATGTCGGTGAGGTCGCCCGCCACCACCTCGACCCCGGCCGGGAGGCCGGCCTTGGCGGGGTTGCGGGAGAGGGCGCGGACGTCGTGCCCGGCGGCGTGGAGCTGGGCGACGATGTGCCGCCCGACGTTGCCGGTCGCTCCGGTGACGAGAATACGCATGATCTTGGGTCCTTTCGCAGAGGTGTGGTCAGTCGGTGCTGGCGCGCAGGGCGCGCAGCCCGAGGACGAAGCCGAGGACGGCGGTCGCGGCGGCGGCGAGGAATCCGTAGCCGACGTCGGGGGTCAGGATCTGCCCGGCGAACAGGTCGCGTTCGGCCTCGACGACGTGGGTGAGCGGGTTGAACTGCGCGAGGACACGCATCCACCCCGGCCCCTCGTCGAGGGGGAGCAACATCCCGGACAGGATCATCAGCGGGAACAGGACCGTCTGGTGCACGGTCCAGAACATCCAGTCCTGCTCGCGTACGGCGATGGCCAGGGCGTAGCTGAGCGAGCCGATCCCGACGCCGAGGACGCCCAGGAGCACCAGCCCCAGGACCCCGCCGCCGGCGTCGGGCCGGAACCCGAACGGGATCATGACCACGACGACCACGACGGCCTGGACGACGAGCGGCACGAACTCCTTGATCGCGCGCCCGATGAACAGTGCCGACCGGGCCAGCGGCGTGACCAGGAGCCGTTCGTGCGAGCCGTCCTGAAGGTCGTACTGGAGGTTCGACCCGGTCCCGGCCGTCCCGAACAGCGAGGTCATCACGAGGATCCCCGGGACGAACCACGCCCACGGCGACTGGCCGGCGCCAGCGATCAGCGGGCCGAAGAGAAGCAGGAAGAACAGCGGCTGGATCAGCCCGACGACCAGGGAGAACGGGTCACCGGTCACCGGGCGCAGCTCGCGGGACATCACGATGAGGATGTCGCTCACGACGTTGCGGCGGCGGGTCGGGGTGAGGGTGCTCATGCGGCCTTCTCCGTGGTCAGCTCACTGGCGTCGGCGTCGGCGTCGGTGGCGGGTCGTCCGCCGTCGTCGCGCAGGCTCCGGCCGGTGAGTTCGAGGAACACGTCGTCGAGCGTGGGCAGCCGGGTGTCGGCCGCGACCACGGTGATCCCCTGGTCGAGGGCGGCGGCGATGGCGTTCGGCAGTGCCGCGCGGCCGTCGGTGACCTGGCCGGTGACCACGGTGTCCTGGCGGGTCACCGTACCGACTCCGTCCATGGCGGCGAGGAGCGCGCGCAGGCGCTCGGCGGCGGCGGGGTCGGTGGTCTCCAGGGTCAGCCGGTCGCCGACATGACGCTGTTTGAGCTGGGTCGGCGTGCCCTCGGCGAGGATGCGCCCGTGGTCGATGACGACGATGCGGTCCGCCTCCTGGTCGGCCTCCTCCAGGTAGTGGGTGCTGAAGACGACGGTCAGGTCGCCGCGGCTGCGCATCCCGGTGATGTGGTCCCAGAGGTTGTTGCGGTTCTGGGGGTCGAGGCCGGTCGTCGGCTCGTCCAGGAACATCAGCGCCGGCAGGTGCACCAGCCCGATCGCCAGGTCGAGCCGCCGCCGCTGGCCGCCGCTCATCGCCTGCGTCCTGCGGCGAGCCAGGTGTTCCAGGCCGAGCGCCGAGAGCAGTTCGGCGGCCCGGGCGCGGGCCGCGGCCCGGTCGAGGCCGTAGATGCGGCCCTGGGTGACGACCTCGTCCAGGGCGCGCTGGGTGTGCCCGGAGCTGTTGCCCTGGCCGACGTAGCCGATGCGCTCGCGCACCAGCGCGGCCTGGGTCCGGACGTCGTAGCCGGCGACGCGGGCGGTGCCGCCCGTGGGCGGGAGCAGCGTGGAGAGCATCCGCATGAGCGTGCTCTTGCCCGCGCCGTTGGGGCCGAGGACGGCGACCATCTCCCCTTGCGCCACGGAGAGGTCGATGCCCCGGACGGCCTGGACCTCCTCGCCGTCGGGCGCCCGGAAGGTCCGGGACAGACTGACAGTGTTGATCATGGGTCGGCGTACGCTCCGTTTCCGCTTCGGTGGCTGAACCCATCCTCGCCGGGCTTGTGGCCGGTATATGTCCACAAGTGGCCCTAGGGTGAGGTCATGTCGACCGGTACCCGTGCCCTCGAACTCCTCGGGCTGCTGCAGAACCGCCGCCACTGGCCCAGCCACGAACTCGCGCGCCGCCTCGGCGTCAGCCAGCGCACGCTCCGCCGCGACATCGACAGCCTTCAGGAGCTCGGGTACCCGATCACCGCCACCCGCGGCACCGGCGGCGGCTACCAGCTCAGCCCCGGCGCCTCGCTCCCGCCTCTGGTGCTCAGCGAGGACGAGGCCGCCGCGATCGTCATGGGGCTCCAGGAGATCACCTCCGGCCCGTCCCCGACGTCGGCCGAGGCCGCGCTGAGCGCCATGGCCAAGATCGTCCAGGTGCTTCCGGTGCGGATCCGGCGCCGCATCGACAGCCTGCGGGCCGTCGCCGTCCCGGCGCGGGACCCCGAGGCGCGGGCGGGCCTCACCGACATCGCCTCGCTGACGACCCTCGCCCTGGCCTGCCGGGACGCCGACGCGGTGCAGTTCGGCTACCGCACCCGCGCCGGTGAGACCGCGGACCGGACGGTCCACCCGCACCACATCGTCCGGGTCGAGAACCGCCTGTACCTCATCGCCTGGGACCTCGACCGGGCCGACTGGCGCACCTTCCGCGTCGACCGCCTCGGGGAGGTGAGCCGTACCGGCACGACGTTCGCCCGCCGTCCCCTCCCCGCCGACGACCCCGTCGAGTACGTGCGCGGCCGGATCAGGGCGATGCCGGTCAGGTACTCCGTGCGCGCCACCGTGTGGGCCCCCGTCGAACGGGTGCGGGCGGAGCTCGCGCCCTACGGGACGGCCGAACCGATCGACGACACCTCGTGCCGGGTGGAGATCGCCACCGACACCCTGGACTGGGCCACCTTCTGCCTCGGCGCGATCGAGGCCCCCGTGGTGATCCACGGCCCGCCGGAAGCCATCGCGTACATGCGGGCCTGGGGCCGGCGCCTCATCACCGGAACCCGGGACCCGGCGGCGTCAGCGCCCGGCGAGGGGCTGCATGGCCGGTGAGGGGTAGACGGCGAACACCCGCTGGCCGTCGAGCCACGCGGTGAGCCGTCGCGCCTCGGCCGCCAACGCCTCGCGAGCCTGCGCGGAGATGTCGTCTTCGAGCAGGCGCAGCTCGACCACCCCGCCGGGATCCTGCACCCACACCCCCACCACGCGGCCGTCGACCCAGACGGTGGTGCCGGCGTTGCCGGCGCTGTCGAACAACTGGGGCGCGTGCACGCCGAGGAAGAAGCCGCGCGCCTTCCAGCCCATCACGGTGGGATCGAGCAACGGCAGGAGCGCGACCCACGGCTCGGTGGCGACGACCGGGTCGAGATCGTCCGCGCGCAGCCACGCGGCCGAGCCGTCCTCCAGCGACACCCGCTGCGCGCCCACGTCCTCCAGCGCGGTGCGGACCGCGGTCTTGGTGCCGCCGAGCCACCAGGCGAGGTCGTCGACGGTGCCGGGGCCGTAGGACCACAGCCACCGGGACACCAGCTCGGCGTAACCCTCCCGCGAGGTGAGCGCCTTCGGCGCCTCGTCCCTCCACCACGCCCGAGTCGTCGTCCAGGTCGGGCGGCTGGTGTACCAGGGTCCGGCGTTGGCCGCGCGCGCCACCACGGCGTCCAGGCTGAGCTGCGTGAGCACGCGCGGCGCGATCGCGGTCCGTCCGCCCCAGGGCTTGTCCGGGGCCGTCTCGATGACGCCCGCGGCCTCGGGCACCTCCTGGCGGATCTGCTTCGACGTGCGCGGCACGCCGTCGGCCAGGCAGGCCAGCACCGCCTCCTCCGCGTGCGCGAGCCAGGCGCCTCCCTGCCCCTCGGCCGCCGGCCCCCAGCGTTCGAGGTCCTTGACCAGCCGGTTGCGATGGACCGCGGCCACCCGCGCCGAGGCGCTGCCCCACACCGCCGGCACGAGATCGCGGGGGAAGACGAACAGGGTCTCGCGCATCGACTGCTGCCGGACGAGGGAGCGGGTGTCGTAGAGCGCCCGCTCGACGTCCGCGGCGGTCAGCGCGCCGGCCCGGGCCCAGCAGGACAGATGCACGCTCGGCGGGTCGGTGGCGTGCAGGCACACCACCGCACGGGCGGCCTCCTCGGCGGAGGCCGCCTTGGCCGTGGGCGTGAGCGCGTGCCGTACGCCCAGGCGGGCGCGGCGCTCCTCATCGGTTACCAGGCGCATGGGGATCATCCTGGCGCAGGGCACCGACAGTTCGAGCCGCGTCCCCGAAGGCGCCTCCCGCACCCGGGGGACGTTGTGTGAGACAACGGTGTATACGGGATTGGTGTTACAGAGGGGGCATGCCATGGCCTGGCTGGTACTGATCGCTTCGGGTCTGCTGGAGGCCGTCTGGGCCACCGCGCTCAGCGCCTCGAGGGGGTTCCGGCGCATCGTGCCCACCGTGGTGTTCGTCGTCGCCATGGCGTTGAGCATGCTGGGGCTGGCCTTCGCGATGACCGAGGTGCCGGTGGGCACGGCCTACGCCGTGTGGGTCGGCATCGGCGCGGCGCTCACCGTGCTCATCGCCGTGGCGCGCGGCCAGGAGAAGCTGTCGGTGGTGCGGGCCGCACTGCTGGCGGGGCTGGTCGCCTGCGTCGTGGGCCTGAAGGCGGTGAGCTGAGATGGCGTGGGTGGTTCTCCTGCTCAGCGCGGTGCTGGAAGCGGTCTGGGCCACCGCCCTGGGCGCGAGCGAGGGGTTCACCCGGCCGGTCGCGACCGCGGTGTTCCTGGTCGCGGTCACCTTGAGCATGCTCGGGCTGGGATGGGCCGCCAAGAAGATCCCGATCAGCACCGCCTACGCCGTCTGGACCGGCGTGGGCGCCGCGCTGACCGTCGCCTGGGCGATGCTCACCGGCGGCGAGGCCGTGTCCGCGCTCAAGGTGCTCTTCCTCGCCGGGATCGTGGGGTGCGTGATCGGCCTCAAGCTCATCGAGCCGAAGCCGGCTCCCTGACCGCCCGTCCTCGTGTCGGCGAGCTCGATGCTGAGCCGGCGCGGCCCGTGTCTTCTTCCGGGGCAGGCCGCCGCGGCGTGTCGTCGGGCTTTACGGCTGGCCGGGGCCGCTGCGGATGCGGGCGAGGAGGGCGTCGTGGTCCATGCGGCGTTCGTGCAGGTGCTCCAGCCACCAGTCCACGCCCGCCTCGGCGTAGGCGGCCAGCGACTGGCCGGGGTCGGAGGTGCCGATGAGGGCCAGGCAGCCGGAATGGCCGGGCACCCGGTCGGGCGTCATCGTCATGCCGCCGTCCTCGCCGTCGCCGGCGATGATCCAGCCGTCCCAGCGTTCTGCCCGGCGGACCGCGGCAGGACTCGTGCCGCCGATCCAGATCGGGACCCGCGGCCGTTGCACCGGAAGCGGCGCCAGCCGTACCCCGTCGATGGCGTAGTGGGCCCCGGCATGCCGCACCTCCTCCCCCGCCAGCAGCGCGCCCAGCACGTCGAGGGCCTCGTCGAGCTGGGCTCCGGAGGGGTACGGCGTGCCGAAGGCGGTGAACTCGGCCTGCACCCCGCCCAGCCCCGCGCCGAGGACGACGCGGCCCCCGCTGAGCCGGTCGAGCGTGGCGACGGTCTGGGCGAGCTGCTCGGGCCGGTGCCGGGCGATCGGCGTGACCGCGGTGCCGAGCCGGATCCGGGACGTGGCCCGCGCCGCCCCCGCCAGCACGACGAACGGGTCGGCCGAGGGCACACCCCAGGCGAAGGCGAGGTGGTCCCAGACGAACATGGCCTCCCAGCCGGCCCGCTCGGCCTCCTGCGCGAACTCGATCACGCGTCCGGGCTCCGCGAGGCCACCGAGGATGGCGACATTGATTCCGTAGCGCATGCTTCCACCCTGTCACGCGCCACCGACATTCCCGCCGGCTTCCGCACGGTCTGGCCCGCGGTGAAACCTGCTCCCGGTCAGCCGGGGTGAACGAGGCGCGACTCGTAGGCGAACACCACCGCCTGCACCCGGTCACGAAGCTGCAGCTTGTCCAGGACCCGCCCCAGGTGGGTCTTCACCGTCGCCTCGGCCAGGTGCAACGCCGTGGCGATCTCCGCGTTGGACAGCCCGCGCCCCACCAGCACCAGCACCTCTCGCTCCCGCGCGGTCAGCAGGTCCAGCCGTCCGTCCCCTCCCCCGCCGCTTCCGTTGAGCAGTTGCGGGGCGAAGGTGTCCAGCAGCCGGCGGGTGATCCGCGGCGACACCACCGCGTCACCGGCCGCGATGGTGCGGATCGCGGCGAGCAGGTCGTCCGGCCGGGAGTTCTTCAGCAGGAAGCCCGACGCCCCCGCCTTGAGCGCGGCGAAGGCGTACTCGTCCAGGTCGAAGGTGGTCAGGATGAGCACTCTCGTCCCCGGGCAGTCCCGGACGATGCGCCGGGTGGCCTCGATCCCGTGCGTCACGGGCATCCGGACGTCCATCAGGACCACGTCGGGGCGCAACCGCCCGGCCAGCACCGCCGCCTCGGCCCCGTCCGCCGCCTCGCCGACGACGGACAGGCCGGGCTGGGTGTCCAGGATCATCGTGAAGGCCATGCGCAGCAGCGCCTCATCATCGGCCAGCACGACCCGGATGGTCACGCCCGCCCCGCCCTCGCTGAAACACCCGCGTCGTCGGGATGGCCCATGCCTTCCGGGTCGCCCGTGCGGAGGTCCAGCCGGGCCGTCACCTGCCAGCCGCCTGCCGCGCGCGGACCGGCCCGGAACGTCCCGCCATAGGCGGCCACCCGATCACGCATCCCCTTGAGCCCGTATCCCCCGCCAGCCCCCGGTCTTTGCCCAGCCGGCCCGTCGTCCACGATGTCGACGGTCACCGCTCCAGGGCTCAGCCCGATCCGGATCTCGGCCCGGGTCTGCGGCGGGGCGTGCTTGAGGGTGTTCGTGAGCGCCTCCTGGACCAGCCGATAGACGGTCAGCTGCGCACCTGCCGGAACCTGCCCCGCCGGACCGCGCACCTGAAGATCGACAGCCAGCCCGGCGCCCCGCACCCGATCGGCCAGACCGGGAAGCTCGGCCAGTCCAGGCGCCGGCCGCAGCTCCTCCCGCCCCGGCCCACTCGCGCCCGCCCACTCCCCGGCTTCCCCGGGTGCGAGGCTGCGGCGCATGTCGGCGAGGGCCTGCCGGCCGGTCTCCGCGATCTGGCTGACCGCCGCGGCCGCCCGTTGGGGAGCACTGTCCCGGACATAGTGCGCGCTGTCCGCCAAGGCCACCATGACCGACAGGTTGTGCGTGACGATGTCGTGCAGGTCCCGCGCCATCCGCGCCCGGTCCTCGGCCACCGCCAGCCGCGCCCGCTGGTCGCGGTCACGTTCCAGGGCGGTCAAGTAGTCCCGCCTGGTCCGCTGGTGCAGCCCGGCGGCCACCGCCGCCCCGGCCATCGCCGCCAGCGCCACCACCGACAGGAGCACCCGCCCCTCCGGCGCCCACCGCACCGAGGCCAGGACCACCCCCACCCCGGTCACCGCCGACGCCACGAGCGGGTACGGCCAGGCGGCCGTCGCCGCGACCGTGTAGAGCGCGACCAGCAAAGCCACGTCGGCCGGCAGTCGCACCCCGGCCAGCCACTGCACCGCCGCCACCGCCGCGATCACCCCGAACACCGCGACCGGCGCCCGCCGCCGCCACGCCAGCGGCACGGTCAGCCCGGCCTGCAGCGCCAGCACGCCCGGCCCGCCGGGCAGCACCTGTCCGGGACCGAGGGTGAACAGGCAGATCGCGGCGGCCAGCAGGGCGTCCACCGCCCAGGACCGAGCGTTCATGCCGCCACCCTAGGTCACCCGCCTGCGGCGATCGGCTCCTCCTCCGGGAGGAGGGTCAGCTCCAAGTCGTACGGCCGGCTCAGTCCGTGGCCGCTCGTACGAACCTCGTCGCCGCTGCGAGGCTCCGTTTTCACCGACCAGAACGGAGCCCACCCATGCCGACTTCCACCCACGCCCACCGCACGGCTGCCCCGTTGGTTGCCGGCCGTACCGGCGCCCCTGTTCTTGCTCGCCGTACGGCTGCCGCCGCCCTCGGCCTGGCAGCCGCGCTCCTCCCCTTGGCAGCGACCTCCGCCACCGCGACGACCGGCGCGACGACCGACGCCGTCGCCAAGCCCCGCGAGCTCACCCTGCCCGCCCCCACCGGCGCCCACCGGATCGGCACCCGCTCGGTCCGCCTGGTGGACACCTCCCGCCGCGACCCCCTGGTCAAGGCCAAGCCGTACCGTGAACTGATGGTGAGCCTCTGGTACCCCGCCGCCGACTCCCCCGACCCCCTCGCCCCGCACATGGCCCCGAAGGCGGCGGCCGACTGGGACACCCGCTCGGCCCCCGGCATGGGGATCAGGCCGGGCACCCTGGACTGGTCCGGCACCCGGACCCACGCCCGCCGGAACGCCCCCTTCGACCCCACCGCCGGCCGCCTCCCGGTCGTGCTGTTCACCCCCGGCGACGGCGGCCCCCGCACGCTGGGCACCGCCCTGGTCGAGGACCTCGCCAGCCGCGGCTACCTGGTGGTCACCGTGGACCACACCTACGAGGCCGACCAGGTCGAGTTCCCCGGCGGCCGGGTCGAGCGCGCGGTCCCGCTGCCGGACAAGCTCACCCCGGCCGTGATCGCGAAGCTGCTCCGCAGCCATGCCAGGATCCGCCTCGCCGACCTGCGCTTCGTCCTCGACCGGCTCCCGGCCGTCGAGGGGCTGAGCGCGGCGGCGGACCTGTCGAAGGTCGGCGTCCTCGGCCAGTCCATCGGCGGCTCGGTCGCCGCCCACCTCACCCGCGCCGACGACCGCGTGGACGCCGCCGTCAACCTGGACGGCTCCTACGTCGGCCCCGTGGCCCGCACCGGCGCGCGCAAGCCCTTCCTCCAGTTCGCCGCGCAGGACCACACCCGGGCCGGCGACCCGACCTGGAAGACCTTCTGGTCCGCCACCCCCGGCTGGAAGCGTGAGGTACGGCTGGCCGGTGCGGCCCACGGTTCCTTCACCGACCTCCAGGCGCTCGTCCCCGAGCTGACCGACTTCGTCGGCACCATCGACCCGTCCCACTCCGTGGCCGCGCAACGGGCTTACCTGGGGGCCTTCTTCGACCTGCACCTCAAGGGCCGGACGACCACGCTGTTCGACGGCCCGGACCCGCGCTACCCGGAGGCCACCGTGTCCCGCTGACCAGCTCTTCGCGGTGCTGGCTCACCCAGGCGTGGTCCGCCTTGACCTGCTCGGATCACCTACGCCCGAGATCGTGGTGGACGATGGCGCCCGGCCACAGATCGTTGTGCCACACGACCTCGCTCGCTCCGGCGAGAGCCGTACCGGCGGTGAGGTCATGAGGCGCCGGGCGAGACCAGGCCGCTCTCGTAGGCCAGGACGACGGCCTGGACACGGTCGCGCAGGCCGAGCTTGGCCAGGATGCGGGCCACGTGGGTCTTGACCGTGGTGGAGCTGAGGGTGAGCCGTTCGGCCAGCTCGGCGTTGCTGAGGCCGGTGGCGAGCAGGCGCAGCACCTCCAGTTCGCGCGGCGTCAGCTCGGCCAGGTCGCGGTGCAGCCCGGACCGGGCGTCGTCGCGGAGGGCGAAGCGTTCGACCAGGCGGCGGGTGATGGCCGGGGCGAGCAGGGCGTCGCCGGTGCGGACCAGGCGGACCGCGCTGACCAGGTGCTCGGGGCTGACGTCCTTGAGCAGGAACCCGCTGGCCCCGGCGCGGAGGGCGGCGTAGACGTAGCGGTCGAGGTCGTAGGTGGTCAGGATCAGCACCTTGGTCTCCTGCGACCCGGCCTCGGTGATCCGGCGGGTGGCCTCGATGCCGTCCATGCGCGGCATCCGGATGTCCATCAGCACCACGTCCGGGCGGGTACGGCGGACGGCGGCGATCGCTTCCTCGCCGTCGGCCGCCTCGGCGACCACGTCGATGCCGTCGGCGCCGAGGATCATGCCGAAACCGGTCCTGACCAGCGCCTGGTCGTCGGCGATGACGGCCCGCAGGGTCTCGCTCACGCGCTCCTCCACGGGATGCGGGCGAGGAGCCGGAAGCCGCCGCCGTGGCGGGCCGCCTCCAGGGTCCCGCCGTAGAGCGCGAGCCGCTCGCGCAGCCCGATGAGGCCTCTGCCGTTCCCGCTCACGGCCCGCGCAGGATCGCCGCCGGTGTCGGTGACCTCGATCCGCAGGTGCTCGCCGTCGTGGCCGACCACCACCGCCGCCGTGGCCCCGGCGGCGTGCTTCATGGTGTTGGTCAGTGCCTCTTGGACCACCCGGTAGGCGGCCAGGCCCACCCCGTCGGGCAGGGGTTCGCGCGGTGGCGTGAGGCTCAGGTCCACCTCGGTCCCGGCGGCGCGCACCCGTTCGACCAGGTCCTCGATCTCGCCCAGGCCCGGTTGCGGTTCCAGCCCGTCGGGCCGCGCCCGGTCCTCGTCGCCGGCCAGCAGCCCCATGACGTTGCGCAGTTCGGCCATGGCCGCCCGGCCGCTGGCCTCGATCGCCTCCAGTGCCCGGCGCGTCTGTTCCGGGTGCGCGTCCATCACCTTGCGCGCCGCCCCGGCCTGGATCAGCATCACGCTCACATTGTGGGTCACCACGTCGTGCAGCTCGCCGGCGATCCTGGAGCGCTCGGCCTGGACGGCCTCGCGCATCGCGCTCTCCCGCTCCCGGCCGAGCGCGGCCAGCCGCTCGCGGTTCTGCCGCCACACCTGCACGAGCCCGGCCAGGGCGCCGGCGCTGATCAGGATGACGTACGGCCCCAGCCAGACGGGCAGGCTCGGCACGAGGTCGCGCTCCAGCGCCCCGGCGACGATCGCGCCGGCCAGCAGCGCGGCCACCGCCACGGCCCGGCTGCGGCTGTGCGCGACGGCGCTGTAGGCGGCGATCGCCGCGGCCAGCACGGTGATCCAGGTCTCGCCGCCGTCCATGATGAGCACCGCGAGCAGGACGACGCCGAAGGCGCCCACCGGGTGGCGGCGCCGGTAGGCCAGGGGCAGCGTGGTCAGCGCGACCAGGGGGAGCGGCGCTTCGCTCTGATCCGCCGGAAGGGTGATCGGCCCGGTGCCGGTGGACGGCAAGGACGGCAGGGGTGGCGGCGGGGGCGCCAGCCGTACCAGCTCGGCGACGGGGCTCGGCTGCTCGCCGCCGGGGTGGCGAGGCCCGGAGCCGTCGGCCGTCAGCAGCGCGAGGGCGGTCAGGACGAGGGCGAGCACCAGGTCGGCGCGGTGCGAGGGGCGCAGCAGGCCGGCCAGGCGCTGCCATCGGGATCGAGGTGCCGCGAGCATCAGGACATTGTGCCGTTCGGGCGATATGTCGTGCATCGTGCTCGATGACCGTCCGGAGTACATCGCAGGGATGACCCGGCGGCGGGTCGTCCTCCAGGACGACCCGATTTCGGCGCAGCGACCGACGTGCCCGGACCGCGGGTTCTCTTAGCGTCGGGCCGGCCAGAACGTCTGCTGAGAGGACCGATATCCGTGCGCCGAATGGCCATCGTCACCGGGGTGCTCACCCTCACGGCCGCCCTCACGGCCCAGCCCGCCTCGGCGGAGGGACGCCTGCCGTACCTGGAGAGACCGACGGGAGCGCGCAGCGTCGGCACCACCGCCCTGCACCTGACCGACACCTCCCGCCCCGATCCGTGGAAGGCCGGAGCCGACACGCGTGAGCTGATGGTGTCCCTGTGGTACCCGGCGAAGGGGAAGGGGCGCGAGCGGGCGCGCTACATGACGCCGAAGGAGTCCGAGCTGCTGCTGAAGGACGAGAAGGTGCCCGGCGTGGCCCCCGACCTGCTGAGCCGGACGCGCACCAACGCCTTCACCGACGTACGGCCCGCAGGCCGCGGCCTGCCGCTCGTGGTGCTCTCCCCCGGCTTCTCCAAGCCGCGCAGCACGCTGACCGCGCTGGCCGAGGACCTGGCCAGCAAGGGGTACATGGTCGCCGCCATCGACCACACCTACGAGAGCGTCGCCACGACCTTCCCCGACGGCCGGGTCACCACCTGCATCCCGTGCGAGGGCCCGCGCACCCCCGCGCTCTTCGTCAAGCTGCAGCGGGGCCGCGCGGCCGACGTCTCCTTCGTGCTCGACGAGCTGACCAGGCGCTACCCCACCCTGATCGACCCCGCCAGGATGGCCATGGCCGGGCACTCGGTCGGCGGCGCCAGCACCATCGCCGCCCTGGTCGAGGACTCCCGGCTGCGCGCCGGGATCGACCTCGACGGCACCACCGACGCCGAGATCCTGACCGGCGCCCTGGCGCGTCCCTTCCTGTTCCTCGGCAAGCCGTCCACCTACACCCCCGGCACCGGGCCCGAGGCGGCGAGCTGGGAGCGCGACTGGAAGCTGATGACCGGCTGGAAGCGGTGGCTGCTGGTGGACGGCACCGTGCACGCGTCGTTCAACGACATCGGGCCGCTGGCCGAGCAGCTTGGGCTCGACGTGGGCGCGAAGCTGCCCGGCAAGCGCGCGCTGGCGATCACCCGCGCCTACGTGAGCGCCTTCTTCGACACCCACCTGCGCGGCAAGAAGCGGCCGCTGCTCGACCAGCCGTCCGCGCGCTACCCCGAGGTGCGCCTCTGCGCGCCGGACCGCGGGCGCTGCTGAGCGGGTGGCGGGAATCGGGCGGACCTTGACCGGACCGGCCCTGTCCGCGGCGGGCGGTTCGCGGCGAGAATCACCCGAGTACGGCTGTGGCGTTCCATTCGTTCTGGAGGGTGCACCGTGGTGCTGCGTGATCTGCCGGGGACGGCAGCGGGAGCTCGCGTATGAGGGCCGCGTTCGAGGTGGCGCGGGTGTTCGACGGCGAGCGCCTGCTCGACGGGCCGCACGTGGTGCTCGTCGAGGAGGGGCGGATCGTCTCGGTCGAGCCGGGCGTCCGGGCTCCGGACGGCTGGCCGGCCCACCGCCACGACGGCACGTTGCTGCCGGGGCTGATCGACGCGCACGTGCACCTGTGCGCGGACAGCGGTCCCGGCGCGCTCGACCGGCTGGCGCACAGCGACGCCGAGCAGGTGGCGGCGACCATCGAGGCGTCGCTCCGCACGCACCTCGCGGCCGGCGTCACCACCGTCCGCGACCTCGGCGACCTGCGTGACGCGGTGCTGCACTGGCGAGGCGGCGGCGCGCCCGGCCTGCCGTACGTCGTGGCCTCGGGCCGGCCGCTCACCAGCGCCGGAGGGCACTGCTGGACGCTCGGCGGCGCGGTGAACGGCGTGGACGAGCTGCTTCAGGCGGTGCGGGAGCGGGCCGCGCTCGGCGCCGACGTGATCAAGATCATGGCCAGCGGCGGCGTGCTCACGCCGGGGACCGACACCACCAAGGCGCAGTTCAGCGGGCACGAGCTGCGCCAGGCGGTGGACGAGGCGCACCGCCTCGGCGTCCCGGTCACCGCGCACGCCCACGCCCTGGAGGCGGTACGGCTGGCCGCCGACGCGGGCGTGGACGGCATCGAGCACTGCACCTGCCTCACCGCCGACGGCGTCCGCCTCGACGACGAGCTCGTGGACCGCCTGGCCGGTTCGGGGATCGCGGTCTGCGCGACGCTGGGCTCCGACCCCGCCATCGTCGTCCCGCCCGAGGTCATCGCCTACGCGGCCCGGGCCGGCATCACCGAGGCGGCGCTCCAGGAGACGGCCGCCCGGCTGCGGGCGCGCGGGGTGCGCATGGTGGCCGGGTCCGACGGCGGCATCGGCCCGGCCAAGCCGCACGGCCTGCTCCCCCGCACTTTGGAGGAGTACGTGCGCTCCGGCTGGCCGGCGGAGGCCGCGCTGGCGGCGGCCACCTCCGTGGCGGCGCACGCCCTCGGGCTGGCCGGACGGAAGGGCCGCATCCAGCCCGGCCGGGACGCCGATCTCCTGATCGTCGCCGGGGATCCGACGCGCGACATCACGACCCTCCTGGAACCGGTCGCGGTCCACCTCGGCGGGGCGTGACCGTCAGTCGAGCAGGTCGCGCCGGGCGGCGCGGTCGCGGAAGACGTGGCGGTAGGTCTTCGGGGACTGCCCGGTGAGGCGGCGGAAGTGGTGCCGGAAGTTGGCGGCGGCGCCGAACCCGGTCCGCCTGGCGATCCGGTCGATCGTCTCGTCGGAGGTCTCCAGCAGCTCCTGCGCCAGCCGTACCCGCTGCTGCAGGAGCCACTGCTTCGGGGTGAGGCCGACGACGTCGCGGAAGCGGCGGGCGAGGGTGCGCTCGCTCATCCGGGCCGCCTGGGCGAAGTCGGCGACGGTGAGCGGCTGGTCGAGGTGCTCCCTCGCCCAGTTCAGCACCGGCGCGAGGGCGTCACCGGTGCCGGGCCGTACCAGCAGCCTGGCCACCTGCGCCTCGGCCGCCTCGCGCGGCGGCGGGACGACCATCCGGCGGGCGACCTCGGCGGCCACCGCGGCGCCGTGGTCGAGCCGGACGAGATGAAGGCACAGATCGATGGCCGCGGCCGTCCCGGCCGAGGTCAGGACGTCGCCGTCGTCGGTGTAGAGCGCTCGGGGATCGACCTCGACCGCCGGGAAGCGGCGGGCGAAGTCGCCGGCGTTCATCCAGTGGGTGGTGACCTTGCGCCCGTCGAGCAGCCCGGCGGCGGCGAGCACGTACGCGCCGGTGCACAGCGAGACGACGCGGCGGCCGTGCTCGTGCGCCGCCCGGACCGCCTTGACCAGGAGCTGGGGCGGGTTGAGCTGGATGCCGCGCGCGAGCGCCGGGACGATGACCGTGTCGGCCTCGA
Source organism: Nonomuraea sp. NPDC050310 (assembly GCF_040655795.1). Classification (NCBI taxonomy): domain Bacteria; kingdom Bacillati; phylum Actinomycetota; class Actinomycetes; order Streptosporangiales; family Streptosporangiaceae; genus Nonomuraea; species Nonomuraea sp. NPDC050310. The sequence continues at coordinate 4,218 of NZ_JBFAKP010000034.1, read as the reverse complement.
CCAGGTCGTCGAGGCCGTGTCCGGAGGCGATCCGGAGCCCGGCCGCGGTCCGCACCTCGCCCGGCTCCACCGCGCACAGGCGCAGGTCGTACCACGGGTCGGCGAGATCGGCGCGGTCCACGCCGAACACCTCGCACGGCACCGCGAGCTCGAAGGCCGGCACGAGATCGGTCACGGCGACCGCGACCACGTGCGGGCGGCGGCGGCCGGAGGAACTGGGCATGACGCCATCCTCCCCTTCCGCGGCCGGTCCGGGATCAGCCCGCCTGGACGAACTGGCAGAGGATCGGGCCGCCGGGCGTCCACCCCGGCGCGTTGGCCAGGATCTTCTCCGTGTGCGCCTCGATCGCCGGCCGCCACCGCCCGTTCCCGGTCGGCCGGAAGACCTTCACGACGTCCGGCGACCTGACCGGGGATGCGTAGCCGCCCCGGCGAACGGCACGGCCGACCGGTGGTCCAGCCAGGCCGTGAAGGTGAGCGTGCGGGCTGTTCACCATTCGCGGTTCTCGGTCCCTCCACCGGTGATGCGCACGCTGTCGGCCGAGCTCGGCAGCGCGGTGACGGTGGCGAGACCGGCGGCCAGGGTTCCGGCGGTCAGCAGGATCGTGATGAGGCGTCGCATGATTCCTCCGCTCGTTGGGCGATGACGGATTCATGCTGGCAGCCGTGCCTGGGCGGCGATGAGACCGAGAACTGCCGTTCTGCGACGACTATCCGCCACTCCGATGTGCTTGCCGGGAACGAGCATGAATGTTCAAGCCTCACCGGCACCCGGCTTCCCAGACTGGAGCACGTAAGCACCGCTCGACATGGGAAGAGGCGATGGACATGCGGATCACGCGCGACTCCACCTGGCACACCGCGGAAGTGATCTGGGGTGCTCCCGACGTCATCTGGGGGTAGGCCGGTAGGGCGCGGCTCCGTGAGCCGCGCCCTAGCGGGTGGCGGCGCAGAGGCTGCGGACCCGCTGGTCCAGTTCGACGACCACCGGCTTCCGCCACCCGTCCGGGTAGCTCTCGAGGTTCACCGCCCCCATCGCCTCGGCCAGCGCCCCGTAGCGGGCGTCGGCCTCGGCCGCCGCGTCCGCGAGCCGCTCGGCGCCGATGCGCCGGGGCGCGTCACCGTTGTCGGTGCGCCAGCTCGGCGACCGGTGCAGGCTCTCGCACGCGGTCCCGGCCAGGGAGTCGAGCGGGCGGGCCGCCCCGCAGTGGCCGGTGACCGCGGCCAGGGCCTCGTCGATCGCTGGAGCGTCCGGGGCCGAGGAGCCGGTGACCGCCTTGGCCAGCCGTACGAAGGCCTCGGCCAGCGGGCGGTGCTCCGGGTCGGTCGCCGCGGCGGCGGAGGCGAACTCCATCCCGGCCAGGATGCGGTTGGCCGAACCCGAGGTGCCGGCGACGAGGCCGCACGCGATCTCGGCGTCCCGATCCACAACGGACGTGCGGCCGACGGCGAACCACGCCGCCAGAGCGGCGGCGACGACGAGCGCCGCGATGACGGCCTTCTTCGGCGCTGACAAGCCGGCCTCCGCATGACGAGGGAAAGGGGCTACGTCATGGTCGGCCGCCGAGGGTGGCGCCCGCTTGAAGATTCATGCTCAGTTCCCGCCGCAACTCGCTGGGCGTACGGCCGGCGTACTGCTTGACCACCCGGCACAGGTGGGCCTGGTCGGCGAAGCCGTACGCCGCCGCGAGCGTGCTGAGCCCGGCCGAGCTCCCCTCGGACAGGTCCTGCAGCACCCGCCGGACCCGCAGCTCGTTGCGGTAGTCGGTGAGCGTGCGGCCGGTGACCTGCCGGAAGACCCGGCTGAGGTGGTGCGCCGACGCGCCCACCCGAGCGGCCAGCTCGTCCAGTCCGGCGGACAGGTGCTCCGTCGCGAGCGCCTCCTGCACCGAGGCGACGAGCCGGCCGTGCGCCTCCCGCGTGGCCGGACGCCGGGACGCGGCGGCCTCGGGGGCCGGGCCCAGCGAGCCCAGCAGGCGCAGCACCCGTTCTGCGGCCTCGAAGCCGTCCACGCCCCGCGTCGTGGCGGCCAGCAGGCTCCGGTGGCGCAGGTCGAACCGGGTCGGCGGCGCGAGCAACCAGTCCGAGGCCGCGGCCAGCGCGTGCGCGTCGTACAGCTCGGCGGTCAGCCCGATCACGGTGCAACGCTGGCCGCCGCCGGCGGTGAAGGCGAACCGCTCCTCCGTGCCTTCCCTGCTGAGGTAGCCCCGGCTGGGGTCGAGGAAGGCCGCGCGGCCGTCCGCTTCGCGGCGGAAGGCCCCCGCCCGGACCAGAACCACGGCCCAGCCCTCGTCGGGCTCGACCGGCGACCACCGGGCCGAACCGCCGACGCAGGTGACATCGTCCAGGACCAGGTCACCGATCCGGGCCAGCCGTCGCCGCCGCAGGATCCGCTGCCACTCCATCAGACCCGCCTCCAGCCCACCTCGCCGCCAGTGCCCGGCCGACGGCAAGGATAGGCGGACGGAGAGGGGCTAGTCCCAGGGCGGGTCCACCCGGTCGTGCGTGCGCAGGTTGTCCGCCCTGGCCAGCGCCCGGGTCTCGGGCGTCACGCAGACCTTGTCGCCGATGAACGCCTCCCGCCACACGTACCCAGGGACGCAGGTCTGCGGGCCGTACGGTCCGTCGACCCAGCGGGAGGCGGCGAGGCCGTTGTCGACGAGGATCTGCTCCCGGGTCGAGAGCGGCACGCAGACCTGGTCGCTCTCGTCGGCGCCCCGCCAGACGAACCCGGCCTTGCAGGCGTTCGGCCCCCACAGGTTCTTGATCGGGTTCCGCCGGCTCTCCGCGGCCTTGTTGTCGTTGGCCACCTGGCCCCGGGTGAGCGGCGTCACGCAGACGAGGTCGCCGGGGACCGCGAGCCGCCGGACCCGGCCGAAGGTGCAGTTGCCGTACTCGTCCACGTACTCCGCCGCGTTGCGGTTGTCCATGGCGGTCTGGTCGCGGACCGCGGTGCTGACGCAGGTCACGTCGTGGGGCATGGCCTTGCGGTGCACCCAGTCGCCCAGGCAGGTATCGATGAGCGTCTTGCTGACCGAGACGGTGACGATGGCCGAATTGGCGCCCACCTCGTCGACCTTGATGGTGACGCCGTTGGCCGACACCCGTTGGATCGGGTCACGGTTCGGCAGGCTCATGTCGCGCATCAGCCGGGGCAGCCCGCCCTCGACCGAGTGGATGAGGACGGTGGCCTTCGGGATGCCTTCGCTCAGGCCGGTCTTCTTCCTGAACTCGACCGTGTAGTAGCGGTTGAGGTTCTTCGCGTCGTACGGCACGCGCACCATGAGCGTGCCGGGCAGGTCCTGCCGTTCGATCGGGGCGAGCTGCACACTCGTGGTCACCTGGCCGTCCTTGCCCGCGGTGAGCACGCGGTTCTGCGGCAGCCAGCCCACCTCGTCCAGGCGCGGGGCGTTGAAGCCGATGGCGCCCTGCCCGAACTTGTCGCTCCAGCGCGAGTGGTGGATGTGGTCGACGCTCATGACGTCCCAGTGATCGTCGTACTCGCCCGGCTGCGACCAGTCGTAGCGCTTGAGCGTCAGGTCGTCGGAGAAGCCGTGACCGACGCCGAGGGTGTGCATGGCCTCGTGCACGGCCCAGGCCGAGTTCCAGCCATGGGCGTCCAGCAGGAAGGCGGTGCCGTAGGCACCGGAGTCGATGTCGCCGGCGTTGAGCATGACCGCGATGCGGTGCTCGGGCGGCGGCGTGTAGCCCGCGGCCCTGACCGTGCGGACGCACTGGTCGATGCGTTCGGCGCGAGGGGCCTCCTTGGACTGCTGCCAGGTGTAGGGCATGGTGAACCAGCCCTTGACCACCGTTCCCCCGGTGGTGGCGCGTCCGCGTGACTGGGACGCGATGAAGTCGTGCAGGCCGCGCTGACCCGCGCCGACCGGCGTGAAGAGCTCCTCGAAGAACAGCCGGTCCCGCGGCTCCCCGGGCCGGTCGGCGAACTTGCACATCAGGACGGACCAGTTGAGATACCCCTGCACCGGCGTGGCTTCCGCCGGATGCAGGGGTAACAGGAACAGGACGAGGAAGGCGAGCAGGATTCGTTTCACGATCTCGATGGAGCCATCCCGTACTTGGAGGCCGCTTGTGCCTCAGTGGGGAGCGGCGCGCGGCTCACGGGTGCAGATTTTGGTCACTCTGGGTAAGGCAGATGTCACCGTCCCGGAGTTCCCGGGGTGTCCACAGGCGCGGCCCGTCCGGCCGTATGACACG
>NZ_JBFAKP010000033.1:0-65494 GCF_040655795.1 Nonomuraea sp. NPDC050310 | reverse complement strand
GGGCAGGTCGAGCGCGAACTGCTGGGCGGCGCGCTTGGCGGCGGTGATGCGGTTGGGCGTGACGTCGTCGGCCTCCATGGACAGCGACACGTCCATGCCGTCGGGGATGCCGACGGTGACGTCGCCGGAGGCGGTACGGGCGTTCAGGCTTCGGCCCTGGACGTTGGTGAAGTCGAGGTCGCCGGAGGCGGACTTGGCGGTGATGTCGCCGGCGACGTGGCGGAGGGTGTACTCGCCGGAGGCGGTGTCGATTTTGGCGTCGCCGGTGATGGAGGCGATGCGGACGTCGCCCGAGGCCGTGGTGATGTCGGCGTCGCCCTCGATGACGTCACCCGCGACGTCACCTGAGGCGGTTTTGATGCGGGTGGCGCCTAGGCGGTCGAAGTGGATGTCGCCGGAGGCGGTGTGGAGGCGGGTGACGTCGAAGGGGCCGTGGAGGGAGATGTCGGCTGAGGCGGTTTTGACGGTGGGGTGGGAGCCGGCGGGGAGGGCGACCAGGACCTCGACGGAAGGGGAACGCATCAGGCTTTGGCGGGGGCCGAGGATCGAGATGGTGTCGCCGGAGTGTTGGACGGAGATGGATTCGGCGTATTCCTCGCCGCTTTTGTTGAGGCCGCGGATTTCGACCGTGGTGTCGGGGCGGGGGGAGGCAGTGAGGCGGATGCGGCCGGCGGGGATTTCCACGTGGAGGGTGATGGGGGCTGGAGTGGGGAATTCGGGCATGGCAAAGCTCCGGTTCGGTGGGTGATGGGTGGGTTAGGGCTGTGGTTCTGCTGGTGGCCGCGCGGGGTTGGCTGCGTGGCTCACGTGCACGTTGGGTGGTTCGGGCGCCTCAGGCGTCTTAGATGCCTCATGTGCCTCACATGCCTCACATGCCTCACATGCCTCAGGTGCGTCAGGTGCGTCAGGTGCATCTAGCGGGGCGGCAAGGGGTGGGCCATGAATCGGCGGGCGGGTGAGGTCGCACCCGCTGACGTCGCACCGGGCGCCACCTTCCGCGCTCGTCAAAACGTTGACGTCGTGGTGGCCGGCGTCGTGGTGCCTGGCGTCCTCCCGGTGTCGTCGTAGCCGAGTTGGGCTGGTCTTGCTCAGAACCGTGTCCGCCAGGGGTGGTGCTGCGGCCCCCGTGACGAGGCGCTGGTGTCGGCGGCTCCGAGGGGGCTCGGGTGGGCTTTCTAGCGGACCCAACCGCTTAGGCGTTTGCCGGTTGGGGGTGGGGTGGGGTGGGCGGTGGTGGGGTCGGAGAGGGCGGTGGAGAGGGCTCGGACGAGCCAGGAGTTCACCGAGACGCCGGCGGAGCTCGCGGCTTGTTCGATGCGGGATTTGAGGGATTCGGGCAGGCGCAGCGTCATGCGGGCTGTGCCGTCCTCCGTGGGCTCGTAGCCGGGTGGGGGCGGGGGGAAGGGCGGGGTGGGGGGTACGGGCGGGGCCGGGGGGCTGGCGTAGTCGGGGTGGCCGGGGTGGGCGGGGTGGCCTGGGTGGGCCAGGGGGCCGGAGACCACGAATTGGGGCTCGCGGCCGCGGATGCGTAGTTCGACGACGGCCGGGTCGATCTGGCGGGTGACCTCGTCGGCGGCGTCGGACAGGACCTCGATGAGGGTGAGCCGGATCGCCGACTCCAGGACCGAGGTCAGACGGTCGGCTGCGGACGCGGCCTCCGGGCCGGCGGCCTCTGCCGCCGAGCCGAACTCTTGGCGGAGGCCTTCGATGTACGTCGTCAACTCCATGACGTCATCATGGCATCATCGCGACGTCATGGCAAGCGCAGGATGCTGTCGAAGCGGGTGACTACTTGGTCCCAGGACCATTCCTGGGTGATCCACTCTCGGCCCAGGATGCCCATTTTTCGGGATCTGTCCTGGTCGGAGAGGAGGTCTATGAGGGCTGTGGTCAGGTCTGGGAGGGATTCGCCGTCGACTATCAGGCCGGTTTCGCCGTGCCGTACCGCGTCGGGGGCGCCGCCCGAGGCGCCGGCGATCACCGGGAGGGCGGCGGCTGAGGCTTCCAGGAAGACGATGCCCAGGCCTTCGACGTCTATTCCGCGCCATCTGGTGCGGCATGGCATCGCGAAGACGTCAGCGGCGGCGTACAGTGACGCCAGGTCTTCGGCGGGGATGGTGCCGGTGAAATGGATGTCGGCGGGCGCGCAGGTTGGTGACAGCGGCGTAATGGGTTGGCCGGATGGAAACGGTTGGACCGCCGCAGGGGGCTGACCCGCCGGAACGGGCGGGGCGGACGTGGTGGGCTGACCCGTCGTAATGGGCGGGGCGGATGTGGGGGGCCGGCGCACCGGAGTGGGGTGGGCCGGCGTAGGGGGCTGGGTGGGAGTGGGCCAGCCGGTGGAGGTGGTGAGGGACAGGGAGGCGGCCAGGCGTTCCAGACGGCGGCGGTAAGGGCCGCCACCGGCCAAGAGGAGGACGGCGTCGGGCAGAGCGCGAAGGACGTACGGCCAGGCCCGGATGAGCTGGTCCTGGCCCTTGCGCGGGACAAGGCGCGACACGCACACCGCGACGGGCCGGTCGCCGAGGCCCAGGCGGGCGCGGACGGCGGAGGCGGCGGCGGGGGAAGGGCGGAAACGGGCGGGGTCCACCCCGGGGGCCAGGCGGACGAGCTTGGCGGCGGGCACGGCGCGCAGGAGCCGCGCACGGGTGTAGTCGCCCAGGTAGGTGACGACGTCGGCCGAGGCGGCGATCCGGCGCAGCACGGAGCGGAAGCCCGGCACCGCCGCCCAGGACGCCTCGTGCCCGTGGGTGAGCATGACGACCCGCCGCACCCCCGCGGCCCGCAGGCGCGGCGCGAGCAGCCCGAGCGGGGCGGCGGCGCCGAAGACGACGGTGTCCACGCCGTACGCGGCGACCAGGGCGGCGGCCCGGCGGGCGACGGCGGGCGTGGGCAGCATGACGGAGGAGGGGTGCCGGATCACCGGGTACGGCTGGCGCGCGTCGAACTCGGCGCTCCCCCGCCACGAGGAGGCGTACACGACCACCCCGGGCAGGCGCGAGGCCAGACCGTGGACGAACGACTGGATGCCGCCGGGCCGGGGCGGGAAGTCGTTGGTGACGATCAGGACCCTGCTCACGGCTCGGGAAGGCCGTTCTCCAGGGCCCAGGTGCGGGCCATGGCGATGCGCTGGGGGGCGGTCGGGTGGGAGGCGTACAGCAGGTACTCCAGCCAGTCGGGCGAAAGGTCGGAGATGTTGGTGACGGCCAGCCGCTTCTGCATGGCGATGAAGGTGGCCGGGTCGCGGGTGAGGTCGAGGGAGTTGAGGTCGGCCCGGGCCTCGACGTGCCGGCTGACGACGTTCTGGAGCGGGCCGGACAGGACGGTGGCCAGGCTCATCAGTCCCATGACGACGCCGACCGCGCGGGGGTCGGCGATGGACAGGCCGCCGGTGCGCCGCCGTACCAGACCGTAGACCAGGAAGAGCAGGACGGCGCCGAAGGCGGCGCCCAGCCCGCCGATGAGCGTGCCGTTGAGCACGTCGCGGTTCTTGGCGTGGCCGAGTTCGTGCGCGACGATCAGCTCGACCTCGTCGGCGGGCGCCTTGAGCAGCGTGTCGTACACGACGATGCGGCGGGTGGCGCCGAAGCCGGAGACGTAGGCGTTGAGCGCGGTGGTGCGCCGGGAGGCGTCGGCGATGAGCACGTCGTCGACGGGCACGCCGTCGCGCTGGGCCATGGCGAGCAGGTCGGTGCGGAGCTGGCCGGGAGGCATCGAGCGGAAGTCGTTGAAGAGCGGCTCGAAGACGATCGGGTAGACGAAGGAGGCGGCGAGGGTGAAGGCGAAGGCACCGGCGGCGGCCGGGATCCACCAGCGCTTGAGCCGTCGCGCCAGCGCCGCCAGCACGACGATCATCACGCCGAGGATGGCGACGCGGACGGCGATGTTCTTGAGCCGGTCGGCGCTCCACGAGCCCCAGTCCTGCGTGGACAGCCCGAACTCGCGCAGCCGTACCTCGTACCACATCCCCAGCGGCCAGCGCAGCGCCTCGACCAGCAGGGTGAGCACGAGCACGCCCAGCAGCACCCGCAGCCACCACGGCCCGCGCAGCAGGGCCAGGACGCGGGCGCCGAAGGGCGTGGCGATGAGGATCCCGGCGAAGAGCACGGTGAGGCCAAGCGACAGGTAGGCGGGCGCGCTGAGCGCCGAGTCGAACGCCTGGGCGCGGGCGATCTCGGCCGGGGTGAAGTCACGGGCCGGATCGGGCTGCACCCGCAGCGGCAGCGGGTCCCAGGGCGTGGTGAAGGCGACCACGGCCACGATCGCCGCGCCCAGCACGGCCAGCGCGATGCCCGCCTGCCTGCGCAGCAGCCCCGGCCTCGGTGCACCGCGCTCCCCCTCGGCCATCGCCTCTCCCTGAACCTCTCCTTGAACCTCTCCCTCAAGCCCCCGCTCCGTCATCGCCTCTCCCCAGGTGCTTGAGATGGGCGCGCCATCTCGCGGTGAAGTCGCCGAACGGCGTCAGATCAAGCTTGCCCTGCGCGGCGTCCCGGTAGAGCCGCACGAGCCGCGCCTCGCCGTACTCGGCGGCGATGAGCCGGCAGGCGAGCCACGCCTCCTGGTAGGCCTGAGCCTGCCGGGGCGGCCCGAAACCCTCCGGCAGCCGGTACGGCAGGCGTCCCGCCCGGATGTCGGCCAGCAGCTCGGCGGCGGCGGCCTCGACGCTCAGGCCGGAGTCGCGGTAGGCGACGTAGTCGGCGAAGCCCTCGCGCAGCCACGGCGGGACGCGGCCGGTTCCGGCGGCCACGTGGGTGAGCTCGTGGGTGAGGACGACGTCGCGGCCGGTCTCGGTGAGGCGGGTGTAGCCGCCGGGGACGATGATCACCCGGCCCTGGTCGGCCAGGGCGGCGAGGCCGGCGAGGGCTTCGGGCGCGGCGCCGATCAGGCGGGCGGCGCCGGCGTCGGTGGCGGGGACCAGGACCAGGGGCCGGACCCGGGTGGCCAGCGTGCGGTCCACGCGGGTGGCGGCGGTGTCGGCGCGGCGGGCCAGGTCGGGGAGGTCGAGGCCGGCCGGCGTGCCCGGCTCGGCGAGCACGCGGGAGGCGGCGCCGTGGGTGGCGGTGGCCCCGCGGAAGGGGGCCGGCGGGTCGAGGGGGGCGGCCGCGGTGCAGGTGAGCGCGAGCAGCAGTGCGGCTCTGCGGGTCACCCGGGTCGGCATCCTGCCAGGTTAGCGGCACCCGCCCACCCAGCCGGAAAAGCCGGAAAGCAGAGGGGGAAACCGGCGAAGGCCCCGCCCGGAACAGGGCGGGGCCTTCACGAGGTCAGCCGCCGGGGCGGACCGCTCCGGCGAAGGCGCGCTTGCGCCAGCCGCTGAGCTTCTCGACCCGCACGGTCTTGCCGGTGCGAGGCGAGTGGACCATCCGGCCCTTGCCGACGTACATGCCGACGTGCCCGCGCCCGCTGAAGAACATCAGGTCGCCGGGGCGCAGGTTGCGCCACGACACCTTGGTCCTGATGCCCGCGTACTGGCTGTGCGTCACGCGCGGGATCCTGATCCCGGCCTTGCGCCAGGCGTACTGGACGAGGCCGGAGCAGTCGAACGAGCCGGGCCCGGTGGCGCCGAAGCGGTACGGGTCACCGATCTGGGCCTTGGCGACGGCGACGGCCTTGGCGGCCCTCACCTTCTGCCTGGCCGCCTTGGCGGCCCGGGCGGACCGGGCGGCCTTGGCGGGCCAAGCGATCTTCGCAGGCCGCCCGGTGGTCGTGACCACCGTGGCGGTACCGCTCGAAGTGACCGGAGCGGCGGCGGGGGTGTTCGTCACGGCCTGTGCCGGAGTGGCGGTGAGGCCGGTGAGGGCGGTGCCGAACACGACTCCGCCCATGGCAAGGCATGACAAACGGGGGATCTGACGGGTAGACAGGGTGTCTCCTCGGGACTTCCACGAACGCCTACCGGGTTAGCTGACGGATTCGGGCGTGGAAGGTCGCCCTACAGCGCGCTGCGCTGATTCACCCCTGGAACTCTGGGTCCCCGGCTCCGCGCCTCCTGGCTGCGCGGATTCGGCAAGCGGATCTCAATCTGTCCGATCGGCGATCTTGCGGCCGACTCGCGAAATCGCGGCGTCCTGGCTGGAACGCCGCGAGGCCAGAAGGTACCCCGCACGCCAACGGAGGGCAAAGCCACCGTCAAGAGTCAGGATTTCCCCGCGCGATAGTCAGAAGAGCGATCCCTGCTCCATCACCGTTTCGTGATGTCTTTGTGATTCGCGTCACATTGACCTCCTCACAATGCCCGTCAAGTCACATCTGTCACATGCGTCACACCAGTTCGAAGATCGCGTGACCGAAGCCGTCGAGCCGGATCCAGTCCGCCGCCGCGCCGGATACGAGCCGGCCTCGCGAACCCGGCAGTTCGACCGACGCCGGCGCGGCGCCCGGGTTGACGGCGACCACGAACCGCCCGCGCCGGTAGACGAACGGGTAACCGGCGTGCAGCACCTCGACCGGCTCCGCCGTACCGAGATCGGGATGGGCCCGGCGCAGGGCGATCAGCTCGCGGACGGTGTGCAGCAGCGAGCCGGGGTCGGCGCGCTGGTCGGCGACGTTGGGGCGCGCCGGGTCGGGGTCGGCGGGCAGGTAGGTGATCTGCGGGTCGGCCTTGTCCCACTGCATGGGGGTACGGGAGCCGGCGCGGTTGTAGCCGGGCAGGAGCCGGCTGCCCTCGACGTCCGGCAGGCCGGGCACGTACCGCATGCCGATCTCGTCGCCGTAGTAGATCGCCGGCAGGCCCGGCCAGGTCAGCAGGAAGGTGAAGGCGGCCCTGAGCTGCTCGCCCTCGCGCGTACCGCTGGCCAGGCGCGGCCAGTCGTGGTTGCTGGAGGGCAGCGAGATCAGGCCGGAGGCGCCGATGACCTCCATGGCCTCCTGCCACTCGGCCAGGAAGTGCGCGGTCGTGCCGGCCCCGGCCGGGTCGAAGTAGGGCGAGTCGATCTTGTCCCACTCGGTGGTCACCGCGCCGTTGTCCCACAGCGAGCGGAAGGCCAGGCCGGAGAAGTGCAGGAAGAAGTCGGCGTGAAAGCCGCCGGGCACCGAGACCTTGGGATCGCCCCACTCCGACAGCAGCACGGCCTCCGGGAAGGCCTCGTCGAGCCAGCCGCGCAGCTCGCGCCAGAGCTTGGCGGTCTCCACGTGGCCGGGGTCGTCCTTGACCAGCGAGGCGGCCATGTCCACCCGGAAGCCCGACACGCCGCGCTCCAGCCAGTGGGACATGATCTCGCGCAGCGCTCTGCGGTTGACCGTGGGCCCTTCCGCGTCGACCGGCTGGCGCCAGGGCTCGGCCTCGTCCTGACGCGCGTAGCCGAAGTTCAGGGCCGGCTGGAAGGCGAAGAAGTTGGGGCGGTAGGAGCCCGGCCGGCTGCCCGGTGAGGGCACGAAGCCGGGGACCTCACGGTCGGACCAGATGTAGCGGTGGTCGCCGGGGTCGGCGGCGGAGGCCAGGAACCACGGGTGCTGGTCGGAGGTGTGCCCGGCGACCAGGTCGAGCAGGATGCGGATGCCCTTGGCGCGGGCCTTCTCCACCAGGGAGAGCAGGTCCGCCTCAGTGCCGTAGCGGGGGTCGATGCTGAAGTAGTCGCGCACGTCGTAGCCGGCGTCGGCCATCGGCGAGGCGAAGCACGGGCTCAGCCAGAGCGCGTCGACGCCGAGCCAGGACAGGTAGTCCAGGCGCGACTCGATGCCGGCGAGGTCGCCGATGCCGTCGCCGTTGGCGTCGGCGAAGCTCTGGGGGTAGATCTGGTACAGGACGGCGTCACGAAGCCACACGGAAGCGCCCCTTTATAAGGTGATATTTCTCACCACCTTAGGGGCGGACGGCGCCTACCAGCGGTCTGCCGTAGTCGGCGAGATTGACCACCTTGACCACGTCACCGGTCTGCGGCGCGTGCACGATCTTGCCGTCGCCCGCGTACAGGCTCACGTGCCCCAGGCCCTCGCTGAAGACCAGGTCGCCCGGCTGGAGCGCCTTGAGGTCCACCTTGCGGTTGGCGCCCCAGGCCCACTGGTCCCACGTCGTGCGCGGCAGCTCCACGCCGCCCGCCCGCCAGGCGGCCTGGGTCAGCCCGGAGCAGTCGAAGCCGTCCGGCCCCGTGCCTCCGTACCGGTACGGCTTGCCGACCTGGGCGTAGGCGAACGTGAGCGCGGCGGCGGCGTTGCCTCGGGCCGGGCCGTTGTAGACCAGACCCGGGCTGTTGGGGTCACCGGTCTTGTAGGCGCCCAGCCGGACCAGCAGGGCTTTCTGCTTCTTGATCAGCTTGAGGATCTCGGACCGGTCATCGGCGACCTTGTCCCGCTTGGCGTCGGCGTCGCTCAGCGCGCTCTCGGCCTCGTCCCGCTGGGCCTTGAGGCCCTGGTTCTCCTGGAGGAACTGCGCCAGGCGCTGGCCGCGCTCGGCGGCGAGCTGGTCGGCCAGGGCCATGCCGGTGAGCGTGTCGGCCGGGCTGTCGTTGCCGAGGACCACCGTGGCGGCGGTCAGGTCGGTGCCGGTCTGGTAGCTGTCGACCGCCATGGTGACCACCTGCGAGCGCAGCCCGGCGACGGTGGCCAGCTTGGCCTTGTAGCGCTCGTTCAGCTTGCCGTACCGGCTCTTGGCGGCCTTGTAGTCCTCGGTCGCCTTGTTGTAGCGGTCGACGACCTTGTCGGCCTGGTCGTTGAGCTTCGCCAGGCGGGCCTTGGCCTGCCGGACGGTCGGCTTGGGGTCGGCGACCGCCCCGCCGGGATGTACCAGCAACGCTCCGACCGCCAATCCGGCGACCAGCGGTACCCGGCCCAACCTCACAGCGTCGCCTCCCAGTGATCACACCTGGGGCAAATGGTACAGAAGTTGCAGGTGTGAACTGAACGCTTCGGGGAATCCTGCCCCGGCAAACGCTAGGCGCGGCCGAGCCGGCGCAACAGCAGAGCGGACGGAACCGGTCTGGCTCCCATCTTCCGCACCGATTCGGCCACCTCTCGGTCGGAGGAGACCACGGCCACCGCGCGGCCCGGCGGCTCGGCGCGCACGAGCTGCCGGATGAGGTCGTCGGCGATCTCCCCCGGCTGGCTGAACAGCACCCGGACGCCGCGCGGGGCGTTGACCGCGACGTGCGCGTTGAGCTCGGCGCCGTCGAAGACCACGGTGACCTCGATGCGGGTCTGCGCGACCAGCCCGGCCAGGCCGGTCATCAGCCGGGCCCGCTGGTCGGCCAGGGTCAGCGTGCCGTACCCGGTCTTGGTGACGTTGTAGCCGTCGATGATCAGATGGACCTGGGGCAGCGCCACGATCTGGTCGAAGAGCTGCGGGTCGTCGTCGGCCAGCGCCCGCGCCGCGACCTTGGGCGTGCCCGGGGCCAGGCCGGTGACCGAGTCGGCCGGCCGGTGGATGGTGGTCGGCAGCGCCAGCTCGCGGCGCAGCCCGGCCGAGGCGTCCTGCAGCGCGTCAAGCAGCACGCGGATGCGCGCGTCCTCGATGCTGCGGCCCTCGCGGGCGGCGCGGCGGGAGGCTTCGAGCTGCCGTTCGACGTCGTGGAGCCGTTCCTTGAGCCGGCGCAGCTCGGCCTCGCCCGAGCTGCCCGCGCTGGCGGCCAGCGATCGGGCCTCCTGGGCCTCCTGCTCCAGCTCCTCGGCGCGCCGGTCGGCGGCCTTGGCGCGCTCGCGCGACTCGTGAAGCTTGCGGCGCAGGTCGGAGTTCTCCGCGCGGGCCGCCTTGAGCTGCTCGCGCAGCCGCTCGGCCTCCTCCTTGGCCGCGCTCTTCAGCGCGGCGACCTGCTCGCGCAGCCGCACGACGGTCTGCTCCTGCGCGCTGCCCTCGGCGGCGGCGGCCACCTGTTCGAGGTCGGCGCGGGCGGATTCCACCATCTGCGGCCAGCCGGGCGGGCGGATGAGATAGGCAGCGGCAGCCACCAGCACGGGGTCGGCCGCGGGCGGGACGGTGCCTTCGGCCAGGCTCGCCGCGAGCTCGGGCCAGCCCTTCTCGACGGCCTCGGCGACCAGCTCGCGGAATTCCTTGTCGTTCTCGAGCTGGGCGGCGATCGGCGCGCCGCCGAGCTTGGCGCGCTTGCGCGGATCGAAGCGCGCGATGCCGCGCAGCGGCGGCGGAATGGCGGCAGCGGGCGCCGACCCGAGCACCTGGGCGGCCAGATCCACGACGTTGAGCCGGACTTGCTCGGGAAGCGGACGAGACAGGCCTTCGCCGGCTGAGCTCATCCTTACGCCTCCGTCAGGTTGTCTTTCTTTTCACAAGGGTACGGCTGCCGCACCCGTGACCGAACCTGGACAAGCGCTTGGTAGGGGTATACGACTGTGCCATGCCGGAGCAGTTGCGCACCTCCACCCGCGACCTCGACGACCTGCGCCTGCGCGTCCAGACCTGGCTGCGCGGCCGGACCGGCGAGCGCTCGGCGGTCTCCGAGCTGGAGCGCCCGACCGGCAACGGCCTGTCCAGCGAGACGCTCTTCTTCACCGCCAGGCTCGCCCCGGACGGCCGCGAGCAGCGGTGCGTGGCCCGGCTGGCCCCGGCTCCCGAGGCGGTCCCGGTCTTCCCCAGCTACGACCTGGGCGCCCAGTTCGAGGTGATGCGGCTGGCCGCCGGGCACGTGCCGGCCCCGCGCCCGTTGTGGTTCGAGCCCGATCCGGCGCACCTGGGCGTGCCGTTCCTGGTCATGGCGCGGGAGGAGGGCCTGGTGCCGCCGGACGTCATGCCGTACACCTTCGAGGGCTGGCTGCTGGAGGCCGACCCGGCCGACCTGCGGCGGTTGCAGGACCGCACGGTCGGCCTGCTGGCCGCCCTGCACACGGCGCCCCTGTCCCCCGGCCGGCTGGACTTCCTCGGGCCGCCCGGCCTGCGCGCGCACGTGACGGCGACCCGCCGCTACTACGACTGGGCGCACGGCGCGCTGCCCGTCCCCCTGCTGGAGCGGGCCTTCGCCTGGCTGGAGGACCATTGGCCGGCCGAACCCGGGCCTGACGTGCTGAGCTGGGGCGACGCCCGGATCGGCAACGTGATGTACCGCGACTTCGAGCCGGTGGCCGTGCTCGACTGGGAGATGGCCGCCTGCGGCCCGCCGGAGCTCGACCTCGGCTGGATGATCTTCCTGCACCGCTTCTTCCAGGACGTGGCCGAAGTGTTCGGGCTGCCGGGGCTGCCCGATTTCCTGACCCGGGAGCAGGTCTGCGCCGCCTACCGGCAGGCGAGCGGCTACGAGCCGCGCGACCTCGACTTCTACGAGACCTACGCGGCCCTGCGGCACGGCGTGATCATGGCCAGGGTCTGGCACCGCCGCATCCACTTCGGCGAGCAGGCCATGCCGGACGACCCCGACGACCTGGTCATGCACCGGGCGCGGCTGGAGGCCATGCTGGGCTAGCCCGCGTCGTAGACCAGCAGGGCGATCTGCACCCGGTTGTTGAGCCCGAGCTTGGTCAGGATGCGCGAGACGTGCGCCTTGACCGTGGCGACGCTCATGTAGAGCTCGCCGCCGATCTCGGCGTTGGACTTGCCCTGCCCGACCGCGATCGCCACCTCGCGCTCGCGCTCGCTGAGCCGTTCCAGCAGGCCGCGGGCACGGGTGCGCCGGTCGGGTCCCGCGCCGTCGGAGACGTGGGTGATCAGTTGGCGGGTCACCGCCGGCGACAGGATGGGCTCGCCCGCGGCCACCCGGCGGATCGCGGCGACCAGGTCGGCGGGCGGGATGTCCTTCAGCAGGAAGCCGGCCGCCCCGGCCCGCAGCGCGCGCAGCACCTGGGCGTCGGCGTGGAAGGTGGTGAGCACGACCACCTCGGGCGGCTCCGGCGCGGCGCGCAACGTCTCGGTGGCCGCCAGGCCGTCGATCTGCGGCATGCGGATGTCCATCAGGACGACGTCGGGCCGCAGGCTCGAGACCAGCGGCGGCACCTGGGCGCCGTCGGCGGCCTCGCCCACGATCTCGATGTCGCCGGCGCCCGCCAGGATCATGGAGAGCCCGGCGCGGACCAGGGCGTCGTCGTCGACGATCAGGACACGGATCACGCGTTCCACGGTAGCCAGGCCTCCAGGTCGAAGTCGCCGCCGGGTGCGGTGCCGTGCGTGAGGCGCCCGCCGAGCAGCGAGACGCGCTCGGCCAGGCCGATCAGGCCCGAGCCCGCGCCCGGCAGGGGGAAGCGGCCGGCGCGCACCGGCTGCGGGTTGCGCACCCGGATGCTCAGCCCCTCGCCGGGTGCGCCCCACACGCGGACCGTGACGAGAGCGCCGGGCGCGTGCTTGCGCGCGTTGGTGAGCGCCTCCTGGACGATGCGGTAGGAGTCGCGCCCGAGCCGCTCGGGCACCTCGCCCGCCTCGACCGACAGCCGGATGAGCATCCCGGCCTGCCGGCACTCGGTGACCAGCTCCTGGATGTCGTCGAGAGTGGGCTGGGGACGTTCGGGCGCGGCCTCCTCGCCGCCCGCCCGCAGCACGCCGATCACCTCGCGCAGGTCCTGCAGCGCCTGGTGCGCGCTGGCCCGGATGGCGCCGGCCGCCTGGGCGATCTCCCGGGGCGAGGCGTCCGGCCGGAACTCCAGCGCCCCGGCGTGCAGGCTCAGGATGGAGATGCGGTGGGCCAGCACGTCGTGCATCTCGCGGGCGATGCGCTCGCGTTCGAGCCGGCGCGCCTCCTGCGCCGAGTCCTCGGCCTGGCGGCGCAACGACCAGACGAGCTGGCGCCGCGCCCGCACGAGCATGCCCCAGGCGGAGAAGACCAGCACCAGGCCGGTGCCGAACCAGAACGCGCCCCAGTAGCCCAGATCGGGATCCGGCCGCCAGGCGCCGGCCGGGAACAGAGTGGCCACGTTGAGCAGCATGAGCGGGCCGGAGATCCGGAACGGCCGGTGCACCGCCACGGTGAACAGCAGGATCGCGGCGGCGACGCCGACCAGGATGAAGTAGGCCGACACCAGCGTCAGCACCACGCACAGCGTGACCGGCCAGCGGCGGCGCAGCCACAGCGAGATGCAGGACAGCGCGGCCAGCACCTGCTCGACCACGTCGATGGGCCGGTCGCCCAGCCGCAGGTCCTCGATGACGAAGAGGGTGGCCAGCGCGGCCAGCACGAAGAGGGCCACGTCGACGATCCAGTCCCGCGTCGAGCGCTTGACCGGCCGGCCCTCCCGCCCGTCGCCGAGCAGGACCGAGGGCAGCAGCCACCGATACTCCGTCACGTTCTCCGAGGTTAGGGGGTGGCGGGCCCCGCTGAACACCGACCAAAGTCGGTGTCGCTCCCGACCGGTGGCCGACGCGGGGCGTCCCCCCGGGCGGCCATCGTGGAGGCCATGAGCAAGGTCCTGAACATCATCGGCGTGATCCTCATCATCCAGAGCGTCGGCGGCGTCGCCAACGCCATCTGGTGGAGCGGCGACGGCTTCTCCCTGGTCAACCGGCTGGCGCTCTTCGAGGGGTACGAGGTCTTCGCCAACCTCATCGTGGGCGTCCTCGCGGTGGTGCTGATCGTGCTGGTGGATCGGAGCGCCGGTGACGACGCTTAGGCCGCCGCGCCACGCCCCCGACCCGCGCGCGGTCGCGTGCTGGACCGCCGAGCGGCTGATCCTCACCGCCGTGCTGGCCGCCGTGGTCGTGCCGGCGTACTGGTTCCTGACCGACCGGCCGCTCTGGCTCGGCGCGGTGACCGCCGCCGTGCTGCTGGCCTGCTGCGCGATGTCGGTGATCGGGCCGCGCATGCTCTACCGCTTCCAGCGCTGGGAGGTCACCGAGGAGGCCGTCTACACCCGCACCGGCTGGCTGGAGCGGGTCTGGCGGGTGGCGCCGATGTCACGGATCCAGACCGTCGACACCCGTCGCGGGCCGCTGCAGAACCTGTTCGGGCTGGCCGACGTGAAGGTCACCACGGCCTCCTCCGCCGGGGCGATCACCCTGCACGCGCTCGACGCGGCCCAGGCCGCCGAGCTGGCCGAGCGGCTGACCGCGATCACCCAGGCCACGCCGGGTGACGCCACGTGAGCGCCGAGGTCGCCGGCACGGACTGGCGCGGCCTCGACCGCCGCAGCCTGGCCGCCTCCGCGGTGCTCTCCTTCACCATCGTCGCCCCGGCGGTGCTGGTGCTGGTGCGCATCGCCTCGGCCAACGACTGGGGCGTCACGCCGACCGTGCTGGCCTGCGCGGGCGCGGGCGTGCTCATCGTGCTGGGCACGCTGGTCTACGACCTGCTGCGGTTGCGCACGACGAGCTGGCGGCTGACCGGCGAGCGGCTGGAGCTGCGCAGCGGCGTCGCCGTACGGCAGCACCGCTCGATCCCGCGCGAGCGGGTGCGCAGCGTCGATCTCAAAGCCGACCCGGTACGGCGGGCCCTGGGCCTGGCCGTGGTGAAGGTCGGCACCGGCGAGCAGGCGGGCGGCGAGCACGCCGAGCTGACCCTCGACCCGCTCACCCGGCAGGAGGCCGAGGACCTGCGGCACGCCCTGCTGCTGCGCGCCCCGGCCACGGGAGCGGCCGGGGCCGCCGAGCACGAGCGTCCGGCGCTGGCCGTGCTCGACTGGTCGTGGCTGCGGTACGCGCCGCTCACGGTGTGGTCGTTCATCGGCGCCGCCCTGGTGCTCGGCGCGGCCTACAAGCCGCTGGACGCACTCGGCCTGGACGAGGGCCTGGCCGAGTCCGCCTGGAAGTGGGTCACCGGCGACCCGTGGAGGGCGGTCCCGCTGATCCTCGCGGTGAACGTGCTGGCCGGCGCGGCCGGAGCGGCGGCGGTCTTCGCGACCTCGTGGGGCCGCTACCGGCTGGAGCGCGAGCCGGGGCGGCTGCGGCTGAGCCGGGGGCTGCTCACCACGCGCTCGATGACGCTGGAGGAGCGGCGGCTGCGCGGCGTGGAGCTGGCCGAGCCGCTGCTGCTGCGGCTGGGCGGCGGCGCGCGGGTCAAGGTGGTGACCACCGGCCTGCGCAAGCGGGAGGAGAAGGAGGCCGACGACGTCTCGGTGCTCACCCCGCCGATGCCGCTGGCCGGCGCGCTGGAGCTGGCCGGTCAGGTCTCCGGGTCCGCCCTGCCGGCCCGGCTGCACGGCCGGCCGAAGGCGGCGCTCCATCGCCGGCTGCGGCTGGGCGTGGTGGAGACGGTCGTGCTGGCCGGCGTGGCCGGGCTGCTGGACCTGTGGTGGCTGCCGGCCTGGATCTGGCTGCTGCCGCTGGTGAACCTGCCGATCGCGCTGCTGTACGCCCGGGCGGAGTACCGGGCGCTGGGGCACGCGCTGGGCGAGCGGCACCTGGTCTCGCGCCAGGGCGTGGCCGCGCGGCGGACGGTGGCGCTGGAGCGGCGCGGCATCATCGGCTGGCGGATCAAGGAGAGCTACTTCCAGCGGCGGCTCGGCCTGATCACGCTCACCGCGACCACGGCCGCCGGCCCCGGGCACTACGACGTGCCCGATCTGGACGGCTCCGCCGGGCTCGACCTGGCGGCGCGGACGGTACCAGGCCTGCTCGACAAGTTCCTCACGAAACGATAACGAACGGATCACCCAGGCCCCTGTGCTGGGTGATCCGTTTTCACGCTATCGGGGGACCTTGCAACTTACTTGCAACGCTTTAGACACCGATGTTGCCGTTCAGGAGGGATGCGCCAATGCTCGCAGCGTGCTTGCCGCGCTGTCCTGCCACGCCCTGACCTGCCGGGCGGGCGGCAGGGAGATCATCACCGACTTCACCTTCGACCTGCGGCCCGCCGAGCGGGTGGCGCTGATGGGACCGTCGGGGTCGGGGAAGACCACGTTGCTCACCACGCTCGCCGGGCTGCTGCCTCCAGCCGCCGGGCGGGTGATGGTCCGGGGCGTGCCCCTCGACGAGCAGCCCGCCCTGCGCGCCGACCTGGCGCTCATCTTCCAGTCCTACGGCCTGCTGTCGCTGCTCACCGCGGCCGAGAACGTCGAGGTCGCGCTGCGCGCCGCCGGGCGGCCGCCGGCCGAGGCGATGGAGCGCGCCGCGCACGCCCTGGACCGGCTGCGGGTCGAGCGGTTCGCCGACCACCTGGTGGAGGAGCTGTCCGGCGGCCAGCAGCAGCGGGTGGCGGTCGCGCGGGCGCTGGCCCTGCGCCCGGCCGTCCTGCTGGCCGACGAGCCGACCGCCGAGCAGGACGCCGGCCACCGCGCCGTCGTCCTGGACGAGCTGATGAACGTCACCGCCGAGGGCACCGCCCTGCTGGTGGCCACGCACGACCCGGAGGTCGCCGAGCGCTGCGACCGGGTGATCCACGTGGGGAGGTCGCATGAGCGTCGTCCGGTGTGACGGGGTCGTCCAGATCTACAAGGCGCAGGACGTCGAGGTCGTGGCGCTGCGGGACGTGGACCTCGTGGTGGAGGCCGGTGAGACGGTCGCCCTGCTCGGCCCCTCCGGCGCGGGCAAGACGACGTTGCTCTGGCTGCTGGCCGGGCTGCTGCGGCCCAGCGCCGGGCGGGTGGTGGTGAACGGCGCCGACCTGGGCGCGCTCGACCAGCGCAAGCTCGACCGGGTACGGGCCGCCAACCTGGGCGTGGTGCTCCAAAACCCGGCGCGCAACCTCATCCCCTACCTGAGCGCGGCCCAGAACGTCGCCTTCGCCCAGCGTGGCGTGCGGCGCGACCGGCGCCGCGTGCGCGACCTGCTGCGCCGCGTCGGCCTGGAGCCGCTCGGCGGCAGCCCGGCGGGCCGGCTGTCCGGCGGCGAGCAGCAACGCCTGGCCGTCGCGGTGGCGCTGGCCAACCGGCCCCGGCTGCTGCTGGCCGACGAGCCGACCAGCCAGCTCGACGGCGACAGCGGCCGGGCCGTGGTCGAGCTGATCCGCAGCTCGGCCGCCGAGGAGGGCACGACCGCCGTCGTGGTCACCCACGACCAGGCCGTCGGCGAGGGGCTGGGCCGTACGGTGACCATCCGGGACGGCCGGGTGGGCGCCGAGGGCCGGCGCGGCGAGGACTTCGTGGTGGTCGGCCGGGAGGGCGCGATCCAGGTGCCGCCCGAGTACCACCACCTGCTGCCGCCGGGCTCCATGGCCAGGATCGAGGCGATCGAGGACGGCGTGGTCCTGCGGAGGGCGGAGCGATGATCTGGCTTGGCCTGTGGGAGCGCCGCGCGCTCGCGCTCATCGTGCTGATCGTCGCGATCGTCCCGGTCGGCGCGGCGAGCATCGGCCCGCTGTACGCCGAGGCCTCACGCACCACGATCGTGCGCGACGTGCTGCGGGCGGCGCCGACCGACGGCCGCGGCTGGCGCTACACCACCCCGGTCGCCATGGAGTCGGGGCTGCGGGAGTTCACCGCGGGGGCGGACTTCCTCAGCGCGCCGATCCGCGGCTTCGAGGCGCAGAGCCAGGTCGCCCGCCAGGACACCATCGTCTCGCTCATGTGGCAGGACGGGCAGTGCGAGCACGTCACGCTCCTGGAGGGCCGGTGTCCCACGGCGCCGTTCGAGGTCATGGTGGGCGAGGGCTTCGCCGGCCGGTTCGGCGAGGAGGTGATCCTGAGCTCCTTCGCCGCCCACGACAAGAAGACCAACCAGTTCGTCGCCAGGCCGCTGAAGGTGGTCGGCGTCTACCGCGCCAACAGCCCGGCCGACCCGTTCTGGTTCAACCGCAGCCTGTTCGCCGCGCTGGCCACCGAGGGCCGGCTGGAGCGCGCCGAGCCGTTCTTCATCACCCCGGAGACCCGCTCGGAGGGCTACCTGCTCGGCTCGGGCCAGTGGACCGACTACGCGCTCGTCTTCGCCGACCCGGAGCGCATCACCGGCGGCGACCTGGACACCATCGCGGTCATGCAGGCCCGGGTGGAGCGGGTCGGCCGGGTCAGCTCGGCCGCGGTCTTCACCCGGATGGGCGACACGCTGCGGACCATGACCCGCCAGGCCGGGGCGCTGGCCGTGCCGACCTACGTGGTGGTCGGCCAGCTCGTCGCGCTGGCCTGGCTCCTGCTCTTCCAGACCGTCGCCGACCTGGTGCGGGCCCGCTCCCCCGAGATCGCGCTGGCCCGGCTGCGCGGCCACTCCCTGCCCAGGGTCTGGCGATTCGCGCTGGCCGAGCCGCTGCTGCTGCTCGCGCTGGCCTACCCGCTCGGCGTCCTGACCGGCCGCGCGGTGGCGCAGGCCGTGGTCCGCCACGTGCCGGCCGAGTGGCCGCCCGCCGCCCTGGGGGCCGGGGCGGGCGCGCTGGCCGGCGGGCTGCTGGCCGCCGCGGTCGCCGCCTGGCGTACGGCCCGCCGCCCGGTCACCGAGGAGTGGCGCAGGACGCCGCGCCGGGCCGGCCGGGGCTGGGTGCTCGACGCCGTGGTCCTGGCGCTGGCCGGGATGGGACTGGTCGAACTGCTCGGCGCCGGGGTGATCACCGACGCGTCCGGTCAGCGTACGGGGGCGCTGGCCGTACCGGGGCTGATCGCCCTGGCGCTGGCCCTGCTCGCCCGGCGCGCGCTGCCGGGCCTGGCGAGGCTCGGCTACGGCCGGACCCGGCGGCGCGGCGGGCTGGGCGCCTTCCTGGCGCTGCGGCAGGTGGCCAGGGGGCCGGTGACCGCGGGCAGCATGATCGTGCTGGCCACCGCGTTCGGCCTGGCCACCTTCGCCGTCGCCGCCTGGACCGCCACGCTGGGCAACTACGCCGAGACCGCCCGCTTCCACCTCGGCGCGCCCGCGGTGATCGAGGTGGGCCGGGTGACGCCGGAGCAGCTCGCCGCGGCGGTCGCCAAGGCCGATCCCTCCGGCCGGCAGGCCGCGCCGGTGATCCGGGTGCCCGGCAGCCCGCAGATGGTCGCCGCCGACCCGGCCCGGCTGGCCGAGGTCGCCTCCTGGGATCCCCGGCACGCCGGCGGGATCGCCCTGCGCGAGGCCGCCGCGCGGATGAAGGCGCAGCGCGCGCCCCGGGCCATGCTCGGCGGGGAGCAGGTGCGCATGACGGTGGCGCACGGCCGGATCCCGCCGAAGGCGACGGTCCGGTTCTTCCTGACCATCCGGGTGCCGGGGCGCGTCGGACCGGTGTCGCTGCCGATCGCGCGGCTGGAGAAGGGCGTGACCCGGCACACGTGGCGGCTGCCGGCCGGCTGCCACAAGGAGGCCTGCGAGCTGCGCGGCCTGCGCGGCGAGATGGTGCTGCCCGTGGCGGGCGAGGACGAGTTCGACCCGGTGGTCCTGCCGGTCGCGGTCAACCGCCTGGAGGTGCTGTCCGGCGGACGGTGGCAGGAGGTGGACGCGGGGCTGACCGATCCCGCGCGGTGGGCCCCGGTCGACGACAGCGACCCGGTCCAGGCCGACGAGTACGGCCTGGAGCTGCGGCTCGTCGAGAACTCCGGCTCCGGCGTACGGCTGGTCACCTACCCCGACCCGCTGCCCGCGATCACCACCGGCCAGGTGGGCGCGAAGGCGCTGCCCGGCCTCGACCTGCTGGCCGGGGTCGGCGTGGAGGCCGCCGTGCCGAGCGCGGCCGCGCCGGGGCTGAGCGACACGGGGGCGGTCGTCGACCTCGACCTGGCCGACCGGGCCGCCTTCGGCATCGCCCCGCAGGCGCGCTTCGAGGTGTGGGTGCGCGAGGGCCGGGCCGCGCCGATCGCCGGCGCGCTGGCCGCGGCCGGGCTGGAGGTGATCGCCACTCAGCGGGTCGGCGACCTGGAGCGGCGCTACGCCGGGGAGGGACCCGGACTGGCGCTCCTGCTCATGCTGGTGTCGGCGCTGGCCGCCGCCGCGCTCGCGCTCGGGCGGACCGTCCTGGCGCTCTACACCGCGGCCCGGCGGCGGCGCTACGAGCTCGCCGCCCTGGCCGCCGCCGGGGCGCGGCTGGGCGCGCTGCGCGGCTCGCTGCTGATGGAGCAGCTCGTCGTGGTCTGCGCGGGCATGGCGACCGGGCTGGTCGCCGGGCTGCTGGCGGCCCGGGTGGCGCTGGCGCGGATCCCGCAGTTCGCCGAGGCGCCGCCCACCCCGCCGCTCCCCTTCGACCTGGCGCCCGGGCCGCTGGCGTTGCTGCTCGGCACCGGGGTCGTGGTCAGCCTGCTGGCCACGATGGCGGTCAGCGAGGTGCTGCTGCGCGGCATCCAGGTGGACCGGCTGCGCGAGGCCCAGGCCTGACGCCCGGGCCGCGCGGCTCAGCTCCCGGTGGCCGAGCCTCCGGTCAGGGCGTCGGCGACCGCCCTGGCCACCTGCTTGGCGCCCTCCCCGGTCTCCTGGCGGGTCATCAGCTTCACCTTGGACCCGTTGGTCTTCTCGCCGACCGGCAGATCGGCCCCGGCGTAGGAGACCTCCACGACGACCTCGCCCTGGCGGATCCACAGGCTGGTGCCGCCGTTGAAGACCTCGTTCTTGCGGTCGGCCACGTACTGCAGGAAGGCGGCCTCGCCGTACCCCTTGAGCTCGACCGGCGGCCCCCAGGAGATGTCGCCCGGCTCGAAGTCCTGCATGAGCTTGGCGCTGCCGAACTTCTGGGTGTACAGCCCCTTGGCGGAGGTCGGGTCGGCCTGCCCGGCCCGGTTGGTGAAGGTGTGCAGGGTGATCAGCACGCTGCGGATCTTCTTGCGTCCCTCGCCGCCGGGCAGTTCGAGGTTGAGCCAGCGGCACTCGGTCTGGGTGTCGTTGCCCTGCGCGGTCTGCCGGGTGCGCTTCATCGGCCCGGGGACCAGCGCGGTGGCCGCCTGGTCGGCGGCCTGGCAGGGCGGCGGCATCGCGGCGAGGGTGGTGAAGGTGGGCGTCGGCACCGGCGAGGGCGGGGCGGTGGACGTGGGCGTGGGCGTGGCCTCGGCGACGACGCCGGGGTTGCGGGCCTGCCAGTCGGCCACGCTCTTGGCGACCTGCGTGACCAGCAGGGTGACCTCGCGCAGCGCGTTCTCCTCGGTGATCGACTGGGTGGTCTCGTTGGACAGGATCTGGGCGTCCTTGCGCTGCTGGCTGGCGTCGTACTTGACCTCGACGACCATGTCGCCGAGCCGGGTCCAGGCCTCGCCGTAGGAGTACCAGGTCGTGGTGCCGGAGCGCCGCCAGGTGTACTGGGCGTAGGCGCCCTCGCCCACGCCCGGGATGTCCTTGACCTCGGAGATCTTCTCTCGCTCGTCCGGGTCGAGCTTCGGCTTGGAGGTGGCGCGGAAACGCGCCTGCGTGTAGTCCAGGTCGTAGGAGCGCTGGGCCAGCGCCCGGCCGGTGTCGGCGCCCTCGGCCTTGTACTGCGAGATCGTCACCTCGATCTCGCGCTGGCGCCACCACTCGCCGTAGGAGATGCGGTGGTTCTCCCAGGAGCACTTGAAGATGCCGGCGTACCCGTTGTCCCGTGAGTAGGGGAGGACCTTGGCCTCGGGGACCAGCCGGTCGACCTCCTCCTTGGGCAGCATCGAGCACACCTGGGGCGCGGCGGGCTTGGCCGGGCTGGCCGAGGCCGCCGAGGAGCCGGTGGGCTTGATCTCGGTGACCTTCGGCAGCGCACCGGCCGCCGACGTCCTGCCGAAGTAGAGGTAACCGCCGACGCCCGCGCCGAGGAGCACCACGACCGCCGCCGCCACCACCGGCAGGATCCAGGGCCGCCCGGTCCGCACCGGCTGGGTGTACGGCTGGCCCGGCGGCATCCGGTAGGGGTTGGTGGGCGGTTCGGTCACGGGTGCTCCTGGTGTCGCCTGGCAAGACGGTGACCCATGCTAGAAGGGTCTCTTGCAGGATGCTTTAAAGCGCTTTGGATACGTTATGGGCGGCCCGCTGCGCGGCGTCCCGGTCGGCGGGCGTGAGGCTGCCCTTCCGGTACACCTGCATCTGCACCTCGACGAGCAGGTTGCTGACCCGGAAGTACACCGTGCTCGAACCGCGCCAGGTGCGCAGGTTGCGCTCGTCCTGGACGAAGGCGGCCTCGCCGAGTCCGGGCAGGTCGACGACCTCGGAGGTGACCGTGCCGCTCCGCTCGCCGGCCCGGGTGATCCGCGTCGCGCGCTCGCCGGCGAACAGCCGCTGGGCGCGCTGCGGCCCGCTCAGGTCCTCGCCGGGTGCTTGCGGGTACAGCCGCACGACGACCGTCCTGGGCGGCGTGGAGGCGCCCTGGAAGCCCTGCCAGCGGCAGCCCTCGGCGCCCACCATCTCGCGCCGCCCGTCGCCGCCGACCAGTTCCACGGCCTGCTCGTCGGTGAGCAGGCCGCACGGCGCCGGAGCGGCGGCGAACCGGCCCGGCTCCGGGGGCGGGTTGAGCGCGCGGTAGCCGTACCAGCCGCCTAGGGCGATCACCGGCACCAGCAGCAGGGCCGCCAGCAGCGGCAGGAGCCGGCGGCGGCTCTTCGGCACGGCGACAGGACCGGTGACGGCCCCGGCCAGCCGGGCCCGCACCTGGGCGGCGGCCGGACGGCGTGCGGGGTCCTTGGCCAGCAGGTCCATGATCAGCGAGCCGAGCTCGGGCCCGGCGCGCTGCGGGAAGGGCGGCTCCTGCATGAGCACGGCCGCCGCCACCGCCGCGGTGTGCGGGCGCTCGAACGGCGAGCGGCCCTCGACCGCCGCGTACAGGCTCGCCCCGAGCGACCACAGGTCGGAGGGCGGTCCTGCGGGCAGGCCGTTGAACCGCTCCGGCGCCATGTAGGCGGGCGAGCCGGCGCTGCCGAGGCCGTCGTCGGCGCCGTGCATGGGGGTGGCGATGCCGAAGTCGGTCAGCATGGCCGTGCCGTCCAGGTCGAGCAGGATGTTGCCCGGCTTGACGTCCTGGTGCAGCAGGCCGTGCGCGTGCGCGGTCTCCAGCGCCGACAGCACCCGCAGGCCGATCGCCCGCACGTGCTCGGGCGGCAGCGGGCCGTACTCGGCGATCACCTTGTCCAGGGAGCGGCCGGTGGCCAGGTCCATGACGATCCACGGCTGGCCGTGGTCGACGACCACGTCGTGCACCAGCACGATGGCCGGGTCGCGCAGCCGGCCGGCCGCCCGCGCCTCGTCGATGGCCCGGCGGGCGAACGCCTCGCGCCGGGCCGGGTCCTGCGGCATCCGCACCTGCTTGACCGCCACCTCGCGGCCCAGCGTCAGGTCGAAGGCCCGCCAGACGGTGCCCGCCCCGCCCTCGCCGAGGCGCTGGGCCAGCCGGTAGCGCCCGGCCAGCACGGGCGCCTCACCGTGCACGGGTCAGCCCGCGCTCGGTGAGCTGCGCGGCCCGCAGGCCGGTGTCCTTGATGTCCTGGTCGGTGGGCCGGCTGGACAGGGTCGTGTAGTCCACCTTGACCACCAGATTCGCCACGCGGAAGAAGTGCGTCGTGGTGTGCACCCGGCCCTCGGGGCCGGTGAGCTGGAAGGTGAACGCCTCCTCGCCCAGCCCGCTCAGCCAGGTCAGCGGGCCGCGCTTGGCGTCCACGCCGCCGGCGAGGCCGATCTCGGGCCACTTCCAGCGCAGCTCGGTGCGGCGCTGCCAGGCGCGGTCCTGCGCCGCCATGAGCTGGTGGGCCCGCTCCGGCCGCATGGCCCACGGGCTGGGGGTGTCGGAGTCGTGCTGCACCTGCACCTGGATGCCGGTGTCGCGGATGGTCCAGCCGCAGACCGGGCCCTCCTCGTCGGCGCCGGCGACGCCCGCGGGCGGCTTCGCCGTACCGAGGAGACCGCGCACCTCCTCCACGGTCAGCAGCGTGCACAGGTCCAGCGGCGTGGCGTAGAGCTCGGGCTTGGCCGGCTCACGAGGGATCACCAGGAAGCCGGTGACCGCCAGGGCCACCAGCGCCACCGCCCCGGCGATCAGCAGGGGTCTGGTCCGGCGGGGCCGCCGCGCGGGCTGGGTGACGTCCGGCAGCCGCAGCTCGACCGGCTGCCCGGCGGCGAGCGCGCGCAGGGCGGCCAGCGTGGTCTGGGCGTCGGGCCGGGCGGCCGGGTGCCGGGCCATCATCGCGGCGATCAGCGGCACCCGGGTGGGCGGCGGCGGCGCGGCCAGCGTGGCCCTGATCCGGTCGCCGGGCGGCCCCTCGTAGGCCGAGCGCCCCTCGACCGCGTAGTAGAGCGTCGCGCCCAGCGACCACAGGTCGGCGGCCGGACCGCCGGACTCGCCTTCGAGCCGTTCCGGCGCGATGTAGCCGGGCGAGCCGATCATCGTCCCGGCCTGGGTGAGGGTGACCTGGCCCTCCTGGCGGGCGATGCCGAAGTCGGTGAGCACGACGCGGCCGGAGTCGGTGAGGAAGACGTTGCCCGGCTTGACGTCGCGGTGCTGCAGCCCCCGCGCGTGCGCCGCCGTCAGCGCCTCCAGCACGTCGGCGCCGATGCGGGCGGCGTGCTCGGGCGGCATCGGGCCGAACTGCTGGACCGTCTCCCCCAGCGTGCGCCCGCGCAGCAGCTCCATGACCAGCCACGGGCGGCCGTGCTCCTCGACGACGTCGTGCAACGCCACGATGCCGGGATGGCGCAGGCTCCCGGTCACCTGGGCCTCACGCACCGCCCTGGTCAGCATCTCGGCCCGCAGGGCGTGGTCGAGCCCGTCGGGCAGCGTGAGTTCCTTCACGGCCACGTCCCGGTCGAGCATCTCGTCCCGGGCATGCCAGACCGTCCCCATGCCGCCGCTCCCGAGCTGGCGGATGAGGGTGTAGCGCCCGGCTAGGCGTCCCCCAGACATAAAGGGGAGAGTAACGAATA
The DNA here is from genome assembly GCF_040655795.1 of Nonomuraea sp. NPDC050310. NCBI lineage: Bacteria > Bacillati > Actinomycetota > Actinomycetes > Streptosporangiales > Streptosporangiaceae > Nonomuraea > Nonomuraea sp. NPDC050310. Next base: position 41,013 of record NZ_JBFAKP010000033.1, on the reverse strand, counting down.
ATGCCCCGAAATGAGATCTGAGTCCGCCTCCTCGGGCCGCCAACTGTCGGTCGCGCCTTCTATGGTCTTGGACGTGGACGCGGTTCAAGGCACTCTCGACGAGCTGGGCACCCCCCTCCAGGAGGTGACCTTCGTCGTCTTCGACCTCGAGACGACCGGCGGTTCGCCCGCCGAACACGCCATCACCGAGATCGGGGCGGTGAAGGTGCGCGGCGGCGAGGTGCTCGGCGAGTTCGCCACCCTCGTCGACCCCGGCGGGCCGATCCCGCCGTTCATCTCGGTGCTGACCGGCATCACCGACGCCATGGTCGTGGCCGCGCCGCGCATCGAGTCGGTGCTCCCGGCCTTCCTGGAGTTCATCACCGGCAGCGTGCTGGTCGCGCACAACGCCGGCTTCGACACCGGCTTCATCAAGGCCGCCTGCCAGGCCCACGGCTACCCGCCGCCCAAGAACGCGGTGCTCGACACCGTCGACCTGGCCCGCCGGGTGCTGACCCGCGACGAGATCCCCAACGCCAAGCTCGGCACCCTCGCCCGCTTCTTCCGCAGCTCCACCGAGCCCATCCACCGCGCGCTGCACGACGCCCGCGCCACCGTCGACGTGCTCCACGGGCTGATCGGCCGCTCCGGCTCCTTCCAGGTGCACACCTTCGAGGAGCTCAAGTCCTTCGTCCGCGCGCCCACGCCCGAGCAGCAGCGCAAGCGCCACCTCGCCGAGCACGTGCCGCACGCGCCGGGCGTCTACCTCTTCGAGGACGAACGCGGCGAGGTGCTCTACATCGGCAAGAGCACCAACCTGCGCAACCGGGTGCGCTCCTACTTCACCGCCAGCGAGACCCGGCCCCGCATCCGCGAGATGATCGGCATCGCCGACCGGGTGCGCCACGTCGTCTGCGCCACCAACCTGGAGGCCGAGGTTCGCGAGTTGCGGCTGATCGGCGGCGCCAAACCCCGCTACAACCGGCGCTCGCGCTTCCCGGAGAAGGTCGTCTGGCTCAAGCTCACCGACGAGCCCTTCCCGCGGCTGTCCATCGTGCGCGAGCTGCGCGCCGACGACGGCACCTACCTCGGCCCCTTCTCCTCCCAGCGGGCCGCCGACGACGCCCGCACGGCCCTGTACGACGCCGTGCCGCTGCGCCAGTGCACCGAGCGCATCTCGCTGACCACCCGCCGCCCCGCGTGCGCCCTGTACGAGATGGGGCGGTGCGGGGCGCCCTGCGCCGGGCTCGAGTCCAGCGCCGACTACTCCGTCCACGCCGAGCTGGCCCGCCGCGCCATGCTCACCGACGTCGGCCCGGTCTACTCGGCCATCTCGGCGCGCATGGAACGCCTGTCGGTCGAGCAGCGCTACGAGGAGGCCTCCGTCGACCGCGACCGGCTGGCCGTCTTCGTCCGCGCCGCCGCCCGCATGCAGCGCCTCAGCTCCCTCACCCGCCTGCCCCACCTCGTCGCCGCCTCCCCCGCCTTCGACGGCGGCTGGGACCTGCACGTCATCCGGTACGGCAGGCTGGCCGCGGCCGGCGTGATGCCCCGCGGCGCCCACCCCACCCCCTTCGTCGAGTCCCTCGTCACCTCCGCCGAGCAGGTCCAGCCCGGCCCGGGCCCGGTCCACGCCGCCAGCGCCGAGGAGACCGAGTGCATCCTGCGCTGGCTCGAATCGCCCGGCGTCCGGCTCGTCCAGGTCGACGGCGACTGGACCCTCCCCGTCCACGGCGCCGCCCGCGTCAAGGCCCGCATCGAACAGGCCTACCGTGGCCTCGACCTGGACCGCTCCCGCTCCCGCGAAGGCCGCCCGCTGCGCTGAGCCGGCCGGGGCGAGGCGCTACAGTGGGCCCATGGTCACGGCAATCGTTCACATCAGCGCCGAGGTGGATCGCATTCCGGAGGTCGCCCAGACGATCGCCGAGATCTCCGGCGTCAGCGAGGTCTACTCGATCACCGGGGAGTACGACCTGCTCGCGATGGTGCGGGTGCCCAACTACGAGCAGATCGCCGAGGTCATCCCGGGGCGGATCAACAAGGTGCCCGGCGTGCTCGCCACCGAGACGCACATCGCCTTCCGCGCCTACTCCAAGCACGACCTCGACGCCGCCTTCTCCATCGGCCTCACCGAAGCCGACTAGCCTCCCGCTTCCTCTGAACCGAAGCCGGCCAGCCTCCTACGGCCCCGGCTGGTTCCTCCGAACCGGAGCCGACCAGCCTCCCCCGGCCCGCCCGGTTCCTCCGAACCCGCCGGCGGTCGGGAGGGCTCCGCCGTACAGGTGGGTGGTCGAGAGCCCTGGGAGCACCCTGGAGGGTGAGCCCAGCAGGACCCCACCATGCCCCACCTACGCCGCCTCCCCTCGAGAACACGAAAAGGCCCGGACGGAAACCCGTCCGGGCCTTTCCTTCACCCCGCTAGTGGGTGATCGACTTGTCGTCGCTGTCGGTGCCGATGGCGGCGTGCCCGTCGTCGTGACCGTGCCCGTCACCGTGCCCGTGGCCGTCGTCGAGCGGGATCTTCTCCCCGCCGTAGGCCTTGGACATCCGCCCACGCAGCTTGCCGAGCGGTCCACGCATGCCCTTCGGCGGGATGCCCGCCTGGTCGGCGTCGACGTCGACGGTCGGGACCGCCGACTTGCCCCGCAGGTGCGCCTCGATGTCCTCCGACGGCGGCGTGTGGACCTCGATGAACTCACCGTGCGGCAGGCGCTTGATGACGCCCGACTCCACGCCGTGCCCGATGATCGCGGCGTCGGAACGCTGCAGGCCGAGGCAGACGCGGTAGGTGATGATGTAGGCGAGCACCGGCACCAGGAAGACCGCGACGCGGCCCACGTAGGTGGTCCAGTTGAGGCTCACCTGGAAGTTCGCCGCGAGCTCGTCGTTGGCGCCCAGCAGCCACAGCACACCGTAGAAGCTGATCGCGGCCATGCCGATCGAGGTGCGGTGCGGGTTGTTGCGCGGCCGGTCGGCGACGTGGTGCTCGCGCCGGTCGCCGGTGACCCACTGCTCGATGAACGGGTAGAGGGCCAGGCCGGTCATGATGATGCCCATCGGGACCAGCGCCGGGATGATCACGCTCATCGGCAGCGTGCCCCACATGGAGGTGCCGCCCAGGTTCATCTCCCAGGGCACCATGAGGCGCAGCGAGCCTTCGAGGAAGCCCATGTACCAGTCGGGCTGCGAACCGGCCGAGATGTCGGCCGGGTTGTAGGGCCCGAAGATCCAGATGGGGTTGATCTGGGCGAAGGTCGCCAGACCCGCGATCACCGCGAAGGTGAACAGGAAGTACGCGCCGGCCTTGAGCATGAAGGCCGGGTAGAACGGCGCGCCGACCACGTTCTGGTTCGTCCGGCCCTTGCCGGGCATCTGGGTGTGCTTCTGCACCCACATGAGGACCATGTGGGCCGAGACCAGCGCCAGGATGATGCCCGGGATGAGCAGGATGTGCAGCGAGTAGAACCGGGCGATGACATCCTCACCCGGGTATTCACCGCCGAACAGGAAGAACGTGATGTACGTGCCGACGATCGGCAGCGAGATCGCCACACCCTCGGTGATGCGCAGACCGGCGCCGGACAGCAGGTCGTCGGGGAGCGAGTAGCCCGTCAGACCCTCGGCCAGAGCCAGGGTGAGCAGGAGCACACCGATGATCCAGTTGATCTCGCGCGGCTTGCGGTAGGCACCCGTGAAGAACACGCGGAGCATGTGAACCGTCATGCCGGCGACGAACAGCAGCGCGGCCCAGTGGTGCATCTGCCGCATGAGCAGACCGCCGCGGACCTCGAAGCTGAGCTCCAGCGCCGAGGCGTACGCCTCGGACATCATGACGCCCTTGAGCGGGGCGTACGGGCCGTCGTAGATCACGTGGCCCATGCCCGGCTGGAACCAGAACGTCAGGAAGGTTCCGGTGAGCAGCAGGATCACGAAGGAGTACAGCGCGATCTCGCCCAGCAGGAACGACCAGTGGTCGGGGAAGACCTTGCGCAGGTTGCGCTTCATGAACTGCCCCGCGCCCAGCCGCTCGTCGAGCCAGTTGGACGTGCCGGCGATCGGCTTCGGGACGGTGGTGATGTCGCTCATGCCTTGCCTCCTTCCCGGGCCAGCTGCTCGGCGTCGCCGCGCTCCCAGTAGCTGGGGCCGACCGGGACCGCGAAGTCGCCCTGCGCGATGAGGTAGCCCTCACCGTCAACGGTGATGGGCAGCTGCGGCAGCGGCCGGGCGGCCGGACCGAAGATGACCTTGGCGCCGTCGGCGGCGTCGAAGGTCGACTGGTGGCAGGGGCACAGGATGTGGTGCGTGGTCTGCTCGTACAGGGCCGCGGGGCAGCCGACGTGCGTGCAGATCTTGGAGTACGCCACGATCCCGTCGACGGTCCAGTTCTTGTTCACGCCCGCCTTGAGCTCTTCGGGACGGAACTTGATCAGGATCAGCGTCGCCTTGGCCAGGGCGTTGAGGTCGTGCTCGTAGCCTTCGGGCACGACCGACAGGATGCCGCCGGGCGAGTTGAAGTCGGCCGCCCGGATGCGCTGCGGCGGGTTGGTGCCCTCGACGACCAGGTGGAGGTTGGTGCCCTCCTTGGTCTTGGCGCCCCACACCGTGTGCCGCAGCTCCTTGTGGAACTGCGAGGCCGGCTTGTCGGTGTTGTTGTCCAGGTCACGCAGCAGGACCAGAGGAAGCAGGCCCAGCGGCGCCGAGGCCAGCAGCAGGGTACGGCGGAGCAGCTTGCGCTTGACGAAGCCGCTCTCGCGCGCGCCCTGCACGAAGGTGTCGGCCACGTACTCGCGGGTGCCGGCCTCGGTCGCCATCTCGTGGCGCTCCTGGACCAGGTTGTACTTGGGCATGAGCCCGCGCACCCAGACCACGATGCCGACGGCCAGGCCCAGCAGGGCCAGGGTCAGCGTGCCGCCCAGCGCGAAGTTGGACACGCCGGTGCTGTCGATGTCGCCGACCTGGAAGACCACGTAGGACACCAGGAAGCCGATGGCGGCCAGGAAGGTGATCGTGAAGCAGAGCGCCACGATCTTCTCGGCCTTACGGGCCTTGGCCTCGTCCGGCAGGATGACGCCGGGAACGTCGGCGTCCTCCTCCTGCTGCTGCGCCGTGGCGCCGAGCATCGAGGTGCCCGGCGCTGGGGTGCCGATGACGCGCTTGGGTACGCGACTCTCCGGCTGCTCGATCTCGTGCTCGTTGTCTGTCATGACTTTCGCTTCTTCGCGGTGATCCAGATGGCGGCCAGGCAGAGGGCGGCAATGCCTACGATCCACGCGACGAGGCCTTCTGTCACGGGGCCGATGCGCCCGAGGCCGAAGCCTCCGGGGTCCTTCTGCTCACGGACGGTCTTGACATAGGCGACGATGTCGCGCTTCTCCTCAGGCCGGATGGTGGTGTCGTTGAACACCGGCATGGCCTGCGGGCCCGTCACCATGGCCTCGTAGATCTGCTTCTCCGAGGAGTGGTTGAGACTCGGCGCGTACTTGCCCAGGGTCAGCGCGCCACCGGCGCCCGCCCAGTTGTGGCACTGGATGCAGTTGGCGCGGAAGAGCTCGCCACCACGTGCCGGGTTGCCCTGCGAGGCGTCCGTCCACTTGGCCTCGGGCACGGTCGGCCCGCCGCCGAGCGACTGCACGTAGGCGCCCAGGGCGGCGATCTTCTCCTCGGTCACCCACTTGGCCACCGGCTTGCGCGGGGCCTGGGCGCCGGGGTTGGCGGCCGGCATGCGGCCGGAGCTCACCTGGAAGTCGACCGCGGCCGCGCCGACGCCCACGAGCGTCGGGCCGGTCGAGGTGCCCTCGGCGTTGAGGCCGTGGCAGCTCGAGCAGTGCGCCTGGAAGAGCGACTTGCCCTCGGCCACCGGGTCCTGGCTGGTCGCGAGCGTGGCCTCGGCCGGACGCGAGAACTTGGCGATCGCGGTGTAGCCCACACCGAAAATCGCCAAGGCGAAGATCAGGACGGCGTATCTCGCGAGGGGATGCCGCCGTCGAGCGGTGATCCTAGTCACAGAGATCCCGTCCCTATCGAATGATGTAGATGGTCGCGAAAAGACCGATCCAGACGACGTCTACGAAGTGCCAGTAGTAGGACACGACGATCGCGCTGGTGGCCTGCTCATGCGTAAAGCGCTTCGCGGCGTACGTGCGTCCCAGCATGAACAGGAACGCGATCAGGCCACCGGTCACGTGCAGGCCGTGGAAGCCCGTCGTCAGGTAGAACACCGAGGTGTAGGCGTTCGCGGACAGCGTCGCGCCCTCGTGCGCCAGCTCCATGTACTCGTAGATCTGACCGGCGACGAAGACCGCGCCCATCAGGAAGCTGACGATGTACCAGAAACGGAGCTTGCCGACCTGCCCCTTCTCCGCGGCCCACACGCCGAGCTGGCATGTCACGGAGGACAGGACCAGGATGATCGTGTTGGCCGTCGCGAACGGGATGTTCAGGTGAGCGGTGCCCTTGACGCCCTCGGGCGGAAGCGAGGGCTCCCACGAGAAGCCCTCGCCGACACTCACCGACCGGATGGTGAAGTACATCGCGAACAGCGCCGCGAAGAACATGAGCTCAGAGGACAGCCACACGATCGTCCCCACGCTGACCAGGTTCGGCCGGCGCGACGAGTGTGCTGTCGTCGAAGTTATTGCGGATGCTGTCGCCACGGGCAGCATTATTGCGGTTCCCATGGTCGGGTCGCCCCTCGACCCCCCGATAGGGACAACATAGGTCCCACCAAGCAGGGATTTTGGGAATAATTCCCCCACCGGCGCCGCCGCCCTCGGTACCTGCGCAGGCCGACCGGTACGATCCTGTCTGACCATACAAGCTTCGACCGATAGTGAGCCCGTGACGTGAGCAGCGCTACCGCCAACGACACGATGAGGGTCCTCGTGTACAGCGACGACGCCAACACCCGGGAGAAGGTGCGCCTGGCGATCGGCCGGCGGCCCGCCGCCGACGTCCCCCTCGTGGAGATCGTGGAGTGCGCCACCGAGCCCAAGGTCCACCAGTGGCTGGCCTCGGGCGAGATCGACGTGGCCGTGCTCGACGGCGAGACCCAGCCGGCCGGCGGCATGGGCGTCTCCAAGCAGGCCAAGGACGAGGTCTACGACTGCCCGCCGATCTGCCTCATCATCGCCCGCCGCGACGACCGCTGGCTGGCCGACTGGTCCAAGGCCGACGCGGTCGTCCCGCAGCCGATCGAGCCGGTCGCGCTGGCCGACGCCGTGGCCGGCCTGATGCGCCGGCGCGCCGCCTCCCGACTCAACGCGAAGTAGGTACCGCCATGGACTCCCGCACCACCTGGCCCGCCCTGCTGTCCGCCCTGCTCGCCGGTGAGCATCTCACCGCGGACGAGACGGCCTGGGCGATGCGGGAGATCATGTCCGGTACGGCGACGCCGGCCCAGATCGCGGGCTTCGCGATCGCGCTGCGCGCCAAGGGCGAGACGGTGGCCGAGGTCACCGGCCTGGCCCGCACCATGCTCGAACTGGCCACCCCGCTGCACGTGCGCGGGCCCGTGGTCGACGTGGTCGGCACCGGCGGCGACCGCGCGCACACCGTCAACGTCTCCACCATGGCCGCCATCGTGGCCGCCGCCGCGGGCGCCAAGGTCGTCAAGCACGGCAACCGGGCCGCCTCCTCCTCGTGCGGCGCCGCCGACGTGCTGGAGCACCTCGGCATCGTGCTCGACCTGACCCCCGAGCAGACCACGCGGGTGGCCGACGAGGCGGGCATCGCGTTCTGCTTCGCGCCGGTCTACCACCCCGCGCTGCGCTTCGCCGGGCCGCCGCGCAAGGAGATCGGCGTGCCGACGGTCTTCAACTTCCTCGGGCCGCTCACCAACCCCGCCCGGCCGGCGGCGCAGGCCATCGGGGTGTACGACCCGGGCATGCTGCCCGTGCTGGCCGGGGTGTTCGCCGAGCGCGGCGTGTCGGCGCTGGTGTTCCGCGGGGACGACGGGCTGGACGAGCTGACCATCGCGACCACGTCCACGGTGTGGGTGGTGAGCGAGGGGTCGGCCACGCAGACGGTGTTCGACCCGGCGGTGCTGGGGATCGCGCGGGCGGACGTGGGGGCGTTGCGGGGTGGGGACGTGGAGTTCAACTCGCAGGCCGTGCATGACCTGGTGCGGGGGAAGCACGGGCCGGTGCGGGACGCGGTGCTGTTGAACGCGGCTGCGGCGCTGGTGGCGCTGGACGGGGCCGGGGATGACCTGGACTCGGCGATGATCGACGGGTATGCGCGGGCGGTTCAGGCGGTTGACTCGGGGCGGGCGGCTGCGACGCTGGATCGGTGGATCGAGGTCAGCCGGTCGCTTCGGCGGTAAGCCGAGGGGTGCTCGCCGTGTTGGCCATGTCCGACGGCGGGTGGCCCGGTCACAGGGGCATGGTCCTCGGCTAGGGTGCTCGCCGCATTGGGCCATGTCCGACGGCGGCTGGCCTCTTCACAGGGGCATGATCCTCGGCTGGGGTGCTCGCCGCATTGGTGGACGGTGGCCGTGGGGGGTGGTCGTGGCGGTGGGGGGCCGTTAGCCGCGGTTCTGGGGGGTGCCCGCCCTTAGGGCGGGCTGGGTAATAAGAGGTCGTAGTCGTATAAGGCTCCGGGCCCCGCTAATAAGGCGAGTGGGCCCGAGGCGGCCGTCGCTTCGGCCACTTCCCCGCTCTGTCCCGATGAGGCCTCAGGCGCGGCGTGAGCCCCGTCGGGAGCCTCCGCGTCGCCGTACCCGAACCAGGTACGGCCTACGCTCGCCGTCCCCCGGAGGGGGAACGCGCGGCGGGCGGTGGCGCAGCGGCCGGGCAGGCCGGTGCGGACGCTGCCGCAGGAGCGCGTCAGGCGAGCGGGTCGGTGCCGAAGGACTTGGTGGTGCTCCACTTGAGCCACTGCTTCCAGTCCTCCTGCCAGTGCCCCCAACCATTGGTCGGCTCCAACTTACGCGGTGAACCCGTGATGATGATCGGGTCTCCGATCAAAGTGTTCCTAATGAACCACGAGGCGTTCGATGGGCTGACGTTGACGCAGCCGTGACTGACGTTCGCGTAGCCCTGGGAGCCGACCGACCACGGGGCGCTGTGCACATACTCGCCGGAGCTGGAGATGCGCACGGTGTTGTAGACGGTCTTGCGGTAGTAGCCGGGCTGGCCGGGGCCGATGCCGGGCGAGATCATGATGGTGACGGGCTCGCGCGACATGGCCAGGTGCACGCCGGAGGTCGTGTAGTACTTCCAGGTGCCGCCCTGGCCGGCGCTCATCGGGATCTGCCTGATGACCTTGCCGTTGCGGCGCACGGTCAGGTGGTGGGTGTCGGTGCTGCCCTTGGTGATCTGCTCGCGGCCGATCTTGAAGTCGAGCACGTGGTCGCGCTTGCCGTACACGCCCTCGGCGCCCCTGACGCCGGCCAGGCGGGCCTCCAGGTGGACCTTGGTGTGCGCGGGCCAGTAGGTCTTGGGCCGGAAGTCGAGGTGGCGGTCGTCGAACCAGTGCCAGGCGCCCTCGATGGGCTTGGAGGTGCGCAGGTGCAGCGCGGCCTCGACGGCGACGCGGTCGGTGACGTCCCGGGTGAACTCGATCATGATCGGCATGCCGACGCCGACGGTGAGGTCGGTGTCGTTCTTGTTGGGGAGCATGCGCTCGATGTCGAAGGTGCGCTCGGCCTTGACCGTGCTGAACGTGCTGGTCGTCTGCGTGGTGGCGCCCTTGGCGTTGGCCGCGGTCGCGGTGACGGTGTAGGTCGTGCCGGGCCTGGCCAGGCGGGTGCTGCGCCAGCGGGTACCGTCGGCGCTGATCGCGCCGGGCAGCTCGCCGCCCGCGTGCCGTACCTTCACGCTCTTGAGCGTGCCGCCGCTGGCGCCGACGACCACGAGCTGGTCGGTCGGCAGGTTCTTGGCCTTGTCGGACGGGAAGACGGTCAGCTTCGCCTCGGCGACCGCCGGGGCCGCGCTCCCCGCCTCGTCGGCGGCGCTGACCGCCGAGCAGGCGACCAGCGAGGACAGGGCCAGCAGGCCGACCGAGCCGCGCACCATGGGTACTCCCCTACCGAAAGATCCAGCTTGACACCTTCTTACTACCCTCAGTGATCGTCCGGCCACAGCTTCGCTGCGGTAAAAACACGAAAAAGCGGGTGCCCCGGGAGGGGACACCCGCTTTGTCCGTTCAGTACTCAGTGGGCGAAGTGGCCCCGGTAGTACTGGAAGACGAAGCCGACCATCGCCATGATCACGAAGGCCGTGCCGATCATGAACATCCACAGGCCCACCGCGAAGCCGGCGAAGGCGAAGGCCGCCGCCAGGCAGACGAACAGCGGCCACCAGCTGCTCGGGCTGAAGAAGCCGATCTCACCGGCGCCCTCGCTGATGTCGGCCATCTTGTTGTCCTCCGGCTGGTCGCCGATGCGACGAGCGGTGAACATCAGGTAGTAGCCGATCATGAACGCGAAGCCGACCGAGATCGCCATGGCCGTCGTGCCGACGGGCTCGCCGACGCCGTTGTTCTCGGCCTTCGTCCAGAACCAGTAGGCCACGTCCACGGCGGCGAAGAACAGGCCGCAGAGCAGGAACAGCCAACCCTGAACCTTCATCGGACCTCACCCTCCACAGCGGGGCGCTTGGCGGAAACGTGCGGGTAGTGCAGGTCGAACGCGGGGCGCTCGGAACGGATCTGCGGCAGCGAGGTGAAGTTGTGCCGCGGCGGCGGGCAGGAGGTCGCCCACTCCAGCGATCCGCCGTAGCCCCACGGGTCGTCGACCGTGACCTTCGGCGCCGACCGCCAGGTCTTCCACACGTTGTAGAAGAACGGGAGCGTCGAGGCGCCGAGCAGGAAGGCGCCCACCGAGGAGAACAGGTTGAGCGAGGTGAAGTTGTCGATCGCGCTGTAGTCGGCGTAGCGGCGCGGGAAGCCCGCGGCGCCGAGCCAGTGCTGCACCAGGAAGGTGGCGTGGAAGCCGATGAACAGCAGCCAGAAGTGCAGCTTGCCCAGCGTGTCGTTGAGCATCTTGCCGGTGAACTTGGGCCACCAGAAGTAGAAGCCCGCGAACATCGCGAACACCACGGTGCCGAAGACCACGTAGTGGAAGTGGGCGACGACGAAGTAGGAGTCGGAGAGCTGGAAGTCCAGCGGCGGCGAGGCCAGGATGACGCCGGTCAGGCCGCCCAGGAGGAAGGTGATGAGGAAGCCCACCGAGAACAGCATCGGCGACTGGAACGACAGGTGGCCGCGCCACATGGTGCCGATCCAGTTGAAGAACTTCACACCCGTCGGGACGGCGATCAGGAAGGTCATGAAGCTGAAGAACGGCAACAGGACCTGGCCGGTGGCGTACATGTGGTGCGCCCAGACGGTGATCGACAGACCCGCGATGGCGATGGTCGCGCCGACCAGGCCGATGTAGCCGAAGATCGGCTTGCGGCTGAAGACCGGCAGGATCTCCGTCACGATGCCGAAGAACGGCAGCGCGATGATGTACACCTCGGGGTGGCCGAAGAACCAGAACAGGTGCTGCCAGAGCATCGCCCCGCCGGTGGCGGAGTCGAAGATGTGCGTGCCGAGCTTGCGGTCGGCCTCCAGCGCCAGCAGCGCGGCGGCCAGCACCGGGAAGGCCATGAGCACGAGCATCGAGGTCAGCAGGACGTTCCAGGTGAAGATCGACATCCGGAACATCGTCATGCCGGGCGCGCGCATGCAGATGATCGTGGTGATGAAGTTCACCGAGCCGAGGATCGTGCCGAGGCCGGACAGCGCCAGACCCATGATCCACAGGTCGCCGCCGATGCCGGGCGAGTAGATCGCGTCCGACAGCGGGGCGTAGGCGAACCAGCCGAAGCTGGCCGCGCCGCCCGGGGTGAAGAAGCCGGAGACCGCGATGATGCTGCCGAACAGGTAGAGCCAGTAGCTCACCATGTTCAGCCGCGGGAAGGCGACGTCGGGGGCGCCGATCTGCAGCGGCATGAGCTCGTTGGCGAAGCCGGCGAACAGCGGCGTCGCGAACATCAGCAGCATGATCGTGCCGTGCATGGTGAACAACTGGTTGAACTGCTCGTTGCTGACGAACTGCAGTCCGGGACCCGCCAGCTCCGCTCGCATGATCAGCGCCATGACGCCGCCGATCAGGAAGAAGATGAACGAGGTGATGAGGTACAGGTGGCCGATGATCTTGTGGTCGGTCGACGACAGCCACTTGGCGATCGTCTTCCCCTTGCTGGTCGGCCGGACCGGCACGGAGGTGATGGGGTGCTGGATGGCGGTCACTGGGCGCTCCCGGCCTGGGTCGCGAGGTACTGGTCAAACTCCTGCTTGGACACGAGCTTGACGTTGAAGAGCATCCGGCTGTGGTCGGTGCCGCAGAGCTCGGCGCACCGGCCCGCGTAGACACCCGGCTTGTCCAGGGTGGTGACCTCGAAGCGGTTCTTCTCCGGCTTGATGCCGGGGATCACGTCACGCTTGAACAGGAAGGCCGGCACCCAGAACGAGTGGATCACGTCGGGCGACTCGAGCTGGAACTCGACCTTCTGGCCGACGGGCAGCACGAGCTGCGGGCCCTGGCGGTAGTCGCTCACCGGCTTGCCCATGACGACCGACTTCTTGCCGCCGGAGTCGGTGGTGAAGCGCCAGCTCCACTGGACGGCCTCGACCTTCACCTTCACCGTGGCGTTGCCCTCGACCCTCATCAGGGCGTTCTGGTCGCGCGCGGTGAAGTAGAAGAACACCGAGACCATGACCAGCGGTACGAGGGTGTAGAAGATCTCGATCGGCAGGTTGTAGCGCACCTGGGGCGGCAGCGCGGAGGAGTTCTTCCGCCGCCGGTGGAAGAGGCACGCCCAGATGATCAGCAAGATCACGACGAGGCCGGTGGCCAGCGCGGCGATCCACGCGCCGTCCCAGAGGGACTTGACGATGCCGCCCTCCGCCGTGATGCGGTCCGGCGGCAGGAAGCTCTGCCCGGCGGAGTCGCTCAGGAACGGCTGCTCTTCACTACTACACGCCGTCGCGAGGACCAGCGGCAACGCCAAAGCGGCGGCGCTCATCACTCCACGCCGGGCCCACGGACGCCGCATCGAACGGCGGGTCGGACTCACGGATCGCCTACCCCACAGATGAAGCCCAGGAGTCGCTCCTGGGTGCTCGTATTTCCATATGCACAGCTTGATTGCAGACACATTAGCGCTAGGGCCCCCCGGCCTCCCGCGCGACCCCTCGATGGGACGATAACTATCGTGGCGTACTTCGACGCGGCCTCGACCGAGCCGCTGCACCCGGCGGCCCGAGAGGCCTATCTGTCCGCCCTCGGCGCGGGCTGGGCTGACCCGGCACGATTGTACGGCCCGGCCCGGCGGGCCCGGCTGCTCCTGGAGCAGTCTCGGGCGGAGATCGCCGAGCTGCTCGGCGCCCGTGCGGACGAGCTCTCCTTCCCATCATCCGGCACGCACGCCGTCCACCTGGGCATTCTCGGGGCGCTGGCGGGTCGCCGCCGGGTGGGTGAGCGCGTGGTGGCCTCCGCGGTCGAGCACTCCAGCGTCCTGCACGCCGCGCCAGAGGCGGCGCTCGTGCCGGTCTCGCTCACCGGCCGGGCCGACGTGGCCGCCTTCGCCGAGGCGGTCGCGGTCGAGGGCACCGCGCTGGCCTGCCTGCAGACGGCCAACCACGAGGTGGGCACCCTGCAGCCGGTCGCCGAGGTCGCCGAGGCGTGCCGGGCCGCCGGGGTGCCGCTGATGGTGGACGCCTGCGTCACCGCGGGCCGGCTGCCGATCCCGGCCGGGTGGTCGGTGCTGGCGGCCAGCGCGCACAAGTGGGGCGGGCCGGCGGGCGTCGGCGTGCTGGCGGTGCGCAAGGGCACCCGGTTCCGCTCGCCGTACCCGGAGGACGACCGGGGCCGCGTGCCCGGTTTCCCCGACGTCCCGGCGGTCGCCGCGGCGGCGGCGGCCCTGCGGGCGGTCAGCGCCGAGGCCGCCGCCGAGAACGCGCGCCTGGCCGGGCTGGTCGACCTCATCCGTGACCGGGTGCCGAAGCTCATTCCCGACGTCGAGGTCATCGGCGAGCCGGTGGAGCGGGCTCCGCACATCGTGACCTTTTCGTGTCTCTACGTGGACGGCGAGGCGCTGCTGACCGAGCTCGACCGGCTGGGGTTCGCCGTTTCGTCAGGCAGTTCGTGCACCGCTAGTACGCTACGACCATCGCACGTGCTGGAGGCGATGGGAGTGCTCACGCACGGCAACGTCCGGGTCTCGCTGCCCCGCGGGGCGAGCCGGGACGACGTCGAGCGTTTCCTGGCCTCGCTTCCCGAGGTGGTGCGCCGGATCCGCCTAGACGCAGGAGTTTCGTGAACGCTCCCGTAACGCCCGCCCTGACGATCGACGCGCTCGGCAAGAAGTGCCCGATCCCGATCATCATGCTCGCCGAGCAGATCAACGCCGTTCCGTTGAACGCGGTGGTCGCGGTGCTGGCCGACGATCCGGCGGCGTACACGGACGTGCCCGCGTGGTGCCGGCTGAAGTCGCACCCGCACGTCGGCACCTACGAGCTGCCGCAGGGCGGGTGGGCGATCCACGTGCGGCGCAACTACTGATCTTCCCCTGACGTACGGCGGGCCGCGGCCAAGGAGCCGTCCGGCGTACGGCGGGCCGCCGCCAGGGCGTCGCGGGCCTCGACGGTCGTGGGGTGGTCGGGCCCGTGCAGGGCCTCGTCGGCGCGCACCACGTGCTCGAGCAGGGCGATCGCCTCGGGCAGCCGGCCGGCCTGCTGGTAGGCCAGGGCCAGCTCGTGCCGGGTGATGACGGCCTCCGGATGGTCGTCGCCGAGCGCCCGCGTCTGTCCCTCCAGCACCTCCTCGTACAGCTCGATCGCCTCGTCCAGGTGCCCGGCGCGCTGGTGGGCGATGGCCAGGACGCCCTGGGTGGCGGCCCGGAGCCGGGGGTCGGCCAGGTCCTGCGCCAGGATCATCCGGAGGATGACGATCGCCACCTGCGGGCGGTCGGCCAGCGCGTGGGCGATCGCCAGGCTCGACCCGGCGGCCACGGTGAGCTCGTGCGTCTCCCCCAGCGTCCGGGCGCACTCGGGCAGCAGGCTCTCCATCATGGCGATCGCCTCGTCGTAGCGGCCGGCGTCGCGGTGGAGCTGGCCCAGGGCCACCCGGGCGAGCAGGGTGTCCGCGTGCGTGGGGCCCTGGGTGCGGGCGCGGGCCTCGGCGACGTCCTGGAGGATCGTGATCGCCTCGGTGAAGCGGTGGGCCGACCAGTGGGCGCGCGCCAGGTTGTGCTTCGCGGTGAGCGTGGCCGGGTCGTCCGGTCCGTTCAGCCGTTCGCGGGCGGCCACCACCTGGGTGTAGAGGGGTTCCGCCCGCCGCCCGTCGTAGAGCTCGTTCAGGCAGAAGCCGGCGTGGTGCATGAGCTCGACGATCGGTTCGGCCGCCGCCGGGTCCTCGCGTAACGGCCGCGCGTGCTCCCACAGGGCCTGGCTCTGCTCGGCGACCATGAGCAGGTACGGCAGGCGGTGCCAGAGGTCGGCGTGGCCGAGCTCGAAGATCTCGTCCATGCGGCCGGCCGCCCGGCCGAGCAGGGCGGCGAGCGTGCCTTCCCGCTCGGCCCGCTCCCTGACCACCCGGCCGACCAGCCGGTGCACCAGCACCACGGAGCCGTCCCGGCTGAAGGAGGCCAGGCAGGTGCGGGCGAGGTCGGCGAGGGCGGGCCTGGCCTCCTCGCCGAGCAACGAGACCTCGACGCCCGACGCCGACAGGACGGAGAGCTCGCCGAGGAGCCGGTGGGCCGTCTCGTCCAGGCCGGAGACCGCCCGGAGGATCGTCTGGGCGACCCCGCGCGGGTACGGCTCGCCCCTGGGCCGCTCCAGCGCCACCTCGACCGGGGTGGCGCGCAGCCGGGCCAGGTAGTCGTCGTACGCCAGCCGGGGCGGCCCGGCCAGGTCGGCGGCGGCGACGGACAGCGCCAGCGGCAGCCGGTCCACCTCCTCGGCGAGCCGCCGTGCCCCGCCCCGGTCGCCGGGGCCGACGCGTTCACGCAGGTAGGCGAGCGCCTCGGTCACGGTGAAGCGCTCGACGTCGACCAGCTCGGCCAGGTGCCCGAAGTCGCGGTCGTTGGTGGTGATCAGCACCCGGACCGCGCCGCTCGGCGGCAGCAGCGGGCCGACGAGGTCGGGGTCGGCCGCGTCGTCCAGCACCAGCAGGTACGGCTCGGCCCGGGCGGTCAGCCACTCGCGCACCCGCCGGACGGTCTCCTCCGGAGGGTCGCCCTCCCGCAGCAGGCCGAGCTCGCGGGCCATGAGGTCGACGCCGCTCTGGAACTGGCCGGGGGTCTCGGCGCCGAGCCAGGCGACCGGGCGGCCGGCGTCGAGGCTCTCGCGGGCGAGCGCGGCGGCCAGGTGGGTCTTGCCGACGCCCCTGGCCCCGGCCAGCGAGCACACCGCCGCCCGGCCGCCGGCGGCGAAGACGGCGTCGATGCGGGCGCGCAGGGCTTGACGCGGCTGGAAGGCCCTGGGAGCGCGGGGGACTTCACCGAGGCAGAGCGGCGGCCTGGCCACCGGTGCCATCGGCCGCGTGGAGGGCGCTGCGGGCGAGGTCTCGACAGGCTGGGGCGTCTCGCGCGAGGTCCACCAGCCCAGTACGAAGCCGAGCGGCGAGCCGACCAGGCCCACCAATATGCCCACCCGGTCGAGGTCGGCCCCCAGCCGCTCGCCCAGCCCCCACACCACCGCACCGGCCACGCTGGGCAGCAGGGCGGCCAGGGCGATCTTCAACCAGCGCGGCATGTCCCGTCCTCTCCGGCCTCTCATCCCCGGCAACGCCTGCCGTACCGGAAAAGTGTCACAGGGTCGTGACAAGGCCAAACTGGGTACGAAGCGTCACGGAACAACGTCGACTTTCGGGGGGACAGACGACATGACCGGAACCGCACGGGATCTCATGAGCGAGGGTGTGGAGTGCATCCCGTTCCACGAGTCGCTCGACCGGGCCGCCCAGCTCATGCGTGAGCACAACGTGGGCGCGCTGCCGGTGTGCGGGCCCGACGACCGGATCCAGGGCATCATCACCGACCGCGACATCGTGGTGAAGTGCGTGGCGGCCGGCAAGGACGTCACGCGGGTCACCGCGGGCGAGCTTGCCACCCGCCTGGTGTGGGTGCCGGCCGACGCGACGGCCGAGGAGGCGCTGCAGCGGATGGAGGAGAACCAGATCCGGCGGCTGCCGGTGATGGACGGCGACCACCGCTGCATCGGGATGATCAGCGAGGCGGACCTGGCCCGGCACCTGCCCGACGACCAGCTCGCCGACTTCGTCCACCGGGTCTACGCGGGCTGACGCCGGCGATCACCGGCCCCCACCCCCTTACGGCGAGGCGGTGGGGGCGGGATACGATCTCGCGGTGATACAGGCCTCGCCGGTGATCTCGCAGTTGCTTCCCGACGACCCGGAGAGCGTGGCCGGGTACCGGCTGACGGGGCGGTTAGGGGCGGGCAGCCAGGGCACGGTGTTCGCGGCCCGCCGCGGCGACGGCGTGCTCGTGGCGCTGAAGGTGCTCGGGCCTCCGCTTCCCGGTGACCGCGAGCGGTTCTTCGACGAGGTGGCGCTCGCGCAGCGGGTGGCGCCGTTCTGCACCGCCCAGGTGCTCGACTTCGGGTTCGACGGGGCGCGGCCCTACATCGTCAGCGAGTTCGTGGACGGCCCGTCCCTGCAGCGGTCGGTGGGCGAGAGCGGGCCGCGCAGCGGGGGCGCGCTGCAGCGGCTGGCGGTCAACACCGCCACCGCGCTCGCGGCGATCCACGCGGCGGGCGTGGTGCACCGCGACTTCAAGCCGGGCAACGTCCTGCTGAGCCCGGACGGGCCGGTGGTCATCGACTTCGGCATCGCGCGGGCCGTGGACCTGGGGCGCTCGGCCGTACGCAGCCAGACGATCGGCACGCCCGCCTACATGGCGCCCGAGCTGTTCGCGCGCGAGGTGGCGGGGCCGGAGGCGGACCTGTTCTCCTGGGCGGCCACCATGGCCTTCGCCGCCACCGGCCGGCCGGCCTTCCCCGGCACGCAGATCCCGATGATCATGCACGCCATCGTGTACGGCGAGCCGGATCTCGGCCCGCTGGCCGGTCCGCTCCGGAGGCTCCTGGAGGAGTGCCTGGCCAAGGATCCGGCGAAACGCCCCACCTCGGCGGCGGTCGTCGAGCGGTTGCGCAGCCTGCCGGCGCCCGCCTGGCAGACGCAGCCGCCCGCCACGGGACCGGACCGGCGGCGGCGCCGTACCACCTGGGCCGGGGTGGCGGCGGTGCTGGTGGCCGCGGCGGCGGGGACCGGGTACGCGTTGTGGCCGGCCGGACAGGGTCAGGGCGCCACGGCCCTGTCGACGACGAGCCCGGTGGTGAGCCCGGTGATGAGCCCGGTGGCGAGCGCGCCGGTGAGCCCGATGCCGAGCGGGACGCCGGCGGTCACGCCCGGCACCGCCAAGAAGCCGCCCGGCCGCCGCGACCCGGCCAAGGGCACGGGCGCGAGCACCACCCCGACGGCCAGGCCGAAGCCCAGGAGCACGCCGCAGTCCACGCCGGCCCCGACCAGGGACGACCAGTCATCCCAGACGGGCACCAAGCCCTCGGCGCAGAACTCGCCCGTGCAGAAGCCGCCGGTCAGCAAACCACCGGCCACGAAGCCCGCCGAGGACCCGCCGCCCACCACGCAGCCGCAGAACGCGTCGGGCGGCCAGGTCACCTGGGACGACGCCCACGCCTACTGCCAGTCGCAGGGCGCCAGCTCGGCCGCCGGGTCGTGGTACAACCTGGCCTGCATGGGTTCGCCCGGCATGTACTTCGTCGAGAGCTCGGCGGTGTGCCGGTGGAAGTACCCGGGGACGGTGGCAGCCGCCCCCACGGGCATGAACGACGCGCTCACCTGCAAACCGGCCTGAGCGGTTCAGGCTCAGGCGTAGTGGCAGCGGACGTGCTCGGCCACCTCGGCCGCCGCCTCGGCGCCGTAGGCGGCCCCGAAACGCTCCAGGAAGGTCCGCTGCGACAGCTCGTACTCCTGGCCGCCCACGCGCTCCAGCACGTGCGTGGCGGTGAGGTTGCCGATCTGCGCGCACCGCTCCAGGGTCAGGCCCCAGCCGAGCCCGGCCAGGAAGCCGGCGCGGAAGGCGTCGCCGACCCCGGTCGGGTCGGCCTTGCCCAGCTCGGGGGCGGGCACGACGTGGATGGACGGCTCGCCCTTGCGGTCGATGCGCGCGCCCTTGGGGCCGAGCGTGGTGACGCGGACGCCGACGCGGTCGAGGACCTCCTCGTCGGACCAGCCGGTCTTCTGCTCGATGAGCCCCTTCTCGTAGTCGTTGGAGAACAGGTAGGCCGCGCCGTCGACGAGCTTGCGGATCTGCTCGTCGCCCATGCGGGCCAGCTGCTGGGAGGGGTCTGCGGCGAAGGGGATGCCCCGCTGGCGGCACTCGTCGGTGTGCCGGAGCATGGCGTCGGGGTCGTTCGGGCTCACCAGCACCAGGTCGAGCCCGCCGACGCGGTGAGCGATCGGGTCGAGCTCGATCAGCCGGGCCTCGGCCATCGCCCCGGTGTAGAACGAGGCGATCTGGTTGTGGTGCTCGTCGGTGGTGCACAGGAAGCGCGCGGTGTGGTGCACCTCGGAGGTGTGCACCGACTCGCAGTCGACGCCGTGGCGCTCCAGCCAGGAGCGGTAGTCGGCGAAGTCGTTGCCGACGGCGCCGACCAGGATCGGCGAAAGCCCCAGGCAGCCCATGCCGAAGGCGATGTTCGCCGCGCACCCGCCGCGACGGATCTGGAGCTCGTCGACCAGGAAGGACAGCGACACCCGGTCGAGCTGCTCGGCGATGAGCTGATCCCCGAAGCTGCCGGGGAAGGTCATCAGATGGTCGGTCGCGATGGAGCCGGTGACGGCGATGCGCACGGGATTCTTCTTCCTCGTTGTCTGCAGGCCAAGTTGAAGCCACACGAGGATATGCGAAGGCCCCGCACACGCCAACGTGGACGGGGCCTTCCGCGCCTTGGGGCCGCCGGGGCGGCCTTTCCGGCTAGTTGAACGAGTCGCCGCAGGCGCAGGAGCCGGTGGCGTTGGGGTTGTCGATGGTGAACCCCTGCTTCTCGATCGTGTCGACGAAGTCGATGGTGGCGCCCATCAGGTAGGGGGCGCTCATCCGGTCGGTGACCACGCCGACGCCGCCGAAGTCGGTGACGACGTCGCCGTCCATCGACCGGTCGTCGAAGAAGAGCTGGTACCGCAGGCCCGAACAGCCGCCCGGCTGCACGGCGACACGGAGCTGCAGACCCTCTTCACCCTGCTGCTCGAGCAGGCTCTTGACCTTGGCCGCGGCCGCGTCGGTCAGGTTCAGGCCCTGCGCCGTGGTCTCGCTGCTCTCAACCGTCATGTGCTGACTCCCGTTCTGAGGTCCTACTAAGACGCTACCAACACCGCGCCGATGCCACACATTCCCCGGGGTTGTAGACTCCATACTCGTCACTTCGACGATAAGGGGTTCGGCATGACGATTCCGCTGTTCATCCTGGGGCAGGACACCGATCGGCACAGCGAGAAGGGCGTCGACTGCCCGGGCGAGCTGCCCGCGGCCTCCGACCCCGGCCTGGTGGAACGCGCCCGCAAGGCCAAGGAGGCGCTCGGCGAGCGGGTGTTCGTGCTGGGCCACCACTACCAGCGTGACGAGGTCATCCAGTTCGCCGACGTGACCGGCGACTCCTTCAAGCTGGCGCAGCAGGCCGCGGCCCGGCCGGAGGCGGAGTTCATCGTCTTCTGCGGCGTGCACTTCATGGCCGAGTCGGCCGACATCCTGACCTCGCCGGCGCAGCGGGTGATCCTGCCCGACCTGGCGGCCGGGTGCTCGATGGCCGACATGGCCACCTTCGACCAGGTCGAGGAGGCGTGGGAGGCGCTGGAGGAGGCCGGCATCGCCGACGATGTGATTCCCATCACGTACATGAACTCCAGCGCCGACATCAAGGCCTTCTGCGGCCGGCACGGCGGCGCGGTGTGCACCTCCTCCAACGCCAAGCGGGCGCTGGAGTGGGCCTTCTCACAGAAGAAGCAGGTGCTCTTCCTGCCCGACCAGCACCTGGGCCGCAACACCGCGGTGCTGGAGATGGGCATGTCGCTGGACGACTGCGTCCTGTACAGCCCGCACCGGCCGCCGAAGGCCGAGGAACTGCGCGGCAAGAAGATGATCCTGTGGAAGGGCCACTGCTCGGTGCACGGCCGCTTCACGGCCGAGTCGGTCGACGACGTACGGCGCCGCGTCCCGGGCGTCAACGTGCTGGTGCACCCCGAGTGCCGGCACGAGGTGGTCAACAAGGCCGACTTCGTCGGCTCGACCGAGTACATCATCAAGAAGCTGGAGGCCGCCGAGCCTGGGACGAGCTGGGCCATCGGCACCGAGCTCAACCTGGTCAAGCGCCTGGCGCAGCAGTTCCCGGACAAGAACGTCTCGTTCCTGGACAAGACGGTCTGCTACTGCTCGACCATGAACCGCATCGACCTGCCGCACCTGGTGTGGGCGCTGGAGTCGCTGCTGCTGGGCGAGGTGCCGAACCAGATCACCGTGGACGAGGACACCGCCCACTGGGCGCGCGTCGCCCTCGACCGCATGCTCGCCCTGCCGTAACGAGGCTCTGCCGAAACCGGCTCAGTCGGCGAAGCCGTACACGACCCGGACGGTGACCGAGACGGTCTGCCGTCCGGGGCTCACGGAGCTCTTGGCGTCCATCGCCTCGGCCGCGGCCAGCAGCGGCTGGGGCGGCGCCGAGACCTCCTCGCTGACCGCGACGACGCGGCCCAGCGCCCGGCCGGCCAGCCCGGCGTACTGCGCGGCCTTGGCGGCGGCGTTGGCGAAGGCACGGGCACGGGCGGCCTCCAGCACCTGGTCCGGCTTGGAGACCTCGAACACCAGCCCGTTGAGCCGGATCTCCTCCCCCACCGCCGCCACGGCGTCGATGACCGCGTCGGCGCGGCTCAGGTCGCGCACGAGCGCCTCGACGCCCTGCGCGGCGCGGTAACCGGCCACCTTGGGGTAGGCCTCGTACTCGGGACCGAGGGACAGCTCGTTGGTGCGCAGGTCCTCCTCGGCGACGCCCGCCTCGCGCAGCGTGCGGGTCAGCCGGGCGGCGGCCTCCCTGCTGGCGGCGAAGGCCTCGCCGGGTCCGGCCTTGCGCACCTCCACCCCGGCCAGGAGCCGCATGAGGTCGGGGGCGGCCGAGACCGCGCCCTCGCCGACGACGGTGATCCGCTCGTCCGTGTGTTCCACGCTGGTGACCGTTTCCTGGGGAGAGCTCCGGAAACGTCTAGGGAGTGAAGCGGAAGCTCATCTTGCCGAACTCGGCCACCTTGGTGGTGGCGGCGAGCCTGCGCACCACCTTGCCGTTCAGATCGACCACGACCGCCTCGTAGCCGCCGAGCTTGGTCACCCAGCCGGCGATGTGCCGGTCGTCGTACCAGCCGATCAGCCGGGAGCTGGTGAACGGGATGGTGATCTTCTTCGCCGAGCCGGTCAGCGGCTGGGCGCAGACGGTGGTCGCCGACCGGTCGCAGTGCGACAGGAAGTGCGTGCGCGCGGGCGAGACGTCGTCGCCCTCGACCCAGACCGGGGAGCCGGCGTCGTCGAAGGTGCGGATCCGCTTGCCGCCCAGGTCGTGCAGCTGCATACGACCCCCGACCCAGGTGCCGACCGTGTCGTCGTCCACCCAGAAGAAGCGCCAGCCGTCGCCCTTGACCTCGAAGGCCCGGCTGGTGCGCCGCTCGGCGTCGACGAGCGCGAAGCCGTGGGTGACGCTGGTGCCGCCCTCGGCGCGGTAGAGGGTGAACAGGCCGAACCGGCCGTCCGGCGACCAGCGCGGGGTGGTCGGGTAGACGGGGGCGGCGCTGATCTTCGTGGAGTAGGTCTCGCCGCTGCGGACGTCGATCAGGGAGACCTGGGCGTACTTGTCGACGCTGTACTTCACCTCGGTGGCCAGGGCGCGGCTGCCGTCGGGGCTGGGCATGTACTCGAAGTAGCGCTCGTCCAGGTGGAAGGTGTCGCCCCGGCGGAGGTACATCCGCTTGCCGCCGTCCACGGTGTAGGAGGCCAGCTTGAGCGCGTCGCCGGGCTCCTCGGTCAGGGTGACCGCGGTGCCGGGCAACTGGCCGGCGGTGGTGGGGCTCGGGGTCGCCGTCGGGGTCGCGGTCGGTGTCGCGGTCGGGGTCGTTCGCTGGGAGGAGCGGGTGCCGGCGGTGGGCGTGGTGGTCCCCGCGGTGCCCTTCGTCGGGTCGGCGAGCTGGAGGCCGACGATCACCGCGGCCGCCAGCACCACGAGCGCGGCGGCCGTCGCCGCCACCGCCACCCACGGGCCCGACCGCCGCGGCCCGGCCGGCCGCGTCTGGCCGCCGGCCCCCTGGTAGGGCGGCCCCTGGTACGGCGGAGCGGCCTGGTGGGGGGCGGACTGGTGGGGAGCGGGCTGGTGCGGCGGGGCGGCGTGCTGGAGCGGAGCGGCTCGATACAGCGGAGGCGGCAGCGGGTTGGCGGGCATCCCGTGCGGCTGCGGCGTGGCGGGCATCGCGTGCGGAGGCAGGGACTGCGGCTGAGACTGCGGCTGGGAGTGGGGCTGAGACTGCGGCTGGGAGGGGTGGCCAGTGGCGGCGGCGCTGCCCTGCGCGAGCAGCACCGGTGCGGGCGAGGCCGCCCCGCCGCCGAGCAACCGCATGAGCGCCTGGCTCGCGGTGGGCCGCCGGGCGGGATCCTTGGCCAGGCAGTCCCCCACCAGCGCCCGCAACGCCGGATCCTCCAGCACCGACAGATCCGCGTCCGCCGACATGATCCGGTGGAAGAGCGCCGGCAGGCTGTCCGCCGCGAACGGCAGGTGCCCGGAGGCGGCGTAGAGCAACGTGCAGCCCCAGGCGAACATGTCCGCCGCCGGCCCCGGCTGCCCCTCCGTGAGCTGCTCGGGCGCCATGAAGGACGGCGTCCCGATCGCCGAGGCGGTGAGCGAGGAGGTCAGGTCGAGCGCCCGCGCGATCCCGAAGTCGATCACCCGCGGCCCGTCGGCGGCCAGCACCACGTTGGACGGCTTGAAGTCGCGGTGCACGATCCCGGCCTGGTGGATGGCGACCAGGGCGGTCACCGTGCCGACCGCCAGCCGGTGCAGCGAGGAGCCGGTGCGCGGCCCCTCGGTCCTGACCACCTCCGACAGCGTCGGCCCCGGCACGTACTCGCTCACGATGAACGGCCGCTCGCCCAGCAGCCCGGTCTCGATGACCTGCGCGGTGCAGAAGGGCGCGACGCGCCGCGCGAGCGAGACCTCGCGCACGAAGCGCTGGGAGGCCTCGCTGTCGCCGGCCAGGTCGGCCCGCATCAGCTTGATCGCCACCTTGGCCCCGGCGCGGCTCTGCCCGAGGTACACGGTGCCCTGCCCGCCCTCGCCCAGGCGCGCGGTCAGGGCGTACTCCCCCACCCAGGCGGGATCTCCTGACCGTAAGTCCAGCATGCCCCTATTCTGGCAGTCCGTTACCCCGGGCCGGGCTCCGACTCGTCCAGACACGCCTTGACGATCGCCGCCGGGTCCTCACGCAGCACGTCGACGCCGGGCAGCGTGAGCATCGTGCCGCCCAGCAGGCCGGCCAGCTCCTCCAGGCACGCGTCGCCGCGGCCGGAGCTGATCACCACGACCGGCACGGGCGGGAACGGGTGTTCCTCGCGGATCGTGCGCAGCTCGGCGGCCATCTCCCGGACGGCCAGCCACTCCCCCGTGACGGCCGCGGCCACCCGGCCCTCCGCGTAGACGCCGCCGGGGTCCGCCCGGCCGGTCAGGAGCCGGTGCCCGGCCGGTCCCGCGCAGCGCGCCACCGCGTGCGCGCCCCACGTGCCGCCGAACGCGGGCAGCCACCGCCCGGCCGTCTGCCCCCAGCCCGATGGATGGCGCAGCGGGCCCGAGCGGCACTTCGGGTCCACCAGCACGAGCCGGTTCACCCGCAGCGGGTGCAGGCGGGCGAACGCTTCGGCGTGCCAGGCGGCGACCGAGTGCGCGACCACCGTCACCTGCTCGGGGTGGGCGGGGGCCAGCGCGGCCAGGCGGGCGGCTTCGCCGTACAGGGTGGGGCGAAGCGGTTCTGCGGGGCTCAGGCCGAGCCCGGGGCGGTCGAAGCGGATGGCGGTCGCCTGCGGCGCCAGGCCGGCGGCCACCTCGTCCCAGTGGAACCACGCCCCGCCCAGCCCGGCGCAGAGCAGCACGGCGGGCCCTTCGCCCTCGCGCAGGACGTGCGGGAGCCGGGTGTCGGCGGGCGGGCACCGGGTCAGCAGCCGGGCGGCCAGGTAGAGCAGCCACAGCGCTATCAGGACGAGCTGGGCGCGCTGGGCCAGCCCGGCGAGGTTGCCGAGGACCATCGAGGCGAGCGCGAGCGAGGTGGCGGCCAGCGAGGCCGCGGTGATGACCCAGGCCAGCACGGTACGGCTCAGCAGCACCATCGAGACGGTGACGCCGGCGACCGACAGCGCACTGGTGACGGCGTGCAGGTGGTGAGCGAGGGAGCGCTGGCCGCGTTCGCAGGCCGGGTCGCTGACCGAGGCGCAGTCGAGCGGCAGGAGCGCGCCGCCGACGGTGAACAGGCCGAAGGCGGCCAGGCCGAGCCAGCCCAGCCACTCGCGCGGGATCCGGGGCACCAGCGCCACCCCGGCCAGGCAGGCCAGGCCCGCCCCGGCGTCGGCGAGCTGGAACAGCCCCGACCACGGCTGATCACGCGCGGCCAGCTCGCTGAGGTAGCCGTGCATCCGGTCGAGGGCGGGCGTGGTGAACTCCCCCGGGATCCAGGCGCTGTACAGCACCGCGGCGAGGGCGAACGCCACGGCGGCGGCCACGCTCAATCTTCGCTCCACGTGATCATTAGATCACTATGGGCGATTATCGGGTGAGGGCGGGGATGTCCCAGAGTGCGAACCAGCGCGCGCGGTCCGGCTCCACCGGCAGTTCGGGACGCAGCGCCTCGGCTGCGCGGTCCTCCAGGACGGTGTCCCTGCGGTGCCCGTCGAGCGGGGCGAACGGGTAGAAGGTGCCGCGTTTGTACAGGTAGACCACCAGCAGCCCCCGGCCGCGCGACTCGAAGCGGAAGGCCGAGCACAGCAGCGACGGCCCGAACCCGGCGTCCCCCAGCGTGGAGTTGACCCCGTGCACCCGCTTGACCAGCTCGTCCGCCGACGGGTCGCGGGCGAGGAACCAGGTGTAGTCGTAGGCGTCCTTGATCTCCTCGCGTTCGCCGAGCAGGTCGCCGGCCTGCCGGTGCACGCCGGCGAAAGCCCGCCCCTCGGCGGCGCGGAAGCCGACGCCCGCCAGCCCGGCGGACGCGAACCCGGTCGCCGTGCCGAGCACCGCGGCGGCCGGCGGCAGCGCGAAGAGCGTGTCGAGGTCGGGCTCGGCCACGGTGGCGCGGCCGAGCAGGGCGTCGAGCCATCTCCTCCGGCGCACGTCAGCCCCGGCCGCTCAGGAGCCGAGCTCGGTGGCCAGCCAGCGCAACTGCTCCTGGCGGCGCGGGATGGGCGGGTGGGTGTCCAGCAGGTCCGGCAGGCGCTGGCCGGCGAACATCAGGGCGTTGGTCACCCGCGGCCCGTCCGCCGCGGCGGCGTCGATCTTGCCGAGCGCGGAGGCGAGGGCCGACGGACGCTGGGTCAGCAACGCGCCGCCCCGGTCGGCGGCCAGTTCGCGGTAGCGCGACAACGCGCGGGTGAGGACGAGGCTGATCAGGTAGACGACCCCGGAGGCGAGCGCAGCCAGCAGGCCGAGCGGCACCAGGGCCCGGCGACGGCCGCCGAGACCGAGGAAGAGCGCCAGCCCGGACAGCAGCCCGGCGACGGTGGAGAAGACGGAGACCGCGGTCGACAGGGCGACGTCGCGGTGGGCGAGGTGGCTGACCTCGTGCGCCAGGACGCCTTCCAGCTCACGCTGGTCGAGCCGGTCGAGCAGGCCCTGGGTGACGCACAGGGCGGCGTTGCGCGAGGTGTGCCCGGCGGCGAAGGCGTTGGGCTCCGCGGCGGGACTGATCGCCACCCGCGGCTTGGGAAGGTCGGCGAGCGCGCACAGCCGGTCGACGAGCGCGTGCAGCTCGGGCTCCTGCTCCGGGGTGACCTCCCTGGCCCCCATCGCCGATAGCACTAATCGGTCCGACATCAGGTGGAGGGTCACCAGGACGGCCGCCAGGGCCACCGCGGCGACGGCCGCCCCCACGCCTGCGGCGATGAGGGCGGCCACGAAGGCTGCGTACAGCAGCCCGAGCAGCAGGATGGTCACGAGCATGCGCCGGACCAGACGGCTGTCGGGGGCGAACCGCGAGCGCATGGCCGGGCGCCTAACCGGGGATGAGGCCCTGGTCGCCGAGCATCGCCCGTACCTCTTCCATCGAGGCGTCGGCGGGCGGCAGGATCAGCTCGGAAGGCTCCAGGCTCTCGTCCGGCAGCGACTTGCCGACGTGGCGGACCTTGTCGAGCAGCGCGTGCAGCCGCTCGCGGAAGGCGCCCTCGTCACCGGCGACGATGGCGCCCTCGAGCTCGTTGTCGAGCTCGTTGAGCGTCGCGATGTCGTCGGGGGCCACCTCGACCTGGCCCTCGCCCATGATGCGGATGATCATGAGTTCTCCCCCGGCTGCTGGTGCTGCTGGGTGGGGTGCGCCTGGGTCTGCGGCTGCTGCTGCGGCGCCGGCTGGCCCTGCTCGATCGCGGACTTGGGCGCCGGGGCCATGCCCAGCTCGGCCTTCATCCGGGCGAGCTCCAGCTCCACGTCGCGCCCGCCGCCCATGCGGTCGAGCTCGAGCTGGATGTCGTCGCCGCGCTGGCCGCTGAAGTCGTCGAGCACGCCGCTGGCGAGCAGCTCGTCGATCGCGCCGGCCCGGGCCTGCATCTGCGCCGTCTTGTCCTCGGCGCGCTGGATCGCGAGACCGACGTCGCCCATCTCCTCGGAGATTCCGGAGAAGGCCTCGTTGATGCGGGTCTGCGCCTCGGCGGCGGTGTAGGTCGCCTTGATCGTCTCCTTCTTGGTGCGGAAGGCGTCGACCTTGGCCTGGAGGCGGTGGGAGGCGGTGGTGAGCTTCTCCTCCTCGGCCTGCAGGTTGTCGTGCTGGACCTGGAGGTCGGCGATCTGCGTCTGCAGACCGGAACGGCGGCTCAGCGCCTCACGCGCCAGGTCCTCACGCCCCACCGACAGCGCCTTGCGGCCCTGGTCCTCCAGCCTGGTCGCCTGCTGGCGGATCTGGTTGATCTGCAGCTCCACCCGCTTGCGCGAGGTCGCCACGTCGGCCACGCCCCTGCGAACCTTCTGCAGCAGCTCGAGCTGGCGCTGGTAGGAGTAGTCCAGCGTCTCGCGCGGATCCTCCATCTTGTCCAGGGCCTTGTTGGCCTTGGACTTGAAGATCATGGAAAGTCTCTTCATCACGCTCATGCGCGTCGGCCATCCCCTTCTTAGGTCGTGCTGTCGGTCACCCACTGCAGCGCAGCCGCCTTGGGATTACCCTACGCATAACGTACGGGGGCGTCACTAAGTTGCAGTCCAGGTAGGGTTGACGTCGTGTTGCGACGCCGATCCCAGACCTCGGTGGACACCCCCGTCCCCGAAGACGATCCTAAGCCCCAGGGCAAAGGACGACCGACTCCCAAGCGCCGGGACGCCGAGGGGCGTCGGCGCCAGCCTGTCAGCGCTCCGCGCGACCGGAAAGAGGCCTACCGCCAACTGCGGGCCAAGCAGAACGCCGAGCGCCAGCGGGCCCGTGAGGGCATGCTGCGCGGCGAGGAGAAGTTCCTGCCGGTCCGTGACCGCGGCCCGGTGCGCAAGTTCGCCCGCGACTGGGTCGACGCCCGCCGGCTGCCGAGCCAGTACTTCCTGCCGTTCTCGCTGCTCATCCTGCTGCTGACCTGGATTCCGTGGGGCAACCAGCAGACCCAGATGACCATCTACTACTACGTCATCACGATCGGCTGGCCGGTCATGATGGTCGGCGTGGTGGCGACCTCGATCTTCGTCGCCTGGAAGGTCAAGAAGCTGGCGGCGGAGAAGTTCCCCAACGAGTCCATGAAGGGCGTCGGGTTCTACGCCGCCATGCGCGCGCTGCAGATCCGCAAGCTCCGCTTTCCCCCGCCCACCGTGCTGCCCGGCGGCAAGCCGGTTCCCCCGAAGAAGTAGCGGGCCCTTTCTCAGGGTCGGGTCAGGGTCCGGACCCCCGAGATCGGGGTCCGGGTCAGGGAAAGATCAGGGTCAGGGCAGCGGCACCCATTCCAGTTCGCCGGAGCGGACCACCGGGCGCTGGTCGTCCAGCGGGCGGCCCCGCTCGAGGGCGTCCGCCATGTCGCGCAGCAGCGCGTAGTAGGACGGGCGGCCGTCCTCGAACGCCGGGCCGGAGATCCTGCCCACGACGCCCATCCGGCCGGTCTCGGCGTGCACCACGTCCAGGATGCCGACCGGGATCAGGTCGCGGTAGCGCAACTCCTCCTCGCCCCACGAGACGCACTGCGCCCGCCACCGGTCGCGCATCCCCCGCACGTTGAGCGGCGTCGGCAGGCCGCCGTCGTGGCGCAGGAGCGAGGCCCGCAGGTCGTCGGGGAAGCGCAGGTTCATCTGGGCCTCGGCGATGGCGATCGTGCGGGCCCTCGCCGGGCGCGCGAGCGTGGCGCGGGTGGCCGGCGCGTTCTCGGCCAGCCACCTCTCGATGCGCCGCCACTGGCGGTTGACCGCACGGACCACCCTCGGGTTCAGCGGGCGGACGACGGGGGCCGCCTGCCGTACGCACTCCGCCGGAGTGGGCGTCACGCTGGGCGACGGGGCGCTCTGGGCGGTGGCCGGCGCGGCGACGGGCGGGCGCATCCGGACGGCGCTCTGGCCGAGCGAGGCGCGCGGGACCAGCGGGACGACCGCCACGGCCAGCGTCACCGCCGTCGCGGCCAGTACGGCCAGCACGGCGCCCCACAGGGGTCGCCGGCGTTCGAGCTGGGCGGTGGCCGCACCGCCGCCGGCCTCGGCCTTCACCCGGCGCGCGCGGCGGCGCAGCCGTACGCCGATCGCGGCCAGCACGGCCGCGGTGAGCAGCGTCCGCAGGAGCTTCGTCACGAGGGGACCCTACCGTTCAGTGGTTTGCAAGTTGATCTCGATAGAACTCACGCCATGAATCTTCGCGTGGTGGCGCCCAAGGCCTGGGGCGCCCTTGTCATCGGTTTGCTCGCTCTGGTGGTGCGGTTGAGCTCCCTGAGCACCGTGTCGCTCAACGGCAAGGTGACGTCGTGCTCCTACACGGACTTCGCGGGCATCGGGCTGGGCGGGCTGAGCGTGCTCCTGGCGCTGGTCGCCGGCTGGGAGGTGGCCACCGGCCTGCGGACCGACGCGCGCAAGGCGCCGACGCTGGCCGTGATGGCGGTGGCGTGCCTGCTGGGCGTGGTGGGCGTCATGAAGGGGCTCGGGATGATCTGGAGCCCGTGTACGGGCTGACCGCCGGTCGCCGGTGCCCGTGTACGGGCCGCCTGCCGACTGCCCCTAAGGTCGGATGTATGGAATTTCGTCACCTCGGCCGCAGCGGTCTCCTGGTCAGTGAGATCAGCTACGGCAACTGGATCACCCACGGCTCCCAGGTCGAGGAGGAGGCGGCCAAGGCCTGCGTGCACGCGGCGCTCGACGAGGGCATCACCACCTTCGACACCGCGGACGTGTACGCGCGCACCAAGGCCGAGGAAGTCCTCGGCCGGGCGCTGAAGGGCGTGCGCCGGGAGTCGCTGGAGATCTTCACCAAGGTCTACTGGCCCACCGGCGACGGGCCCAACGACCGTGGCCTGTCGCGCAAGCACGTCACCGAGTCCATCAACGGCTCGCTGCGCCGCCTGCAGACCGACTACGTCGACCTGTACCAGGCGCACCGCTTCGACCACTTCACCCCGCTCGAGGAGACGCTCAAGACCTTCGACGACCTCGTACGGCAGGGCAAGGTCCTGTACGTCGGGGTGAGCGAGTGGACCGCCGACCAGATCGCCGCGGCGCTCAAGATCGCCGACGAGATGGGCTTCGACCGCCTGGTCTCCAACCAGCCGCAGTACTCGATGTTGTGGCGGGTCATCGAGTCGGAGGTCGTGCCGCTCAGCGAGAAGGAGGGGCTCAGCCAGATCGTCTGGTCGCCCATCGCGCAGGGCGTGCTGACCGGCAAGTACCTGCCCGGCCAGCCCCCGCCCGCCGGTTCGCGCGCCACCTCCGAGGCCGGTGCGGGCTTCATCAACCGCATGCTCACCGATGACGTGCTGACCCGCGTGCAGGAGCTCAAGCCCATCGCCGCCGACCTCGGGCTCACCATGGCCCAGCTCGCGGTGGCCTGGGTGCTGCAGAACCCGAACGTCGCCAGCGCCATCGTCGGGGCGACCCGGCCCGAGCAGGTGCGTGACAACGTCAAGGCCTCCGGGGTCAAGCTCGACGCCTCCGTCATGGAGCGGATCGACGCCGTCCTCGGGCCGGTCGTGGAGCGCGACCCGGCCAAGACGGTCAGCCCGGCCACCCGGCCGTAGCCTTTCCCGGAAATCCCCTTGCGCCACAGGAGGCGCAAGGGGATTTCTTTTTTCACTCGGAGCGCAGTGACAATCCTGTGTATTCGGTGCGGTCATCCTCCAGCAGCGCGACCTTTTCCACACCGGATTCCAGCAGCTCACGCCAGTTCTCGCCCAGCCACGACTCCGCGTCGGCCTGGCTCGGAAAGACCTCGCGCGGCAATGGCCGATCTGTTACCTCACCACCATTGGCATTTTCATAACGCCACCGCCATGTCATGAATTACGCTCCCTTTTCGTTACCGGTTACGCACGAAGTCCTCAACAGCCTGCACCCTACTCCCGAGTATGGAGGCCGATCGATGCTGCGCGCCTTTCGTGTCGCCGCTTTCTCCCTAGCCGCCGCCTTTACTCTCTCCTCTCCTGCCCTTGCCGCACCACCCACCGGCGATCCGGCCGGGCCGCGGGCCTGGAGCCTCTGGCAGAGCGACGGCACCGCCTGGTTGTCGTTGCCCGCCACCGCCGAACGTCCCGCGGACGGCACCGTGCTCGGCTGGCGCTTCGCGGCCACCACCGACTTCGAGTCGCCCGCCGTCGAGGTGCCCGACTTCACCGCCCTGTGCGGGAAGACCGCCCTGCCCGAGGGGGGCAAGCGGGTGGGGCTGGCCATCGACTTCGGCGACGCCGAGCTCGACGCCTACCCAGGAGACACACCGCCCCAGCAGGTGGTCACCTGTGTCACGGGAGCCGCGGACGCCACCGCCCTGCAGTTGCTGGCCGCGGCGGCCAAGGTGAAGGTGGAGGGGGAGACGGTGACCTCGGTCAACGGCTACCCGTCCCGCGCCCAGGGCGCCGACCTGCCTGCTCCGGCTTCCGCCTCCGTCGCCGCTCCGGAGGCTTCCGGGGTGCCGGCGGGGTGGATCCTGGGGGGCGCTGGGGCATTGGCGCTGCTCGCGGGCGGCGCCGTGGTGGCCACCCGCCGCCGCTCCCGCATCTCCGCCTGACCCCCGGAGCGCTGCCTGAGCCGGCCCCTTACCGGTTGGGCCCGGTTACGGCGGGTTGAGCGCCGCCCCGGGTTCCGGCGGTTTTGGGCAGGTTGGGGCCGGGCGCCCGCCGGTTCCTGCGAGCCGGGGCCGCAGCCCGCTGGTTCCTGCAGGTCTGGGCCGACCCCCGCCGGTTCCTGCAGGTCGAGGCCGACTCCCACCGGTTCCTGCAGGTCTGGGCCGACTCCCCGGCGGTTCCGCGCTCTCCCCCTGTTTCCACTCCCCTGCTACTTCGCCAGCCCCAGCACCTGCGGCCCGAGCCTCTGGCCCGGCCCGGTTGCCCGTGGCGGTCCCGGGATGACCGTCCGCTGTGGTGACCGGGCCTTCCCGGTGGGGCCGCCGCCCGCCTCGGATCCCTCCCCGGCCGGGCGGCGGCCTCACCCCCTTCCAGCCGGTGTCCTACGCTCGGTCAGGTGAAGATCCTGTTCACCGGTACGGCAGGCCAGTACGGCTGGCCGGAGCCGGGCTGCCGGTGCGCCTCCTGCCTCTCCCTCCCCCAGTCGGCCTGGCGCGCCCCCCTGGCCCTGTTCGTGGACGGCACCCCCGCCGACCTCCGCCGGCCGATCATCACCGGCACGGCCGGCGACCTCCTCCTCAACGCCACCCCCTTCGCCGACACCGCTCCCGCAGAGGCGAGTTACGCCGCCGTCCTGGTCGACCCCACCACCGCCCCCCACGTGCTGGCCGACCTCCGCCGCAAAGGCCTCATCTCGGACGCGACCCACCTCCTGGCCGCCGCCCTGGACCACCGGACCCGCTCGGAAGCAGACCTCACCCGCCACTGCATCCTGTGGGGCCTGCAAGCCGTACAGGACGGCCAGGAGGTGGACACCGCAACCCCACCCACGCCCCGCACCCCGCTCCCCCTGAGAACCCTGCTCCTGGGCGGCTCCAGATCCGGCAAATCCGCCGAAGCCGAACTCCGCCTGGCCGCCGAGCCGTACGTCACCTACGTCGCCACCGGTCCCACAGGCGACGACGACCCCGAGTGGCGCACCCGCGTCGAGGCCCACCGATCCCGCCGCCCCGCCCACTGGACCACCACCGAAACCACGGAACTGGCCAAGACGATCGCCGAGGCCACCACGCCCCTGCTGATCGACGGCATCGGCTCCTGGCTGGCCACCCTCCAATGGCGCGAACCCACCCGCGTGGCCGACCACTGCGACGCCCTCATCGAAGCCTGGCGCCGCACCCCGCAACCGATCGTCGCCGTCTCCGACGAGGTCGGCCTGGGCGTCATCCCCGCCACCGCCTCCGGCCGCGCCTTCCGCGACGCCCTGGGCCGCCTCAACCAACGCCTGGCCGCCGAGTCCGAACAGGTCGCCCTGGTCATCGCCGGCCGCCTCCTGCCCCTCTAACCGGCAGACGCCGAAGCCGAGGAAGAGGGACCCGGCCGCCCACTCAACCCGCCCCACCGGGCCGGGCCCACCGGCCCACCCGACCGCCGCCCGATGGCTTGGGCTCCCTGGACCACCTGGGCCACCTGGACCACCTGGACCACCTGGACCACCTGGGCCACCTAGGCCACCTGGGCCACCTGGGCCACCTAGGCCACCTGGGCCACCTGGGCCACCTGGGCCACCTGGGCCAGCCGGGCCACCCGGGCCACCTGGACCGCTTAGTCCGTTTGGAGCGCTCGGGCCGTTTGAATCGCTAGGCCGTTTGATCGCGTGGGCCCTTAGGACCCCCTCACCCCCGCCGGCTAGCCCGCCCGCCGCGCATACCAGCGCCCGTCGTGCCGCTCCACCCGCAGCCTCCGGTCAAAGCACGCCGACAGGTTCTCCGCCGTCAGCACCTCCTCCGCGGTCCCCCGAGCCAGCACCCGCGCATCCCGCATGAGCATCGCGTGCGTCGTAGTGGCCGGGATCTCCTCCAGATGGTGCGTGACCGTCACGGTCGTCAGCACCGGCCGGTTGTTCGCCAGATCCTCCACCGCCGCGATCAGATCCTCCCGAGCCGGCAGATCAAGCCCGGCGAACGGCTCGTCCAGCAACAACACCGCCGGATCCGGCATCAACGCCCGAGCCACCCGAATCCTGGCCCGCTCCCCCTGCGAGCACACCCGGAACCGCCGATCCGCCAGATCCTTGCACCCGAGATCCGCCAGCAGCCGATGCGCCCGCTCGTGCTCCGCCGGCCCGTACCGATCCCACAGCGGCGCACTGGTCCCGGTATGCCCGGTCAGCACCACGGTGTGCGCCGTGGCCCCTTCCTCCTCCAGCAGCTCCTCGTCGATCAGCCGCTGGCTGGCCGTCACCAGCCCGAGGTGCTTGCGCAGTTCTCGCAGGTCGACGCGTCCCAGCCGATGCCCGAGCACCTGTACGACGCCCTCCGTCGGGTGCCGCACCGCCGCCGCCAATGACAGCAGCGTCGTCTTCCCGGCCCCGTTCGGCCCCAGGATCACCCAGTGCTCGCCGTACCTCACCTGCCAGTCGAGCTCCGCGAGCAGCGTCCTGCCCACGACCTTCACCGACACCCCGGCCACCTCAATCGCATGCATCCGGCCACGATAACGTCACCAAATGTGCGCCATGCCAGGATCCAGGACCTGATCACCCACGACGCCCACGGCCGCCCGATCCCCACCGACCGGGACGAACTGACGGCCGCCCTCGCCGCCGCACGCGCCGCCAACCCACTCACCCACACCACCGCCCGCTGGTCCGCCGTAGCCCTCCTCGCCCTCGCCACCCCGCGCCCGTACGGCAGGCCCCACGACCCCACGCCGCATGGTCCCGACGGTGGCCTGCCTGCCGCTCACGACCACGGCGACTCCGTGCAGGCCGCGCACAACGACACCCGCACCCCGGTCGACCCCGCCGCGCCCCACGAGACCGCTGCCCTGTGCGGCCCCGCTGCGTACGACGAGGCCCGCGACCTGCTCGACCGCGCCCTCGCCCTGGCCTCCACCCCAGCCGACCTCGTCGCGACCCGCCTCGACCTCGCCACCCTCCACCACCTCCGCGGCGACCTCCACGCCGCCACCACCCTCCTCACCCGCACCCTCCCCCTGGCCCGCGACCACGCCCCCGCCCTGGAACAAACCGCCCTCAACCACCTGGCCACCCTGACGAGCGCCGACTTCCGCCAGACCCTCCCGCCCGCCATCGCCGCTCTCCTCGGCCCCTCCCCCACCTGGTCCGACGACCACGAAGGACTCAGCGGCTCGGTCTCCCGCGTCAAAGCCACCACCGGCACGTTCTGGATCAAGCACGGCCCCGCCGCCACCGCCGAACACACCCGCCTGACCTGGCTGACAGCCCGAGGCCTCCCCACCCCCGAGATCGCCGCCTACGAGCCCAACGATCCGGCCCTCACCCCGGCCCTCCTGGTGCTGGCCGACGCCGCCTCCCCCAGCCTCGCCACCGCCTCCCTCTCTGGGGCCGAGATCGGCGCCCGCCTGGGCCGTACCCTCCGCGCCCTGCACATGCTCCCGCCCTGCCCCTTCGACGGCAGCCTGGACGTCATGCTCGACGAGTCCCGCCGCCAGGTCCTGGAAGATCTCGTCGACGCCGACGACTTCGACCCCGACAACGAGGGCCAGACCCCGGACCAAATCCTCACCCGCCTCCTCACCACCCGCCCTCCCGCGGAGGACCTCGTGGTGACCCACGGCGACTTCACCCCCTCGAACGTCCTGCTCGACGGCACCATCCTCGACGTCTCCCGCCTGGGCATGGCCGACCGCCACCGCGACCTCGCCCTGGCCGCCCGCGACCTCACCGAGGACTTCGGCCCTGCCGCCGTCACCGCCTTCTTCACCGCGTACGGCCTGGCCACCCCCGACCCGGGGCTCCTGGAGTACTACCGCCTGCTCGACGAACTCTTCTAACCCCGCCTCTCCAAGCCCCGGACCACACCTCCAAGACAGCCCCACCACACTTGCAAGACAGCCCGGCCACTCCTTCAAGACAGCCCGGCCACCCCTTCAGGACAGCCCGCTCGGCCGCCCAAGACACCCCGGCCACCCGTCCCTAGGCCATCCCCACGCCGTCGCCCCGACTGGCCCACCAGCCGCGAGCCCAGTTCCGACCCGCACGCCCGGCCAGCCACCCAGTCCCGGCCACTCCCCCACCCCGACCGGCCAGCCGCCCCAGCCCCACCCGCGGCCACCCCATACGATCAACCGATATGTCATGGGTCGACGGCGCCAAGTTCGCGGTGGGAACGCTCAGCATCTTCCGCGTCCGCGTAACCCGAGTCGACCGAGAAGTCGCAGGCCAGGCCATGACCCTGGCCCCTGTCGTCGGTATCGCCCTGGGCCTGTTCGCCGCCATCCCCCTGCTGCTCGCCCCAGGCCTCCTCGGCGCAGTCCTGGCGCTGGCCGTCCTGGCCTACCTCACCCGGGCCCTCCACCTGGACGGCCTCGCCGACCTCGCCGACGGACTGGGCAGCGCCAAACCCGCCCCTCAAGCCCTCGACATCCTGAAGCGGTCCGACATCGGCCCCTTCGGCGTCGCGACCTTGATTTTCACCGTCCTCGCCCAGACCGCCGCCCTGGCTGGCCTCCCGCCCGCAGCCTCCGTCGCAGCTCTGATCACCGCCACCCTCACCGGCCGTCTCACCCTCACCTGGGCCTGCCGGTCCGGTGTCCCCTCCGCCCGCCCCGACGGCCTCGGCGCCATGGTCGCGGGCACAGTACGGCGCAGCACGCCCTACCTCGTCACCCTCCTGGTCCTTGCCTTCGCCGCCCTGCTTGCCCTGACCTCCGTCACCTTCCTCGCTCTAGAGGGCACCACCCCAGCCGTGAGCAACCCCACCTCGACCGCAGGCAACCCCACCCCAGCCGTGGGCAACCCCACCCCAGCCGTGGGCGGCCCCACCTCCACCGTGGGCAACCCCACCCCAGCCGTGGGCGGCCCCAACCCGGCCGTGGGCGGCCCCAACCCGGTCCTGGGTGGCACCACCCCACCAGCCCTGACTCCCGCCGCCCTGCTCCTGCCCGGCGGCCTGCCGTTGGTGGTCGTTCTCCCGATCTCCGTCCTCGCCGGGCTCGGGGTCGCGCTGCTCCTCCTCCGCCGGTCCGTCAAGCGCCTGGGCGGCATCACCGGCGACGTCCTGGGCGCCCTCGTCGAAACCGCCACCACCGCCGCCCTCATCACCACCGCCGTCCTCGCCTGAGGGCTCAGCCCCCTAAGTGGGAGCGGGCGACACGTGACAGGGGCGTGTTCTGAGGGCGTGAGGACTTGAGAGCGGGCGAGGTGGGATGAGGCGCGGTTGGCCTCAGCGCACCAGCCTCGCCCGTCCGGTCTCACCGCGTCTCGTCGCGTGGGTCGATGGATCATCCGCGCGTACGGCCTGTCGTACAGCTCGGCCCGCGGGTACGGCCTGCCGTACGGCTCGACCCACGGGTAGGGCCTGCCGTACGGCTCGGCCCGCGGGTAGGGCCTGCCGTACAGCTCGACCCACGGGTACGGCCCGGCGTACAGCGGCCCGCAGGTACGGCTGAAGCGCGACCAGTGTGCTGGTCGCGCTTGGCGAGCCTCCACGGTCCGTTACGCCTGCCGTACTGGCCAGAAGCGGAAGAGGCAGGCGGCGGTGAGGGCCATGAGGGCCCAGCCTGTGAGGCCGGTGATGCCGGCCAGGACGTAGTTGGGCGGGGTGTCCGGGGCGGCGAAGAGGGCGATCATCGGGGCGACGGCGTTGAGGGAGCCGTGGGCGATGACGGCGGGCCACACACTGCCGCTGCGGAGGCGCAACCAGGAGAAGAGGGCGCCGATGAGGACGGTGGCGCCGGTGAACATGAGGGCCGCCCACGGGCCCAGGCTCGGGTAGTTGTAGCCGAGCAGGGTGAGGGGGGCGTGCCAGGCGCCCCAGATGAGGCCCGAGATGAGGACCGCCTGCCCTACGCCACGGGTTTCGACGAGGCGGGGCAGGAGCCAGCCACGCCAGCCCCACTCTTCGCCGAGGGAGGGCAGGGCGTTGAGGACCGGGCCGATGAGGGCTGAGCCGATGATCTGGGCAGTGAGGACCAGGGGGAGGTTCTCGGGGACGGGTAGGCCGGCTGTGCGGAGGTTGGCGGCCATGCCCGAGAGGTCTGTGGGGAGGAGGCCCAGGGCGATGCTCAGGCCGAAGGCCAGGACGATCAGGACCGGGGTGCCCAGCCAGGCGGTGAGGAGGATCAGGAGGGTGCGTTTGCGGTTGGGGCCGAGGGTGAGGCCGGTTTCGGTGGCCATTTGACGGAAGGGGGTGGTGCGGCGGTTCGCGGCCCAGACGGCCAGTACGGCGATGGTTGGGGTGGCCATCATGGCGACGGCGTGGACCGGGGCTGTTGGGGAGTTCAGGCCGGTGCCCAGCCAGAGTGGCAGGGCTATGAGCCAGGACAGGCCGAAGGCGACCGCTAGGAAGACGGTCAGGTCGCGTCTCCGTGCGGCGGGGTTTTGAGGAAGGGGCGGGGATGAGGGCTGGGAGGGAGTCGGGGGCATCGGGGGCTCCGGAGGAGGCAGGGGCCGCGCTCGGTGGCGGCACGGGCTGTCTGGGGGCCGAGGGTGTTGGCACGTGGGTCGGGGTGGGTGGGGCTGCGGCGGTGGCCGCGACCTAGGCAGGTGGCTGGCTAGGAGGGACGGGCAGTTGAACCGGCGGACGGCAGCCTCGGCGAACGGCTGACCGGGCGGCTCGGCGGACGGCTGACCGGGCGGCTCGGCGGGCGGCTGACCGGATGGACGGACGGCTCGGTGGGACGGACGGCTGACCGGGCGTCGTGGATTGCATGCTCACCGCGAAGTCCGCGTGTCCGCTGGGAGGGTGTCGCCCGGGGGTGATGGGCGAGGCGGACGGACAAGGGTGACTGACGGACGAGCGGACGGCGACGGACGGACGGACGGACAAGGGTGCCGAGCGGACGGACGGTGACGGTCGGTGACGGACGGACGAGGGTGGCGGACCGAGTGGTGGGCCACAGTGGTGGGCGGGTCTAGTGGCGGGTTAGGCGGATGGGCGGGTCTAGTAGCGGGTTAGGCCGGTGGACAGGTTGGGCGGTTGGCTGGTGGGTGGGTTGGGGGGCGGGGCGGCTGGGTTGGGGGGCGGGGCGGCTGGGGTGGGGGGCGGGGCGGGCTGTAGGTGGGGCTAGGGGGTGGGGGTTTCGGCTATGAGGGCGTTGATCAAGGAGGCGCCGTTGCGGGCGTCGTCGGTGCTGATGATCAACTGGCCGCCGGAGCGGTAGCGGAGGACGAGGCAGTCGCCGCCGCGGATCATGATGGCGGCCATGCCCGGGACGCCGCGGATGCCCCAGCCGCCGACCTGGCTGGGGAAGCGGTCCTCGGCCCAGGCGGTTTCGATCTTGGCGAGGGGGATGCGGCGCACCGGCCAGCCGAAGGGGCCGAAGCCGACGGCGACGCCGGCCGGGCTGACGCGGACGGAGACGGTGTAGGTGAGGATGCCGGCCACGAAGACGATGAGGGTGCCGGCGAGGCTGGCCCAGAGGGTGGCGGAGGGCAGGACGCCGATGAACCACAGGACGAGCAGGACGAGGGCGACGACGGCGGGCAGGGCGGCGAGGAGCGCAAGCCAGGGGTTGAGGACCCGGCTGACCCAGACGGAACGCTCGCCGGCCCGCAGCCGCAGGGCGGGAGGCGCCTCGCCGTCGGGGACGGGCTGGTCGGGGGCGCCACGGAAGGCGAAGCCGGCGGCCACCGCGCCCAGGACGGAGACGAGGAGCACGGTGACGGCGGCCCAGACGGGACTACGGGCCTGGGTCCAGGCAGGGGCGTCGAGGTTGGCCAGCACGGTGGAGAGCTCCATGCCGGCGGCGAACAGGCCGGACCAGGCGAGGACGGCCCACCAGTAGCCACGGCTGAGACGCCGGTCGAAGACCTGGCCGTGGACGGCCACGCCCATGGAGACGGCCCACAGCACGAGGAAGATGCCGATGGCGAAGAGCAGGCTGACGGGGAGGCTCATCGAGGAGTCGGGCCGGCCGCCGCTGCTCCAGTGGGTGGCGAGCGGGTCGGGCAGGCGGTCGCGCAGCAGCAGGGCCGGTATGAGGATCGCCGCGACGACCAGCGGGGCCCAGAGGCCGCCGAGGGTGAGGGCTCGCGTGCGCGGGCTCATGGCAACTCCTTCAACATTTCGATGAGGTCTTCACGGCTGTAGCCGTACCGACCGGCTTCCTCCAGCAGCTCACGCAGGCGCAGGACGATCGCGAGGCGCCCCTCGACGAGGCTGGCGACGCTCACGCCGCGGCCGCGGCGGAACTCCAGGACGCCCTCGTCGCGGAGCTCGCGCAGGGCGCGGAGGACGGTGTTGGCGTTGATGCCCAGGGCATCGGCCAGGTCTCGGGCCGGCGGGAGGCGATCTCCGGGGGCGTAGGAGCCCTCGGCGATGGCGCGCCGGATGGCGCCGGCGACCTGCTCGTGCAGGGGCCGTTGATCGTTGAGATCGAGGGTGAGCAACATGGTGATAATGACGATAGCACCATCGGGCCACTTGGTGCTAATCGAGATAGCACCAAGCGCCTTGCTCGAACGCGAAGCCCCGGCGGGGGTGAGGCGGCGGTTCACGATGCCGGTCCCGGCGGTGGCCAGCACTCTGGA